>NZ_FNGZ01000006.1:0-241005 GCF_900103515.1 Pedobacter antarcticus
TAATACTAATCATCCGAAGCTTTCAAAAGCAGAATACTGTTGTTTGTTCTTCATACTAACTTCTTTCAATAATATGTCATTGTTTATGCAGCGAATTAATCTATGATTGTTAGCTGTACTAACATTAAAAACATTTAGGTGCCTATATCGGTGGTGTCCACCTCTTCCCATTCCGAACAGAGAAGTTAAGCCCACCAGAGCCGATGGTACTGCGGTAACACGTGGGAGAGTAGGTCGGTGCCAAATCTTAAAGAAAGCCTGTAGTGAAAACTACAGGCTTTTCTTGTTTATCAGGTTTTTTCTGCTGAAGCATATTCATGCTATAATTCTGGTGAGGCAGATCCGGTGCATTTCTTTAATTCTTCCTAATTATTTACCTCCAATTAGCCTGTTGACTACTTTGTAGTTATATCTCCGGATATTTTTTGTTATTTGTGGATATGAAAAAATTGCTCTTCACAGTTTTATGCTGTATCCCTATTTTATTATCGGCTCAAAGCAATAAATATCTGATCAAAGCAGGTCAAATGTTTGATTCGGGGAACGGCACTTTTGTAAAAGGATGTTTTATTCTTGTTAGTGGCAATAAAATTATTGAAGTCAAGAAAGAACAGGAACTTACTGATAAAGAGAGAGCTGATTATACCCTATTAGATTTAAGCGGTTATACTGTTTTACCTGGTTTAATTGACGCGCATACACATCTATTGTTTCGTGAGGAATTAAAACCTCATATGGATTACTCGGCACAATCTCTACTGAAGACGCTAACCATGGAAGGTGATGCCTACCGTGCGATATATGGGACAGTGCGCGCGAATGCCTATTTGCAGGAAGGCATAACTGCTGTTCAGGATCTAGGTAATTCGGGTCAGTTCGCTGATATCGCTTTGATGAATGCAATTGATAACGGATTAGTGCCAGGGCCAAGAATGCGTAGTTCCGGACCAGGGTTGGCAAGCGAGGGCGGGCAGCTGCCAGGTGTAATCTATAAGCACCGGCATCTTGCCGATGACGAATACCGCATCGTGAATGGACGGGATGAGATCATTAAGGCGGTCAGGGAAAATGTGAACCAAGGTGCCACCGTTATCAAAATTTTCGCGGATAACGTACCGAACCGTACTTCATTATCCGTTCAGGAGATGGAGTCGGCGGTGAAAGAGGCACACCGCTATGGTCTGCGAGTTACTGCGCATGCAACTGACGCTGAATCAATACATAATGCAGTGCTGGCAGGTGTTGACGGAATAGAACATGGTTATAATGTTCAGGATTCAACATTGCAACTGATGGCTAAAAGGGGCGTAATTCTTGTCCCTACAGATGGAGACAGCACCGTTATGGCTAATTATGCCAGGATTGCCTATCCGGGTGAAGATAGTTCCGCCGATATGGCATCTTATTTGAAAAGGCTGGCTAAGCGTTTAAACCGCGCCATCAAAATGGGCGTAACAATTGCCGCAGGTTCTGACGATTATATAGATGTAAATCTGCCTTATGGTCTCCCTTCTAAACATACTTTAATCGGCTATCATGAAGCGGGAGTTTCTATACCTGATGTGCTTAAGTTTGCTACTGTAAATGCGGCTAAACAGTTAAATTGGGAAAAAAGAATTGGCATTATCAGAAAAGGGTATTTAGCAGACATAATTGCTGTCGATATTAATCTTGAAAATGACATTAATTCTATCCTGCAGGTGCATTTTGTGATGAAAGATGGCGTGATTTATAAAGGTGGAAAGCCAATTTGATAAAATTTTGGTTATCTTTGAATATAAACTAAAACACACACAAAATGAGTTTTTTTGCTGAAAAAAGAAGGGAAGTGATGCTTCACATTGAGCAGTATATGCTTGATATGATGGATACTTACCTCAAACCGATTGATACCAATTGGCAGCCGACTGATTTCTTGCCTGTTTCGACCAGTGAAACCTTTATCCAGGATATAAAATCTTTGCGTGAAAATGCTAATGATCTTTCTTATGATCTTGTAGCAGTTCTGATCGGTGATACGATCACAGAGGAAGCTTTACCAACTTACGAGTCATGGTTAGCCATGGTTGACGGGATTTCAAGAAATGAACAAGGTGGATGGATGAAGTGGGTAAGACACTGGACTGCTGAAGAGAATAGACACGGTGACCTGTTAAATAAATATTTATATCTTTCGGGACGTGTTGATATGCGTCAGATGGAAATTTCAACTCAGTATCTGATTGCTGATGGATTTGATATTGGTACAGGCCATGATCCTTACAGGAATTTTATCTATACAAGTTTCCAGGAACTTGCTACAAATATATCTCACAGAAGGGTAGCCTCTTTAGCTAAGAAAGATGGTGATGCTTTGTTATCAAAAATGTGCGGTGTGATTGCTTCTGATGAAGCAAGACATGCTAAAGCTTATAAGGACTTCATGTCAAAGATATTTGAAGTTGATCCTAATGAAGCGATGATCGCATTTGAAGATATGATGCGTAAAAAGATTGTTATGCCAGCTCACTTCCTAAGGGAAATGGGCATGAAAATGGGACAAACTTTTGGACACTTTACCGACGCAGCACAGCGTTTAGGTGTTTATACAGCTGTAGATTACGTTGAAATTATGCAGCAGCTTATTGAAGAGTGGAAAATTGACGGTATGCGCGATTTGGACGATGCTGGTGAAAAAGCCCGTGATTATATCATGGCACTTCCCAATAGGTTACTTCGTGTTGCGGAAAGAATGAAAAATCCTACTATGGAATATAAATTCAGCTGGATTCACGCATAGGTTTAGCGTATATTATTTATAAAAAAAGGCGGATCATTATTTTGATCCGCCTTTTTTTATATTAAGAGTGTAGGTTACATATTACGTCTGTATTGCCCTCCTACAGCATATAATGCTTTAGAGATTTGTCCGAGCGAGCAGATCTTGCAGGCATCCATCAATGCTTCGAAAATATTATCTCCAAGCACAGCTTTCCGCTGCAATTCTTCCAATATCGACCCTTGAGACGCCTCATTTCTTTTTTGAAAGTTAGCTAAAGCATTGATCTGGTATTGTTTCTCCTCTTCGGTTGCACGTATCACTTCTCCAGGCGTGACTGTTGGAGATCCTTTTTTATTCAAGAAAGTATTTACTCCAACTATCGGGTATTCTCCATTATGTTTGAGTGTTTCATAATACAAACTTTCTTCCTGTATTTTTCCACGTTGATACATCGTTTCCATCGCACCCAGAACGCCTCCACGCTCATTTATCCGTTTAAATTCAGTGAGTACGGCGTCTTCTACTAAATCTGTAAGTTCTTCGATGATAAATGCACCTTGTATAGGGTTTTCATTCTTTGCCAGGCCCAACTCCCGGTTAATGATCAGTTGTATCGCCATAGCCCTGCGTACTGATTCTTCAGTAGGGGTGGTGATGGCTTCATCATATGCATTGGTATGAAGTGAATTGCAGTTATCATAAATTGCATATAAAGCCTGAAGTGTTGTCCTGATATCATTAAAGTCTATTTCTTGGGCATGTAAAGACCGCCCTGAAGTCTGGATATGGTATTTGAGCTTTTGCGAACGCTCATTTCCTTTATATTTGTTTTTTATAGCTTTTGCCCAGATACGTCTGGCGACCCTGCCGATTACAGCATATTCAGGATCTATACCATTAGAAAAGAAGAAAGACAGGTTTGGCGCAAAATCGTCAATATGCATACCTCTACTAAGGTAGTATTCTACGAAAGTAAAGCCATTACTAAGCGTGAATGCTAGCTGACTTATCGGATTGGCACCAGCCTCAGCAATGTGATAGCCTGAGATGGAAACAGAATAGAAATTTCTTACTTTTTGATCAATGAAATACTTTTGTATATCTCCCATCATCCTCAGTGCAAATTCTGTCGAAAATATGCAGGTATTCTGCGCCTGATCTTCTTTTAGAATATCTGCCTGTACTGTACCCCGCACAGTACTGATCGCATGAGCTTTTATCTTGTTATATATTGACGCAGGTAAAATTTGGTCACCGGTAACACCTAATAGCATTAAACCCAGCCCGTCATTTCCAACTGGCAACTCGCCGTTGTATACGGGTCTTTCTATATTTTTGGCAGTATATATAGCTTTAATCTTTTCTTCAGTCTCTGCTTCCAGTCCTTCGGATTTTATATATAATTCGCATTGTTGATCAATGGCGACGTTCATAAAAAAGCCTAAAAGCATGGGTGCCGGACCGTTGATTGTCATAGAAACTGACGTAGATGAGGCGCATAGATTGAAACCTGAGTAGAGTTTTTTTGCATCATCTAAGGTTGCAATACTCACCCCTGAATTCCCTATTTTACCATAAATGTCAGGTCGAATATGCGGATCTTCTCCGTATAGAGTTACCGAATCAAATGCGGTAGAGAGGCGGTGCGCCGGTTGACCTAATGATACATAATGGAAACGTTTATTTGTTCTTTCCGGGCCTCCCTCACCTGCAAACATCCTCGTGGGATCTTCTCCTTCTCTTTTTAACGGGAAGACACCTGCTGCATAAGGGAATTCTCCAGGCACATTTTCTGTAAGCAGCCAGCGGAGAATATCACCCCAATCTTTATACCTTGGAAGGGAAATTTTTGGAATCTGCAATTGTGAAAGTGACTGGTAATATAAGGGCTGTTTAATCTCTTTATCCCTGACGTGATAGATAAAGTATTCCGCTTTATACTTCTGCAGGGTTTCCGGCCACTCCCTTATCAGCCTTCTGCACTGACCATCTAGTTGTTCTTCAAGGTGTGAGCGCATATGTTCCAAAGCAATTTCCAGATCATGCCTGGCTGAAGTGCCGGATTCTGGTAAGCTTACGCCATTTTTTAAAAGTGCCAGGGTGCCCTGAAGCTGATAGAGTTTAGTAGCCAACTGGCATTGTTGTGTGACCCACTCATTATATGCCGTACTGGATTCTGCTATTTCGGCAAGATACCTTATGCGGTCGGGTGGGATGATATAAGTTTTTTCCGAAGTTTGCGAAATAAATTTCTGAGTGGTACTGAATTCAACCTTTGTTTTTGTTTTGATAGTATTGATCAGCGCGGTAAACAGGTTGTTCATACCAGGATCATTGAATTGGGAAGCCATCGTTCCATAGACGGGTATTTCGTCGTCGCCCGCATCAAATAGATTATGATTTCTTTTATATTGTTTTCTTACGTCTCTTAATGCATCCAGTGCACCCCGTTTATCAAACTTGTTGATGGCGACCAGATCTGCAAAATCGAGCATGTCTATTTTTTCGAGCTGTGTTGCTGCTCCAAATTCTGGCGTCATAACGTAAAGGGATACGTCGCAGTGTTCTGTGATTTCGGTATCGGACTGGCCAATACCGGATGTTTCTACAATGATCAGATCATAACCAGCGGCTTTACAGATATCAATACTTTCCTGTACATTAACTGAAAGAGCAAGGTTGGCTTGTCTTGTAGCGAGCGACCGCATATAGATCCTGGGATCATTTATGGCATTCATCCTGATCCTGTCGCCTAATAATGCTCCGCCAGTTTTTCTTTTGGATGGATCTACAGAAATTATTGCCATTGTTTTACCGGGAACTTCTATCAGAAATCTCCTGACCAGTTCATCTACTAGTGATGATTTTCCTGATCCTCCGGTGCCGGTAATACCCAAAACGGGCGTGTTTTTATCTTTGGAAAGCTCTTTCAATTCGTTAACAAATGACTGAGCTCCTTTAGGGTCGTTCTCCGCCACTGTTATTGCAGAGGCAATGCTTTTTACCACTTTTAATGGAATATCCTTTAGTTCGGTTGTGATGCGCGCTGTGGTAATGAAATCTGTGTTTTCAAGCATGTGATTAATCATCCCTTGTAATCCCATTTTTCTTCCATCATCCGGAGAATAGATCTTACTAATTCCGTAATCCTCCAGCTCTTTTATTTCTGCCGGTAGAATGACTCCACCGCCCCCGGCGAATATTTTGATATGTGTGGCACCTCTTTCCTGTAGCAGGTCATACATATATTTAAAGTATTCAAGATGTCCACCCTGATAAGAAGTCATGGCAATGCCCTGTACATCCTCTTGTATAGCACAGTTCACAACCTCGTCCACAGATCGGTTATGCCCTAAATGAATTACTTCGGCGCCTGAAGATTGCAAGATCCTGCGCATAATATTAATTGTAGCATCATGTCCGTCAAACAGTGCGGCCGCAGTTACGAAACGTATTTTATTTTTGGGTTGATAGCTTTGAATTTTCTCCATTAATAGAAATTATATTTGGCTCATAAAGTTAGCTATTTCTATTTAATACCGGTAAATATATGTTATGCGATATTTGTAACTAATGAGATGTAGTCAGATCTTCAGATATTGGCAGTGAGTTTCCTATTGTTTAAACGTATATACCTGGATTCGGGTATGGGGAACAGGAGAGGTAGCCGAAATAGGCGTATAAAAAAAGCCGCAGGTTATGCGGCTTTGATATTTACTGATGAGTGAGTTCGGTAATTGGCCGGCCAACTGATCCGCTCGGCATCTGAATGTGAAGCATTGCAGCAAGTGTGGCTGCGATGTCTGTCATATGATAAGTCTGATTAGTTTTGCCTGCTTTAACATTCCAGCCCATAAATACCAGCGGGATATGGGAATCATAAGGGCTCCATGAACCGTGCGTTGTGCCGGTTGCACTACCATCAAACCAATGGGGCTTCAGGATGAAATAGACATCACCACTGCGTTGTGCATTGTAACCATTTATGATCATTTCCTTTTGAATTGCGGGAAGAGTACTTTCAGATACGCGTGCTAAATCCACGGCATCAGCGAACCCATTTAATGTTTTCAGATAAGTAATGGTTGCAGCTTTAACAGCAGTAAAATCCAGCTTTTTTAATTCCGGGTTCTTGTGGTCGTAGATGATCTGGTTATTCATAGCGGTTAACGCTATTTTTTTCATCTTGAATTCTGACTCTAAATATGTATTCAGTCCGGCTACTATGTCTTTATTGCTGGTCGTTCCTGCTGGTAGTTTATTTTCTGCCATAAAACCAGGTGCATGTGCAGCACCATGATCTGCGGATATAAAGAAAAGATAATTTCCTTCACCTACAGTCTGATCCAGGTAGTTGAAGAACTCTTCCAAATCTTTGTCAAGTCTTAAATAAGTATCTTCTGCTTCAATAGAATTCGGTCCGTATTGGTGACCTACATAATCAGTTGATGAGCAGCTTACTGCAAGGAAATCTGTGATATTGTCTTTACCTAATTCTTCTGCTTTAATTGCAATCTTGGCAAGGTCCAAAGTCATTGTATTTCCATGCGGGGTGCTTCGGATCATATCGTAGTTATTTCCTGCATATAATTTTAGCTGATGAGGAAATACCGGTGCAGATTCACCTTTGTTTTTGCCTTCATAAGATTTATTATCCGCAGTACTCATAGTATACGTATCAATCGGATACATGGTATTCCAGTTTTGCTGATAGAACTTATCAGTCATTTTTAATTTATTGTAACCGGATACCCATGATGGTAATTCCTTCATGTAATAGGTACTGGTAATCCAGTCGCCCGTTTGTCCGTCATACCAGTAAGCACCTGTTGGCGTATGACCAGCGGGAAGGATAGAACCACGGTCTTTCAAAGATAAACCAATTACTTTCCCTTTAAAATTAGTCGCTATTCTAAGTTCATCTGTAATTGTGCTGCTTAGCATATTTTTAGGAGACATTACGCCGGCATTTGTAGTCGAACCTACCGTGGTTACAGTCGAATCTTCTGTACAATACACATTTCTTCTCAGAGTAGGATCGTACCAGTTATTACCGATAATCCCGTTGATTGCGGGCACAGACCCTGTATAAATACTTGTGTGACCACAGGCGGTGTAAGTTGGAGTGTAAGGTATATAGGTGTTCTCAGCTGAAAATCCTTCATTGATTAGACGTTTAAAACCTCCGTTTGTATAACGATCATAATAGCGGTATAGATAATCCCATCTCATTTGGTCTACTACCAGTCCTACAACCAGTTTTGGCCGGTCTATCGTTGCCGGATAGACGGTCTGACCTGAGTTTGGTTGTTTTTTTTGTGCAAATCCCACACTGTAAAGGCAACATAAAGCTGCAAATAGTACGTAATTTTTCTTCATTTTAATTTTTATATTGATTTTGCTGTTTGTGTAGACAGCGTTAATTAGACTTTCCTTACCGGCTAAAATTAAAGTGCTTCCGCGACGACAAATGTGCTTCCACCAATGAAAATCAAGTCGTCGGTATCTGCATTTGCTTTCGCGCCAATAATTGCAAGTTCCACGGTCTGATACATTTCCCCATATAAACCAAGTTCATTAGCTGACTTTTTGAGCTCAGCTGCTGGTAAAGCACGTTCTAGATCCGGTTGACAAAAATAATATAGAGCATCTGTCGGTAAAAGCCGCAAAACACTGGTAACATCTTTGTCACTCAGCATTCCGATAACAAAATGTAGTTTTTTGTAGGGTGTGTGACTGATGTTTTCCAGCACTTCTTTAATGCCGGCCAGGTTATGCCCTGTGTCACAGATTATGAGCGGATTTTCTTGTAATGTCTGCCATCTTCCCTGCAAACCGGTTAGATCTGTTGTGGCTGCAAGTCCTTCTCTGACTGCAGTATCAGGGATATCATAACCATTATCTCTCAATGTAAGTACGGACTGAATTACGCCAAGGATGTTTTTTAGCTGATAAGTACCTGTGAGCTGTAGCCTTAAATCTTTGAATAAACAGTCAGGTCCCAGGAAAACAGAAGTAACCAATAACGGGCCGTCTTTGTAACTGTCGGTCACAGATAATACCTTGTCTGCAAATACGATCTCGCTCGATAGTGAAACAGCCTTTGCAGTGAAGATATCATCAGTTTCTAATTGCGATTCGCCGATAACAACAGGTGTGTCTTTTTTTATAATTCCAGCCTTTTCTAAGGCTATTTCCTGCACGGTGTGCCCAAGAAGATTGGTGTGGTCAAGACTGATATTGGTGATCAAAGAAAGTTCCGGCTGAATGATATTCGTCGAATCCAGACGTCCTCCCAAACCAACTTCAATTACTGCTATATCGACTTTCTCCTGTGCAAACCAGGAAAATGCCATTGCGACTGTGACTTCAAAAAAGGAGGGTTGTATTGATTCGATTAAACTTTGCTGTTCAGCTGTAAAATCAACGACATAAGACGTCGGGATCATTGTTCCGTTGATACGGATTCTTTCCCTGAAATCTTTTAGATGCGGGGAAGTATAAAGGCCGGTTTTATACCCGGCCTTTTGTAAAATCGCGGCCAGCATATGAGAACTGGACCCTTTTCCATTTGTACCACCTATATGGATGCTCTTAAACTTGTTCTGCGGCTCATCCAGTGCCTGACAAAGAACCAGGGTATTGTGTAAATCTTTTTTCATGGCCGCAGCACCGATGCGGGTAAACATTGGAAGTCTGTTATACAGGTAATCCAGGGTTTGTGAATATGTCATGAGTTCAAACTAATACTGCAAAAGTATCAGGAATTATGATTATTTCACTTTAAAGTTGAAAACAACTACACCTACCTGAAGGTCAGGTGCTGAATCCGATTGATTTAGGCGGGCACCCATAACTGCAGTCTTACATTTATTCCACAGATCAATGTCTTGTAACGTAGTGCCTTTTACACCAGGGACAGCATCTACAACTATACCTTGCTTATTGATGGTAATTCTAACAGCAATTTTCCCTGTTTTTTGACCGTCATCCTGTGGAGTCACCAGGTTTGTAAAACGGCGCAGTGCAATTGGCGTGTTTCCAAATCCAGAACCACCTTCGCCATAATTATTTGCCAGCGGGTCTCCATTTACAGATCCTTGATTTCCAGGAGTGGAGCCAGTTCCATCGCCCTGTCCTGTTCCCTTATTAGCTTTACCTTTATATAGTGCATTTTGGTTTATAGCAGGGGGAGCTGATTTCGCTGTTACTGTGGTCGCTGCAGGTGCAGAAGGTTTAGCCGTTTTCTTAGTCTGAATACTTACGGCCTCTTCAGTATTTTGCGTTACAACTTCCTTATCACTGCTTTGCGATGATTTGACAGGAGTAACTTCCTGATCAGGAACTACTTTGTCCGGAAGCTCGTTATTGGCATTAGGATCTGCGGAGGGTTCTTCTATACTTGTATAGTCCGTACCCATTCCCTCAACTGAAGTTCCATAATTAACTACCATTCCGCCCATACCTGCTTCTTCTGCAGGCTTGAATGTGCCTATAGCAATAAAAAGACTTAGTATCAGCAATACAGCCATGATACCGGTAGAAATGGCAATGGCTTTAGGGTAGTTATTTTCCTCGTTATAGTGAGTCATTATTTTTTAGGTTCTACTGCTAATACAACTTTCAGTTTTAATTGATTTGCTACGTCGAAAACAGCCATTGTATTTTCAATTGAAACCCCTCTGGCCACATATAATACAATAGTCAGATCAGGAGATGCCTGCTGATAAGCTTCGATTGCACTTTTCATGCTTTCCAAAGTTACCGCTTGTTTCTCCACATAATATTTGAGATTTTCATCAATCGAAACAGTTACAGTTTTTTGAGCTGATGACTGTTGTCCGGATTCCGATCTCGGCAGTAATAATTTAACAACCTGTGGATTCACCACAGCGGATGCCAGGAGGAAGAACAACATCAGAAAAAACATGATATCATTCAATGCTGAAGTATGGACTTCAACGTGTCCTTTATTTCTTTTACGTAGATTCATTATTTTCCTGGCTCTTCTAATAAATCAATAAATTCCAATGCGTCAGTTTCCATTCTCAGAATGATCCGCTCCACCATTGCATTCAGAATATGATATAGAACATATGCGATGATACCAACTACCAGCCCTGTTGCTGAAGTAATCATTTTCGTATACAGACCGCCTGAAATAGTGCCGATCTCAATAGCCCCTTTAATGGAAACGTCATGGAAAATCGTGATTACACCAATAATTGTACCTACGAAACCTAACATCGGTGCTATACCGGCAACAATACCGAGGATACTGATGTTTTTCTCCAATTTTGATACCTCCAGCTTCCCAACATTTTCAATTGCAGCTTCAATATCTTTAATTGGACGTCCGATACGTTTTAATCCCTTCTCCAACATACGACCAAGCGGAGAGTTTGTATTTCTGCAAAGTGCAATTGCATTTTCCAGTCTTCCTTCATGGATGTATTGTTTGATTTGGAGCATAAGGTTTGTCTCCTGTTTAGAAGCTTTTCTTATAGTCAAATAACGTTCAACAAAAATAACCAGACCTGTAAATGCAAGTATTGCAAGGGGAATCATTACCCATCCACCTTTGATTAAAAGATCGAAAAAGTGTAACTCCTGCGCTGCTCCAGTGACAACTTGGTTAACTACGTGCGCGGTATCAGCTAATTGGTTTCCTGTATCTGTAGTAACCTGTAACAATGTGATCATATTTATTTTTGTTTGTTTTTATAAATGTAAATACCCGGTATTTTTAATCTATGAGATAACTTCTCAAGCTCCTGCTTTGCGGTCTCTTCATCCTTAAACGTTCCAATACTCATTTTTAGTCTTCTTCCAGCCATGTTCGTAACTACCTTAGCCTCAATTCCGCTTTTTTTCATTAACGCTATAAAAGCATCAGCTTCCTTCTTGTCATGCATAGAAGCGCCTATAATTTCATAGAGCGTAGCTGTGTCCAGTGTTGCGACCGGTTTGGATATTTTGGAAACAGAATCAACTATAATAGCTGGTTTGTCTTTATTTATACTGTCCTTCACTGAAGAATCAGTAAGTGGAGCTGCTGGAGACGAAACCGGGCCGGTCTGTTGGGAAGGGTGTGGCATACCGGGTTTATTTCCCGTGATTACATTAAATAAGGATGGCTGAATAACATAGGCCGCTCCTGCAATAATGCCCAGAATTAAAAGTGCATATATAATTTTAAGGTAAGCAGGTGTCCCCCTGACTTCTTCATCTTCTGACTGATAGAAGGGAACAACCGGTTCTTGCTCGATGACCGGATCTGGAGTGATTTCCTCTTTCTTTTTTAATTTCCATAACAGCTCGTCATCCTCTTTAATAATAGGTTTAGAAACAGGAGATTTAGAGCGGTAATAATTGAGCGCTTCAATTTCCGATCTAAGCTGTTCTTCAGTTTTAAACTGATCATTGATAGACTTCTTGAATATTTGCTGATCGTTTTCCGTTTTAGCTGAAGCTGAGTCCAAGGGAATAGCAGTACCTGCAGTGCTAGTCGTCTCTAACACAACCGGATTCTCCATAGGTGGCACCGGTGTGGAAATCAACGATGCCGGGTCAACTTCATCTTGCTGTATTTCGGTATCGTCCACCTCATCGTTAACTGGGGTTCCGATAGCGTCATCTGCAGCAGGAGTTTCAGGGAAGATCTCCGTTGCCGGATTATCCTGCCCGTCATTTTCAATTTCTTCAGATTGATCTGTTACTGGTATATTGACTTCAGGTGATTCCTCCACAGGCGGAAGACCGTAATATTCGCTGCCTTCAATAGCTGAGTCAGCCGGTACAAGACGTATTTTTTGATCTGTGATCAATAATTTACCAAGACTGCCAAAGTCGACTTCTTTGCCTGCTTCAAGCTGTTGGTTTATTTCCTTGCTGAACTCTTCGATAACGTAGGCCGCAGTATCAGCAGTAACATGCTTCTCCTGGCATATATATTCAGGAAGAGCAGACTCTTCCTGAATATCAGTAGTAAAATCCAGAACAAAACCAGGGGGAAGAAACGAATGAGTGTCAGCATCATACCTTCCTGGTACTTTTTTCTTATAAACTGTTCCCAACCCGGAAATGCCTACAGATTTACGGGTTTGAAGAAGTTCGGAAAGGTAAGACAAGATATCCATTCTGGTAAAAATAAATTTTAATTCTGTATCAACCAATTAATAGTTTGAATTGCCTAAAAAGAATAACTAAGCCCGCCGAATACGTTTACACCAATTGCTTGGTAGTATAGATATTTACTGTATTTGTTATTCAAAATATTGTTTGCTTTTGCAAAAACCGAGAATTGATTATTGATTTTGTAACCAGCACCAATTCCAAGATCAACGAAACCTTTAACATTGCCTAACATCTCAATATTTTTGTCAGGGATAATATAAGGGCTTGCAGGCTGAGAAGTATAGATCTTTGCGTCACTTGCATCCTGAATTGCAACAGATGCATTAAAATCAATCTTGTTGGTAATTTTATACATCAGGTTGGAGCTGATCCTTAACTGCGGTTTAAACCAGCTGTAAGATTCGGAAGCGGGTTTGTAGTCCTCCAGGTTCAGTTTTCCCGTCCATTTTAACTGATCGCTGATTTGCACGGAGATTTCACCTTCCAGACCTAATAATTTCATGTTACCAAAATCATAAATAACATCAAACTTGTTGAAGTCATTAAAGTTGTTTACGAATAGGGGCATATCAGTAATTTCCTTGCGGTATACTTTTGCTTTGTAGCCAAATCCAGGACCACCTGTACCTTTAATACCGGCGCTGAAACTCAATTTTTCAACTGAGTTCTGAATGTTGATGTTGCTGTTCAGGAATGGATTTTCATCCGTTAATTCCTTCATGGTCGTTTTATTGACATCGCCTTTTACCTCAGCAAAGATTTGCAGGTATTCTGGGATAAGCGTGAAATCAGCCGTTACAGCAGGGAAGATCCTGCTTTCGGATTTCATTCCGAATTCCTGGACAAAATTAATACCCGCATTAATTTTCACACCGTTCGTCTCTAACCTGATATAAGGATTTAAACGTAATAGGTTATTCGAAAAACTTGTGTTGATATCTTTGGTTTTACCGAAGTCAGCTGAAGCAGCTAAGCCAAGATTAAAGCTACTGATACGCTTATTCAGATAACCGTTGATCACGATTGAATTTTCTTTCGCAGCATATTGGTCAGACCATATATACCCGTTTACTTTCGCAGCATAACTGAAAGCATCTTCATCTTCCGTGTATTTATTTACAATTTCACCTTCCGCTTCGATGAAATTAAAAGCTTGTTTACCAGGATTTAAATTACGCTCAGGGTTTGTCTCATCAAAACCATAGAAATAGAGACCTTTTCTTTCATAATTCAGGCGTCCGCTCAGAACGAAATTATCCTGAATGTTACGGCCAAATATACTTAGCTGCTGTTGGTTGAATTTTTGATTTTTCAATTTGCCTTCCTGGCTAAAGTGTCTAAAAAAACCACCAACCTGTAAAGCTTCATCGCGGCCATTGTTTATATACGCCTCTCCAAGAATTGTACCTGCAGAACCACCGCCAAGCTTAACATAGTTATTGATGAGGTCGTACTCCTTTTCGGCAGCAACTTCCTGTGCATATAATTTATCGATATCAGAATTCAGTTCCAGCTTACGGTCGGTCAGGCTATAGTTAAACCTTGCTTTATAAGTTTTTACATCATTCAGATCCGGACTTCTTCTCAGCTTTACAGCTTCGGCAAGAATCGGTTTGTAAGGTCTTACCACTTCAATTTCTTCAGTTACAGCCTTATCGTCCGTTTTCTTTTCAGTAGTTTTTTCAGTAGTTTTTTTGTCCTGTGCTTTTAAGGACAAGGTACCTGCCGTGAAGCAGAAAATAGTTGTATATAGGAGTGTGCTCAATCTCATGATGCTCGTTCTTATTTAATTTTCTCTAATTTTTCTTTGGCAGTAGCCACAATTTCATCTTTACCCTCATAATTATCAATGATACTTAGCAAAGTGCTTTTAGCTTGTAATTTATCTTTCAGCGCCAGGTAATTGTCAGCGAGCAAGATGAAAGATTTTCCTACCCAGTACTCATACGAGGCCATATTGTTAATCAAATCAAAACAAGTTTTCTGCGAGCCTTTATAATCATGTTTAGCATATTGGATCGCGGCAACATTATACTTCGCCTCAGCAGCAGCTAACGTCTTCGTCTTGCTAACAACATTTGTAAATGCCTTCTGTGCAGCAGCTGTATCTGCCTTTAACAGGTAAGCTTTTCCTGCATAGAGATCAACACTGTTAATATCCTCTTCAGAAGCCTTATCTGATTCTTTAGTCAGCTGAACATATTTTAAAACGTCATCAGGCATATTCAAGGCACTGTAAGACTTCAGCAGGTTGTTAATTGCAAAGGCGTAATGAACCTTAAAATCAGCCGTAGTTTCCAGTCTTTTCAGATAGACAATAGCCTCATTATATTTATTCTGGGCCAGATATAGTTTTGAAATACTGATCAGTGAGCGCTCTGTATATTCGCTTGTCCAGTCATTCAGGATAAATTCATAATCCGGAACTGCCAGATCAGGTTTACCTAATTTTACTAGCGACTCAGCACGTATAAATCTCGCTTCCTTCGCATGAATAGATTTCGGGAATTTATCGAAGTAAGCATTCACACTTTCTACCGTAGACTGTGCATCACCTTTCAGGTAGTGATTATTAGCTGCCTGGAAGACGATATTATCTTGCTCCGCGACAGTATAGTTACCAATCGGCGTAGTATTCGCATAATCGATAAACCCATTTGCGTCACTACGGTCAACATAGATATTTTTAATGGACTCCAGAGCCTGTTTCGCTTCAGCAGAACTTGGATAGTCAGTTATAACCTTTTTGAAAGTTCCTAATGCAGCATCATCCTGATCTTGATTATACTGTACAAGTCCGATAGTTACCAGTGCACGTGGCACGTAACTACTGTTAGGATATTTGCTGAGTAAAGACGTCAGGTCATTTTTTGATTTGTCCAGATCACCCTTATTAAAATAAGTATAAGCAGTTTCAAAGCCGGCGTCATCTGCATAATTAGAAGATGGGAACTGGGCCAGTAAATTTTGCATTGTGGCTATCTTTGCATCATCCTGTCCCTGAAGACCCTGAATCATTCCACGTTGGAATAGCGCGTAATCCTCACCGGTCGAGCGGTCGCTGATGATACGATCATAATAACTTAAAGCATTACCGTAGCTTTTATTGACGAAATACGCATCTGCTAAACGGACAGTTGCATCAACCACTGTATTTTTATCTTTATCGTTACCACTAAGGAAGCGTTCGAAATAATTAGCAGCTTTTGAATATTTTTCATCTTCGAAAGCAGCATATGCCAAGGCGTAATTTGCGAAGTTGTATACTTTGGTTTTGCTCGCACCCGGCATAGTCAGAAACTTTTCGAACGTTTTTACCGATTCACCGAATTTGCGCAATTCATACATTGATTCAGCCATCCAATAGGTGCTCAGTGCATGGATTTCCTGATCGTTCGGGAATTTATTGGAACGCAGGAACATCGAAAGCGCGTTCGGGAATGCCCGTTCATTATAAAATTCCAGCCCTCTGAAGTAAGTAACTTTCTGATAAGCTTCTTCGGCCTCTGGAGACTTATTGGTTATTGGTTCCAGGATATCAATTGCAGCCTGATAATTTTTGCTGGTTAAAAGAATCTCGCCCAATAAAGTTTTAGCATCGTTCAGTTTTCTTGACGTAGGAAACTGTTTCAGGAAACTTTGGGTAGATTCCAGGGCCTGCTGGTTGAAATCAAGTTCATAACTCAACCGGGCATAGTTAATCCAGGCATCTTCCTGAGTAACCCGGTCAAATTCCAATCTTGAAGCCCTGAAGAAAGCACTTCTCGCTTTCTCCTTGTTATTCAACTTTAAAAATGAACGACCCAGTGTGTGCATACCACTCTGCAGGTAAACATCATCGGTGTTCAGCTGTTCGAGTACAGGGACAGACTCCTTGTATTGACCAAGTTGGAAAAGTGAGTAACCGTATTGATAGATGAAAAGATTATTTTTCGTAGTGCTCGTACTTTTAGCGTAGAATTCACGGAAATACTGTTCCGATTTCTTAAAGTCAGATTTTGCGAAATAAGACGCTGCAATTAAGCTCAGCATTTCTGCTTCGAACTGTTGCTTTGAGCTACTTAAAATTGGGACTGCGTAGCTGATTACATCATCATAACGCTCGTCCAGGTAATACATTGAAGTAATATAGTATGGGTAGCTTGCTTCATAAGTGGTGGAACCCTTTAACTTTTCAAAGTTTGTAAGTGCCGTTTTATATTCCTTATTCAGGTAATTGATATAGGCAAAATAATAAGTTGCGCTTTCTTGAAAAGGACCGTCGACCTTTTTAACCTCCTCGAACAATGGTTCAGCTTTCTCCATGTTCTTTTCTTCAAAATAAGCATACCCTTGTTTAAACTGATATTCAGTTCTTTGCTTTTGAGAAAGTGTTGAAGGATCTGTTTTTTCGAACCATTCCAGAGCTTTTGCGTAATTTTTTTGAGCAAAATATGCTTTACCTACATGGAAATAAGCCAGTTTGGTATTTGGATTTAATGGATATTCCCTTATAAATTTCTGAAAAAGTCCCTCTGCATCTCCATTACCGAGCTCAAGAGCACATACAGCCGCGTAGAACTTGGCGTTTTCCTTAAGCATGGAAAGTTCAGCGTTGCTTTCCTGTTGTGTTCCCGGCTTAATTCTCACTTGTTCTACCAACCTGAATTGTTGGGCGGCAGCAACATATTTTTCATTATCCAGCAGTTCGAGGCCAGTTTGGTAGTTCTTGTTCAGATTAACCAGCGAGTTTACCTGTGCATAGCCTACGCTAAGGTTCCCTGCTAGTACGAGAGGAATATAAAGGTATTTTTTTTTCATTGGATATAGTTTCTTATAGGTTATGAAGCTATGATGAGTGTCCATTCTTCATTAGCTATTTGTGTATTCTCGTTTATAAATTGAATTAAAGCCTGTATTTAATTTAAATTTCTGTCTCCTTATCAGTTCGTGCCGGACGAATCCGTTCATGTCTGACAGTACCTCGTTTTAATCTGGATCTAATACGTTTGGTGCTAATATAAATATTGTAATGCAGCTTGTTAACATAAGAAGTTAACAAGTGTTAATAACACTGTTTAACGTAAAGATGAAAAAAATGGTATACCGATAAAGAACTTGTACTTAATCCCTTTGAGAAGCGAGCAGATATAATACCGCCATTCGTATTGCAACTCCGTTTTCGACCTGTTCCAGGATGATGGACTGTTTGCTGTCGGCGACATCACTTGTAATCTCCACACCCCGGTTTATCGGGCCCGGGTGCATGACAATGATTTCTTTATTCAAGTTGTCAAGAATTTTCTTGTTCAGACCGTACATCATAGCATATTCCCTTAGGGAGGGGAAATATTTGATATCCTGACGTTCCAGCTGAATGCGCAGCATATTAGCCACGTCACACCAGTTTAATGCAGTAATCAGGTCATGTTCAACTTTCACACCAAGGCTGGCAATATGTTTGGGTATCAGGGTTGCAGGACCGCAGACCATTACTTCTGCTCCCAGTTTCTGCAGACACAGAATATTAGAGATAGCCACACGGGAGTGCAGGATATCTCCTACAATCACTACCTTTTTGCACCGTACTTCGCCTAACTTCTGGCGAATCGAATACGCATCAAGCAATGCCTGAGTTGGGTGTTCATGTGCGCCATCGCCGGCATTTACAATCTGTGCGTTGATATGTTTGCTTAGGAATACCCCTGCACCTGCATAAGGATGTCTCATTACAACCATATCCACCTTCATGGAAAGGATATTATTGACAGTGTCAATCAGAGTCTCGCCTTTGCTGACAGAAGAAGACGAAGCTGCGAAATTGATTACATCAGCAGACAGCCTTTTTTCGGCAAGTTCAAATGAAAGTTTTGTACGCGTAGAATTTTCGAAGAAAATATTTGCAATAGTAATATCACGCAGGGAAGGAACCCTTTTGATCGGACGGTTAATCACGTCCTTGAAATTATCTGCAGTTTCGAAAATCAATTCAATATCATTCAGGTTAATGTCCTTAATACCTAAAAGATGTCTGGTTGATAGTTTATCTGCTGCCATTGCTTATTGATTTCGTTCTGATAATAAAATTACTTTGTCTTCGCCTTCCGTTTCTTTCCAGCTCACTCTCACTAACTGAGAATCTATGCTGTCAACTTGCAGGCCTATATAATCCGGTTCAACGGGAATTTGTCTTGAAAATCTTCTGTCAATTAAAACAAGGAGCTCTACTTTCGCCGGTCTGCCGTAAGCAAGCAGAGCATCCAGCGCAGATCTGATGGTGCGTCCTGTCCAGAGTACGTCGTCCAGCAGGATTACGTTGCAACCTTCAATTAAGAAATCTATGGTATTGCTGCTGGCGGAGACTATGCCATCCTTTCTTCTGAAGTCATCGCGGAAGAATGTGATGTCCAGATTACCCTTTCTAATGTTTTTATCAGGAAGGATTGCAGAAAGCTCTTGTTTAACCCTGTCGGCGAAATAACTGCCACGTGGCTGAATTCCAATAAGAACAGTATTTGAAAAATCGTTGTGATTCTCAATTAATTGATGACAAAGTCTCTTAATTGTGATTTGGAATTTTTTACCGTCTAGCAGGGTTCTCTTTTGCATTGACAAATTGATTAAGCAAATATAAATAATCAGATTGAATTCTGTGGCCGCAATGTTAATTAATTTCGGGGAGCTCTCCAACTTCAAATGCAATTAAAAGCTAAATGCTTAGATTTGAGCATGGAAGCTCAGATCGTTTTTTTCGATGGCGTATGTAATCTGTGTACTGGTACGGTGAAGTTTATTATCAATAGAGACAAGCAGGACAAGTTCCGGTTTGCTGCACTTCAGAGTGAGGTAGCAAAAAAGACATTGAAAGACTTTAATATTAATCCAGAAAATTCGGGTACTATATTATTGCTGAAAGAAGGAAAAGTTTATCAGAAGTCGGCTGCGGCATTAGAAATTGCAGCCGGTTTGGGTGGAGGATGGGCGACACTTAAAATATTAAAGCTCGTACCAATATTCATCCGGGATTTCGTTTATGAGAAGATTGCAGCGAACCGTTACCGCATTTGGGGTAGGGAGGAGAGCTGCATGGTACCTTCGCCAGAGTTGAAAGCGAAGTTTCTATAAAGGGGTCGTTCTTCTCCAAGCGATATTCAAGACATCCGGCATAATTCGATATAAAATCAGAAGCAAAAAAAAAGCATCCCCTGCGGGATGCTTTTTATATATAAAGCTTTTAAAAGATTATTTTCCTTTGTTTTTGCTTTCTTCGCCTTCCATTTGCTCTTTTAATTGAGCTAATACGCCAAGATCACCAAGGGTTGATTTCTCAACTGAATCTTTAACTTTTTTAACTGCATTGCTGGATGCTTTAGCTTCTTTTTTCTTAGATGCTCTTTCTTCAGCGGCAACTTCAGCTTTAGCCTCTTCCCAGATACGGGCATGAGAAACAACGATACGTTTAGCATCTTTGTTAAACTCGATGATTTTGAAATCATTAGTTTCTTCAGCTTTGATAGTAGTACCATCTTCTTTGGCCATATGTTTTGTTGGTACGAAACCTTCAACACCATAAGGTAAAGCAATAACAGCACCTTTATCAGTTACTTTAACAACAGTTCCCTGGTGGATTGAATCTAACGTGAAGATAGTTTCAAAAGTATCCCAAGGGTTTTCTTCTAATTGTTTGTGTCCTAAGCTCAGTTTGCGGCTATCAACATCTAATTCAAGAACAACTACGTCTAATGTATCACCAACTTTAGTGAATTCGTTAGGGTGGTTAACTTTTTTAGACCATGAAAGATCAGAGATATGGATTAAACCATCAATACCTTCTTCAATTTCCACGAATACACCGAAGTTAGTCATGTTTTTAACTACAGCAGTATGTTTGCTTCCGATAGGATATCTTTCAGCAACATTTTGCCAAGGATCCTGAGTTAATTGCTTAATACCTAAGCTCATTTTGCGTTCATCGCGGTCTAAAGTTAATACTTCAGCTTCGATTTCATCGCTAACTTTAAGGAATTCTTGTGGACTGCGTAAGTTTTGAGACCAAGACATTTCTGAAACGTGAATTAAACCTTCAACGCCAGGAATGATTTCAAGGAATGCACCATAATCAGCTACAGTAACGATTTTACCTTTAACTTTAGATCCAACAACAAGGTTAGTATCTAAACTTTCCCAAGGATGTGGAGTCAATTGTTTCAAGCCTAAAGCAATACGTTTTTTCTCGTCATCAAAGTCAAGAACAACTACATTGATTTTTTCGTCTAAGCTTAATACTTCTTTTGGATGCTCTATGCGGCCCCAAGAAATATCAGTGATGTGTAGTAAACCGTCAACGCCACCTAAATCGATGAATACACCGAAGTCTGTAATGTTTTTAACAGTTCCTTCAAGTACCTGTCCTTTTTCAAGTTTAGATACGATCTCAACTTTTTGACTTTCTAAATCGTCTTCAATTAAGATTTTGTGTGATACTACAACGTTTTTGAATTCATGGTTAATTTTAACAACTTTGAATTCCATAGTTTTACCTACGTAAACATCGTAATCGCGGATCGGCTTGATGTCGATCTGAGAACCAGGTAAGAAAGCTTCAACACCCATGATGTCAACGATAAGACCACCTTTAGTACGGCTTTTAACAAATCCGTTGATGATTCTGTCATTGTCAAGGGCTTCGTTGATAGATTCCCAAGATCTCTGAGTTTTAGCTCTTTTACGAGATAAAATCAATTGACCATTTGCGTCTTCCGGAGCTTCAACAAATACATCAACTGTGTCGCCGATTTTCAAATCAGGAGTATCACGGAACTCAGAAGTAGATACTAAACCGTCAGATTTAAATCCTACGTTTAATACTACGTCTTTATTGTTGATTGAAACAACAATACCGCTAATGATTTCACCTTGGTTGATTTGATTGAAAGTATCGGTATACATCTCTTCAAACTTTTTACGGTCTTCGTCAGAGTAATTTCCGAAAGCTTTGTCGTCAGCATCCCAGTCAAAGTCTTGATCTGGAGTTGCCAGTGATGATTTGATCTCTTCGATCGACATAGAATCTGCTTCAGATTCTACAGTTTCTCTTTCAGTCAGACGAGCGTCTGCACCTTGTAATTCGGCTTTTTTAGCCAATAATTCTTTTTCTGCTACTTGTTTTTTTGCCATTAATCATTTAATCTCCTTTTCCCTATTAGGGACAGCAAAGATAGAAATTAATATTTTTAATAAAAGAATAATTTAATAAATGTTGTTGATTTAGAACATTTTGTGAGTATTCAGGACCGTATTGTTCAGCTTATAAAAGAATTAGCAGAAATTCGGGATCAAAAAATATCCAGAGGAATTTAAGTCTGGCTGGTAAATAACCAAAGTACTTCTTAAATGCACTGCTGAAATGTGTAGCATGTTTATAGCCCATTTTCTGGGCAACTTCAGCCACGTTTGTACCACCTTTTAGTAAGATAGATCTGGCCTCTTCCATTTTGTGCTGGTTCAGGTAGCCATATACTGTGGTTCCGAATACCAGTTTGAAGTTCTTTTTGAGATTATATTCATTCGTGCCGACCATATGTGCGAGTGTGCGCAGAGAATACTGACTTTCCCCTTGGCTGAGTAAAATCTCCCTTGCGTTCTCCATTTTGGCCCTTTCGGCAGAATGCAGCACTGCATTGATCCCTTTTTTCAGGTAACTATCGGCCAGGGACCATTGTAAAGCCAGCAATTCGACCACTTTTGATTCTATATACAGATCTCCTCCAAAACCCTTATGATCAGAATTTTCAATTGCGTGCAGTACCGCATTTATTTCCGGGTTGAGGTGGAGATTGATTGCTGAAAAACGTCTTGGAAATCCCGACTTTATGAAAAACTGTTGAAAAGCATCCAGGTCTTCCGGCAGGTACCTGGTAATAAAATCCATATTCAGGCTAATGCAGATAAGCATTGCGGTCTCTTCCGGGTTAGGATTAGAAAGGATATAATCCGAGTTGAGATGGAAAAGATTGTGCTGTCTGGATTTTAGACTTACCTGAAGATCAAATCCCAGTACAGGTTCTAAGCAAAGGCAGCCCTGTGTTACAAACAGCATTTTAAGGCCCGCGTCCAGGGTAACCGGCATACTGTCAAGTTCATAAACTGCGTACTCAAATTCTCCTTTTACCGTCAGTTGTTCTCCTTCTTCCGTCATTGGCTACTGATATATTTGCAGCGAATTTATAACTATTAAGACTATTTCCAAATAAATACCTTATGAATAAAACTTTTACACTATTTATTATTTGTATTTGCCTAGGTTTTCAGACGCTCGCACAGCAAAGAAAACTTACGGGAACAATTAAAGACAGAAGTGATGGCATGCCGCTTCCCGGTGCTACTATACTTAATTTAAGCACTAAAGAAACAGGGATAGCCAGTTCGACAGGCGGTTATACGCTTAGTGCTAACAGTGGAGATAAACTGCAGATCAGTTATACCGGTTACCGGACTGCTATTATTACACTTTCGGCAAACCAGCAGGACCTGCACATTAATCTCGACTCAGATGTAAGTGAACTTTCGGAAGTAGTAATTACTTCCGCATTGGGGATTAAGAGACAAGCGCGGGAAATGGGAAGCTCGGCCCAATTGGTGAGTTCCTCCGAACTGAATCAAGGTAAGACAGTAAACCCGCTTGCCGGGCTTGCCAGTAAAGTTGCCGGCTTGAGAATTAACATGAATGATGCTACGAGTGGTAAAACAGAACCCCTTATTCAAATACGTTTACGCGGGTCAAGATCATTTAATGACGCTAAAAACAATCCAATTTATGTAGTAGATGGAGTTCCTGTACCAGACATAGGCAGATTAAATCCAAATGATATTGAAAGCATTACCGTGTTAAAAGGGGCTAATGCAGCTGCTTTATACGGATCAGAAGGTGTCAATGGTGCACTGATGATTACGACAAAGAAAGGCGCAGCCGGCCCGGGATCAATAAACTTTTCAAACAGTACGCTATTTTCCAAGGCCTTTCTGCTTCCGCCTGCCCAGAATAAATTCGGCCAGGGCCAGAATGGAGTATATTCCCCGACTCAATATGAATCATGGGGCCCGGCATTTGACGGAACTATGAAAGATTTGGGCTTGCCTTTACCAGACGGAAGTCAGCCGCAGGCATTTTATGGGGCTCCCTCAAAAGATAACCGGATGGATATGTTTAATACAGGAAGCACTATTCAGAATGATTTATCATTTTCAGGAGGAGACGATAAGTCTACCTATTTCTTATCTATGCAGCGGGTAGATATCAACGGAGTTATTCCAGGAGATAAGAGCTCAAGAACAGGCGCAAGATTTAATGGAACCCGAAAATTTGGGAAACTGAATACCTCATATAATTTTAATTATATTTTCAGTAAAAGAAATACAACACCCGATGGACCATGGTATAACCTATATATACAACCTGCCAATCTGGACGTTGCTGGTTTGAGAAACTGGAAAGACGAGAACAGCGCAGCGCACCCTTTAAATTATTATACCGATGCAACAGGGGCAAAGAACCCTTTCTTTCTAATGGATAATAACCGGAATATGTCCGACCTGCAAACCATCAATGGAAAGATCGAGCTGGACTATGAATTCACTCCTTGGTTTAGCGCCGTATATAGAGCCGGCCTTTACAGTACTGCAGATGAAACCAGAACGACCACGAATAAACTAGCATCTTCATCCGGGAACAGAAATGTAAACGGGTCTGTATATGATGGGAGCAATAACTTCCGCAGATTCAATAACGACCTCATGCTAAACTTTAAAAAACAGTTCGGTAAATTCAGTACACGCCTGTTGCTCGGACAGAATGTAAGAATGGATAATACCAAAGTCACAGAAATTGGTAGTACTAACTTATTGTTGCCCGATCTGTTTAATCCCGGGAGCCGTACCGGTGAGTTGGGCGGATTAGCAAGAATAGTGAAATACCGTTCCTTGGGGAGCTATGGAGAATTCACAGCAGGTTATAACAACTATCTTTTCCTGACGGTAACCGGTAGAAATGATATGGTTTCTGTGCTGAGTAAAGAAAATCAATCCTATTTTTATCCAGGAGTAAGCTCTTCCTTCGTTTTCACAGATGCAATTCCAGCGTTAAAAGGTAAGTCATTCCTTTCTTTTGGTAAGGTGTTCGCATCCTTTAACAAGACTGGAAACGTAACATTGGATCCTTATACCTTAAACAATGCCTATAGCCAGACTAACGGTTTCCCTTTCGGGTCGCTGGTCGGTTATACCCCGGGCTTGATTAACCCAAATCCGAATATCAAACCCGAATTTGTTAAATCATTTGAAGCCGGCCTTCAGTTAGGATTCTTTGATAATCGCTTAAACGTAGAGGCGGCATATGTCTATTCAGATTCTGATGGACAGATATTCGAAGCGTTAACATCGAGTGCGACCGGATATAATAATACTATCGTCAATTCAGGCAGATTAACCAACTCTATTATTGAATTAAGTCTGAATGGTGACATTGTTCGTAATAAAGATTTCAGATGGAATATGGGCTTTAACTTTACTTATATCAATAATAAAGTCAAAACTCTTTTTGCTGGATTAGATGAGTTTAGAATGTTTAGGCAATCCTATGCTGTTATCGGGCAATCTTACCCATTGCTGAGAGTAAGTGATTATGCTAAATACGACGGTCAAGTGATCGTCAATAAAGATGGAAATACAACTACAGTAGCCGACAATACAGATCTTGGCACTATGGTTCCACCTTATCAGATGGGCTTGAGTACAAGACTTGATTATAAAGGATTTAGCGTTTCTGCTCAATTTGACTCCCGTTTAGGCGGCTGGTTATATTCTGAGGTTGTACCCCGTATGTATACAGCAGGAACACATCCAGCGACGATCGCTTATGACAGACAGCCATTTATTTTTCCGAATTCGGTAATTAATACCGGGACGGCAAAAGATCCCATTTATGTGGAAAATACATCCGTGTATTCCAAGGGTGACAAAGCTTTCTGGGATGCACAGGGGAAAGTTCAGCGGAATACAGCTGCTAAATCTGACTTCCTGAAATTACGTGAATTAAATATCAATTACACTTTACCGGCAAGTCTGTTGAAAGGACAGAAGGTAATTAAGCAGGCAAGCATAGGTGTTGTGGGTACAAACCTGTTTATTATCAGACATAAAGATAATAAGTTCGGAGATCCGGAATCTCTTTACAACCAGACAGACGGTTACCTGAGTTTCCGTCAGATACCGCCAGTACGCACATTTGGATTCCAGTTGAACGTAACACTATAAAAATATGAAGATCTTACAATATACTATACTAACCGCAGGACTGCTCAGTCTGGGTTCCTGCAAGAAATTTCTGGATGTTAATGATAACCCTAATTCACCCGTTTCTGAAAATTTAACACTGAGTGCTAAATTGCCGGCGGCATTAATCAGCACCGTTAATCAGGAAACAGGACAAATAAACCAGCTTACTGCTCTTTGGGGCGGTTATTGGGGTACTACAAGTGAAGGAACCAATCTGTTTTTTAAGGAGAAAACCTATAATGGAGTTGCTATTCGCGGAACACGTGACGGCATTCAGATTTGGGAAGGCAGTTATAATACCTTATTATATTACGAACTCATTAAAAAACAAGCTATTCAGGAAAATGCACTTTATTATAGCGGTATAGCTAAAATCATGCAGGGCTGGCATTTTATGCGCTTGGTAGACCTTTATAATAATGTACCTTTTGAGGAAGCATTACAAGGCACGCAGTTTATCACACCAACTTACGAGTCCGGTAAATCAGTTTATGAGAAATCTATACAGTTAATTACCGATGGTATTCAAGATATCAAAGCTGCTTCACCAGCTGGTACTCCGGCACAGGCAGATGTTATATTTGCCGGTAACAAAACACTTTGGACAAAATTTGCCAATACCATTAAATTAAGAGGATTATTGCGTCAGTCAGAAGCCAAAAACGAAGCTTACATTAAAACTGAGATTGAGCGAATCGTGCAAGAAGGAAGTGGATTTCTAAATGCAGGAGAGAGCGCACTGGCCAGACCTGGTTATCTGAATACCAATGGAAAGATGAATCCATTCTGGGAAAGTAATTATCGGAATGCAGGCGGGCAGACCACTAACCATTTAAGTATCCGTCCTACAGTTTATGTGATTAATAAATATGAATCGTTAAATGATCCGAGACTGGATAAAATTTATGTGCCTGTGAAAGGCGCTTACAAAGGTGTTTTATTTGGAAATCCGCAAGTAGAAGATCAATATAATGCGTCAAATACCTCTGCATTTCGTGGCCCGGTAGAAAATGATAATAAGCCGGCAGGATTATTTAAAAGCTTCGATCAGCCCTCGGTGTTGCTCAGCTCTTTTGAAAGTCTTTTCCTTCAGGCAGAAGCTGCACAGCGCGGTTGGATCGGGGGAAGCAGCCAGACTTATTACCAGGCTGCTATACAGGAATCGATGAAGTATCTGACGGTTACGCAGCCCGAGATCAACACTTATCTGCAGCAAACCAGTGTAACTTTAACCTCAGCAGCAAATCCGGTCCAACGGATTATCGAACAAAAATGGCTGGCTTTGAATAGTATTAGCAGTATGGAGGCATGGAGTGATTTCCGCAGGACAGGATTTCCCGATATTCCGAACAGTCTTCAGGCACCATCATCAGATGCAAGACCATTACGCCTGATGTATCCGGAGTCAGAAAGGCAAACCAATGGAGCGCAGGCCGATAAACAAGGTAATGACGATATTATTACTGCCAAAGTATGGTGGAACCCATAAATAGCAGATATTAAAAGAAAAGGGCCAAATTCACTGGCCCTTTTCTTTTAAACATTAATTCTTATCCGGATTTACCGGTGGTATGGCCGCTTTTACTTTATCGAGTGCAAAGTTGAGCTGCTCTTGCGGCGTAATTTTTGTGTTGTCGAGTATAATAGCATCATCTGCGCGTACCAGGGGACTTTCCGTTCTTGTGGTGTCAGCATAATCGCGGTGCGCAATATTTTCAAATACATTTTCCAGGGAAGTCGTTGTATCTCCTTTAGATTGTAATTCTCTAAACCTGCGTTCAGCACGTACCTTTGGGTCGGCGGTCATGAAAAACTTGATTTGTGCGTCAGGAAATACGGTGGTACCGATATCTCTTCCGTCCATAACAATGTTTTTAGACTTGCCCATACGCTGCTGCTGTCTGACCATTTCCCGGCGAACCAGTTTTTGGGCAGAAACTTCACTGACATTTTCCGAAACAGGCATTTGTCTGATTTCCTCCGATACCTCTTCACCGTTCAGTGTGATATGAGATTCATAATCGCGCGCATGAAAATTCAGTTCGATATGCTGCAGTGCATCCGCGACGGCAAGCTCATCCGAACAACTGATCTGGTTTCTAATAAAATAGAGCGTAACAGCACGATACATAGCACCGCTGTCAATATATATAAAACCAAGCTTTTTGGCGAGTGCTTTTGCTAAAGTGCTCTTGCCGCATGAAGAATAGCCATCTATGGCTACCACAAGATTTTTTCTCATATGGTTCAAAGTTAGTATTTTTGACAAATGATACCTGATAAAGAAAGCATATTCAATGCGGTTAAAGTAAAAACTTCCCGAAGCGGTGGGAAAGGGGGGCAGCATGTAAATAAGGTGTCTAGTAAGGTGGAGCTTATTCTCCATCTCGAAAGTGCAGATTTCCTAACCACAGAAGAGAAATCCTTACTGCGTGAAAGACTGGCTTTCAGAATAGACCAGGAAGATCAGTTACATGTTATCTGTCAGGAAGACCGCAGTCAGCTGCAGAATAAAGAGCGGGCGGCAGAAAAGCTAATTTCCTTAATTATTTCTGGCTTACATGTCAGTAAAATACGTAAGCCTACAAAAATACCGCGTGGTGTAGTACTTAAGCGCCGGAGTGATAAGAAAAATCTATCTGCCAGGAAAGAAACCCGTAAAAGGCCACCGGTGCATGATTAGTATTAGTTAAACCTGTAGGCAAGGCTGATTGTGCCAAACTGGTGGGCAGCAGCACTACTTTTAACCTCTTTAGTTTTAAATGTCATACTGTAATCTGCACTAAAGCGCTGAGAGCTATAGTTAATGCCCAATAATTGACTGAATACAATCGGTTTTGCACCAAAAGTAACCGGACTGCTATTATTGAACATACTTCCCTGTATGGTGGCATCATAAGCTACGACATTAAGTTGCGGCCTGGCATAGAAGAAGATTTCATGTTTAACCAAAGCCTTAGTTTTAGGCTGGTTACCAATCACTGCATTGCTGTATGCAGCGTTAAAAAGCTGGTTAATTTTTCCTGTCCGGATAAGAAGTCCTGCTCCTGCACCACTGAAAGTTGTCCCCAGATTGGCGTAGCTGTCCAGTGACAAATCCACTGCGTCTTCCGCGAACCTGGTTAAGAGGCGTGTGTATTGCGCAGATAAATTTATGGCCAGTTCATTTCTGATTTGCTGGTCCCAGCCACCGGTTTCATAGAACCCAAAAGTTTTATGGAGCAATTTCTGACCAGCTTCTGCTAAAGAGTTTTTTCCCGTTGTTCCTACCTGTACTTTCGTTTTCAGTATACTTTCATTGCTGTATAAAAGTTGTAAACCGGCTTCTGCAAAAAGATATCCTGCAAATGGACGATCCTGCTTTGCCGGATCAGGGGCGTAACCCGAATAAGGGTTAAACATCTGTTGTCCGAGTGTGAAAGAATAAATCTTTTTCTCCAAACCTTCTTTCAGCTGCTGCTGATCAGGAGCGTGTCTGAAATTCAGAAAAAGGCCATTCGTATAATAACGGTCAGATCCCTGTCCGAGGTAAGAATCATTATCACTGTTAAAGCCCAGTTCATTCTTAAAATTTTGTGCTTGAGCAGAGCAGCCCAAAAGGATCAGAAAGAAGAACGATAAGTATCTGTAATATTTCATGTGAATTCAAAAAAAAAGCCCCGGTTTACCGGGGCTCTAATTTATATCTTTAAAATCAGATTGTGTCCGATTTAGTATTTATTGTCAGATTCTGAGGATTTTTAACCTGATCTTTCATTAAAGCCAGTTCAACTACTTCTCTCATTTCCGTAACGTAGTGGAAATTCAGGTCTTTGATATAACTTTCTTTAATTTCCAGAATATCCTTACGATTCGATTTGCAAAGAATAATTTCTTTGATATTTGCACGCTTCGCCGCAAGGATTTTTTCCTTGATACCGCCAACTGGCAATACTTTCCCGCGAAGGGTAATCTCACCAGTCATTGCCAGGTTAGATTTAACTTTACGTTGTGTAAATGCAGACGTTAGTGCAGTTAACATCGTAATCCCGGCAGACGGACCATCTTTCGGTGTAGCACCGGCAGGAACGTGAACATGGACATCCCACTTATCAAATAATTCGAAAGCAATTCCGAATTGATCCGCATGGGCACGAAGATAGGCAAGGGCAATTACTGCAGATTCTTTCATGACATCACCAAGATTACCTGTCAGTGTCAGTTTTCCTTTTCCCGGGCTCAGACTAGCTTCGATAAAAAGAATATCTCCACCAACCTGTGTCCAGGCTAAACCTGTTACGACACCGGCAACTTCATTTCCTTCGTAAAGGTCCTTATCGTAGATCGGGGCACCAAGAATACGCTCCACATCGGCGTTTGTTAATGCCGGTTCGTAAGGTTCTTCCATAGCGATTTTGGTCGCGATTCCACGAACCAGTGAGCCTATTTTTTTCTCCAGGCCACGTACACCAGATTCACGTGTATAATCCTCGATAACCTTTTCAATCAGTGCAGAACGTAAGGTGATATCTTTCGTTTTGATACCGTGCTGTTCCTTTTGTTTAGGGAGCAGGTATTTTTTTGCGATTTCGATTTTTTCTTCTATCGTATAACCATTCACTTCAATAATCTCCATCCTGTCCAGTAAAGCTGGCTGAATAGTACTTAGTGAGTTGGCTGTTGCAATAAATAAAACATTCGACAGATCGTAATCAGCTTCCACATAATGGTCGTTGAAGGCGCTGTTTTGTTCCGGATCCAGTACTTCCAGCAGGGCAGAAGAAGGGTCACCCCTGAAATCAGACCCAACTTTATCAATCTCGTCCAATACAAAAACCGGATTAGCAGCACCAGCTTTTTTAATAGACTGAATAATTCTGCCGGGCATTGCACCAATATATGTCTTCCGGTGTCCTCGTATTTCGGCTTCATCCCTGATACCGCCAAGCGCCATACGAACATATTTACGGTTCAAAGCTTTGGCAATAGACTTACCCAGAGATGTTTTACCAACTCCCGGAGGGCCTACCAGACAAAGTATAGGCGCTTTCATATCTTTTTTCAGTTTAAGAACAGCCAGGTATTCAATAATACGCTGTTTAACTTTCTCCAGTCCGAAATGATCCTTATCCAGCACACGCTGTGCACGCTTAAGATCAAAATTATCTTTAGTGAAATCACCCCATGGCAGATCCAGCAGTAATTCCAGGTAATTCATCTGAATAGAATAATCCGGTGCAGCAGGATTCATACGGCCCAGTTTCTCCAGCTCTTTGTTGAAGTGACCCTTAACCTCTACCGACCATTTTTTCTTTTTAGCTCTGGTTTCCAGCGCTTCATATTCCAGGTCAGAAGAATTTCCACCCAGTTCTTCCTGGATAGTTTTTAGTTGCTGATTTAAGAAATAATCACGTTGTTGTTTATCCAGATCTGTCCGGACCTTATGCTGAATCTGGTTTTTTAGTTCCAGCATCTGCAGTTCCAGAGTGAGTAATTCCATGACCATCAGCGCACGCTCTCTCAGATTATCCATCTGGAGCATTTTCTGTTTGTCTTTAACATCTGCATTCATATTAGAAGAGATGAAATTGATTAGAAAAGAAGTGCTTTCGATGTTTTTAAGTGCCATTGCTGCTTCGCTAGGAATATTAGGCGAGAGCTGGATTATCTGCGAGGACATTTCACGGATAGACGCAACAAGAGCTTTAAACTCTTTGTCTTTCTTGAATTTAACCTCATCAAATTTACTGATGGTTACTTTAATATATGGGTCAGACTGAATTTCTTCAATCAGACGGAAGCGCTGTTTTCCCTGGATAATGACAGTTGTGTTACCATCGGGCATCTGCAGCATTTTTATAATATGGGCAACCGTACCAACCTTATTTAACTGATCAAATGTAGGATCCTCAATAGACACATCTGTCTGGGAGACAACACCAATGATCTTATCCCCTTTATAAGCTTCTTTAATAAGCTTGATAGACTTATCCCTTCCGACGGTGATTGGAATGACAACACCTGGAAATAAAACTGTATTCCGCAGTGGAAGTATAGCTAAAATATCGGGCGTATCTTCGTTATTCATCTCATCTTCATCCTGTTGGGACATTAGCGGGAAAAATTCAGTGTCTTCATTTATGATAGGTAGTGCATTGCCAAAATCAAATTGATCTTTTATACTCATTAATAGGCCTTTCTAAAGTAAAAAAACGACATTCTGACAGTATGCCGTTTATGAAAATTGTAATTCTATATGATAGCTTATAATTTCAACTGTTGTGCCAAAGCCTGAATTAATTCAATTGCCTGTTAAAAAGTCAGCTTGTTTAATTTAAATTGCTTTGGTTATCATAATATCTTGTTTTTGACGTTAAACAGAGTGATGTAAATAAAACACCCGGATTTTAGTATCAAATTACAACGATTTTATATCTTTATTTTTTTATAATTAACCATTGATGAATAACATTAAAAAAGCACTTGTCATATTGTTCGTATTATCAGCCTATTCAGGATACGCCCAGAGCGGTGGATATGATAAATTAGGTATGCAGGCTATGATGAAAGGTGATTACAAAGGAGCAGTTGCACAATTAGAAAAAGCTGATGCCAAAACACCAAGTAGTCCAAGCGTGTTAAAGATGTTGGGCTATTCGTACTTTCAGTGCGGTGATTTTGAAAATTCAATAGAGACTTACAGCAGGCTAATTACTATTAAGCCGGCAGATTACTCTGCTTATTACTATCGTGGTAAAGCCAGACAAAATGTAGCTAATGATCCGAAAGAATCGCTCAATCAGATGCGGGAGAACTTCTATCAGTCTGCAATTAAAGATTTCACGAAAGCAATTGAGATTAACGGCGAAGAAGATACACAGTTGCTGCAGAACAGAGGCTTAGCTTATAAAGATTATGCGATCTATAAATCTTATAAGATTAAAAAGAAAGTAGAGAAGGAAGCTTGCGTAGCCCTGTTTAACAACTCTATTGCAGATTTTCAGAAAGTATTAACTGTGCAGCCTTTACGTAAAGACATTATCTCATTGATTGATTATGTAAAAGCTCAGATTTCAAGCCTTAAATAAGCGTAGCTTATTTAACGAATACAGCTAACAAAAAAGAGCCATTTCCGATCGGAAATGGCTCTTTTTTGTTTATCAAACATCATATTATTTTTTATTTCTGCGGGAAAAGACCGCGCATCAGGTAGTTCTTCTGATCCATAAGCCGTATTTTCTGAGATTTACTAATCTGGTATAACTCACCTGGCTTGTAGACCAAAGTGTCGGCAGAGTCATATAAAGAATTATTGGTGTGGAGAATAATATTGATTTCATCGATGGTATTACCCGATTTGTGAAGATCTACTTTTCTGACAGGGATTTTTTCACTTTTTGTCGTGTATGACTCCAGGCTGTCGGTCACAGTATGTATAAATTCACCCTTCCAGGCTGGTTTGTTAATATCTGCATCAATAAATATACTCAGCTCTTTTGACCAGTCTGCAATCTGCAGTTTTTTTTCTTCCTGACTGCCATTCAGTACGACGGTTTTGCTGATCAGCGGATTTTGCTGCTGAAGTTTTGACGCTTCAGCAGTAAAATAACCTTTCAGATCAAAATAAGATTTATCTGTATTAGTTTTTCCGGGCTCCCGGTTATTGCAGGCCGAAGCCATCATCAGTAAGCCTAACGGAATTTTTAAAATAAATTTCATTAAATCAGTGAATTTCCAGTCATTATTTCCGGTTTTTCAAGACCCATTATTTTGAGGATAGTAGGGGCTATGTCACCGAGTTTACCATCGGCAATAGTTTGGTATTCCGTTCCGACAAGAATACAAGGCACAAGGTTAGTAGTATGAGCAGTGTTGACAGAACCGTCTTTGTTAACCATGAACTCCGAATTACCATGGTCAGCCAGGATGATAAAAGCATATCCGTTTTCCAGGCCTTTTTTAACTACGGTCTCTGCACAATGATCTGCAGTTTCCACCGCTTTGACTACCGCATCGAAAACACCCGTATGACCAACCATGTCCGGATTAGCAAAGTTCAGACATATAAAATCTGCCCAGCCACTTTCCATTTCCTTTACGATAGCCTCAGTAATTCCTGCAGCACTCATTTCGGGCTGAAGGTCATACGTTGCTACCTTTGGCGAAGGAATCATAATTCTTTTCTCATTCTCAAATTTCAGCTCTCTGCCACCTGAAAAGAAGAAGGTAACATGTGGATATTTTTCGGTCTCCGCAATACGGATCTGGTTTTTATGATTACGCTCAAGAACCTCTCCGAGAGTATTGGTTAAATCATCTTTGGTGAAAATTACTTTAACATCTTTAAAGTTCTCATCATATGTGGTCATCGTCACATAGTATAATGGAAGTTTATGCATGTTAAACTCAGGATAATCATTCTGGGTTAAAGCTGCGGTAATTTCACGGCCACGGTCAGTTCTATAATTGAAACAGATTACCACATCATCCGGCTGGATTACAGCTACCGGTTTATTGTCAGCACCCGTAACAGCGATTGGATTAATAAATTCATCTGTGATACCGTCAGCATAAGATTTTTCTATAGCAGCAATAGGGTCGCTGGTCTGTTCGCCGGTCGCATGTGTAAGCAGATTATAAGCCTGACTTACCCTTTCCCAGCGTGAATCTCTGTCCATTGCATAGTATCTTCCAATTAAACTTGCCAGTTTACCGGTTGATCCGGCGAGATGACTTTGAAGATCTTTGACGAAACCCAGACCTGAATTAGGGTCTGTATCACGGCCGTCCAGAAACGCATGTACAAATACATTACTTAAGCCAGCTTCACCTGCAGCATCACATAAGCCTTTAAGATGATTAATATGGGCATGCACTCCACCATCAGACAAAAGTCCGATAAAATGAACTGGTTTATTGTTGTTTTTAGCATAGGCGAAAGCTGCTGTCAGCGTTGGGTTGGTCTTAATTGAGCCATCGCTAATTGCTTTGTTGATCCGTCCGAGTTCCTGATATACTACACGTCCGGCGCCGAGGTTCATATGCCCGACTTCTGAATTTCCCATTTGTCCTGCCGGAAGGCCAACAGCTTCACCGGAAGCCTCCAGTTTAGAGTTCGGATATTGTTTGAGCAAAGAATCGAAAAATGGGGTGTTTGCAGCGTATGCTGCGTCTGAATTATCTTGTTTTCCATAACCCCAGCCGTCCAGGATCAGGAGCATTACTTTTTTATTGTTCATTTTATATAGAATTGAGTTCCGGCGAATTGTTAACCTAACAAATATAACCTTAATGCGGTTTGGTCGATAATCTATTTCTTATTTATGTGATGCAAATGGCATAATTTGTGTTCCGATAAATTGTTATCTTTAATCTATGATTAGATCCTTTTTTCCGGTATTGATTTTATTGACACATTTCTTCGATCCTGAGTTATTTCAGGGGGATATTGTCGATAATATTGCGCAGCTTTTCAAATCAGCAAATGCCAAAGAAATCAGTAAAAACTTCGCGCCTGCTGTGGAACTGTCTGTAAATGATAATGAAGACTCTTATTCCAAAGCTCAGGCGGAGCAGATCCTCCGTGATTTTTTTGTCAAGAGTCCGCCCGTCAGCTCGACTGTTGTACACTTGATTAATACGAACCCAAATTACCGTTTTGGTGTGTTGTCGCTGGCCACCAGAGGGGGCAAGTACCGGGTGGCAGTGACGCTCAAAAAGACAGGTAACACTTTTTTTATCACTGAATTAAGAATCGAACCCGATAAATAGTGTCACTAATTTACGTAAAAATGCTATTTTTGATCTAAAATACTTGATTTGGATACGGAATTAATACACCAATTTATTAAAAATGCTATCGCTGAGGACCTTGGTGATGGCGACCATACTTCACGCTCTACTATTCCAGAAGGGGCAACCGGAAAAGCTAAACTATTGATTAAAGAACCAGGTGTCCTTGCAGGAGTTACACTTGCGTTGGAGATTTTTGCCGAAGTAGATAAAAACCTTCAGGTTGAAATCCTGATGAAAGATGGTGATGAAGTAAAATACGGGGATATTGCATTTACCGTATCCGGTAGCAGCCGTTCCATACTACTTGCAGAAAGACTTGTACTTAACTGTATGCAGCGTATGAGTGGTATAGCCACTAAGACCAGAGACACAGTTGAATTACTGAAAGGAACTTCTACTCAGCTCCTTGATACCCGTAAAACTACACCAGGGCTACGCTATCTTGAAAAGTGGGCTGTCCGTATTGGCGGAGGAGTTAATCACAGAACCGGTCTATATGATATGATACTTATTAAAGACAATCATGTCGATTATGCAGGCGGAATATCGAAAGCAATTGTGGCAGCTAATAACTATCTGACGCAGACTGGTAAAGAGCTGGAAATAGAAATAGAAGTCAGAAATCTGGATGAATTACAGCAGGTTCTGGACCAGGGAATGGTTAACAGGATTATGCTGGATAACTTCAGCTTTGCAGATTTACGTCAGGCAGTTAACACGATAAATGGCAGGTATATTACAGAGGCATCCGGTGGAATTACACCGGAGACCATAGCTGATTATGCGGCATGCGGTGTAGATTATATCTCTATGGGAGCTTTAACCCATTCCGTGAAAAGTCTGGACATGAGTTTAAAAGCCTTTTAAGGTATGATATCCATTTATTCAATATCAGCAGTCATTCTTGCCTATTTGTGTGGCTCTATACCTACAGCGGTATGGCTCGGTCAGGCTTTTTATGGAATAGACGTGCGGGAATATGGCAGTGGAAATGCGGGTGCGACCAATACATTTCGTGTATTAGGTACAAAAGCAGGCCTGGCTGTTATGATCATTGATATCGCTAAAGGCTTTACAGCTACCAAACTGGCTTACTTTATTGGAATGTCTGTTACCGGGCCCCATAACTCTTCACAATTTGTAAATTATGAACTGGCACTGGGGGTTACTGCGGTTATGGGACATCTATTTCCTGTTTTTGCCGGTTTTCGCGGAGGTAAAGGTGTAGCGACGCTATTGGGGATGATTCTGGCAGTCAATTTTCCTGCAGCAATGCTGTGTGTGTTGGTTTTTGTAGTCACTTTACTACTTACCAAATATGTGTCACTGAGCTCTATTTGTGCAGGCTTTACATTTCCCCTCGGAATCATATTCGTCTTACATTCAACCATAAAATCAGAGGTGCTTTACAGTATGGTCGTTTGTATTCTGGTTCTGGTTACCCATCAGAAGAATTTGGAACGCCTTTTGAAAGGCAAGGAATCAAAGGTGTATCTTTTCAAAAAGAAAACATCCGCAACGTAAAATTGTTCTTGCTTTAAACCAGACTCCAATTAATCATAAACCAATGAAACATACCATACTTACAGGAGCAGCAGCCGTTCTCATGCTAACTTCTTCCTGTTCCACGGTTCCGCTTTCGGGCAGATCCAGAATTAGCTTTGTAAACGAGAGCGAAATGCAGACTGCTGCCGCACAGAGTTACAGTACGCTGCTGAAAAGCCCTGAAACCAAAATATTAAATAATGCAGATGCGCAGCGTGTCAAGATCATCGGGCAGAAGATTGCTACTGCAGTAACGCAGTATATGAATGCTAATGGTTATGCTTCACAGATTCAGGGTTTCAAATGGGAATTTAATCTTATTGACAGTAAAGAAGTGAATGCCTGGTGTATGCCGGGAGGAAAAGTTGCCGTCTATTCAGGAATTCTTCCAGTAACTAAAGATGATGCTGGACTGGCAACAGTAATGGGACATGAGATCGCACATGCTATAGCACAGCACTCTTCAGAAAGAGCGTCTAAAGCTGCAGTAGCTGAAGGTGTTGGTGGCTTATTAGGAGCTGCTACAGGAAATAAATCTGCTATTACACAAAATGTGATCAGCCAGGTATACGGTATCGGTGCACAAGGATTCTACCTGTTACCGAACTCCAGGACACAAGAGCTGGAAGCAGATCATCTGGGTTTAATCTTTATGTCTATGGCAGGTTATAATCCGAGTAATGCGGTAAGTTTCTGGCAAAGGATGGCTGCTGTCAGCAGCGGATCACAGAAACCACCTGAATTCTTAAGTACTCACCCTGCAGATGCAACAAGGATCGCACAGATTCAGAAAGATCTGCCGGAAGCAATGAAATATTTCAAGTCCACATCCGGAAAACCCGTAAAATAAAACAAAAAGAGCTGCCCATGGCAGCTCTTTTTGTTTATTAATCTTTCAACTGCTCAGGCTGAAGGGTATCTACGATCGCTGAAGCTTTCAAAATACATTCTTCATATTCAGCTGCTGCCGAAGATGCATAGGTAATTGCGCCGCCCACCTGGAAAGATAGATATTGCTCGTCAGCAGCATAAAATATACTCCTGATCAGTACATTAAAGTCAAAATCATCATTAGGGTCAAGGTATCCGATAGCGCCGGAATATGCGCCCCTTTTACTGAGTTCAATTTCTTCAATCAACTGCATTGCCCTGATCTTGGGAGCACCTGTCATTGACCCCATAGGGAAAGTATGACGGATGGCGTCAACCGGGTCAGCAGACGGATCCAGCTGACAGCTTACCGTAGAGATCATCTGGTGAACCTGCGGGAAAGAATAAATACCAAATAATTCTTCCACTTGCACAGAGCCTGGTACAGCACAACGTGTCAGATCATTTCTAACCAGATCAACGATCATTACATTTTCTGCCTGTTCCTTCAGATCATTGCGCAGTGCTGTTTTTAAAGCCTCATCGCTTTTATGGTCGCCGCTTCTTTTTGCTGTCCCTTTAATTGGTTGCGAGAATACTTTTGAGCCCCGTTTACAGAGGTATCGTTCCGGGCTGGCCGATAAGATATATTTTGCTCCACTTTTAAAATAAGCAGAAAAAGGAGTAGGGGACAAGCTGTTGAGCCGGTAATATAAAGCTAATGGATCCAGCAGTGCCGCTTCCGCATAAAATTCCTGACAGAAATTTACTTCATAGATATCGCCCCTTAAAATATGGTCACGCAGTTCTTCTACTTTACCGAGGTAAGTATTTCTGTCCATTCTGCTTTTAATTTCCATAGCAGGTCTGAGAGCGGGAGTTACTGGCAAAAGAGTAGCCTCAATAAGCATAACAAGGCTTTCGGGACCTTCCAGGATCTCTACCTGTCCGTTTTTGATGGCGATGAGGTATTCAGGTTCAAAAAAATAGAGATCGGGGAACCCGAGATGGTCAGTGTGGGCAGAATTAAGTTGTTCCGTTTCATTTTTCAAGTCATAACCAAGCAATCCAAACAGCCAGCTATTTCTTTCTTTGCGGAAACTTTTCAGGGCGTCGAATGCAGTTCCGGCATTTATAGCCAGTTCACGTCGTTTGCCGGCCGCAAGCAGGAAGTCATAGCGGGAATACTGGTCAGGATAGGTATTAGAGTCAAAACAGCAACAGACTTCAAACGCAGCTGCCCATTGCAACGCTTTTGCTTTAAAGTCTATCAGATTTGTTATTTCCATGGAGATGATCCGGAATTATACAGGAATAAAAAAGGCGGCACCAGGCCGCCTTTTATGCTTTTATTGAATACTAGTGTAAGATGATAGTCTGAACCCTGTCAGGACCAACAGACAGATATTTTACCGGAACTTCTAATTCTTTTTCCAGGTAAGTAATGTAATCCATTAATTTTTCAGGAATCTCACTAATCTCAGTGATTTTTGTGATATCAGTTTTCCAGCCTTCAATTGCTTTCAGAACAGGAGTTGGTTTAATAGAGATGATATCATATGGCATGTAATCAATTTTCTCACCATTGTGCTCGTAATGTGTACAAACATAAATTGTGTCAAACTCATTCATTACATCTGCTTTGGTCATTACCATTTCAGTAACACCATTCAGCATGATTGCATATTTTAAAGCTGGAAGGTCAATCCACCCACAACGTCTTGAACGTCCTGTAGTTGCGCCAAATTCATGGCCAACCTGACGCAGGGTTTCACCTGTCTCATTATCCAGTTCGGTAGGGAATGGCCCGCTGCCGACACGAGTACAATAAGCTTTGAAGATCCCTACAACGCTGCCAATTTTGTTAGGAGCAATACCTAAACCTGTGCAGGCACCTGCAGTAGTTGTATTTGAAGAAGTTACAAACGGATAAGAACCGAAATCAATATCCAGTAACGTACCTTGTGCACCTTCAGCTAATACTTTTTTACCTTCTTTCAGATAGCCATTTACGAAATGCTCGCTGTCTACATGTGGAATAGTTTTCAGGAATTCGATCGCTTCAAAGAAAGCTGCTTCTTTTTCCGTCAGATCATATTCGAAGTTATAATGTGAAAGCAGTTCTTTATGCTTATTCGCCAGTTTAGTATAACGTTCTTTAAAGTCAGGAAGTGTAGTATCGCCTACACGCAGGCCGTTACGACCTGTTTTGTCCATATAAGTAGGGCCAATACCTTTTAAAGTAGAACCAATTTTATCCTTTCCCATTTTCTGCTCGTTAGCAGCATCCAGTAACTGGTGGGTAGGTAAAATCAAATGTGCTTTACGCGCAATAACCAGTCTGCCGTTAGCCACAGGATCATGACCAGAAGTTTTCAGGTTATCTAATTCTCTTTTTAAAATGATCGGATCAATTACAACACCATTACCGATTAAATTCATGGTTTTCTCGTTGAAAATACCAGAAGGAATGGTATTTAAAACAAACTTTTTGCCATCAAACTCTAAGGTGTGCCCGGCATTCGGTCCGCCTTGGAAACGAGCTATCAAATCATATTGCGGACCTAATACGTCAACAATTTTTCCTTTGCCTTCATCGCCCCATTGCAGGCCAAGAAGCACGTCTACTTGCGTCATTATTTTAATTTAAGAAAAGATTATAATTGTGTTTGTTCTTTACGTTAGTTGGGTTTGCTTATCCTCCTGTTGTTTCTTTGTCGCTTTAGCGGAACAATCGAAACAGCTTCCATACATATTCAGGGAATGATGCTTGATGTCAAATTTCAACAGGTCACCAATCATAGATTGAATCTGATGAATGCGGGGGTCGCAAAATTCAACCACCTTGCCGCAATCAATACAAATCACATGGTCATGCTGATGATAACCATAGGATTTCTCGAATTGAGCCATGTTTTTACCAAACTGATGTTTAGTAACCAGGTCACAGGAAACCAGTAATTCCAAGGTATTGTACACGGTAGCACGGCTAACCCTGTACTTCTGATTTTTCATATGGATGTAGAGGGTTTCTACGTCAAAATGATCATCACGGGAATAAATCTCTTCGAGAATAGCAAAACGCTCAGGCGTTTTCCTCAGACTTTTATTTTCGAGATAGGCTTCAAATATTTTTCTGACCAACTCGCTGTTATGGTTTGTAGACATAGTTTTTAAACTCCAATCAAAGGTATCAATTTTTAAACATAACCGAATGATAAATTCGAAACTTTAAGCGTCGAATCGGGTCACGCCAGTCACACCTTTTACTTCTAACAGGTTTTTTATCAGGTTATCCAGGTGTTCTTTGTCGTTTACAAAGATCTTGATCGACCCGTCAAAAATACCATTATCGGTGTCCACAGTGATTGAACGCATATTTACTTTAAAATCATTCGATATAACTTTTGTAATATTATTTATAAGACCGACATCATCGATCCCAATAATATGCAGACCGGTCAGGAATGTCAGTTCCTGCTGTTTGTTCCATTTCGCTTTTACAATCCTATATCCATAGTTGGCCATCAGCTGTGCAGCATTCGGGCAATTGGTCCTGTGAATCTTAATTCCTTCGCTTACGGTGACAAAACCAAATACGTCGTCACCCGGAATTGGGTTACAGCAGGCGGCAAGGGCGTAATCAATTTTCTGCAGATCTTCGCCGATCAGTAAAATGTCCGATTCAGGCCCTTTAACCTTGTTTAGTAAAGCTTCGATTTGTTGCCCGTCGGTTCTTTCTGCACCTCTGTTTTCAATCTCTTTCTCGCTGGCTACATATTCTTTCAGGTCCTTCAGTTCGATCTTACCCTGCGCCACCGCAATAAACAGCTCCTGGGTTGAAGCCAGTTTAAAGAAATAACTTATTTTGTTCAGGTTGTCTGTATTATAAGTGATTTTCAGCGATTTAAGCTTGCGTTCCAGTGTTTCTTTACCTTCCTCTGCAATTTTTCTCTTTTCTTCTTTCAGCGAGGATTTGATCTTGGATTTGGCTTTCGCCGTAACCACAATATTCAACCAGTCTTCCTTTGGAGTTTGCTTGCCGGAAGTGATAATCTCTACCTGATCTCCGTTCTGCAATTTATAAGAAAGCGGCACCAGCTTGTGGTTTACTTTAGCACCTATACATTTTGCGCCGACATCTGTGTGAATTTCAAATGCAAAATCCAGTGCGGTTGCGCCGAGCGGAAGCTGAATTAAAGCACCTTTAGGCGTAAAGATGAAGATCTCATCAGAGAACAGGTTCATTTTAAAATCATCCAGAAAATCCAGTGCATTGGCCTCTGGATTACTCAGCATTTCCCTTACTTTCATGATCCACTGATCCAGACCATTGTCATTGGTAGACTCTTTATATTTCCAATGTGCGGCGAATCCTTTCTCTGCAATCTCATTCATCCGCTGTGTACGGATCTGGACTTCTACCCATTGCCCCTTAGGCCCCATAACAGTCGTGTGCAATGATTCGTACCCATTTCCCTTAGGAGAGGAAACCCAGTCTCTCAAGCGGTCCGGATTGGGGCGGTAAAGGTCTGTCACAATAGAATATGCCTTCCAGCAGTCTGCTTTTTCATTTTCAGGTGAACTGTCCAGAATAATTCTGACGGCAAAAAGATCATAAACCTCTTCAAAAGGTATATTTTTCTTTTTCATCTTATTCCAGATGGAATGTATAGACTTTGGCCTGCCATAGATATCAGCCAGCAGGCCCTGCTCCGCAAGTATTTCATTGATTGGCTCAACGAACCTCTTTACGAAAAGTGTGCGTTCTGCTTTTTTCTCGTTAAGTTTTGTGGCAATAAATTTATAAGTATCCGGTTCCAGGTACTTCATGGACAAATCTTCAAGCTCCGATTTAATCGCATACAGCCCCAGGCGGTGAGCCAGTGGTGCGTACAGATAAATGGTTTCGGAAGCGATTTTTAACTGCTTATGCCTTGGCATGAAATCCATTGTCCGCATATTATGCAGCCGGTCTGCCAGTTTAATCAGAATAACGCGGACGTCATCTGCCAGCGTGAGCAGCATTTTTCTGAAATTTTCAGCCTGAAGAGAACTATTGTAGTCAAAAACGCCCGCTATTTTGGTTAAACCGTCAATAATCCTGGCCGTTTTTTTACCAAACTCTCTTTCTATATCTTCTAGTGTAATATCAGTATCCTCTACAACATCGTGCAACAGGGCACAAACGATAGATGTAGTACCCAGTCCGATTTCCTCAGCAGCGATTTGTGCAACTGCAATTGGATGATAGATATAAGGTTCGCCAGATTTACGGCGCATGTCTTTATGGCTTTCAAGCGCCATGTCGAAAGCTTTGCGGATCTCCTTCTTATCACCTTTTTGCATGGTTGGCTTACAGGCACGCAAGAGGGCACGGTATCGCTTCAGGATTTCTTGCTTTTCTGCTTCTAAATCAATTACTAAGGTGTTCTTCATTTGTATTATTTTCGTAATAATTATAGCTTGTTAGACGTTTAAGGCTATATTAGGTTTAATGGTAAACCTAATGTATTAAATTTGCTTTAGATTTGCGGGAGTATAAATTTATGAAATTTTACAGGTCTTTTATTCTGTTATTTGTCATTATTGCCGTTCAGGGCGCTAGGGCACAGGAAAATTCCGCTCCTGCGAAGTTCCCTTTATTGGGCAGAAATGATACTATCAGAGTAGCTTCCACCAATGATCAGGGTGAAATGATACCTTGGATACCATTACATGAGATCGTTATCTATGGAGTACGGGTGTTTAAGACACCACAAGACCGCGCAGCTTATAATCGCTTGCGGTACAATGTACTCAAGGTAATGCCTTATGCACTTTTTGCCAAACGCAGATATGAAAAGCTCGAAAGAGACCTGGCTGTTACTACAGATCGTAAAGAACAGAAGAAACTGGTTAAAGAATGCGATGCGGAGATTAAAAAGATGTTCAAAACAGAAATTAAAGAACTGACTATTACGCAGGGCCAGATTTTAACCAAATTAATTGACCGTGAGGTCGGCAGGACAACATTCGAGATCGTAAAAGAAACACAGGGAGGTGTAAAAGCCTTTATATACCAGTCGGTGGCAAGGGTGGTTGGACATAATTTAAAAAGCACTTATAATCCAGAAGAAGAACGGGATATCGAATCCATCATTCACTCTTCGGGTTACTACCATCAGTATCAGTAAAGCATGACAGATAATCTTCAGAGTATACATCAGTTTAACGCCAAATTAATTAACGGACAGGATCAACAACTGGCCGACTACCAGGGTAAAGTTTTATTGATTGTAAATATCGCTTCCGGATGCGGGTTTGCACCACAACTTAAAGAACTTCAGGAGTTAAAAGAAAGTCTAAACGGTGAGGAGTTCGAGGTATTGGGTTTTCCTTCCAACGATTTTGGCGGACAGGAGCCATTGGAAGGGGAGGCTATAAACGAATTCTGTGAAGTTAATTACGGCGTTAAATTTCCTGTTTTTAATAAAATGCGGATCCGTGGAGAACATGCACATCCCCTCTATAAATTTTTAAGTGATAAAGACCTTAACGGCAAAATCAAATCCACGCCCCGCTGGAACTTTCATAAATATCTGGTCAACAAGGACGGAGAGGTTGTAGATTATTTCTACCCCTTTACCAAACCCATGTCGTCCAAAGTCAGAAAAAAAATACAACGTCTGCTCTGAATTTGCTTCATACCAAATCAACCAGATAAATATATACACACATGAAATTAGATATACTAGTCTTGGCAGTCCATCCCGATGATGCGGAATTAGGCTGTTCAGGAACGATAATGAGACATATTGCCGAGGGAAAGAAAGTTGGCATTGTAGATTTCACGCGAGGTGAGCTGGGTACCCGTGGAACTGCAGAGACAAGAGATCAGGAAGCTGCAGATTCAGCAAAAATATTAGGACTGCATGCGAGGGAAAATCTCCGTTTTCGTGACGGTTTCTTTCAGAATGACGAAGCCCATCAGCTCGAAGTCGTTAAAATGATTCGCAAGTACCAGCCAGAAATTATATTGAGCAATGCACTGCATGACCGCCACCCCGATCATGGCCGGGCCGGAGACCTTTCTGAAACGAGTTGTTTCCTTTCCGGATTGCCCAAAGTAGAGACCAGTTTAGATGGCATTGTTCAGGAAGCCTGGAGACCGAGACTGGTTTTTCAGTATATTCAGGACAGGTATATTAAACCAGATATCATTGTCGATATCACCCCATATATGGAAGCTAAAATTAAATCCATACAGGCCTTTAAGACCCAGTTTTTCAATGCCGAGGTGGCGGGCGGGCCGGCTACCTATATTTCATCTCCTGAATTTTTCGAGTCTGTTATAGGAAGGGCGAGAGAGTTTGGAAAAGCCATTGGTACAACCTATGGAGAAGGATTTACATCCCGTAAATTATTGGGTACAGATAACCTCTTCCAGCTCCGGTAGGGAACAAAAAAGCCAATCTGCTGTTTATTCTTTATAAACAGCAGATTATGTCAGGAATATTCTCCAAAATTAGAAATGCTTATACGCTTTTTCAGAGTGTAGACTTCGACCAGCTTCAGGCGCTTTCTCAAAAAACCGATCTCAGTAAACTCGTCAAGGCCGTTGCTGGTCTGGATGAAACAAAGCTTGCAGGCCTGATGAAAATGGTCAGTTCAGGCAATCATAAAAAAGAACTTCCCCCGATCAATGGTGATTTTTATCATTTGGGTGCTGCTGCACTGGATGAAAGTGACCGGGAGGTTCAGCTAAAAGTAAGGGCCTTTCTGGAAAAAGAGGTTAAACCTGTTGTCAATGCCTACTGGCTTCGTGCGGAATTCCCGCATGAGCTGGTTCCTAAAATTGCAGAACTTAATATTTGCGGCCTAACCTACCAGGGATATGGCTGCCCCGGTAAATCTAATTTACTGGAAGGAATGCTCGCTATGGAAATGGCCCGGGTAGATACCTCTATGTCCACGTTTTTTGGTGTGCAGAGTGGCCTGGTAATGGGATCAATCTACCTGCTGGGTTCCGAAGCGCAAAAGCAGGAATGGTTGCCAGACCTGCAGCAGTTCAAGAAAATAGGGTCATTCGGTCTGACTGAACCTGAAGTCGGCTCTGCTACTGCCGGAGGATTAACGACCACTGCAAAACGCCAGGGAGATAGTTGGGTATTAAACGGTCAGAAGAAATGGATTGGAAATGCAACCTTTGCAGACGTACTGATCATTTGGGCGAAAGATCTTGATGATAATCAGGTGAAAGGATTTTTGGTCAGAAAAGGAAACCCGGGCTTCACTGTTAAAAAAATGGAAGATAAAATGGCCTTGAGGATTGTGCAAAATGGGCTCATTACACTAGAAAACTGCGTTGTCGAAGAAGCAGACAGGCTGCAGGGTGCGAATTCCTTTAAGGATACAGCCAAGGTGCTGCGAATGACCAGGGCTGGGGTGGCATGGCAGGCCGTAGGTTGTGCGAGAGGAGCATACGAAAGTGCATTGGCTTATACCCGTACCAGAAAGCAGTTTGGTAAACCGATTGCCTCTTTTCAGCTTATCCAGAATCATCTGGTCGAAATGCTTTCCAACCTCACGGCTATGCAAACGTTGTGTTTCCGTCTTTCCCAGTTACAGGATCAGGGTTTATTAACCGACGAACATGCTTCGCTCGCCAAAGTCTTTTGCTCATTACGAACACGCGATGTGGTAAGCAGAGCCAGAGAAGTAATGGGTGGAAACGGAATATTGCTGGAATATGATGTGGCGAGGTTTGTTGCTGATGCCGAAGCCATCTATTCCTATGAAGGAACCAAAGAGATTAATTCATTAATTGTGGGCAGGGCAATTACCGGGTTTTCTGCGTTTGTATAGTAACGTATATATTATATAACAGGCTTATCAAGCAGCAAAGACAATTTTGCCGTCAGTAATTTATACCTTGCATTATCGTTATTTATATATATAATCCGGAATATGTTTTTAATCCTCCGGAATAATTTTACAAACCTGATGAATAAACTTTTTTTATCGCTATTACTGACCGCTCCGGCTTTTGCATTTGCGCAGCAGGGCGAATTCAAACTGAATGGCAAACTAGGTACTTTAAACGCACCTGCCAAAGCATACCTGACTTATATCAATGAGGGAGCTCCTGTTATAGATTCTGCAATTATCTCCAAAGGATCTTTTGCGTTCAGCGGCAAGGTAAACGGACCGACGATGGCCCGGATTATTATTGACCATAAAGGAGTTGGCCTACAACAGCTGGACCGCTCTGCAGATAATGCTATCGTATATCTGGAGGCAGCCAATATCAGCATTGCTTCGAAAGATTCAGTAAAAAATGTAACTGTAACAGGTTCGAAGCTGAATGACGAGAATAAGGTTTATTTGAAAGCTATTGAAGCTCCTTTAAGCGTGATGAAAGCTGTTGACGCTGAGTTCACCTCATCTCCGGAAGAGAAGCAAAAAGATGAGGCTTACCGGAATGCAATGGGCGCACGTTTCGAGAAAGCAGAAGAAGATATGAAAGTGGTTCAGAGAGCTTACATCAAAGCTAATCCGAATTCCTTTTTTAGTTTACTTGCGTTGCGTGAAGTAACCGGACAGCCAATCAATGTGGCAGAAGTTGAACCGGTATTTAAAGGTTTGTCCGAAGATGTAAGAAACTCTCAGGCTGGTCTTGATTTCGCCAAACAAATTGATGCAGCCAGATCTACTTCGGTAGGCGTAACTGCACCTGATTTTACACAGAATGATGTGAATGATAAACCGGTTAGCTTATCCAGCTTCCGTGGAAAATATGTACTGCTCGATTTTTGGGCTTCCTGGTGTGCTCCATGCCGCCATGAAAACCCGAATGTAGTTGCGGCGTATAATAAATTCAAAGATAAGGGCTTCACCGTTTTAGGTGTCTCCCTGGATCGTCCGGGTAGCAAAGAAGCCTGGTTGGGCGCTATTCAGAAAGATGGATTAACCTGGACACAGGTATCCGATTTGAAATACTGGGATAACGAAGCAGCGCAGCTCTACGGCGTTAAAGCGATTCCTCAAAACTTCCTGATCGATCCTGCAGGTAAGATCGTTGCAGCGAACCTGAGGGGTGAAGAATTGCATGCCAAGCTTGCTGAACTGATTAAATAATCATAATAATATTTTTGCTGAAGGGCTGATCTGTATTTCATAGATCAGCCCTTTTTTTTGCCGGTACATCTCTAACTATTCCCTCATTAATTGATAGAGTATAGATCTACTTTTTATTGTTAATGCTTAAAAAAAAACACTGATATAAAACAGATTTTAAATTAGACGTCTATCAACGGGTATCTTAATCACGTTAATTACCTCAATCAGATCGTGATATCCGGGGAATAGAGGATCCAATAATATGTTATACTCTGATTGATTGACCGCCGACTTAACCTTAATTCCGAATAATTTATGATCGGAAAATAGTTGGTCTCCTATAATTTTACATGCTAAGTTATCTTTATCGAGCCAATCTTTTGGATAGTCAGACTCGGGAATTTGATATATCAAATTGTCTTTTTTAACACTAATTTCTATAATATATAGATCCTCTGGAGTTTCTTCCAGATCAAAGTGTACAAGATTTTCCAAAAATGCCAAGGACGAGTTTTCGGAGGTGTAAAGTACATAAGTCCCCTTATCGTTCCATCGTCCACCCGCTCGGAAGGCTCCCATGCCGGATAAGTCTTTAATCCTTTTTTCGGACTTTACTATTCTATAAACATGCACCTAGGAGTAGACCCCTTCCTCTATCCGTGTCAAGACATCTTCGACCATACCTATTCCTGTCGGAGTAGAAAAAAGAGATAAGGGGGTTTCGCCATGAAGCGCATTGTTAGGTTTAGAAAGCCATCTTTGGACTTTTTCCTTATCATCAAATACTTGATAGGTATGCTCCAGAACCCTTGCAACCTCGATTACCAAAGATGATGTCCTTTTATCGAGTTTATCGTCGGCTTGTTTCCTTTCAAGCGTTTTTATTGATAAGTTCAAAATATCCTCTACGAAGCGTTTTTTGGACATCCCCGTAAAACTGATTACCGACTCCGCTGAAGCCTTACTTATGCCAGTTCTTGAGAGTAATATGAGGTCGTAATAGTTCTTTATCGAAATACCCAACGATAATGCCCCACCAAGTAGGTCGCTAATTCCGGGAGTGCGTATTTTTTTTTTGTGAGCTAAATCCATGTTGCGACATTTTTATCAAAAGTAATTATTATTGTCGCTATATCCAATTGTTAAATAGCTTTTTATATTGAATGGACCGATTTATTTCAGCACTTTATTTGCAATCTTTATGTAACGGTAACATGTAGCAATTGGTAGATATAATATTTTGGCTATCCCTGAAATTGAAGATCTAAATTTTGATCTGCAGTACTTACCCTTGCGTAGCCTATTTTCATATAATTTTTATCATCAAAAACTCATTAATCAAAATATAAAAAACATTTCGGTTAATGGAATAGGTTTATGATAATCGGCAAAAAGAGAAAAGATATTTCAGGGTTAATGAGGATAGGTTTGATTTTTTTAAAGGCATCAGTTTATGGTAGAGATAAATTATCAAAAAAGGAGGGAATAGTGATCGAAAACTAGGCAATACACAAAAAACCCAATTTTACTAATATTACTTTTGTTGTAATGATGGCTAATTTGAGTTATTTTTGATAAAAGCTACACTATTCCTCTCTAAGCGATAAACATATGCTGCAGCCTGAAACACATGATATTGATAAATCTATTATTAGATTAATTCGGGCATCGAGTAAAGGTGATATCGACAGAGTTATAATACTAATACAAGATAGTACATTGGTTAACGGGAAGGATCAGTATCAATTCACGCCACTAATTTGGGCCTGCCGTAAAGGGCATCTTCAAGTAGTGAAAGCACTAATTGACGCCGGAGCTAATAAGGAAATTAGAGATTTAAGAAACCGAACGGCTTTCTTCCACGCGGTAACATTTCTCAGATATGAAGTTGTATCCTTTCTCGCGGAAAAAGAATGTAATGTTAACCCAGTTGATATTTACGGTTGGACGCCTCTAGATTTCGCATTAACAAATCATAATACTAAAGTTGCAAATTTAATCAAAAAGTTAGGGGCGTCATCTAACCGAAACACAGATCAAGTTGTAAGCAAAATTGATTAACTGTTTTTAGATAGCCTTAGCTTGTGTTTGATTCCGACATATTTTGCATCTTAAGATTATATTTAGGGCTAATAAAGAATATTATTACTATGGTTTTTCTCAAAAGCAGAAGTATCATTATACGGTGGAATTTTAATCAACGCTAAATATTTGCAATTAAATATTAGGAATTAAGTTATGCAGAAAATCCTCAATTTCCGCTTTAGACTTATACCCTCCATTGATCTCTGGATCCGCGATTTCAAAAACAATGTCTTTTATTAACTCATTTTGAAACTCGATCCTTTCACTTAAGGTAAAGCAATCACAAATATAAGCTAAGGCGGGTGAAGAAATATTTCCGATCAAGACTTCACTTAACAATTTAATGGCGGCATTGCTGTCGAGCAATATTCTTTCATCCTCATGAAAATGCAAGTTTACAGTTGCTCCGACCTTTTTCATCAACCGCAAATAGTCATCAACTTCCATCTCAATATTTTTCTGGACATCTACACCAGACACTTGACCTTTAATTAATTTATTTATAATTGATGAATTCATGACGATATACTTTACTAATTTTTTGATCTTCAATATCTCCTTGTCACAGGAAACTATGAGATTAATTTTCAATATAGTAGTATTTGACGAGAACGTTCCAGTGCCCTGATTGAGTATAACAATGAGATTTTGGAAACTTGATGTGTAATTATTAAATAACGGTCGTTTTGTAAGAATTAAAATCTATAAGGTGGCAAAATGCGTTTGAAAAATCATGCAATTTATCATCAAGTTTTTCCTGACTGAAAAAGTTATACACTAGGTCTTATGATCGTTTTCGTTGATACGGTGTTGAGCGGGTGTTGATACGGTGTTGAGTCGGTTAGCGGGTATATCAACACCGACTCAATACCGTATCAATACCCTCTCAATACGCTTTTAACATCAAAGTGTCCTATGCTGGATGCCCATCGATATCCCATGTCCTTGCAGGAAACCATTATTCAGCTCTTTGTAAAGCTTAATGCAGCCAGTTTTAGAAAGTTCTTTTCTAATATCTATGATTCTCTCCAGCACAATCTGCTCCTCTATAAAGTATAGTCGAACACTACTTAAATGACTATACCAAGCCTGTCTGGTATAACCAAATGACGCGCAAAGGTTATCAATACTATAATATTTGCGCGTACCCTTAAGTTTCAGGATCACTTGATAGCAGCTTTTTTTTAAGATCTGTACCATACTCTTCCTTTAATTGGACGTTCGTTTTCTTTACTCATTTTTCTGCGATGAAAAACTTTCTTATGTAAACTCATTTCAGGAATGGATAAGCAAAACAAGCTGAAACCGGAAAACCCCTACCTTCCGTAACAAACGAAAAATAGGGGCTTTCATCAAGCTGTATCTCCAGAAAACTAACTTTGGTTCCTGAATGGATATTTAATCAGGCTTACATTGCCGATTGGGCTCTTCTCGTAGACAGCGACACAGGAGGCATTATATGCAGGGTCAAAATTTACATTACCCGGGCTTAGGTCGGTAGGAAATTTACTGCCTTCCATAAAAAAATAAACTTTAGTTACACCCCCTTTATGGTGAGGTTTAAAGTTACCGAATATCTCCATATCCTTCCAGATGGAATCCTTCACTGTTACAGAAAATACGTATTGTATAGGGCCGGTATTATTTTCATTTCTGTATTTTGCTTTTTCTGTAAATCCCGCCTTCAGGTCATCTGCACCAGGTTGAAAAAAAGTGCCTTTTAGCAACCAGCCAAAAAGGACCACGGAAAGCAGGATCAGGAAAATATTCGTTTTGCTGGTTTTCATTTATCAGAATGTGTTTAAAATTTTTGTCATCACCTCAACTCCTTCGTCAATATGGGAATTTTCAATAATCAACGCCGGACGGAAGCGAATGGTATGGGAGCCGCAACCTAAAAACATCACATTATTATCCATTCCTTTTTTAATGAAAGTATTACGCATTTCTGTATCCGGAAAATCGAAGGCTGTTAACAAGCCTTTTCCACGGATATTAGTCATCTGGCCGAATTTGGCAGATAAATGGTGTAAACGGTCTTGTAAATAACGTCCGCTTTCTGCCGCTTTCGCACACAGGTCGTCTTCTTTTACAATTTGCAGGATCTGTGTGGCCCGGACCATATCGACAAGATTACCACCCCAGGTGGAATTGATTCTTGAGGATACCCGAAACACATTGCGTTCTACTTCATCGACTTTATTACCAACCAGAATCCCGCAGACCTGCATTTTCTTTCCAAATGCCAGGATGTCGGGTCTCGCTTTTTCGCTGAAATGCTGGTGACACCAGAATTTACCCGTCAGTCCGACGCCCGTCTGTACTTCATCATAGATTAAAAAGGCTTCATTCTCATCGGCTAATTCACGTAACTGAATCAAAAACTCTTCACGTAAATGATTGTCTCCGCCTTCGGATTGAACGGGTTCGATAATAATCGCACAAATTTCATCTTTATATTTTGCAAAAGCATCTTTAACCTGCTGAATGGAAGTTTCTTCGGTCTGTATTGCCGTATCCAAATTCTCCTTCTCCAGCGGAAACTTAACCACAGGGGTACTCACTCTCGGCCAGTCAAATTTGGCAAACCATTTGGTCTTATCCGGAGAAGTATTAGTGAGGCTTAAAGTATAACCGGTACGTCCATGAAAAGCATGTTCAAAGTGCTGAACTTTAAAACCTTTCTCTTCTTTATATCCTTTGGCGAAGTTCTTCTGTACTTTCCAGTCCATTGCCACTTTAAGTGCGTTTTCGATAGCAAGACCACCACCTGCAATGAAAAAAGCATGCGGCAAATAGTCAGGGATGCCAATCTCACCGAATGTTTTTACAAATTGTGCGTACTGCTGTGTATAAACATCGGAATTTGATGGATTTGCCAAAGCAGCCTGAAGCAGGTTATCTTTGAAAGCTTCATCATTGATCATTTTCGGGTGATTATATCCTAATGGAACGGATGCGAAACAAGTAAAGAAATCCAGTAATTTCCTGTTCTTTCTGGAGTCGTAGATATAAGCGCCCTGGCTTTGAACCATATCATAGGTTAATTCATATCCATCTGCTAAAATATGCTGGCCTAGGGTTTCATTTACCTGATCCGGAGCTACTGTAAGTTGGTACATAATCAATGGTTTTGGTTTATCTCAAATGTACTAAAATGCCCTTATTTATCAAATCTAGTGGGTTTTTGACGAAAAAATCAGATAATCGTAGTTTAAACTGTTTAAAGTGTGATTTTGAAATGGAAACAGATTTGGTCTGATATGCAACCAGGTGATTATTGTGTGGCTAACCGATTGTTACATGTAATTATTGATTATATTAGGAATAACAATGGAAAACGAAATTCACAATGAATTTGAAGCCTTAGGATATAAAATAATCTTGTCTGGTTATGCATTGGTATATTTAGACGAAGTATACACTTTATACAGCAAGAGCAAAGGAACTCCACTGTATGAAAACCTGAGGTTTCAATGCGAAATGCTCATTAGCGAAATGTATTATAGAAACGAATTGTTTGAGAAAAGCTGGATAATAGACTTCACGCTAATAAATGATTATTCTATAGACTATCCTGCTTATTTCAATCTTATCGGACGTGTCAAGGATACCGCTATAATTCTGGATAGAGTAGTGGAGATTAAGCCCTTTATTTTTGCATTTTTAACCCAAACTAGTTGTTCCTGGGAGGGTAAAATTCCTGTATTTGGCTGGTATGCTAAAACTTATCCGGATGACGACCAGAATTCTTCATCAATTTTAGCATCTTCTGTCAACGATCTCGCTTTGGAAATGGGAGCTAACTTGAATGCATCTCAGTCTTACAAGGAAAACGTGATTTCGTTAGTGAAGGAGTGGGAAAGGGCAGGTGACGCTCTACATCAATTTATCTTGTCATATAAGCAGGCCGGGAATGAAGAAAAACAGGCGCTCTTAGAGAAATACTTTAAAAAGGAAACATTAAAGTTTTATACCGACTACGTAAATAAGTACTACGTGGATAAACTTTAATGTTTGCTGTTAAGTCTTTTTTGTCGTGTTACCAGGCTATTTCTCCAGTTTCCGGGTTACTTTCCTCACTGAAAAATCTTCCGGTTGGACCATTATGATCCAGCAGCGCATATTTAATGATACGTTTGGCCGCGTCTTCAACTTCGCCTCCGTTGTAATTAGTGAAGTCGGTTTTTGTATAACCAGGACACACTGCGTTTATTTTAAAAGCTGTGGCACGTAACTCATAAGCCAGGTGAACAGTGTACATATTCATTGCTGCTTTCGAGGATGCATAAATAACATATTTTCCGTAATCATACGCAGGCCAATGCGGATCGCTTTGCAGTGTCAGAGACCCTACACTGGTACTTACATTTATTATTCTGGGTTCAGTCGATTTTTTCAATAATTCAATGAAAGATTGGGTGACGCGCACCACACCATATACATTGACGTCAAATACTTCGCTATAATTCTCCGCCGAAGTTTCGAGTGCGCTTTGTGTGACGATTCCGCTGATACCTGCATTGTTTATTAGAATGTCCAGATGTCCCTGTTCTTCTTCGATAATATTTTTTGCAGATAAAATGGTGTTTGGTCGGGTAACATCAATTTCGATCGCTTTGATATTTTCGTAGCCATTTTTACTCAATTCTTCCACAATGCCATTTCCTTTTTCAAGATCCCTGCTTCCCAGATAAATGAACAGTCCTTCTTTGGAGAGTTGCTTTGCTGTTTCTAAACCAATTCCTTTATTGGCTCCTGTAATTAATACCGACTTCATCTTTTCGTTTTTTGTATAACACAAAACTGATGTTTATGGAAGAGACATCATTTACCATATGGTAAAAACTGGTCTAGCGAATGTTTTTTCTTATTCTGCTTAATGATTGTTGCGTGACACCCAAAAATGAGGCTATATAAGCCAAAGGGATACGATTCGCGAATGACGGATAGTTTTTCAGAAATGCCAGGTAACGTGTTGTCGCATCTTGTGAAATCACGGGGCTCTTTCTGGACTTTTGATACAAACACTGCTGAACCATCTTATTTTTAATTACGTCCCAGCCAACAATTGTATTAGAGAGCTCTTCCCAATCTGTTTTTGAGAAAACTATTATTTTGCAGTCAGTACAGGCTTGCAGATACTCTGATGAAGCTGTATTTGCTTCAAAGTTCGGATAATCAACCACAAGGTTGCCTTTGCCAATAAAACAACGGGTAATTTCTTCGCCTTTGTTGTTGTAATAGCAACCCCGCATTACTCCCTCTAAAACAAAGCCAACCCGTTTTGGAATTAATCCTGCTTCGGAAAAATAGGCGTCCTTTTTTAGGTCTAAAATAGCAGTTTTCGATTCAACAAGTTCGATTTGTTGTTTGTTAATATTACCGATCTGTAAAATATAATCTGTCAACTCCTGCATAGCTGCAAGTTAAGGAAACAAAATGTGGATGAATTTATCATTTGGTAAAAAGAATTGGTCTTGTGGACGAGATAAGTTAAACACTTTGGCCAATCTGGGGAACTTAGTTAGAGCCATTTCTATGTCTAGGGGTTAGCAACGATTAGCTCAATTGAGTGTAACACAAAACAGATTTATATCTTTAACTTTGTTAGCAATGAAAACTGAAATTGATGTAAATCCTGATATGATCTCCTGGGCAATTACCCGGGCAGGATTCCAATTACAAGATTTCTTGAATAGCCATCCAACAGTGTTAAAATGGCTTGAGAAAATGAAAAAACCTACAGTGAAACAACTGGAGGACTTTGCAAAATCTGTACACATTCCCTTTGGATATTTATTTTTAAATGAACCGCTTAGGGAATTAGTTCCATTTCCTTTTTTCCGAACAGGAAAATCTGTTCCCGATAATCAGGTAGGTCTAAATGTATACGATACTATTCTCATTTTGCAACGAAGACAAGATTGGCTTGTAGATTATCTTTTAGATGAGGGACAAGACCCATTAGCATATGTTGGTAAATATAAACCCGAGGCTGGTTACCTGACAATTGTAGAGGACATACGTGATGTTCTTAAACTGGATGCGGAATGGGCTTAAAATTTCAGGACACTGGAAGACACACTCAATCATATCACTGAAAAAATAGAGGAGGCAGGTATCATTGTCAATTTTAATGGAGTTGTAGAAAACAACACTCATCGTCCAATACCTGTTGAAGATTGCCGGGGTTTTGTTTTGGTCAATCCTGTCGTACCATTTATGTTCGTGAACGCTGCTGATGCAAAGGCTGCACAATTATTTACTATTGTGCACGAGCTCGCTCATGTTTGGTTAGGGGAAAGCGCAGGCTTTAATAATGAGCAATTATTACCTGCCAACGATCCTGTTGAAAAATTATGCGATTTGATTGCTGCTGAATTCTTGGTTCCAGCAAAGTCTTTCATTGCTTTATGGGACAAACAAAATGATATCATTGCCTTGTCCAGGTATTTTAAAGTTAGCCAACTAGTTATTGCGAGGCGAGCACTTGATCTTGGTGTATTTAGTAAATCTGAGTTCTTTAAATTCTATAACGAGTTCATGGAGCGTAGTCGGATTAAAAAAGAAGAGCAAGGAGCTGGAGGGAACTTTTACGCTACTGCAAGAAAACGGATTAGCGTTAGCTTTGCATCCTATGTTAATAAGGCTGTTAAACAAGATAAAATTCTTTATCGTGATGCATATAAGATTACGGGTTTAAAAGGTGACACGTACAATAATTTTGTAACTCAACATCTCTACTGAAATGCCAGCGCCATTTTTACTCGATAGTAATTTTTTTATTCAGGCGCACAGAATGCACTATCCAATAGATGTTGTCCCAAGTTTCTGGGGGCGGGTGGTTGATTTATCTAACAACGGTCTTGTAGTTTCAATTGATAAAGTTTATTCTGAGCTGGCGATGGGCAGAGATGACTTATATAGTTGGTGTGGAGGTAACCTTTCGTCCGAGTTCTTTCACGATACGAAGTCTGTTATAGGGGAGTATGCGAATCTAACGCAATGGGCTGCATCCAAAGTATCGCATTATACTCAGGGCTTTGGCTGAATTTCTAGATGCGAATGAGTCCGATGCGTGGCTTATAGCTTATGCTAGAGCAAACAACAATATTATTGTGACACACGAAGTTAGCGACCCACAAAGTAAAAAACGTATTAAAATACCCGATGCAGGTTTTGAACCTGTTGAATGCGTGAACACAATTGAAATGTTTAGACGCCTCGGTCAGACTTTCTAACCATTTTACCATTTTTAAACCTGGCAGATAGGAATGATATAAATAAAGTCTACTGTATTAGTATTCTTTATTTATATATTTGCTTTCATTGAATGCGCTGGTATTGAAGTCTTAAGGTTTCCTCATCTCATTCGATACTGATCTTACCCACTTTTAAGCGAATGAATACATTAGAAACTGAGCCGAAAGCAGCTGCACCGTTAAAAAACGATATTGATGTTAATGATGATGGGAAATCAAGTAGATCGGCTGGTTTATATTGGAAAAGAGTCGCGAGCAGATGTTTATTTGCGCTGGGTTTTATCTTTGTTGGTCATGTGATCGCATCAATTTATCCACTGACTAACCTCTTCGACCTGTCAAAATCTGTTTATTTGGGCCTAAATCTTCAAGCGGGTTTCGGCTGGATGCTCCTTGCTGGTTTTGTTGCACAGATGGTTGACGGCGCCTTAGGAATGGGGTACGGGGTCATCTCTACTACTGTACTGTTATCTACAGGTGTAAATCCTGCAGCGATCAGCGGAAGTATACATACTGCAGAGATGTTTTCCAGTGGAGCCTCTGGATTCAGCCACTATAAGTTTGGAAACATCAATAAAAAATTATTTAAGACTCTTTTGGTACCGGGCGTACTCGGTGCGATCATCGGAGCAACTTTGCTTGTATATTTAGGAGAGACTTATGGAAGTTGGCTGCGGCCAGTGCTGTCAGTTTATACTTTATTGCTGGGTGCAAGGATATTGTTTAATGCATTCAAGAAAAAGCAAGCTTCAAGAAAGGTGAAAAATGCAGGTTGGCTTGCAGGAGCTGGAGGATTTCTGGATTCTTTTGGCGGCGGCGGGTGGGGACCACTCGTTACGAGTACGTTGATCGCAAAAGGTAAAACCCCCAGGTATATCATTGGTACCGTAAGTTTGACAGAGTTCTTTGTCACTTTAGGTAGCGCACTTACTTTCTTTTTATTACTTGGAACCAGTCATATCCAGACTATTGCCGGCCTGATTATAGGTGGTTTGCTTGCTGCTCCCATTGCAGCAAGACTTGCAGGAAAACTGAATTCTAAGGTGATGCTAATCGCAGTTGGATCACTTGTTATTGCCTCCAGTTTGTTTACGCTTTACAGGGTATTAGGAAAATTATAACCGTCCTCTTCCAATTGTTTTAAGTGAGCTTCCAGGAGTTTTATTTTACTTAAATACTGTATTTTGTAATATAGATGTCCCAATGCTAGTGAGGCGATAGTTAATAGCCCACAAATTAGCAATGTACTATCGAGGGAAGGGGCTCCGTTAATAATCATCAACTTAATTACCGCATAATAAAATATGGGATAAAGGAATAGGTAAGTGAAATTAAATGTCACATAAAATTTTTTAAAGTCGATGATCGTATTTGTAAGCTTTTCTTTCAGATTTCCATTGTTGTCTAGCGTAAATATCTGCAATTGCCGTTTTAATACCCGTACAGTTACAAGGCAATAAATCACTATAACTGCCATATAAGCCGCTGATGTAGCTACATTAGACAGAGCCGCTCCATCAGAACTGATTTTATTGGGCATAAAAGATATTTTGACTATCATCAGCAATAAAAAGGGGATAGTCAGCCCCTTCAGCATCTGGAATGTAGTCTTATTAGAGTTACTCCAATAAGCCGATTTTTTTTGTAAGTCATCTAAAATGTCTGTCGTTTCCATAATCATTTAGTCTTTATTTATGCAATAAGTCAAATGATAGGAACAAAAATTACAAGAATCCAAAATTAATTTTGAATTGCAGCTGCTGAGCTTGTTTTAATGCGAAAGATTAATTCTTAAGGTTTTTTTTAAATATACAGTGATGAATTTTGGCTGAACGCCAACTGCTTAATCCATAATTCTCGAAACATAAATTAAAGCACTGTTCCTTTTGTCGACAAGTAAAATGCTAGTTTTACATCGCAGAACCATAGCTCAGGACGCCAATAAAAAATAGATTAATAAAAAAAATTGTTGTAATCCCCTTTATTAATCTATGGAATAAAAGGCTATTTCGATTTTAAAAATTCAAGTATTGCATTTGCAACCTCATCAGGCTGCTCTTCCTGAATAAAGTGACCCGAATTTTTAATCTCCCTTAAGTGTAAATTTTTTATATATCCTGATAAGGAAGTTTTAAGCATTGCAAATCCGGGACTACTACCAATACCCAAGCTTGGTGCTTCAATCATTTTCATTGTTTTTATATCTTGAATATCTTCTGGAAATGCCTGGTACCAGCCATTAGAGCCCATGATAGCATCCTTGGTTTCATAGGCCTTAGCATATACTTTTCTATCAAAATCATTTATACTTTTTTTATCCACCAGCATTTTATCAAAGATCCAAGTCTGAACAATATGAAAACGTCCTTCCAACAAAAGCTCTGGTAATTCCTTTACCTGGTTAAAAGCCACCCACCATGGATGTACAGGCATACCGATGGGCAACATAGGCAGTTGATAAAGATTTTCTTCAGGGTGTGGTGTATCCAGAACAATTAGTTTGTCAGTTTGCTCGGGAAAGTGGCCTGCAAAGCTGATTGCAATGCTTGCGCCGATGTCGTGGCCTGCAATGCTGACTTTATCAAGTCCCAATATTTTAATCAGCGATGCAATGTCGCCAGCCATATTCTTCTTACTATAGCCTTCGGTCGGTTTGCTAGAAGATCCCATGCCTCTTAAATCCACTACGATTACTTTATGGTACTTTGCTAGTATAGGCATGACTTCGTGAAAGCTCCACCAAGTCTGAGGCCAGCCAGCCAGCAATATAAGTGGTGAACCTTCACCACCCATCACATAATGGAGCTTGATTCCATCTAATTGCTGATAATGATTGGTGAAACCAGGCAATAGGCTCACAAGATATTCATCATCATATTGTTCTTTTTGCATTAGTGTAGGTTTTGAATTCATAGATTTTTTGCTTTGAGAAATGCTTTTGGTGCTCACTGCTATCAATGCTAAAAGCAATACAGTAGTAAGCTTATTTATTATTTTCATTTAAATAATCGACTATTCCAATACTTCCTTTGAAAGCGGCCCATGAAAGCTTTTTAATTTCATTTACTGCTACGTCTCCACTCGCTTGTGCGGCTATCGCAATGTCAATCATCCCGCCGAAAAGATTGTAAATCCACGGAATTGGAACTGTGTTTTTTATTGCTCCCCTTTCTTGGAGTGTCGCAATTAGCTTGAACCATTTATCTTTTACGTTATCATAAGCTTCCATTTCCCCATTAACCACATCAGAATATCCACTACGATCAAAAAGCTTTTTAACAAAGGAGTATTCTGTGCCTATAGTCAATGCGGTATAAAACATGTTTTCGATCTGTCTCAAAGCGTCATTGCTACTTTCGTAGGCTTCATTCATAGCTCGGTTACAGGTGGCCATCATTTTTTCCTTACAACATTCGATTAGAGTGTTTCGATCTTTGAAATACCTGTGGATTGTTCTTCTATTTAAGTCCAGATGACTTGCAATCTCATCGATGCTCGCTTTTTCATTCCTGTTCAAGCAGAAAACGGTACCATCAATAATCTTATCTTTCGTACTCTTCATGCCTCAAATATAAGATAAATGTCTCATGCATGTGACATTTATTTGCTATAGTTTGAATTGATTTAAGATTACGACGATTGTGCAAGATATAAATGTGCAATAATTGTGTTGACAACGTTATAGTATTGCCTGATCAGATGACGATGAATTCTGTAGGTTGTTTTTCAATCTGTTCTGTTTCACAAAATTCATCCAGATAATTGCAGAAAGCATAACTGTTATACCTATCAGTTGCTTAATGGAAATATTCTCTCCCAAAATTAAATGAGCCGCTAGGATAGCTACCGGTAGCTCAACGGTCATTAAAAGTCCACTTGTCGGTGCTCCAATTTTAGGCATGCCAATTGCAAATAAGACGGGGGGCAGGATTGTACCAAAAAATGCCAGGAAAAATCCCCATCCTAATAGTTCCATTCCAAAATGATTATCAGATACTAAGGTTGCAAAGTTGAGTAATAATATAGAAATTGCTGAGCCTGTCATGACCCAGGCACTTTTATTTTTCCAGCTGATCTGTTTTCCGAACCGGCTATTAGCAACGATATATACAGCATAAATTAAAGAAGCTGCAGAAACATATAAAACCCCTAATATGGACAATGTAACATCCTGCTGAGTTGCCAACCCACTTGCAAACATTGTTCCTAGTAGAATAATAATGGTTATTGTAATTTCTAATACAGTTGGTTGTTTTTTGAAAATAATCCATTCAATAAGTAAACTCAACCAGGTAAACTGCATTAGTATTACAATAGCAACGGACGCCGGAATGTATTTGACAGATACATAATATAAAAAGGTCGAAATACCAATCGCAGCACCGGTGAAAAGCAACTTAGGAAGTTCAATTCTTTTAACAGGATTTCTTTTCGAAAGGCAAACGATTACCCATAGAACAACTGCTCCAAGAAATGCCTGGATAAAGGAAATTTCAGCGGCATTAAATCCACGGTTGTAAGCTAGCTTTACAAAGGATGTGAGTATACCAAAGCTCATAGCACCGCCCAAAACCATTAATGCGTATTTATTCATTTATATCGCCCTAGCTAGATTAGTTTAATCTTAATTCTATAATTTTAAATCCATTACTGAATCAAGTCCTCTTTTAAAGCCTTTGAAAGTGCTAACTTTTTCAATTGCAATTAGTGCACCTTTCACATAAGGTTCTGCACCGGCACCCGAATCATGTCTTATAGTTAATTTTTCATCTTTTAATCCAAAAATAGCTTCAATGGATATAACATGCCCTGGAAGCCTGATGGAATGCACTTGCACTCCGTCCAGATCAGCGCCCCGGCTTGCTTTCTCCCCAACCAATTTGTCTTCGGAAACATGGACATTCGGTCTGCGTTTTTCAGATAAACGATGTGCTAATTCCCTCGCCGTACCGCTTGGAGAATCAATTTTGTCTTCGTGGGCATAATCAAGAATTTCGAAATTAGGGATATAATTGGCTGCGATTTCCGCAAATTTCTGCAATAGGACAACAGTAATTGCAAAATTTCCTACGGCCAATACAGAAGTATTATTTTCTTCAGTTGCTTTCTTAATCTTTAAATAGTCATCGGCAGTCAATCCTGACGTTCCTATAACTACGCTTTTCCCTTTCTTTATTGCTGCTGCTATATTGATTTTAGCGGCCTCCGGTTTGGTATATTCTACAAGAACGTCAAATTCGATCTCATTAAGTGCTGTTTCAATATTATCAAAAATTGGAATATGTGCTTCGCCTAAATCAAGAATTTCTGCTAGATTTTTGCCCGCATGAGTACGGGATAACACACCTGTCAATTGCATATTTGGATGCCTGAACACCCCTTTGCTTAGTTCGGAGCCGGCCCAGCCCGTTCCCCCCGCTATGAATACTTTAATCATGATGTCTTACTTAGTTTTTAAGTTTCTTAACGTTCTGTCTTTATAGCTGCTTTCTTTAAACTTTTGTTCGATACTACCCAATGCAGTTAGAAATTCGGGGCTGTCTTCTAAAACTTCTTTCATAGTTTGAATACATGCTTCCCAATACTCCTCTAATAATGGCAATGCATCATATGCTTTTGCAGAAAGAGTCAGAATTTGTTTTCGGGAATCTATATCGTCTGTTTTAGCCACTACATATCCCTTCTGCTTCATATTATTGAGGATTTTTATAATAGCAGGATGGGATAACTGTACTCGGTCTGAAATTTCTTTAATATTCAATGCCTCATGTTCTTTTAGCAATAAAAAAATAAGGTGCCAATTAGGTTCAATATCTACGCCTACAGATTTATAGAAATCTTTAGTGCTATATAAGAGCAAGTCACTAAGCCTTTTCAGTCTGCTGGTTAACCCTGCATATTTGATCTCCGATAAAAAGTCATTCTTAATCATAAAATATATAACTGGTTATACAAATATATAAAATAAATGTATAACTGGTTATATATTTACTGTTTAATCTTTAGAGTTTTTTCAGATGAGTGAAAGAAGAATAAAATGATTTTCTTATTCATTCGCCTATGTGAATATCTTCATTCGAAAGCCCTAAAAAAAAACGGTCATTTTTCGGGAATACAGAGTTCACACCCTTGCGTAGCCTAGTTTCCGGGTTTTTTTATTATCAAAATGGGGAACAATGATAATGTCAAATTAGTAACGGCCAGTGAAAATTTCTGAGAAAATAAAAAAGATAAAAACTGGTTCTTCAATATGTCTTCGATAAGTTTTCGAATTCAGGCAGTATCTTTTATTATTCGCCGTCAAAATCGTTGGTGACCAAGGTCGCCATCAGGTCAACACCTGCTTTATTGAAATAAATGATCTCCAGGTAATGACCTAGCATTTCGCGCATGTCGACATAACAATACTTGGTTAAATCTTTTATCCCGGCTGACATTCTCACTTCAAAACCTTTGGACTCAAGTGCCGCTATAGCATTGTTATAACCGTCTAAATCATCATCGTAACGCACTCCAACATGGTGAAATTGCAAATCAAATTTATCCTTTGATAATTTTTCACCATAAAACTCTAAAAGCGGACCTCCTGTTGGCTGGATAATCTCCAGATCGAAGTTACCGCCATTTGCCCAGGCCGCATGGAATTTGCAATCGGTTGTGGTTTGTCCTTCAAAGACCTGGTCAATTGGTACAAGGTCACGTATTACCATGAATTTTGGAATGTCAAATTTTGCCTTTAATAAATCTTTAGCCTTGTCAAAATCATTGGTTACCCAGCACATTTGGAATGTTTTCGCCCAGATGTCCGTAATGGGCATTAAGTCGTTTTTCATAAGTATGATGTTTAAATATTATACAATTTACCCATCAACCTACACCGGTAAAAATTATAATATTGTCTGATTCAAACAATTTATTGATAGAATCAAATATTCTATTAAAGATTTAGTTTGTATTTACACTAGTGGCTATAAACATTTATCAATATGAATTGAGTAAGCATTATATCTGTAATTTGCTCCAGATAATAATCTGAATTAGTTAAAACCAGTTGTTCCTGTTTATACTAAGAAATCACTAAATTACTTGTTGATTATTAGTGTTTTATAGATACGCCCAGGCGTAAAACTGGCAGACGTCCGGATGTTAAAAATTCTTGATTACAATGTTTTGCAAACAGGTATCCGTAACTAAATTACCCCCTGAATAATACGTAATATCAATGCCTTATGAAACAACGGGAAACCCTCGAAGATTTTTTTGAGGAAAAACTTAAACGCGATGTCTGTTCTCTGTCGTCGGATGAAGTTCAGTTTAACTTATTGACTTTTGCCGACTGTCTTGAGAAAAATATCAGATACAGGCGTCGCGATTATTTTAAAGTAACTTATACTACCGGACACCACATCATTCATCACAGTGACAGAAGTTACGAAGTGAATGGGCCAACAATGGTCTTCTTTAGTCCAGAAATACCCTATACTATCGAAAGCCCGAACTACTGCGAAAAAAACAGCCGGTATTTCATTTTCAGGGAAAGATATTTTAGCGAATATTTTAGGAGGAACATCAAAGATTTTCCATTTTTCAGCCGTACGCATAACGGTGCTTTTGCTTTAGACGATGCGCAAGAGAAAAAAGTCGCTATGCATTTTGAAGAAATGCAACAGGAACTCGCTTCTGACTATATTTTTAAACATGACCTGATCAGGCAACATATCGCAGAACTCTTACATATGGCTTTAAAGCTTACGCCGGGGCATAGTGCACTTGAACATGTAGACGCAAATGTCCGGCTAACAGCAGTATTCACAGAACTTTTGGAACGTCAGTTTCCAATAGAACCACCATTCAAACTGCGCTTTGAAATGAGGTCGCCCGGTGATTATGCGCAAAAGTTAAACGTTCATGTAAATCATCTTAACCGCGTTTTAAAACTTACTACAGGAAAAACCACATCCCAGCATATTTCAGAGAAGATGGCGGTTGAGGCAAGAATATTATTAAAGCACAGTCAGTATAACATTTCAGAAATAAGTTATAGTCTGGGCTTCACTAACACTACTCACTTTAACCATTTTTTTAAAAGGCAAACGGGATTTTCCCCTAAAACCTTCAGGGTTTAATTAGTTAGCACCTCAGTCAATGGGGGTGTGAAATTCTCTGAATTTGAGGGGCGATAATTTTGTTTTTAATTTGAATAATTTGCTAAATGATTGTGAATGTTCGAAACCTAATTCGTAAGCGATCTCACTGATGGACATATTAGTAGAACCCAGCTTCTCTTTAGCTTTCGCTATCAGTTTCTCATGAATGTGCTGCTGGGTATTTAAGCCGGTCATCAACTTTAGAAGTGTACTGAGATAGTCAGACGATAAATGCAATCTTTCCGCTAAGTGATGTACTGTAGGCAGGCCTCTGGCAGCAGCCCGACCATTGAAATGATCTTCTAACAACACCTCCAATTGATCAAGTATTTGATAATTACCCATTTTACGGGTGATAAATTGGCGGTTATAAAATCTATCAGCATAATTTAGCAGCACTTCAATATAAGATACCACTATTTGCTGACTGAATTTGTCAATATTCTGTTGGCATTCCTGACGTATATTTTGCATGGTGCCCAGTATAATTTCTTCTTCTTTTTGCGATAAGAAAAGTGCTTCCCGAACAGAATATCCGAAAAATTCGTGACGTTTTATTGTCTTCGCCAATGCCATGTTCCATAAAAAATCTGGGTGTACCAGCAAGATCATGCCCGATTTTTCAGCATTTTCATTTTTCGATTCGATTCTGAAAGCCTGTCCCGGAGAAATAAAAAACATCGTACCCTCATCGAAATCATAGTCTTGTTGCCCGTAAATGATTTTTGCATCCAGATTCCTTTTTAATGCAATGAAATAGAAATCATTTACCCAGACAATATCATTATTTTCAGGAGAAAATTTAATCAATGAATAATCAAAAAGGCTGACCAAAGGATGTTCTGGTTTAGGTAATCCCCTAAGGCGGTGATATTCCTGAATAGATTTGATTCTGGTAATTTGTTTATTTAACATAATTCGGCCCTTTTATTATCAATACTATTTTCATAATTGATCGGATTGAAATCATGAGTTAAAATAAATGTCTCCATTAAGATCGGCAATAAGTCCTGGCATAACCGGCTGCCACCCTAACGATTTCTGTGTTATCTTGCTTGAAGCATGAATGTCCATAGCTGCGAAGTGCGCAAAAGTTTCAAAATGAGTTGCTGATTCTTCTTTGTTTTTCGATACTACCGGAACATTCAGTCCTTTGCCAATTGCCTCTGCGATGTCCTTAAACAAGATACCTTCTTCACTTACGCCATGATAACGGGTACCGCCTTTGGCAGTCTTTTCAAGTGCCAGCACAAATAATTTTGCAGCATCTAAACGGTGAACTGCCGGCCAGCGATTGCTTCCTTCTTCTGTATAAACGGAAATACCCTTTTGACGTGCAATCTTTATAAGCATAGGAATGAAAGCATGATCGCCTTCACCATGCACTGACGGAGACAGGCGAACTATTGAAACGTTGACGCCCCGGGCAGCCACAGCATCTACAGCCTGCTCGGTAGCAATACGCGGGTTTTGTCCCGCTGCTGGTATTTCTGTTTCATCCACTAAACGACCGCGGGTAAGTAATCCAATTGCCGAGGTAATGATCATGGGTCTCTGCGAACCGGCGTAGACATCGCCGAAAGCTTCAATTATCTTGCGGTCATTTTCCGAACTTTCTTTAAATTTAGAAAAGTCGTGGTTGAAAGCTGTATGGATTAAACCATCGGCAGCGGCTGCTCCATTTTTCAGACTTTCCAGGTCTGTCAGATTACCACGATGGGACTGAACACCGACAGCCGCTAAAGCTTTATCTGATTCTTCATTTTTAGAAAGACCGATAACCTGATGGCCTTTTTTGATTAATTCCTGAACGACGGCCGATCCTACAAAGCCGGTAGCTCCTGTTACAAAAACTTTCATAGATAATTATTTATTTGAGATGATGATACAAATATCCGGATCAATTAAACGTCGGGGTTAGCCAAATCCCGGCATCTTGTAGCCAAAAACATAAATGATGTTAATGCTGTCATTTATGGATAAAACTACCATATTATTGTGTTAGATAATTATAATTGGTGGGGGTCCCAATTTTCCTTTCTTCACTGCAAAATGGTTCTTATCGAGTCAAAATGAATTTAAATTGAAACAGTATTTTTGAGTGGCTGTTTCTGATAGGTAAGATCACATTTTTATTTAGCATTAATTTAAAAAATACCTGATATGAAAGCAATCGTATATAAGCAGACCGGTGGTCCTGAAGTTCTGGATTGGAATGAATACCCAACGCCCGTACCTCATGCAGATGAAGTGCTTATCCACGTTAGAGCGGCCGGAGTTAACCGTCCCGATGTCTTCCAGCGTAAGGGAGGTTATCCTGCACCGGCAGGTGCTCCTGCGAATATTCCGGGTCTTGAAGTGGCAGGAATCGTTGTCGGCTGCGGCCCCTCTGTAAAGGAATGGAAATTAGGTGATGAAGTCTGTGCCTTGTTAAATGGCGGAGGGTATGCAGAATATGCAATTGCCAGGGAAGGTCAGTGTCTTCCAAAACCTAAAGGGCTCGATTTTATTCAGGCAGCCAGTCTGCCAGAGACGCTGTTTACCGTTTGGTCTAATATTTTTGAGAGAGGAAATCTTCAGCCGGGAGAGAAGTTATTAATTCACGGTGGCAGCAGTGGAATCGGGATCACAAGTATCCAGCTGGCAACTGCTTTGGGTTTTAAAGTTTATGTTACGGTGGGCAGTGAGGAAAAAGGGCAGGAATGTTTAAGTAAAGGAGCAATTCGTTTTGTCAATTATAAAACGCAGGATTTTGCTGTCGAATATGCGCAGGAGGGTATTGATGTGATACTGGATATGGTTGGCGGAGATTATCTGAATAAGAATGTGAATATTCTAAATCCAGACGGGCGGGTGGTGTATATTAATTCGATAAAAGGTGAGGGAGTTTTAGACCTTGCAAAGGTGATGGTTAAGCGCTTAATTATAACCGGTAGTACACTTCGAAGCAGACCATACGAATTTAAGAAAAAACTGGCCGGGGAAATCTATAAAAATGTATGGGCGGTTATTGAATCAGGTAAATTCGTTCCCGCAATATTTAAAACTTTCCTTATTTCCGATGCAGCAGATGCTCACCGTTTAATGGAAAGTGGCGAGCATACAGGGAAAATTGTATTAACTAACCTGGCTGACTGAAAGCGTTAATCGTTTAACCCTTTACCGCTGAGAATTTGAGGTATATATTTCTCAACTCTTGCCTCACGGGTTTTGGGCTGTTTTGCTGCGGAGAAGTGTAGCAGATAAGCCTTTTGCCTTCCCGGAGTTAATGCATCGAATGCTGCTTTTAAAGCAGGGATCGTATCTAATTTACTTTGAAACTCATGAGGGATAACGAATTCTTCTTTCGGTTTAAAAATTACTTTTAAACCGGACTTTTCAACTTCTATAGCTTCATAAATATACGCCTTCAGCATACTTTTTAGCTCGACTATTTCCCGGACATCGCTAAAGCGGATCTGCCGGGCCGACTGCGTATTTTGTGTTTGCTGGATTAGAATACCTTTCTCATCATTTAACAATACACCCTTGAAGAACAAAAAAGCACAGTATTCTTTAAAAGCATGAATCAGGACGATGTTGTTATTCTGAAACGTATAACATGGAACGCCCCATTTTAATTCCTCGGCTAGTTGGCAGTCGAGTGCAATCATTCTCAATTGCTCTTGTTCTTCCTTCCATTTTTTTGCCTTATTAAAATAAAAATCAACTTTAGGATTAATATTCTTTTATTAAATGAAGTGGTTTTGTGCCAGCTTGATACTAATATACGATAATCAGCACAAAAATTAGCTCAGTTGTCCCAAGACAATGTTGGGTCGGGAGCCGGACATCCGGGAACTTTATTGCATATAAAAGCAAGAAGCTCAATTTCTGAACTGGTGGCAATTGTGACCGGTGGCGCTGGTGCAGTATTTTCTGGCATTTTAATACCGATCGATGCGATAGTTTTTGGTGACCACTGAGCTTTGTAAAATCTTGATATGGCTGGTTTAGCTAAATTTGCCGTCTTCATGAACCGTGAATTAAACTTGATTTTTTGAGCTGATATTAATCTGCTTTCATCAGGAAGGGTTCTTTCTTTTAACAGTATTTCTTTTGTTTTAAAAAGCTGTTCATTCCTCTTTTTAGTAATCAAGTCAGTTTGTACCAGCATGGTCGTCCTTACTGAGGGCTTAAGTTTTTGAAATAGGAAATCAAATAGTCTTATTTTGCCTCCGGGTTCTATCGGCGCAGTACTTTGTGTTTCGACACTTAGTTTTCTTATGAAAATTATTTTTTGCGGAAAGGCTGGTAAATTACCACCTCCCGTCCCATCGGAAAGGGGAGGCGATGCTGCCGGGAGTTTCCAGAATGGCTGCAATAAAAAGTCATTATAATGCAGCCATTCGCGGATAATATCCACAACAGTGTATTCAAAACGGACGGTACTGATGTCAATGTGTTCATCATTTATTTCGTATAAGTTTTTAAGTCTTTCCGGAGCTTGTCGGACTAAAGACTGCACTTCAGATCTGTCTAAACTTATTTCATGCCATCCTGTTTCATCTTCGAAAAAGTTGACTGGAGAAAAATATGTCGGTATGTAATTTAATTCATTTGCCAGGTGATCGATTGACGTCGCTTTGGTGAAAAGTTCATATTCCAATTTCAGATCCGCAATTGTTTTAGTTGGTGATGCCGCAGAAAGAGCAAGAAAATCACCAAGGTATTTTTCCACCTGAGACCTTTTACCTGCGGTTTCCCAGTTTAAAAGGTTTCTTTCAATATCCGTTTTTAGCGTTGATTCCTCATTGATCCATTTTGTTTTGAGCTCTTCTGCACCGTCTCCGGTTGCGTTTTTATAGGCTAATTCCCGGTTTTTATATTCGCTGATTGCAATTTTATAAAGCTGTTCATACTTGTCGTAGTTGGCCAGATAAGTGGTTTGCTCACCACTTTCAAGTTCTATGGCCTGATTTAAAAATGCTATCGCTTTCAGAAATCGTTCTTCCTGTTCCGGCCCGCGTGTATTATTCGCGGGTATCGCGTATTTCAGCGTGTCATAGTATACGTCCTCCAGAGCGGCTGAACTAGGTTTTATAAAATCATCGACTTCAGAAACAAAATTAAAAGTATTAGCAAAATCAAACATTTTGATCGCTGTATCAATAGGACCGATACCATACTTATCCGGCTGCATAAAATAAAAGTTTTCTTTCGCCACTGGAAATGATCCATTCTGAAAAGCCAGAAATTTGTTTGTTTCTTTATTCCCTTGTTTGTCTGTTTCAAAGATCAACTTCAATTTTGTAATTAATGCAATTGCTACAATCGGTGTCATATGATATCGTTTTGATAAATATTGCTAATCAAATTTGGCATTAGGGTCGGGATTAGGACATGTGCCTACCAGGCGGTTGACGAAACCCAGTAATTGTATGCCTTTGCAAGAAATACCCTGGCCGGTATCCTCCGAATGAAAATCATGGACTTCTTCGCCACGGGAGTAACCGCCTTTTAATCGGAGCGGACCCCAGCCTGCAGACGCGCTTGCATTAAACTGACTGCGAAAACTACTTCCTTCCCAGGCACTTTTGTCAAAGGTAATTTCAAGATCCTTTGCAAAAATGGCATTTGTAGAGTAGGCTATAAAACTTCCGTTTGGAGGATTTCCTCCATCAGATAGCTGTGGGTTTCCAAATGACCATGTTCCCGGATCGAGTTTCCATCCCCGGCAGGAAAAAAGTTCTGTACCGAACCACGGCCGCATTATTTTTACCTGGGTCAATCCAAATTTCATTGAATAATGAGAAGTCTCAACACTGTTATGTGTCTTTTCAGTTTTACGGTCGGCCGAGGCTTTTGCACCCCAAAGACCAAAGTTCGCACCTCCGCCAACATTCCAGGCGTTGGTCGTCTTATCGGAATGACTTGTATATTCATTCTCTGAAAATGAAAAATCCATCCAGCTTTGTTTATAAAAATTAGCGGGGTATAAACGTACAGGGTGGAAAGTAAAGTCAATCATAGATTCTGTGAAAGCCGCCCGTTCGTAAACATCCCGTAACTCTGCGAACCACGATGCCATACTCCGTCCTGTAACCTGAGCGATATAGGCCTGCATGTCTTCTACCTCATTTTTATATCCGGCACCTGTCCAGCTGTTCATGGATGCTTTAACCTTATTCCGGTAGATTGGTGCATTAACCGAGAAATCCATTACAGCCGTTTTGTCATCGCTTGTAGCCGCATTTATACGTTTTAAATTATATAAAAGTGCAGCTTCCTCATATGCATACATTTTTTCGGTATAGGCTTGAAGAACAGGTCCTTCAACAACACTGCTTTTTACTTCATCTGTAACCAGGTTCTTCTCCTCTTTGATGGTGTAAAGCAGTTTTTTAAACTTATCCATCTTTTCCTTTTCTGTGTCAGTGGGCGAGAGGTTGGTGACCTTGGCGAACTTTAAAATATTTCCATAGATTTTACTCAGCCTTTCCTGACTGTTACGATCCATAGTCTGGCTCTGATCTGCATCGTAAATTGCGGTAGGATCGGGTACCAGGTCAGAAAACATAGCGAAATCTGCCGCCTGCATAACCAGTTTACGAACTTCGGTGGCATCTTTTCCGTTAAACCCTTTTTCTAAAAATTCAAAATCACTCTCTGAAAAAGGCATTCCCGGCATAATCCAGGACACGAAATTATTTCTGTTTGCAGGAGCATAATCATCACCACCGGTGATTATTTCATTAAGTTTTCCAAGTGTTGCCTTGATTAAATCATCACTATTAAAAATTGCCATTTTGCTTTTTGTTAAGTGTATATTCGGTTAGTTGGGATCGGGAGTTAAAAGTGCATCACCTGGATACGGGGTGCACCATCGACTGCCTCAAACTTTGAAGCAAAACTTTCAAAGGATTCGCTGTATTCACTTCCGGTGCCAGGGTCAATGATATTTAGTGAGACATTTCCGAAGCCATCAGTTTCGATACCATTAATGACGCGGGCGTGAATGGCGAAAAATTCACTTTCATCCTCATCGTCAATAGCGATGACGGGGCCGTAGCTGACCAGTAAATTGTAGATTCCTTCAGGAGAATAACATTGAGGATATTCTATCGTCATTCCACTGGCCGAAGCGAAATCTTCATGGTCTTCTGCGGAAAGTCCTTCCCGGCTATCAAAGAGGTCCCGGTACTTCTGACCTGCAATGTCCATTGCTGTTTCAATTGTATAGCTTTGCTGATCCCTCCATGACAGGAGCATGGTTGCAACAGTAGCCCAGCAGGCCATTCCGTTTGGCTGCTGAATGGGAGAGATATATCCCTCCACCTGATAATTGTTGATCGTGGTTGACATAGTTGAAGGTGTTAAAGGTTGATTGTTTTATAGATTTTTGAGATAACTAATTCAAATTTAGTTGCTTATGTAACCTGAAACATAGTACAAATGCGACATCTTATCTAAGGAGGAGTCTTTAGGAAGATGGCGGTGTTTTTTTGGTTACTTTTAATTATTTGTTTCGTAACTTGTTTATTATCAGTAGTATTCATTATGTAGTTATGTACCATACATTTTATGAACCTCAACCTGCCTTACAGGAGTATATCAGTGGGATTTTCGTGCTTGATATAGATTTTACTTTGCCCGGAAGCCTTTCTCCAATCTATACCTTTGTTCCATCCCATACGCGTTTCATCTGTTTTTATTTGCATGATCAGGTCAAAGTGAGAAAGCAGAATGGTGAATTTATTGCCCGTGAACGTGCAATAATTATAGGGCCGCAACTAACGCCTGTTACACTGGATTTAGGTAAAAAGCATCAGACTGTAATCGTCGTTTTAAAGCCCTGTAGTATGTATCGCCTGCTTGGAGTGCCGCTGGAGGAAATCGTAGACAGGGATTTTGATGCCAGACTTATTTTGGGACGTGAAATTGATGAAGTCCTGGAAAAGTTGATGGAGGCCAGAACCGATCAGGATAAAAACGAAGTGGTTCAGAATTACTTTCTTTGTAAGCTCTCCGAGCTAAAACCCGCCCTGCCTTTTGATCCGGCAATGTTACAGCAGGTGAATGCTATGGGGAGTTTGTCTATGGATTATCTGGCTTCACAATCATGTCTCAGTGTAAGGCAATTCGAACGGAAATCACTGGAACGTATAGGGCTTCCTCCAAAATTGTATGCCCGTATGATCCGTTTTACGAATGCTTATAGATTTAAGGAAGACTTCCCTCATATTACCTGGAATGAAATTGCATACCGCTTTGGTTATTTTGATCAGATGCATTTTATCCGCGATTTCAAATATTTCGCAGGGTTTATCCCGCATTTGCTAAAGAAAGAAGATTTAGCCACATCCGTACGCTTTCAAACCCTCGCGAACTAATCTGGTAATACCCGATGCTTCTTTAATTAATATTATAAATTATTTCTTTATTTGCCATAAATTCTTATCTTGTAGGATACTATTGTTTATGAACCGCTAGATCTTCAGCTTATGCAGCATTCTCTATTTCGAAAATTCTATACGATCACAGCTACCTTGTGTTTGGTTGTAATGCATAATGCCATTTCGCAAAGTACAGAAACAAAATATTTCAATGACGTTACAACAACTCATTTACCCATAGATGCAGATGCACATACTTTAGATGTAGTATTGGAAGATGTGAATGGAGATGGTCATTTAGACGCGATACTGGCCTTAGAGTCTCTGCCTAACCGGCTGTATCTGAATGATGGTACGGGAAAATTTATTTGGAAAAAGGGCGTTTTTGCCAAAAAGTCGCATGATACCGAGCATGTGCGTGCAGGAGATTTTGACAAAGACGGACACTTAGATATTATTTTCGTCGCAGAAGATGATCAGAATCATGAATTCTATCTGGGTAATGGAGACGGAACCTTTAGAAATGTAAGCGAACGACTGCCAGCGAAAAGTGAAGCGAATGGTTTGGATATCGGAGATGTGAACGGAGATGGTCTGTTAGACATTATCGTTGGAAATACAGGGCCAACACCGCAAAATCTTTTATGGATCAATAATCCCGAAAAACCGGGTCACTTTATAGATTATACCAGGAAAGGTTTACCTGCAATCCGCACAGAAACACAGTCCGTAAAGTTATCAGATTTGAATGGAGACGGCTTTCTGGATCTGATAGCGGGGAACGAAGTTCCTCCCAATCGTTTGTTTTTTAACGATGGAAAAGGACATTTTACTGAACATCCGGAAAAGCTGGATTTACTGGCCCCGTTACATACCAGGGAAGTTCTAACTTTCGACGCCAATGGCGATGGGCACCCCGATATCTTGTTTTTAAACCTTACAAGCAACGGCGGTAAGTTTGAGAAGGATCCCACCACCCGTCTGCTGATTAATGATGGTAAAGGGAATTTTAAAGATGAAACGGCAAAAAGAATACCTAAACAAACTTATTCGAGTTATGCAGGTGCAATTTTTGACTTCAATCACGACGGTTCCCCGGATATTATCTTAAGTGCGATCAAAATACCTCCATTCGAGGCAATGCAGGTGCAGGCATTACAGAATGACGGTAAAGGGAATTTTAAATTGGTTACTGATCAGGTGATTCCTGCTTCTACTGTAGGCAGAAGCTGGGGGATTGCTGTTGGGGATGTAAACGGAGACGGTAAGCCGGATATTTTTATTGGACAGTGGGGCACACAGGCACGGCTACTTTTAGGGAAGTAATCATAAAGACTACTTATTTTGTAGGCTTTATTTATTATGCCTATATTAGAGCTAATTAGTGTATGGTTTAACATAAATTTTATGTGATGTCAATTTATCTGGAATTCCCCGCCATCGAACATTATCCGTTGTATACCGATCCATACAGGAGTGACGATCAGATCTATTATCCTGAAGAGACTGAAAAAGTTATTGTTGAGCCGGATACACCCAGTCTGCATGATTATCTGACTTTAAAAGCAGTTTAATCATGCCGGCCATTACAAAGCTTGTTACGCTAAAATATATATTATGAAAGCATTTGTAATGTTTACTGGATTATTGATTTTCATCTTGCCGGCATGTAAGACCAATCGATACACCAACGGTAGAAAAGTAGGGAAGTGGGTTGAACAAAATGTGGTCAACGGGCAGAACTATAAGTTTATTTATCATTATAAAAATAATGGCAGAGAACGGGGAAACTGGAAATATTATAGGAATGATACACTAACAAGTAACGAAAAGTACCGCGGGAATATTAGCCATATTAAGATTTATCACGATAACGGAAAAATTTCCACGCGTGGTAAAGCCAGGACAGATGCATCAGACCCAAAACAATTTCATTGGTTTTATATTGGAGAATGGAAGGTTTATGACCAAAATGGAAAGTTGGAATACCTGAGATATTATGAAAATGGAGAGCAGATGAGAGAAGTCAAACACTAAAAAAATGAATCTAAGGATGCGTATAAGTTAAATATGTTAGTTGGCTGACCGTTCCAGCGCATCTGGGGGCTGATTTAATATTTTTCTTTTGTAATTTACGACGTTTGACATTTTTAGGATCGGTCAGTTCATTTTCTGCATCGATACCTAGATGTTACGGAGGGAAAATATGAGTGTAAAGTATGAAATAATGAATGTTGCTATCCGCCTTTTTGCACAAAAAGGGTATATGGCTAGTTCAACCAGAGAGATTGCATTAATGGCAGGGGTAAATTTGTCAATGATCAATTACTATTTTAGCAGCAAGGAAAAATTATTGGAAAATATTGTGGCATCCAATACCAGCGATCTGATTGAAAAAATAAAAGATGTGGTGGAGCTGGAGATTTCTGAACTGGACAAGATCCACAGCCTGATTGAAATATATGCTTTTTATATTCTTGGAAATGATGAAGTATCAAGGATCTTATTTCAAGAGCAGCTAATGAGTAGTTATGTTGAAAACATAAAGGCACTGCAAAATCTCGACGACGCAAACCGAAAGTATTTTACCGAAATTATTGATTCGGGAAAGCAAAAACTGATTTTCGCATCCGATACTGATCCGGGGTTCCTTTATCTTTCTATAATCGGAACGGTACAGCAGTACCTCATCCGTACCCGATCCGATCACAAAGCGGTTTCCGGTAATCAAACTGCCTATTCAGAAGCAGAGATTAACGACGTAGTTGCTTACCTTAAAAAGTTATGTGACGGAATCTTATTAGCACGATAAATTTTCATTATTAGTGTTCTTCCATTTCCTTCTAAGTTTATTTGCTATCTCAATTTATATATTATAATATATTTTATATATAATTGATCCGTTCTATAAGAACAGCAAATTTTTATGCGCGTCAATCCATTTCCAAATGAGCAATCTGTCTTGATAAAGATTGCAGCAGGGGATCACCAGGCATTCCGGGAGGTATATGATTTCTATTATCAATCTATATACAAATACGCACTGCACCTGTTAAAATCTGAATTGCTTGCCGAAGAAATTATACAGGAAACTTTTTTGAAAATATGGATAAACAGACTCCGTCTGCCCGAAATACTTAACCTGGAAAGTTATCTCGTCACTATCGCCAGAAATCGTTCACTGGACATTCTGCGCCAGTCAGCGCTCCGGTACCGAAAGGACCAAACTCTTAAAAACACTTTTGAATTCAGTACCAACGAAACTGAGGAGCAGATCATTTTAAAAGATACCCGGTTGATACTTTCTGAAGCTATTGCACAACTACCTCCACAGCAAAAGCAGGTTTATGAGCTGTGTAAACAGCAGGGTTTAAAATATGATGAAGTTGCTAAAATTATGAATCTCTCACCCCTAACGGTACAATCATATATGAAAATAGCATTGCGTGCTATACGGGAATATATGGACAAGAACACCGACATTATTATCATGGCAATCATTTTAAAATTATTTTAGACCTCAGTACCCCCCTTTATCTTTTGCGCCCGTCTACCTCATAAATGCATAGGAATTCTTTCCGTTGCCGGATAAATTAATCTTAGATGGATAGAGAGAGAGTCGCTTATTTATGTGCGGGTTATTTGAATCTGGAAGCTACGCGGGCGGAACTGATGGAATTTGAGGCTTTGCTGCTGGACAGTGAGGCTGAAGAGTTTTTGAAGGTCGCATTGACGGATGCATATTATCATTTACCCTTGGAAAGATATAAGGATCTGTCTCCAGAAAGAGCTGCTTTAATATTCGATAAGATTAAAGACCCCATCACGCCGCAACGAATTGCCAAATTAAAGTTCATGTGGAGTGCAGCGGCTGCCATGCTAGTTATCGGAGGAAGCCTGCTTTTGATTAATAAGCCCAATACACAGGAAACAAAAAATACAACGGTTACCCATGAAATTACTCCTGGGAAAGAGGGAGCAACCTTAATCCTGGCCGATGGGCGTAAGATCTTACTTTCGGAGGCATTAAAGGGCGAGCTGGCGAATGAATCTGGTGTAGTGATATCCAAAAATGCAGCTGGAGCTTTGATATATAGCGTTCGGAATACTGAGGGAAATAAAGTAGTGGCTAAACCAAAAAGTTCCTATAATACGCTTTCTACCGCAAGGGGTGAACAGTATCAGGTTCGCCTGCCCGATTCTTCATTGGTCTGGCTTAATGCGGCATCTGAGTTGAAATATCCATCTTCTTTCAATACCCTCAAGGAGCGCAGGGTAGAATTATCCGGTGAAGCTTATTTTGAGGTCGCCAAAAACAAGAAACAACCTTTTGTTGTACAGGCTGATGGACAGGAAGTTAAAGTTCTTGGGACACATTTTAATGTCAGCAGTTATAGTGACGAGCCAGATGCCATAACGACTTTACTGGAAGGTTCTGTATAGATCTCAGGAAATGGAGAAGTTAAAGTTCTTAAACCGGGAGAGCGTGCTGTGCGGACAGGGAACCAGATTAAAGTTTCCGAAGCAGATCTCAGCGAAGACATGGCCTGGAAAAATGGAGACTTCTATTTTAATAATGTGGGTATCGCAAGTATTATGCGTCAGATTTCCAGATGGTATGATGTAGACATCATATATCAGGGAGAATTAACTGATGAAAAGTTTTACGGTACAATCTCAAGAAGTAAAAATATCAAACAGGTACTGAATGTCCTGGAAAAAACAAAAAGTGTTCACTTTAAGGTTGAAGGAAGGAGGGTCCTGATTATGAAATAACCATACCCTGCATATAATCCATATTGTAAAAACCACCCCAACGCTAATTGGGATGGTATAGCCTGGATAGAAAAATATTAAATATTTCATTATTGCGAAGAGCTGAACCACCTAGAAATGACTGGCTCAACGCATCAATCCAAACTAAACGAATGTACAGATTTTATCGTAAAGATCCTGTCATGCCTCTGCGCAACAGGATTATAAGGAGGTTAATTCGCGGGATTAACCTCACCACTTTGCTGCTTATTACTTTTATAGTGCAGGTGAGTGCAAACTCTTTTGCACAGAAAATTAGCCTTTCCGCGCGCAATAAGCCACTAGTGCAGGTAATTAAAGAGATCAGGTTGCAAACTGGTTTCGACTTTATGGTCACAGCGGGAGCACTCCGCAATGCCAGGCCGGTTACTATAAACGTAAAAAATGTTGAATTATCCGAAGCGCTGAAACAAATTTTCACCGGAACTCCACTCGATTTTGTACTGGAGGAAAAGAGTGTAATTATCTCCATCAGAAATGAGTACCCGATTTTCTGGAAAGCCGATAAAGACATTATTGTCAGCGGAAAAGTTGTGGATGAGAAGGGAAATGGCTTGCCCGGAGCTACTATAAAATTAAAAGGCAGCGAATCTAAAATAGCGATTACTACATCTGGAGACGGTAATTTCTCGGTGAATGTACCTGGCGAAAATGCAGTCCTTATCATTTCATATATCGGCTATCAAACCAAGGAGGTGAGTATTTCTGGAGCAGATGTTAATCTGGTCATTAAACTGGAGCAAGCTTCTGGAGAACTTCAGGGTGTAACCGTTGTTAGTACCGGTTATCAGGATCTGCCAAAAGAGAGAGCGACAGGCTCTTTTGAGAAAATAGACAATGCTTTATTAAACCGGAGTACAGGTGTCAATATTCTAAGCCGGCTGGAAAATGTAACACCTGGTTTATTGATAGACAGGAGACAGAATTCTACCAGGGCACCTGGGCTTGGGCAGGTAACTATACGTGGTCTGAGTACGCTTACGCAATCTATGGCGTCTCCCTTATTGATTCTGGATAATTTTCCATATGAGGGCGATTTGAATAATATCAATCCAAACGATGTAGAAAGTGTGACTATTTTAAAGGATGCAGCTGCGGCTTCGATCTGGGGCGCGAGAGCTGCTAACGGGGTTATTGTTATTACGACAAAAAAGGGGCAGTACAATAAAGCTGCGGCCGTTTCTTTTACCAGTAATGTCACTATTCAGGATAAACCGAATCTGTTTAAGCTCAATACCATGAGCAGTAATGATTATATCGACCTGGAAAAACTTCTGTTTAACAAGGGGTTTTATGATTCAAATATTGAAAACATCTGGACCCAACCTTACCTGTCTCCTGTCGTGGAATTAATGCTTCAGGCAAGACAACCAGGAGCAACTATCTCCCAGGCAGAAGCAGATAAGCAAATTGATGAGTTCCGTAATCAGGACGTGCGGCGGGACTATATGAAATACATTTATCGCAGGAGTATTGCACAACAATACGCGTTAAATATTAATGGCGGTGGCGATACGTTCAGTTATCAAATTTCTGGAGGGTATGACAGAAACAGGTTTGATGTAGTTCAAAATAGGAGCGAAAGAATTACGCTGCGTACGGGTTTTACCTACAGACCTATTAAAAAATTGGAATTTGATTTCAATACAATGTATACCCAGGGAAAAGATAAAAGCCCCGGGACTTACAGTGACATCACATATGCTCCTTTTAATACGCTTCCCTATATTAGATTGGCTGATGATAATGGAAACCCTGTTGTCGTTGGTAAAGAGATTAACAACAGATTTCTCGACAATGTCGATCCCCGGTATTTAGACTGGAGGTATAGACCTTTAGCGGAACTGGAAGCCAGTTCTAATCAGGTAAATGCATATAATTTTTTAATGAATATTGGTGCAAAGTATCAGCTTTCCGAAGTTTTTAGTGCCAGTGTGAAGCACCAGTATACCAGAAGTATTTCGGAAAATCGAAACTGGGAGGGCCCTGAATCTTATTATACAAGGAATCAAATAAATTTGCTTACAGAATTTAATGGCGATCAGACGATACGCAATTTGCCAATAGGAGCGATAATGGCCAGGAATTCAGATGCCGGCAGTTCTTATAATGTACGCGGTCAGGTCAATGCAAATAAAATATGGGGTACAAATCATCAATTAGATGCGCTGATCGGAATAGAGCAGAGTGAACAAGTTAAAAGATCGAACAGTTCAAACGTATATGGTTATAGCGATTTGCTTTTGACATCTGCGGATGTCGACAATATCACGCAGTTTATTTCGCCATTGTCATCATTTGTAAACATGCCTAGTGGTGTTTCATTTTCCGAACAGCGTTATCGCTTCATCTCCTATTTTGCTAATGCGGCTTATACTTTCAATCAACGGTATACAATTTCCGCAAGTGCCAGGAAAGATGAAGCTAATTTATTTGGGGTAGCTACCAATTTACGCGGAGCACCATTTTGGTCGGTAGGTTTAAGCTGGAATCTTTCGAAGGAAAAATTCTATAATTTTGATTTAATACCTGAGCTAAAACTTAGAGCGACATATGGTTATCAAGGTAATACTAATAAAAATTTATCTGCTTACAGTACAATCAAATATGCAGGAAACAATGATTTCGTAATTAATCTTCCTTACGCAAATATTATTAATCCGGCTAATGATCAATTAAGATGGGAAAAAGTCGGAACCTTGAATTTAGGGGTAGATTTCGCTATGAGGAACCGGGTAATTTCCGGTAGTATTGAATATTATTCGCGATCTGCTAAAGACGTACTGAATAGCACACCTTTAGATTACACTACTGGATTTTCCTTTGCAACTTTCAATAGCTCAAATTTAAAAGGCACCGGTGTAGATATTAGTCTCCACTCCAATAATCTGACCGGTAGTTTTAAATGGGCTACCGATATTTTCTTTAATTATAATAACAACAAAGTAACTAAATATACACCGATAAGCAACAGCTTAAATAGTTACCTAGGACCTGTTCTCACCATACCTAGTGGTCTAATGGTTGGAAAGCCGGTATTGTCTGTGTTTTCTTATCCATGGGCTGGGCTGGACCCGGAAACTGGAGATCCACTCGGATATCTCAATGGGGAAAAGAGTAATGACTATGCAGCTTTGACTAATATTAATCCGGATCAGTTGGTGTACCATGGGAGCGCGGCACCTGTATATTCAGGTTCATTTCGCAATACTTTTACGTATAAAAATATAAGTATCTCAGCTAACATAATCGCGAAATTGGGTTATGTTTTCAGGCGAAATAGTATCAATTATACTGATTTGTTAAATAACGGTGGTACTAACCCTGTAATAGGGCATTCAGACTATTCATTGAGATGGCAGAGGAAGGGCGATGAATTATTAACAAGCGTACCTTCGCTAAAGTATCCTAATGACCCATTGCGCGATGAATTTTATACAGGGGCATCAGTTCTGGTTGCCAACGCAGGTCATATCAGGCTTCAGGATATAACGATTAGTTACTTGCTTAACAAACCAGTATCGTCATTGCTCAATATCAAATTGTTTTTGAATATGAGTAATCTAGGTTTAATCTGGAAAGAAAACAAAGTTGGGCTAGATCCCGAATACTACAATAGTTATTCTAACCCCAGAACAATTGCAATTGGTATTAATTCAAATTTTTAATTAAATAACATGAAAAGATATATAACTCATATATTATTGTTTGTTTCGATTGCCGCAGTTTTTTCTTGCAAGAAGTATCTTGACGTCAAGCCAGATAAAAGTCAGGTGGTGCCAGTTTCATTAGACGATTGTCAGGCTTTGTTAAACAATGCAGGAGTATTATATACTCTTTATCCTTCTACTGCCGAAATCTCATCAGATGATTATTATCTGACGTCAGAGGTCTGGACATCTTTGCCGAATTATCGAAGAGAGCCTTATTTGTGGCTAAAAAATTCTGATGTAATTTATACGGATTGGGCAGCAGCATATAGCAAGGTGTTAGTTTGTAATCAAATCCTTGAAGTTCTGGATAAAATTGTCCCTACTCAAAATGAACAGCAGCAATGGAATCGTATTAGAGGCGCAGCTTTACTATTGAGGTCAATGTCTTTCTTTGGCTTGGCACAGGTCTTTGCACAACCTTACGAAGCCAGTACTGCCAGACAAAATTATGGTATCCCGATCCGGTTAACACCAAACTTAGGTGAAAAGACAGATCGCGGTACACTGCAAGACACTTACGACAGGATTGTAAAAGATATGACTGAAGCGATTTCCTTACTGCCATCGAAACAACTAGTTAGCCTGGCAGATAGATCTATTTCGATGCCCGCTAAAGCTGCGGCATACGCAGCTTTAGCCCGGGTATTTCTAGTTATGGATAACTTTGAACAGGCATTTATAAATGCTGACTTAAGCTTACGGGAAAAGGGCACTTTAATGGACTATAAAACTATAAATGCTCAGCCCACTTATCCAATACCAAGATTCAATGTGGAAGTTCTGTATGAAACCGGGTGCAATGCGTTAGTCCCAATTACCTATGGTATTGTCAACCCCGAATTGTACAATTTATATGAATCAGGCGACTTAAGAAAAACACTATTCTTTCGGAATAAGGGAAATGATACCTATCAATTTAAGGGAACATATATACCGGGAACTATCTTCAACGGTCTTGCCACAGATGAAATGTACTTAATCCGAGCGGAATGCGCGGCCCGAGCTGGTCAGGTGAGTAACGCGCTTGTTGATTTAAATACGCTAAGAATGAGTCGTTGGGATACTACATACGTCCCTTTGACTGCTAATGATGCAGACGAGGTGTTAAAAATGGTTTTAACTGAAAGAAGACGTGAATTATTATTCCGCGGTTTGCGGTGGATGGATTTAAGAAGGTTAAATAAAGATTCACGTTTTGCACAAATTCTTACTAGAAGCTTGAATGGTCAGGAATATACCCTGCCACCACGCGATCTAAGGTACACTTTATTAGTGCCAAGGGAGGTTCTAGAACGAGTGGATATTCCTCAGAATCCAAGATAATCGGTTTACATAACTCGAACTTATCCTCTTTGAAAGGGAGTTCTAATTAATTCATTATGAGTTTTAAAATAAATATACTTCTACTGTTATTTTTGCCTTTCCTCACAGAAGGTCAGACGATAACTGACATAAATGCCAGAAGCGGCCAAGTGCTTGCTGAACAATTTACAGGAATAAAAATTGGAGAGAAGGTTCCTGACGTATTATTAAGTAAGGTTTTGGAAGTGAACGGAGAGTTGAAATCTCAAAAAATTTCTGATTATAATGATCGTCTCCTTATTCTGGATTTTATGTACACTACATGCACCGCCTGTTTAGCAGGCTTAGTTGAAAAAGAACATCTCCAAAGGCAGTTCGGAAATAATATTAAGATAATGGCTGTAGTGGGTGGTGAAGCTTACGCGCCAGGAATGCTGAAACGAGAAGACGAAAGCTTTATCAGAAAATTTCTAACTAATAAAACGAGTTATTTATCCCGTAATAAAGTTCAAATTCCTTGGGTCGTTGAAAACAAGTTACTTAATCAATACTTTCCCCACCAGCTGGTTTCTCATGTCGTATGGATTAATAAGGGGATAGTGATCGCAATTACGGAGCAGGGGTATGTTGATCAAGTTAATATACAAAGTGTTCTGGCTAATAAAAGAATAGATTTGCCGGTTAAAAATGATTTTTTGCCTCCAGTGGATGCAAAGACACCGTTGGTTTTGCAGAATAAGAATAGGTTTACTGGAATCAACCCTATAAATCTTTATACAGCTGTATTCGGACCGTATCAGGATGGGGTAATAACTAAAGTGGGTTCAACTATAGATACGTTGAGCCATACACGCAGAGATTTTATCATTAATCAGCCAGTGATAAATGCATATATCACACAATGGAATCTCTATTCGTCAATTAAAAGATATCCTGAACCAAGTCGAGTCATTCTAGAAGTACAAGACTCTTCTAAGTATATAATACAAGAAGACAGCAAAGAATATAACTACGTCTATAGACAGCGAACATATATCTGCTACGAATCGTTATATGCCGATTCCGGGCAAACAGTGAGTCAAGTATCTAGAAAAATAATCAAAGACTTAGACAACCTATTAGATTTGAAAGGTAGGTATGAGAAACGGAGAATGAAATGCTTGATTTTATATCGAACGGATAGAGCAACTAAATTTAAGTCTACAGGCAAGAGTAGCGACGAGGTTTCTAATCTCACCGCACCTGAAGTTTTAATCAAGAACGTTGATTTAGAAAATAGTATTGTATGGAAATTAAATCAGTTCTACGGAAATCCACCTGTGTTCGACGAAACGGGTTACAAAGGCGGAGTGGAAATGAATTTTAGCTTGAAATCCTGGCAGGATATTGAATCGGTAAGAAAGGCTCTTCAAAAATATGGTTTAGATTTGAAGGAGGAAGAAAGAACTATTGAAGTATTTGTGCTTAGCGAATTAAAAAAGTAATAGCGTAACAAACGATAATCCATCCGTTACGCTATACTCAATACATCTAATTAAACGGCTGTAAAGTGACGTTCGAAGATTCGGCTCCGCTACTTACAGCAGCCATGATCTCTGCCTGAAGCGTACCGGTAATAACCGGTCTTTGGACACCATTAACCAGTTGTATCTCTGAATTAATAGCACAGAGTTGCTGCTTTGGCTGAGGACAATTCGGCGTGCCAGAAACAGCAGAATAATTGGTTGCTGTGTTAACTGAACCTGAGCCACTATATTTAAACCATGAATTTGCCATAACATTAGTGCTTTTATAAATCAAAAAGCTTAAACTTTAAATTTTTGCCTACTCTGTTAAAGGTTTTCGGCTTTTCCTTTACCTACTCTTAAGGCTTTTCGGTCTGCTCCTGCCCATTAGTCTTGCAATACCAGGGGGCAACATGTTTAAACAATTTTTTTGAATCCGGTTATGAAGCCAGGGTGAAATTTTCACCCTGGCTTATTTCAAAGAACGAGGGATTACGGACATAATAAGACATTGACAGACTCCTGTTTTGTCATGATAACAGTGGCAATTTCAGCCTGGAGCATCCCTGTAAAGACCGGTTTGAGCTCTGAATTAAGGATTTGCCGGCTGGCATAAATTGCGCATAATCTTAGTTTTGGAGACGGGCAATTTGGAATTGCAATCAACATGTAGTTTAGCGGATCATATATAGATCCTGAACCTGTGTATTTAAACCAATCCATTTTTTTAATTAAAATTATCGAGTGTAAGCATCACGCCTCCCAATGCAATTAGCGTTAATATTAAGTTTACCTTCAAATGCTTTCGCCAGCCCATCCTTGTGAATAAGCCGCCGCAAGGGCAAGGGTATTTGTCGTAGACCTGGAAAATAATTCCGCTGACATAAGTAGAAAAAATGAGCATCAGTAATAGCGATAATGACATGCCAATTAGCCGGGTTGATGGGAAAAGCAATAATCCAGCTGCAGCAAGTTCAGTAAGCGGCAGAAACAGTGCGATCCAGCCGATAGACCACCTTGGGATAGCCTGACTTTTCAGGACTTCATGAAAATACCGGATGCCCCATAGTTTAGGTAGTGCCGCGTACAACCATAAGATGATGAAGAGCGCCGTGATGATATAAGAGATAAGCATTGCCATCCTGTTTTTTTTTAGTTTAACGTGTCTTGTTTTGTTAAAACTAATTTCGGGATGTTAACGGTTGAATCACAGGGTCATGTGTCCCTGTAAAAAGCAATGGGAAGATAGGGTCAAATGTCCCCCATGACGATAAAATGCCTAGGTTTCCGGCTGATGCTTTTTTCCCCAGGTTTCCAGTGAGTTGATTACTACTTGCAGTTCAATACCCTTTTCTGTTAAGGCATAAACATATGTGTTCTTTGGAGTGTTTTTTTCCTGGACTGCCGACTTGAGGATCAGTCCGTCTTTTTCCAGCTGGCCAAGCTGAAGGGCAAGTACCCTTTCTGTGATTGCAGGTATTACTTGCTTTAATAAGGAGAAACGATTATTGCCTTTGGTCAGTTCGACCAGGATGGTGAGCTTCCATCTTCCGGAAATAAGGGAAAGGGTATAGGCGGCCTCACAATAATTATGAAGTTCTTTTGCATTGCTGTAGTTGGTAGAGCTGGTTTTTCTCATCGGCTTACAATTTTGTAAGGAGGTCTAAAAGCGGAATTGGTAACTAAATTTGCTGAAAATTAGATATAATGACTTCAGCAGCTAAAAATACAATAATTGGATTGCACCATATAGCGATCAGGGCAATTGATTTTGAAAACACGTTAAGCTTTTATACGAGTTTAGGTTTTACAACAAGCCATTCCTGGTCATTACCGGAGTTTAACCTTAAGCGAGCTGCGATGCTTCGCTCACCAGATGGGCATGGTTTTATTGAACTCTACGATGCGAATGCTGATATTCCCGCCCAGGGCAGGAAACATACAGGAAATGAGGAGTTTGTGCAGACGGCTTTATTGCATATTTGTCTTACAGTTACTGATGCTGACCAGGCTTTTGAGCAGGCATTAGCCGCGGGTGCAACACCCTGCCTGGCGACTATGGAACTGCAATTGGGGACAGATGGAATGTGGGTAAGAAATTCATTGGTTTACAGCCCGAATGGCGAGGTTATTGAGTTTCTGGAAAGAGCCGATTTTTACTAAAATATGAACTTGTCCTTCATCCCCATAATACCTAGCAAGCCCCCGGTGTGCAGAGCTATTACCTTTTCATTGACAGGGAGAATTCCTTTTGTTATCAGGTCTTCCGTGGCGAAGCACATCTTGGCTGTATACACCGGGTCTATAAGTATGCCTGTTTTTGCAATAAATTGCTGCATATACTGAAGGAGTTCGGGTTTAGTTTTAGCATAACCGCCGAAATGGTAATCCAGGTGCATACTCAACTGGTTAATGAAAGGTTCGTAACGGATAATTTCAGTGGTGATAAAATCGCCGCCCTTCAATACCGGGACAACATGGAGCTGAATTTGGCGTCCGCTAGCAACAATACCTTTTAAAAGGCCGGCTGCGGTAGTGCCGGTTCCTGCGGCACAAATGATATGGGCAGTATCTGCCGGGAGTTCGTCGATGATTTCTGCACATCCGCGAACAGCTTCTTCACTTGCCCCACCTTCGGGTATAGCATAAGTATCGGGATTATTAGCAAATAACTTGTTGTAGCAAGTGGCTGGTTCCCGGTAGGCTTCCCTGCTGGTGAAGATCAGGTTCATTCCATACAATTTACAAAGTATAAGCATCTCATTATTGACTTCCTCCCCACGGACGAACGCAGAAGATTTTAAGCCTGATCTGGCGGCGGCAGCTGCGGTGGCTACAAGGTGATTGGAGTATGCGCCCCCATAGGTTACCAGATGAGATTTCCCGGCTGCCCTGGCTGCTTTAAGTATATATTTAAGCTTGCGCCATTTGTTGCCAGAGATGTAGGGATCTATCAGATCATCCCTTTTCATCCATAGTTTCGGGTGCTTTGTATGAGGCAATTGTTGCAGCGGACTGTGCATCTCTGTAAACATCTGACAAATATAAGACGTTTTTTTAGCGGTTTTCTTCAAAAAGAACGAGTTAAATTGATTCGCAGGCCTGTTTCATTCCAGAAATGTAATTGTTAAAGATTAGTTTTGTAAAGTGGAAAGTATTCACAATACGAATAGACAAATAAAGGTCAAGAATGGAGAACAATAACAGCGGGACAGAACTGGAAGAGCAGGATTTATACGAACATTTTAATATCGTTGTAGATAAAGGCCAGTCTTTACTGCGCATAGATAAGTTTCTAATGCACCGGATGGAGAATGCATCCAGAAACAGGATACAGAATGCAATAGACGCGGGTAACGTGCTGGTTAATCAGAATACGATTAAAGCCAGCTATAAAGTGAAACCCGCCGACGAAATCAGTATTGTCTTTCCGCATCCGCCAAGGGACACTGAAGTTTATCCGGAAGATCTTCCGCTGGATATTGTATATGAAGATGAAGACCTGCTGATTGTAAATAAAGCAGCTGGTATGGTTGTGCATCCTGGGTTTAATAATTATACAGGAACACTGGTTAATGCACTGGCTTTTCATTTTGAACAGTTACCTCAGTTACCGGGCAACGAAGGTCGTCCGGGATTGGTTCACAGGATTGACAAGGATACTTCCGGCCTGCTGATTATCAGTAAGAATGAAATAACCATGACCAAATTGGCTAAGCAGTTCTACGATCACTCTATTACCCGTAAATATATTGCACTGGCATGGGGAGATATCGCAGAAGATGGTACAATATCAGGTTACATAGGCAGAAGTTTGAAAAACAGAATTGTAATGGATGTGTACGACGAAGAAGAGAAAGGGAAGTGGTCGGTAACGCATTATAACGTGCTGGAGAGGCTAAACTATGTAACGTTGATCAGTTGTCAGCTTGAAACCGGACGTACTCATCAGATCCGTGCGCATATGCAGCATATTGGCCATCCTTTATTTAACGATGCCAATTACGGAGGGGATAAGATCCTAAAAGGAACAACATTTACTAAGTACAAGCAATACGTAGCTAATTGCTTTGAGTTACTTCCGAGACAAGCTTTGCATGCACAGACTTTAGGATTTATACACCCGAGAACCGGAGAATATATGGAGTTTGAAGCTGCTTTGCCACCAGATTTTGACGCAGTGCTCCAAAAATGGAGAAATTATATAGTACAGTCTTAAGAGATTCATGCAATTAGAATATATTATACATAACCATCATTTGCTTAACGCAAACCAACAGATTCTCACAGCAAGGAATCGTGGTTTTCGTTATGGAGACGGGCTTTTTGAGTCGATGAGAATGTGCGACGGGAAATTGAAGTTTGCAGAATTGCATGCAGAACGTTTACAGGCAGGGATGAAGGCCCTGAAAATTGAAGGCGGGGTCTTGTTTGACGCCTACTTTCTGAAACAAAAAACGGCAGAGCTCAGCAGGAAAAATAAGCTTAAAGATAATGCGCGTTTCCGTCTGTCGGTTTACCGGGATGGAGAAGGGTTATATACTCCCGAAAGTAACGAAGCTGGTTATATATTGGAAGCAAGCCCGATGGCCGATAACAGTTATCAGCTGAATAAAAAGGGTTTAATCGTTAGTGTGTATTCCGAACTCGCCAAGCCTGTGAACATGCTTTCCAATTATAAAACGAGCAATTCACAGCTATATGTAATGGCCGGTTTGTTTAAACAGCAAAACCGGTTGGATGAAGCGTTTATTTTAAATCAGCATGGATTTTTATGCGAAAGTATCAGCTCTAATATCTTTGTGGTATATGATAAGCAGATTTATACGCCAGCCTTATCGGAAGGGTGCATCGCTGGTGTAATGCGTAAAGCTGTCATGAACCTGGCCAAAGAGAATAATGTCTCTATCATCGAAGCCCAGATTAACCCCGAAGTCTTACAGGCGGCAGATGAAGTATTTATAACCAATGCTTCATCCGGTATCCGCTGGGTAATGGGATATGGAAGAAAACGTTATTTCAACGAAATCACCAAATCCATGAGTGCTTTATTGAATGCGTTATAGCTTCTGGCTATAAACGCATTCCTCTTAAAAATTCTCCTACCTGCATTCTTTTTTTTCCTTCAAACTGTAAGTCAATTAAGGAGATCAGACCATCGGCAGCCTGGTATTCTAATTTCGTTTTACCGTCCGTGTACCAGGTTCCAGGTGTGCCTTTAACTTCTTTTTCAGCGAGTTCTGCTTTGAAGATCTTGAGCGTCTTATCGTTCAGGACAGTAAAAGCCGTTGGATACGGGCTTAGTCCGCGGATTAAATTATAAACCTCACCTGCAGATTTATTCCAGTCTACTTTACAGTCTTCTTTAAAGATTTTAGGTGCATGTTTTAGTGTGTCGCTTTGTGGCTGCGGCTGTTCCTGATAATCTCCGGATTCAATCGCTTTTACAGTTTTAACAAGTAAGGCTGCGCCTGCATCCATCAACTGGTCATGGAGGTCTCCGGCGGTAGCATCATGAGCGATATCTACTTTGGTAGAGAAAATAATGTCGCCTGTATCTATTTCGTGTTTGAGGAAAAACGTAGTTACTCCACTTTCTTTCTCACCATTGATAATTGCATGATTGATCGGAGCAGCCCCTCTGTATTGTGGTAAAAGTGAGCCATGCAGATTGATTGTGCCTTTTGGTGGCATATTCCATACCACCTCCGGCAGCATTCTGAAAGCTACAACGACATGCAGATCTGCCTTTAAAGCAGCAAGTTCTGCAATAAATTCAGGGTCTTTAAGTTTGAGTGGTTGTAATACTTTAATGTCATGTGCAACTGCATATTGTTTAACTGCACTCTCCTGTATCTTCTGGCCCCTTCCGGCTGGCTTATCTGCTGCTGTAACGACAGCAGCAATTTCAAATCCGGCGTTTGCCAATGCATTTAAAGAAGCAACTGCAAAATCAGGGGTACCCATGAAAACTATTTTCATCATGTTATGTTGTTGTTTTTCGTAGGTGCTGAAGCTAGCAGCTTGCTTGTTTCAGCACCCTATTGTTTTCACAAAATTAGAAAAATAAGCTTAATCTTTTTTCCTGCTTTATATGGTTGATACAACTGAAGAAATAAAAGAAATTGGTTTGTTGTATATGACTGATACCATGCCCGGCATTTATAGAAAGGGTAAACCAGGGAAATTTCATTACGAAAATCAAAACGGATCGCGTGTTACCGATGAGAAACAGGTGGCCCGGATAAATGCATTGGTGTTGCCACCTGCATGGACAGAGGTTTGGATAGCGCCCAAAAAGAATGCTTATCTGCAAGCAACCGGGCTTGATGCTCTGGGCAGAAAGCAATATCGTTACCATAATGACTGGACTTCCCGCAGGTCGGATCGTAAGTACTTTCGCCTGCTGGATTTTGGCAAGGCATTGCCCGCTGCCAGGAAAAAGGTAGCCGCACATCTGCGGCGTAAGAATTATGATGAGCAAAAAGTTCTGGCAATCTGTGTAGAGGTAATGCAGCATACCTTAATCCGTATTGGAAATAACTCCTACGCCCAGTTATACGGAAGTTATGGTTTGTCGACCCTTAAAGATAAGCATGCCAGGCTGGAAGGCAACCAGCTCAAGCTGAAATTTGTAGGGAAAAAGGGGGTTAAACAAGAAGTTACACTCCGCAATAAAGGGTTGGCAAAAATGGTATTGCGTTGTAAAGAAATTCCCGGTCAGGATCTATTCCAGTATTATACGGAGGGAAAAGAACATCGCGCAGTTGATTCGGGTAAGATCAATAATTATATCCGGGAGATTACCGGCGGAGATTTTACTGCGAAAGATTTCCGGACCTGGGGCGGTACGCTGGAAGCTATGCGGCAGCTGGCGGTCTGCAATGCGAGGCAGGACGAAAAGAGTTCGCATAAAAAAATTATAGTGGAAGTACTTGACTGCGTGGCCAGCAAACTTGGAAATACACGGGCGGTATGCAAGAGCTCATACGTTTATCCTTTGCTGCTGGAGAGCTTTGAAGATGGTTCGCTTTTACCGTATCTGACGAAAATTAACAGGGCGGCTGAAGGACCTGTCAGCCAGGCAATGGAGCATGACGAAAAGGTTTTAATGCAGTTCCTTCGTGCGGCACAGAAGAAATCTAAATAAAAACACCCGCCAGCTTTTAAAAGCTGGCGGGTGTTATCTTAAGTGCGGTTATTATGTGCAGTCGGTGGCTGCTCGCTTTTTTCTCTTTCTTTTGCCGGATTCGGAAACTTCGGTTCCTCTTTCTGATAATCTTTGTCCTCAGGTTTAACTACAGCTTTATTTCCCTTGTCAACCTTATCTTCAGGAACTGTTTCCTTGTAATTACTTGCCGGATTATCATTTTTCTTTTTGCGTTCTTCAGACATAATCAATTGTTTTAAGGGTACAACAGGTATTTCTGGCGCATAGTTTTATATTGACTTAATGCAGGTTCCCAGCTGGCACGGATCTCTTTTTCAGATTTACCAGCCATAATTTGCTGTTTAAATGTATACACACCGGCAAGTTTATCGATACTATTCATCTGATTGCTCAGCTTTGTGTTAAAGAAATCAGCCTTAACCGGGTATGCTTTATAAAGTTCTATCAGCCATTGCAGATTTAACACTTTATCACGGCGAATGTTTTCAGTATCGTAGTTTCTCAGGTCCAGACCATAACAAATCTGGTTCATATGTAAGGGGGTTTCTGCCATCCCTTTAATACTCTTCGGTGTATAAGAAAACTTAAATTTCCCTTTCAGCGCAGGTGCACCGACGATGGTAAAAGGAAATAAGGTTCCTCTGCCATGGTTTAAATAAGTGCCTTCAAACAAACATGTCGTTGGGTAAAGCAGGATTGATTCCGGTGTGTTAAGGTTAGGGGATGGGTTTACCGGTAGGGTATAGGGCATATCGTGATTATAATTTGCAACCGGCACAATCGTAATTTTGCATTTCAGTTTGTTTTTTAGCCAGCCTTCGCCATTAAGCATTTGCGCATATTCCGCAACTGTTAGACCATGTACGATCGGAATCGGTTTAAGACCTATCCCGGAAACTAGTTTCGAATCCAGAACCGGCCCGTCTATATAGAAGCCATTTGGGTTCGGACGATCCAGAATCATTACTTCTTTGTTATTTTCGGCGCAGGCTTCCATCACATATTGAAGTGTGTTGATATAGGTGTAGAATCTGACACCTACATCTTGTATATCAAAGATCATAATATCAACATCCTGCAATTCTGCAGTGCTTGGTTTCTGATGCTTTCCGTAAAGGGAAACGACTTTGATACCGGTTTTCTCATCGATATCATCTGCAACGGCGATGCCTGCACTTGCTTTTCCCCGAAAGCCATGTTCAGGGCCAAATATCTTCACTATTTTAACACCCCGTTCCAGCAAACTGTCCACGACCGTCCGGGTTCCAATAACGGATGTCTGGTTTACAACCATGCCTACTCTTTTACCCTGCAGCAAATGCAGATATTTTTCTGTCTGTTCCGCTCCTGTAAGGATGCCGCTCTGAAGCGTATCAGTTTTCGTTGTCTGATATTGTCCCGTATCTGCTTTGCAGGACTGCGTAATAAAGAACATTAAAATTAAACAGCTTAGTATGTGAGGGATAGATTTCATAGGCTTTGGCTTTGAAACAAAGTTAAGCATTTCATGTTAATACAGTTATTTGTCTGTTTTATGTCATGACAGGTCAGAATATATGCTATATTGCATTAGAATTTTTTTTAAATTGTTTTATGCCTGAGCGAAACGGAAAAAAAATATTAGGAAATAATATTCGGAAACACCGAAAAATGAAAGGTATGACAATCGTCGAACTTGCGGGAAGGGTTCATCCGGACGGCGATTTTTATTCACATTTGTCGAGGATTGAATTAGGTAAACTGGCTTGTTCAGTAGAAACGATTTTCAGTATTGCACATGCACTGCAGATAAAACCTTCCGAATTACTGGAAATTGAAGACAGCTGGCAGGAAGCAGTCAATTATAATATCCATTGATTTAAACTTTCATACTGAATTAATATTCGCATTTTTACAGCCCGGTCTTGATCCTCAGGAAAAAAGACTTTTATAACGAATATTATACTTGAAAAATATCAATACATCTTATTTCATAGCAAGGCGTATCGCCATAAAATCTAAAAGGACATTTTCTAAACTGATAGTCCGTATTGCTATTGCCGGAGTTATGCTTAGTCTGGCAGTTATGATGCTCTCAGTAGCAATTATCAAAGGTTTTAAAACTGAAATTCAGCAGAAGGTAAGAGGGTATGTCGGTGATATCCGGATTTTTAAATTGGATACTAATAACTCATTTGAACTCGCACCTTTTGTGCCTTCCGGGCAGACAATCGAAACCTTAAAGAATAACCCCGATATCGATTATTTCCAATCTTATGCTACCAAACCAGGCATTATCTCTGCAAATGATGAAGTCGAAGGGATTAATTTTAAAGGTGTTGAAAAGGGTTTCAACTGGTCATATATTGAAAAGCATTTAGTCAGTGGCCGCGTGATCAACTTTGCCGACAGCACCCAGGCCATGCGGGAAATCCTGATCTCCAGTTATACTGCTGACAGGTTAAAGCTCAAAACAGGTGACCAGTTTATCATGCATTTCGTACAGGACCCGCCACGTAAACGCCCGTTTAAGATTGTTGGCATCTATGATATTGGTGTGGAAGAGATAGATAAGGGGTTTGCACTCGGTGATCTTAATATTATCAGACGACTAAATAACTGGAAAAGTGATGAAGTTGGCGGCATAGAGGTCAGGATTAAAAACTTTGCCAGGTTAAGACCTGTCTCGGATAAGGTTTACCAGGGGCTGGACATGAAGCTCAGGTCTGAATCGGTAGAAGAATATTTCCCAAATATCTTCACCTGGTTGTCTTTACTTGATGTGAATACAAAAGTTCTGCTTGTGCTGATGATGATAGTTGGGGTAATTAATATGGTTACGGCCTTATTAATCATGATACTGGAAAGAACTAATATGATCGGTATGTTAAAAGCATTTGGAATGCGTGATGCCGATGTAATGAAGGTATTTTTATATAACGCGGTTTACCTGGTGGGTTTAGGTCTGATTCTGGGGAATATTTTAGGTTTGGGATTAGCTTTTCTGCAGCAATATACCCACGTATTTAAGTTGGATCAGACTTCATACTATCTGAATTATGTGCCTATTGAACTTCATTTATCAGATGTATTAATGTTAAACGCTGCTACACTAATTATTTGTTTAGTGGTACTTGTTATTCCTTCTATGCTGGTCAGCAGGATTTCACCGCTAAAAGCAATAAGATTTAAATAAAAAAATCCCGGTTACTAAGCCGGGATTTTTATTTAACTGCTGTTCTATGAACCAGCAAAAGTTTGATTATTTAGCATTCTTAACGTAAGTATCTAACCAGTTATTCATCTCTGCAAGCATATGCAGAATATTTTCTTTTCCTCTATAACTGTGTGCTTCATAAGGAAGGAAAACGAAACGGGTTGTACCACCAAATCCTTTGATCGCACTAAACAGACGTTCTGAATTCATTGGGAAAGTTCCCTGATTATCATCTGAATCGCCATGGATTAATAATAGTGGGGTTTTGATTTTGTCAGCATAACTGAAAGGGCTCATCTGGTAGTAAAGTTCCGGTACGTCCCAATAAGTTCTATCTTCATTCTGGAATCCAAACGGCGTTAAAGTACGGTTGTAAGCACCGCTTCTTGCCAATCCTGCTTTAAACAGGTTGGTATGCGCCAGCAGGTTGGCTGTCATAAATGCACCATAGCTATGTCCGCCGACAGCCATTCTATTCCGGTCGCCGACCCCCAGGTCTGACAATTTATTAATCGCTGCTTCTGCATTTAACTTCAGCTGATCTACAAAGGTATCATTTGGCTTTTTACCGTCACGCGCAACAATCGGCATTTCTGCATTGTCCAATACAGCATATCCCTGAGTTACCCAATAAATAGGGGAAGCCCAGCTAATTGTCGTGAAACGGTCTTTTGAGCCCCTGATTTGTGCTGCGTCTGCCGCGGAGTTAAATTCACGGGGATATGCCCAGATTAGTGTCGGTAAAGGGCCGTCTTTAGCTTTATCGTAACCTTTCGGTAAATACAGGTCACCAGTCAGATCAACCCCATCAGCGCGTTTATAAGAAATTTTTTCTTTGATTACGCCTTCAAGTTGTGGGTAAGGGTTTGTAAAATCTGTAAGTTGACGGTCCGCTACACGTAATACCAGATTTTTAAGGTAATAGTTGGGTACGTCCTTTTGGGATTCCCTACGGGTTAATAAGACCAGTTTATTCGCGTCAAGAACATCTGAAACATACTCAAATGTGCCAGGAGCACTGCGCCATATAATGTCATTCTTTTTAGTTTTCAGATCGAATTTAGCCAGGAAAGGTAAATCGCCTTTTGGAGAGGATCCGGTCGTATTGTTAAACAGTAATTTAGTGCCTTTATCCAGGATTTGTACAACCTGCTGCCCAAATTCATTCTTCTCAGTTACCGGTTCTCCGGGATCATTATATTTATCTGTTAAATTTAACTCATATAGAGTCTCCAAAGTTCCGGCTTGCGGGTTGTAACGGCTTACTTTCTGCGTCTGCTTGCTTCTCAACATTTCATAAACCAATGCAAGCGTGGTATTTCCCCAGGCTGTATTGCGGTAACGGTTCTGTGTTTTAAAGAGTTCTTTGGGTGTACCATTAAAAGGTGCAGAAAGCGCATATACGGCATCATGAAAAGGAACTTCTTTTTTGATTAGTCCGCTATCCAGTGGTTTAGCCCAGATTACAGTTGCAGCCTGGTCTGCTCTCCAGCTGTAACCTCTCGCTACATTCTGAACATTATCGTAACCTGAAGGTGTACCTTCTGATGATGGCAGGTCTGCAAGCAATTTTACAGTCGTTCCGGTCAGGTCGGTAATTTTAACCGTGGAAGGAAATCCTCTGGCTGGAACGGTATAAGAGAATGGTTTGTTGATTACTCGCTGAAGTAAGAATTTTTTATCAGGTGAAGCCTCTACACTCAGATAAATTGCAGGTTTTCCTACTTTCGTCTGCTGTCCGTTTTTAAAGATATTCAATTGCGACGTGGCAAAGAATTCAAATAGCTGTTCGTCATAAGGAGACTTGATCAGATCCTGGTAAGTTGGGCTTGGAGATGCCTTTCCTAAAGCCTGCTGTACTGCCGGACCTTTAGGCATTAATGGCTTTACAGGCATGCTGCTGGCCGGAGCAATTGCGGTACGGTAAACCAGTGTTTCTGCATTGAGCCAGAAGACACCATTGCTCATCACCACATTTAATGGCTCTGTATTGATTTTAACTGCGTTAAGGCTGGCCAGGTCTATTACATATAGGTCCACTCCCTGGGCAGAAGTTTGCGTAAATGATATTTTTGTCTGACCCGGATTCCAGGCTACATTCCCCGCAAATAAAGCTGTGGGTAAGCCTTTAATCTTTTCTGTTTTACCAGTTTTCAGATTTTTGAGGGTGAAATCATTAATAAAAATCTGTCTGCTCGGCGAATAATTGGATGGATTGATCCGCATTCCTGCTATCCGGAATTCCGGCATAGCCAGCTCTTCTACAGAAGGGTACGAGTTTCTCTCACTTAGCAGAATCCATTCTGTCTTGCCATCAATAAGCACTGCAGGAGTTGGTTTGGCCAGTAAAAGGTCTGCCATTTCCTGTGGAGGGGTTAGATAACTTACAGCATCCTGCGCATAAGTGCTCATTGAAGCGGTAAGTAAGAATAAACTAAATAACGTTTTTTTCATTGGTGTTAATTGTGTTTTATAAAATGCACGGGTGTGCACGATCGGTGGCAAAGCTAATCAATCTGGTTTCTGAAGGCATGGACATTGTATCAAAATCTTGATACAATGTCCATAGAATACCTATTTTCCGTATTCGGAATTGGCGTTTAAAAGCATTTATAGCCGATTGTCAGGAGTATTACGGATGTTGGGCATATTTCCGTAAATTTGCAGCCTTACATTTTTAAATCAATACTGTGTCATTAGATAAATTAAAACTGAGTAAGCCCCTTGTCACTGCGATGACAGATGCAGGTTACTTAACACCCAAAGAAATTCAGGCGAAAACAATGTCAAGGATTCTGGGTGGTCAGGATGTGATTGCTGTAGGACCTGAAGGTTCCGGTAAAACTACAACCTATGTTCTTGGCGTTTTAATGCGTTTAAAATATACCAAAGATGATGCACCTAAGGTATTGATCTTAGTTGCAGATCAGGAAAGGGCCATTGCCGTGATCGATCAGTTTGTTTCACTGAGTAAAAACAGGGATCTGAATATCGTCGGTTTGTACGGTACAGGTGGTATGGAAGCAGAAATTAATGAGTTGGTGCTGGGTATCGATATCGTTGTTGCCACGCCGACGCGGGCAAGAGCTATTTATCTCAAACTCGGTTTAAACTTAAGCAAGCTGCAGACTTTTATTGTAGATGATGCAGAGCTGATTATTAAACAAGGAATGCAGTTGCCGGTTTGCGAGCTCGCCAGAAGTGCAGGCAAATGTCAGCATCTGGTATTTACAGAGGTTATCCATGAAAAATTAACTAAAATGACCGATCAGTTCATGAGTTTCGCGACGACACTCGAGGTCGAAGATTTCGGCGATACACAGACTGAAACTGTAGAGCAATTGTTATATCACGTACCAAATTATAAGACAAAAGTTAATCTGCTGCACAACTTACTTCGTGACTCTGAGGTGTTTGACAAGGTAGTCGTTTTTGTGAATTCAAGGCTTACCGCGCAGAAACTGGCTAAAAGTCTGTCCACGCCACATGAAATGGAAGTATCTATGCTAAGACCGCTTCATTTTGATGAGGATGGTTTTGATAACTTTGAAGACTTCAAAGAGACGCCTGAAGCCAGGGTACTGGTTGTAGCCAATGAAGGTGCAGGATCTCTTGATCTGAGCGGCATTCCTTTCTTAATCCACTTTGAACTTCCTGAAGAGAAGGAAACTTACCTGACCAGGGTAATAAAAAACAAAGAAATTCCTACAGAGGTGGTGGCGCTTACTTTTGCGACAGATATGGAATTATTGCAGGTTAAGAAAATTGAGCAATCTATTGGCCGTAAGCTGGAGCTGGCTGAATTGCCGGAAGAGCTGGTTGCAGAAAAAACACTAAGGACAAAAGGTCTTGATAAGAACAGGCCGGTAAAAGAGAAAACTGACGAGCCTGTCGGTGGCGGTGCATACCATGAAAAGAAAGAGAGTAATTCTAAGAATTATAACTATGGCATCGGCCAGAAGGCTAAAATGACAATGAAGAAAAAACACGGCTAGTGTGATTTCCATAAAAAAAACCGGTCTCTCAATAGGACCGGTTTTTTTATAATCTATATTTTGCTGTACTAATGCGCAAGGATTTTTTTGGCTTCATTCCAATAAACATCCATTTCGGCAAGCGTCATATCCTGCAGCGCCTGACCGTTCTCTGCTGCTTTTGTTTCTATATACTGAAAGCGTTTAATAAATTTCTTATTTGTCTTTTCCAATGCATTTTCTGGATTAATACCGATAAATCGCGCGTAGTTGACAAGTGAGAACAGGAGGTCGCCAAATTCAGATTCTGCCTTTTCCTGATCTATGGCAACATGCTCTTCAACATTGAACTCTTGTTTGAATTCTGCCAGTTCTTCTTCTACTTTTTCCCAGACCTGTTGTTTGTTGTCCCAATCAAAACCGATCCCTCTCGCTTTCTCCTGAATTCGGCTGGCCTTAACAAGTGCAGGTAATGACACAGGAACTCCACCTAAAACAGATTTATTACCTTCTTTAAGTTTAAGACGTTCCCAGTTACGCTTAACATCGGCTTCATTTTCTACTTCAACATCTCCATAAATATGCGGATGGCGGCTAATTAGTTTTTCACAAACACTGTTTAAGACGTCCACGATGGTAAAATCATTGGTCTCTGAGGCAATGCGTGCATAAAAAACCAGATGCATTAAAACGTCACCCAGTTCCTTTTTGACCTCGGTTAGATCGCCTTCCAGGATGGCATCAGACAGCTCATAGGTCTCTTCTATGGTAAGGTGACGAAGGGTCTCCATAGTCTGTTTCTTGTCCCATGGACAGTCTGTTCTAAGTGTATCAAGAACAGTCAGTAAACGTAAAAAAGCGGCTGATGGATCTGATGCAGCCGCTGGGGGGATATGATTAGCCATAATGGCGAATTTAAGTAATTTAAATTATTCGGGTTCTTCGAGTGTGATTTTCTTGGTGATCCGGTATACTTTACGCTTCTTACCTGGTTTATCTTCATCTCCCAATAATATGCCCCAGGGCTTAAGCTCATCGATCCTGTCGAAGATAATTTTAAGCATGGCCAGGTATGGTATACAAAGAAACATACCGGAAATACCCCAGAGCATTTCGCCAACTACAATGCCGATAAAAGCGAACAATGCATTGATTTTTACTTTTGAACCGACAACCAGTGGCAGTAGAATATTGCCATCGAGTGCATGTACAGCGACAAAACTGATAATAACCAGCAGAACTTTCGCCGCACCCGCAGTCGCAAAGGTAATCAGCACGCTGATTAGTAAAGCGCTGAAAATACCAATGTAAGGTACGACATTGAATATCCCTGTAATTAAACCCAGTAACACTGCATACTTTACACCTAGCAAGCTAAGTACGAGTATCATAACCCCTGTAACGATTAACATCTGGAGGAATAGCCCCAGAATATACCTTTTAATAATGTACTGGATCTGGTTAACAATTGCACTTACTTTCTCTGCATGTTCTTCTTTAAAGACACTTTTCAGAAAACTATAAAGAATACGTCTGTAATTCAGGATGAAAAAAGTAAATAATAACAGAAATGCCATGAACAATAGTGAAGATGACAGCGTCATTAAAGTTGTGCCTACCAGCGTTGCACTCGTTGCCACTGCACTTGTAGCACTGTTTTTAAGATAGTCGATCTGTTTATGGGCGTTCACGTTAAAGGTATTGGATACCCATCGCTGCAGCTCCTCAAATGAATGCATAGCCTGCTGTTTCAGTAAAGGCCAGTCTTGACCCAAATCACTGAGTTGATTAACCAGGAAAAACAGGATCGCTGAGATAACGCTAATCATTACAATCACTGACACCATTGAAGACAAAGCTCTTTTAAATCTCAGTTTTCTTTCCATGTAATTCGCCATAGGCAATAATAACAGGGCTAAAAGAAAGGAGGAAAGGAGTGGGGCAAGTAAGGTTTTACCCAGAATAGCTAGATACCCCAAACAGATGATTGCAATTAAAACTAATGCTAGTTTGGCGTAAAATGGGAGCGTATTATATTTCATACCTGGTTTATAATAGATTTGCTTTGGCTAAACAAACGCCCTGCCAAAAAAAAGCAGGACATTTGTTAAACCCTTATACAAATGCTTCAGGTCTAGGACCAGGCACTGGCATCATCCAGAATGGATACTTCTTCGTTATCTAATTTCAGTGCAGTTGCCCTGTTCAGATCTTCCAGTTGTGTTAAACTAGTTACACTAACAATCGGAGCAGTAACAGACGGTCTGGCTATAAGCCATGCTAAGGCGACGCTTGCCGGTGTAGCATTATATTGCTCGGCTACCACATCCAGTGCCTTCAGGATCTTAAATCCCCGTTCATTTAGAAAGTTTTTAATTCCTGACCCTCTGGCACTTTTTCCAAGGTCTGCTTCTGAACGATATTTACCCGTTAGAAAACCACTTGCCAGGGAGTAATAATTAATTACACCCAACTGGTTATCCTTACAGATTTTTTCCAGCTCGCGTTCAAAACCTTCACGTTGATAAAGATTGTATTCAGGCTGAAAAGTCTGATATTTTGGTAAGCTCAATCTTTTACTGGTTTCAAGTGACTCTTTAAGCCTTTCCGGACTGAAATTGGAAGCTCCAATCCACCGAACTTTTCCAGCGCGGATAAGTTGGTCGTAAGCCTCCAGAGTTTCTTCTACAGGCGTACTTAGGTCATCATAGTGGGACTGGTACAGGTCTACATAATCTGTTTGCAGCCTTCTTAATGAGTCCTCTATACCTTCTTTGATATGCTTGGCCGACAAATCTTTTTTACCGCTGCTATCCATATCACTGCCTACTTTCGTGGCAAGTATAACTTTTGACCTGTTATTTCTGGATTTCATCCATTTGCCTAGAATGACTTCTGACTCGCCACCTTCGTTTCCAGGAACCCATCTGGAATAAACATCGGCTGTGTCAATAAAATTCAGTTCTGAATCCATTAAACCGTCAAGTATTTCAAAAGAACGGGCTTCGTCTAGTGTCCATCCGAAAACATTCCCTCCGAAAGTTAGTGGGGGAACGATTAAATCTGTGTTACCTAATTTTCTTTTTTCCATTAGTTTTTAAATTCTTATATGACAGCTGCGCAATCACTGCTTAACACGCAATCTGCGATTGTAGTTTGTATAATTGCGTCTTTCATTTGTCAATATATCCAATTTAATTGATGCTGAATGGATTATGAAATCGTTTTTTCGATTGAGCCTTTCTGTTCTTCCTAATCGGGATTAATTCTATATAAGTTTTCTCGCCCTTAGCATTTCTCTTTTTCCGGGTGCACCGGGAAGTTTCTCTATCTCCATTCCACAACTTTTTAATGCTCTTTTAAGTTTTCCTGTAATTGCATAGGTAACGAAAATGCCGCCTGGTTTTAAGAAGGTGCAGACTTTGGTTATAATCTCATCTGACCAGAGCTCAGGTTGATGCTGAACAGAGAATGCGTCAAAATAAATAAGATCATATTTAAACCTGCTTGTGAATTCCTGAAGGGTTGTATGTGCAATTTGTAAGTACTCAGGTGTACTGATTTCCGCTGGATGACTAATGGTTTGCTGATAATCCTGTTCGAATTTATTCCACAAAGGTTCCGCAACATATTGCTGATATTGGGTAGACTGAAGTTCTGCAAGGGAGAGGGGAAATGCTTCGATTCCGGTATAGTTAAAATTACGCTGTATACTTTCTGCAAAAGAACGGCTCAGTATGTAATTAAGCCCCGTGCCGAATCCGACTTCCAGAATATTAATATTCTGTTCAGGATAATCAGTAAAAACTTTTTTTAGCCCTGCTTCTATAAATACATGTTTACTTTCCTGAAGCGCACCGTGTTTGGAATGGTAATGTTCTCCAATAGTCTCGTTATATAGCGTAAAAGAGCCATCCGCTGTTGCCGTAAGTATATTCATCTGTGCAAATGTATTTGAATTCCGTAAATTAGTGGGAATTTAATTCTTATGGATATAGAAATGTTTCGTCATTACTGCCTGAGTCTTCCAGGGACTACAGAAGATGTAAAATGGGAGGAAAATCTTTGTTTTCTGATTGAAAATAAGATCTATGTAATTTATTCACTGACTAAGGGTAGTTTCGCTATCAAGTGTGATGTGGAAGAATTTCAAGAGTTGGTTTCCAGAGACGGCATCACTCAGGCTTATCATATGGCTAAGGGTAGCTGGATAGGGATTGCCGATCTGGAAGTACTGCCCTGGAATGAACTGAAAAAACGCGTTGCCGAATCGCGCGGCATAATACTATCAAAGCTTCCTAAAAAGATTCAGGCTAAATACACGGAATAAGTGCCGTTAATCACGGGGTTTTGTGTTTTCTGACACTATTTAAAAACTGTGACCGCTATACATTTGAGGTATCAAATCAAATGTTATGAAAAGATTAATTGTATTCGGATCCCTGTTTTTTTTAGGACTCGGCGCTTTTGCGCAGTCAAATCCCGCTCCTGGTGAATGGAGAGTCAGACTTCGTGCTGTTCATGTTATCCCTCAGGAGAGTGCTGAGGTTGGTGTAATTGGCGGGGATGCACAAATTTCAAAATCATTTATACCGGAGCTTGACTTCACCTATTTCTTTACTAAAAATCTTGCTGCTGAACTAATTCTCGGAACGACAAGGCATAAAGTGAAAACCACAGGTTCTGACCTGAGTGCTATAGGCGGCCCTGATCGGGCAGAGGTGAATCTTGGTAAGGTATGGTTGCTCCCGCCTACGTTGACTTTGCAATATCATTATCCTGTAGGAAAGTTTAAACCATATGTGGGTGCAGGTGTTAATTACACTATTTTTTATAATGCAGATCAGGGTCCTGTTGTGCAGGATATCTCTTATAAAAATAGATTTGCTTTCGCTGCACAGGCAGGTTTGGATTTTGCCATCACTGACAGGATGTTTATCAATGCAGATCTGAAAAAAATATTCCTGTCTACTAAAGCAACTGTGGATGCCGCTAATCTTACTCCTTCCGAAAATCCAGAATTAGCAGATGTGTTAGGCAATATCCAGGCAGATGTGAAAATCAGGCCATGGCTTATTGGTGTGGGCCTTGGTTACCGGTTTTAACAAAAAGGGCATTGCGAATAAGCAATGCCCTTTGGTTTTAAATGTTTACCAGAGTCTGATTCTGTCTTCTGGCTTTTTATACAATTTGTCTCCTGGTTTTACATCAAATGCTTCATACCAGGCGTCCATATTTACCGGAGCACCAATAGTTCTGGCTTCTCCCGGAGAGTGTGGATCTGTTTTAATCAGCTGAGCTGCACTTTCAGGAAGAATATTACCTCTCCATACCTGTGCCCACGAAAGGAAGAAACGCTGATCGGGTGTAAAGCCGTCAATTTTCTCATTCGACTGTCCTTGTTTTGTAAGTTTGAACGCCGTATAAGCCGCATTCAGACCACCTAGGTCACCAATGTTTTCACCCATTGTTAATTTGCCATTCACATGAATGGTATCTAATACAGTATAAGCATCGTATTGCTCTCCCAATGCCTTTGTTTTAGCGTCAAATTTTGTCCTGTCTTCGCTAGTCCACCAGTTTCTCAGGTTACCGTCTTTATCATACTGGCTACCGCTATCATCAAAACCATGTGACATTTCATGACCGATAACTGCGCCAATTCCACCGTAGTTGATTGCATCATCTGCATCAGCTGCGAAGAAAGGAAACTGTAAAATTCCGGCAGGGAAAACGATCTCGTTCATTGTTGGACTGTAGTATGCATTTACAGTAGGAGGAGTCATACCGAAACGTGTACGATCAACTGGTTTACCCAATTGTCCAACCATTTCATTGTAAGCCCATGCTCCTGAATTTTTGACGTTTTGGAAATAAGTATTGTTAGTGATAGTTAGCCCATCATAAGTTTTCCATTTTTCGGGATAGCCGATTTTTGGGACGAAAGCATTTAATTTTGCTAACGCTTTTACTTTGGTTTCCGGACTCATCCAGTCCAGGTTATTAATTCTGATCTCAAAAGCTTTACGCAGATTGCTGATCAGTTCAGTCATTCTTGCTTTTGCTTCTGGTTTAAAATATTTGGCTACGTAAAGTTGACCTAACAATTCACCAATAGTCGCATCGGTGAGGGATGACATACGTTGCCATCTTGGAGTTTGTATTTTTTGTCCTGTTTGTGCCTGTGTGAAGGCAAAGTTTGCTTTCACAAATGGTGAACTCAGGTAAGGAGCAGAGCTCTTTAATACATTCCATTGCAGGTATGTTTTCCAGTCAGCAACGGAGATTTTACCGAGCATCTGATCCAGATTTTCAAAGAATTTAGGGGCGCCAACCAATAAAGTGTCCTGATTCTGAACCTTTAATTTCGGTAAAGTAGCTGCCCAGTTGATATGCGGCGTAGTTTTAGTGAAATCTGCAACCGTAAATTTATTGTAGGTTTTATAAGGATCACGCATCTCCAGACGGGACATCTGCGCTGCTGCAAATTCCTTCTCGATAGCTAAAACTGTTTTAGCCTTTTCCTTTGCCTGCGCTTCAGTATTTCCCGTCAGTGCAAATAGAGTAGTCATGTATTTCAGATAAGCTTCACGGATCTGAACAGATCTGCTGTCATCTTTTAAATAGTAATCACGGTCTGGAAGCGTAGTTCCTCCCTGGCCCAAAGAAGGGAGGTATTTAATGACGTTTTTTCTGTCCTGTGCAACGCCAAAGTTGAACATCGGGTTACCTGAACCGGCAGTTCTCATTCTTACCACCTCGTCAATAACTGCATTAATGTCTTTTAGTGATGTAATTCTGGCCAGGTCTGCTTTAATCGGCGAATAGCCTAGTTTTTCAATGGTCACACTGTCCATTGCTGCGGTATAGAAATCTCCTACACGTTTTTTTACAGAACCTGCAGGTGCAGTTTTATCTGCAGCAGCTTCTTCAACCAGGCTTTTTACAGCATTAATATTGAAGTCACGTAATTCGTTAAAACTTCCCCAACGCGTTTCTTTCGCTGGAACAGGATTGTTTTTCATCCATACACCATTGGCGTAGTTGTAAAAATCGTCTCCTGGTTTAACAGATAAATCCATGTTAGCCGGATCGATGAATTTTTTCGGTGCTTGTTGCGCATAGGAGGAATAGCTCGCGGCTACAATTCCCAGTACGGCGAAGTAACTTTTAAAGTTCTTGATGTTTATCATATTCTATATAGATTGTGCCCCGGTATACGCAGGTTGCGCAGAAGGTTCAGACTCGCCTGATTAACCGGTGTCAAATGTTGCTCAAATTACGCAATGACAGCTGACAGAAGCAAATTCTATTAAAAATATTACCTGTTGAACCAGTAGTATAACTTAGTTATCCCTAGTTTTCTGAAGAGTAATCCCGGAAGTGTAAGTAATTTAATTGACTTCATGATTGGATATTTAATCTATCAACATTAACATTTTTTAACACTTTTTATTGTGTCGTTCTTCAGAATAAATGTTATATGGAAAGGATCCATGCCACAATCCGTCTTCCGATATTACCGGACAGTTTCCGATTTACTATATTTGGCCGTGTCTGCGGTCCGGCAGAGGCATTTACAGAGCATTCAATACATAAATATGGCAGAACTAAAATTTTTCACGGAAAGGTTAAAATTAAGATTAGTAAAGATGGCCGATCTGGAAGCAGTACACGTATTGCACCAGATGGCAGAGACTGATCAATATAACACGCTGGGAATTCCCAGAGATCTGGAAGAGACTAATATTATTGTGGATGGCTGGATTCATGACCATCTAAAAAAAACAATCAGGAATTACACGTTTGCTGTCGAATTGGAAAAAGGTGGTTTTATCGGCCTTGTTTCTTTGAAACTTTCGTCTGAGAAGTTTAACAGTGCTGAAATCTGGTATAAAATAAATGTTGAACGCTGGAATCAAGGTTTTGCTACCGAAGCCATCCGCGCAGTAATCAGATTTGGATTTGACCGCCTAAAACTGCATCGTATCGAAGCTGGCTGTGCTGTCGAAAATCTGGCCTCTATAAGAGTGTTGGAGAAAGCAGGGATGACCAGGGAAGGGACAAAACGACAGATTCTTCCTTTGAAAACCGGATGGATGGATAGTTTCGAATATGCGATCCTCGATGAAGAGTTTATAAGCTGATTTTTGCTGTAAAAACGTTATTTTTGTAATTTAACCAGTACTTAGCCATGAGCATTTCCACTAAATATGATCCAGCTGCTACCGAAGATAAATGGTACAGCTACTGGATGTCTAAAAACTTTTTTCATTCCGAACCTGATGAACGTGAACCTTATACCATAGTTATACCTCCGCCTAATGTTACCGGAGTTTTGCATATGGGGCACATGCTGAATAACACTATTCAGGATGTAATGATCCGTCGTGCCAGAATGCAGGGTAAAAATGCATGCTGGGTACCGGGTACTGATCATGCTTCTATTGCGACAGAGGCTAAGGTCGTAGCGATGCTTAAAGAAAGAGGAATCAGTAAAAAGGACCTGACCAGGGAAGAATTTATGGCTTATGCCTGGGAATGGAAAGAGAAATACGGTGGTATCATTCTCGATCAGTTAAAGAAACTTGGTGCAAGTTGTGACTGGGAGCGTACACGTTTTACGATGGAGGATGACCTGTCAGAAGCTGTTATTGATACTTTTATACATCTGTATAATAAAGGTCGGATTTACCGCGGAATCCGTATGGTAAACTGGGATCCGACAGGAAAAACTGCTGTTTCTGACGAAGAAGTAATTCGTAAAGAAGTTAATCAGAAATTATATTATATCCGTTATACAGTTGCAGGTGAGTCGGACAGTTATTTAACTGTAGCCACGACCAGGCCTGAAACTATCATGGCTGATGCAGCTATTTGTATTAATCCTAATGATGAGCGTTATACGCACCTCAAAGGGAAAAATGTTTTTATACCATTGCTTAACCGGGAAATTCCAATCATTGAAGATGATTACGTTACAATGGATTTTGGTACAGGCTGTTTGAAAGTTACCCCTGCCCATGACCTGAACGATTATGAGCTTGGCGTAAAACACAATCTTCCTGTTATAGATATTCTGAACGACGATGGTACGCTGAATGAGCTGGCGGTTATTCTTGTTGGCGAAGACCGTTTTGCTGCCAGGAAGAAGATTGCGGTATTGCTGGATGAAGCCGGGCACCTGGATAAGGTAGAGGACTATAAGTCGCAAATTGGTTTTTCTGAACGTACCGATGCTGCAATCGAGCCTAAATTATCGCTGCAGTGGTTCTGTAAAATGGATGAGCTGGCAAAACCTGCTCTTGCAGATGTATTGAATGGAGAAATTAATCTGATCCCTGAGAAATTCACGAACACCTACCGTCATTGGATGGAAAACGTGAAAGATTGGTGTATCAGCCGCCAGTTATGGTGGGGACAGAGAATCCCTGCCTGGTATGATGACAAAAATAACTGGGTTGTTGCCAAAACCAAGGAAGAAGCGCTGGATGCATTTTTAAATCAGAAAGATCCTGATAGTGCTTTTACAGAAGAAGAGGCGAATGGCTTTAAGCATCAGTTGGCGCCATTCCTGAGACAGGATGAGGATGTAATGGATACATGGTTCTCCTCATGGTTATGGCCGATCTCCGTTTTTAATGGATTTAAAGATCCGGATAATAAGGATATCAATTATTATTATCCGACTAATGACTTAGTAACGGCGCCCGAGATCCTTTTCTTCTGGGTAGCCAGGATGATTATGGCAGGACATGAATTCCGTGGCCAGAAACCTTTCACTAATGTTTATCTGACTGGTATTGTAAGGGATAAGTTGGGTCGTAAAATGTCTAAATCATTGGGTAACTCTCCTGATCCGATTGGTTTGATTGAAAAATATGGAGCGGATGGTGTACGTGTAGGGATGTTGCTTTGCTCGCCCGCAGGAAATGATCTGATGTTCGATGAAAGTTATTGTGAACAGGGAAGGAATTTTGCGAATAAGATCTGGAATGCTTTCCGTCTGATTAAAGGCTGGGAAGTTGATGAAAGCTTAGCTAATCCGAACGAGCAGGCGGTCGCTTGGTTCGATAACAGGTTTAATGAGGCATTGGAAGAAATTGAGGGTAACTTTAAACAGTATCGTTTATCGGAAGCTTTAATGGTAACTTATAAACTCGTTTGGGATGATTTCTGTGCATGGTATCTGGAGATGGTTAAGCCGGTTTATCTGCAGCCAATTGATTCTGCATCTCTGAAAGCGACTATCGGTTACTTTGAAAAAATTCTAAGTCTGTTGCATCCGTTTATGCCGTTTTTGACAGAAGAATTGTGGCATGATGAGATCTTTGGCGAAAAAGGTGAACTGGATTGTATTATTGTTGCCCCTTATCCGGTATCGGGACCAGCAGATGCGGCTCTTTTAAAAGAGGTGGAACTTGTTAAAGGTATTGTTGCTGAAGTAAGAAATATTAGAAATACCAAACAGCTTTCTCCAAAAGAAGCTTTACCGCTGGATATCCGTGTAAACTCTGAAACGGATTATGCTAAATGGGAGCCTGTTATTGGAAAGCTAGGGAATATCTCCGAAATGAATTTTGTTCAGGAGAAAGTTGCCGGTGCAGCAGCATTTATGGTAGGTAAGGATGAGTTTTTTGTTCAGCTTAATGAAACTATAGATGTGGAAGCAGAGAAAATCAGGTTAAATGAAGATCTGGTTTATCTCCAGGGTTTCCTGAAATCTGTTGATGCCAAATTAAGTAATGAGCGATTTGTGCAGAATGCGAAACCCGAGATTATTCAGAACGAGCGTAATAAAAAGGCCGATGCTGAATCTAAAATTGCAATTATTCAAGAGAGCTTGAGTGCACTTTAAACTATAAAACCGAAGGGCAGCTGTATTTATACAGTTGCCCTTTTTTTATGTGTTATATCCAGATGATGTGAGAAGGATATGAACACCGTGCGATCGCTTCAGCAAAATTAGATTGATATATTAGTGTTTACAATCCCAGACCGGGCAGCGTGATATTAAAGTGTCAGATTACTCCGGGACTTTATAATGGTGACAGAGCTTTCTTTGCCCCATATCCTACATACAGCTTCTATCGGCTGGGAAATAAAGCAAGATATTCTACCTCACTTTATGTAGACGCTTTTAATTAACGGGAATCTATTTGTCCGGCATCGACCACTGGGAAAGATATTGAAGCTTTCCGACCGAAGCTGCATCGAAACGCGAAATTGGAATGATGCAGCTTTTTATTTTACAGATGGCTGTATTCAGGTAGTTCTTCCAGAAAAGAAAACCCTGGATTGAGATGGTCAATCTGCGCATAATAATGTTTCAGGCCATTTGTTACTACTAACCACCGTGCCTTATGCACAGAATTATAGCGTGCTGCCTGATCGAATACCTGCTGATTGATCTGAATATGCGGCGCCTTACATTCTATAACCATTATTCTATCTCCGGAATGATTAAAAACTACAATATCTGTACGCTGCATTCGCTGATTGAGGTTGAGTCCGGCTTCCAGTTGAATAAGCGATTTCGGGAATTTCTTTTCCAGGATCAGATACTGGATAAAATGTTGTCTCACCCATTCCTCCGGCGTTAACACCAGGTGCTTTTTTCTTAGTTCATCGAATATAAAGTGTTGCTTTTCCCTTAAGGTGATACGAAAGGGGTACTGCGGTAAATTCAATGCGGTAGGGGTAAATGCCATTAATGCAAAAATAACCTTTAATAATTAGTTTTTAGCGGTTACATTTGGATAATTATATGACTGCTTCCGACATTCTTAAAGACCTCAAAGCTAAAAAATACAAGCCTGTTTATCTTCTTCACGGCGAAGAATCCTATTATATTGATCAGGTTGTTCATTTTATGGAACAACATGTTCTGGATGATATGCAGAAGGGGTTTAATCAAACTGTATTATATGGTAAGGATACTGATATGGCCACCATTTTGAATGCGGCCAAACGTTATCCTATGATGTCAGACTATCAGCTTATCATTGTAAAAGAAGCGCAGGATCTAAAATGGGCGAAGGAAGTGGACGGCAGTAGTAAGGCAGCTGAGTTTGTCCAGCATTATTTTGAGAAACCACTGCCCAGTACAATTTTGGTGCTCGCGTATAAATACGCCAATTTTGATAAACGTAAAAAGATTTATAAATCCATAGGGAAACAGGGTGTGATCTTTCAGTCAGACCCTGTAAGGGATTATAAGCTTGCTGCCTGGATAGAAGATCTTGTGGAGGAGAAAGGTGCTAAAATAGCCCCGCAGGCTGCGGCATTAATGGCTGAGTATCTGGGGACGGATCTTTCTAAAATATCCAACGAGCTCGAAAAGCTCCTGCTCAATATTAGTAAAGGGACAACCATAAATACGGATCATATTCAGCGAAACATTGGAATTAGTAAGGAGTATAATGTGTTCGAATTGCAAAAAGCACTTGCTGTCCGGAACGTATTGAAATGTAATCAGATTATAAACTATTTCGCTAATAATCCGAAGGCGAATCCTATGGTTATGATTATGGCAAATCTCAACAGTTATTTCACCAGAATCCTGAAATATCATTATTTGCAGCACAAAGGTGACGCAGCAAAGGAGCTTGGTGTGAATCCGTATTTTGTAAAGGATTACGAAACTGCTGCCCGATCTTATAACCTGACTAAAGTCTTTCAGATTATTGGATTACTGCGGGAGTATGATCTTAAAAGCAAGGGAGTAGACAGTACCGGGAATATTACCGACGGAGAATTGCTTAAAGAGCTGTTATTTAAAGTGATACATTAATTTAACCAGTTCCTTCGTATTTAAGTTAACATAATTCCTGCCGCTTTTATTAATTTCGGGGCTAGCAAATTATATATAATCATCTCAAACATAAGATCCGTGAATTATTTTTTAGTCAAATCAGAACCGTTTAAATATAGCTGGGAACAGTTTAATAAAGATGGCCGTACCTTTTGGGACGGTGTCCGCAACTATCAGGCGAGGAATAATATCAAATTAATGAAGGAGGGAGATCTGGTTCTCTTTTACCACAGCAATGAAGGTAAGCATGTTGTAGGTATAGCGAAGGTTGTCAGGGAGTTTTATCAGGATCCAACTACAGATAATGAAAATTGGGTAGTGGTCGACCTGGTTCCGGTGGAAACCTTGAAAAATCCGGTTACACTTGAACAGATTAAAGCTGAAGAAAGTTTGAAAGATATTTCTCTGGTGAGACAGGGAAGGCTGTCCGTTATGCAGTTAAAAGCAGAAGAATTTGATAAAATCCTGGAAATGGGAAGTTAATATAGAAAAGGTGTTGTCGGCAAAATTATCGCGCATCACAACACCTTTTTATTTTGACTTTTTATTCAGTAAAGAATAATGCCTTTAATTCTTTAGCATCATTTGGTAACATTTTACCTGCAAGTATTAGCCTTAATTGTCTTCTGCGCAGCGCACCCTCATATAATTCTTCCTCTTCTGCATCTTCTGGCTTTAGTTCCGGTACCGGAATTGTTCTTCCGCTCTGATCAACCGCAACGAAAGTATAATAAGCTTCATTAGATTTTACACGGCTTCCAGAGGGGATGTTTTCCGCCCACACGTCCAGACGTACCTCTACCGAAGTATGGAATGCTCTGGTAACTTTGGCCTCAATCGTAATCACATCTCCAAGCTTAATAGGTTGTTTAAAAGAGACGTTGTCTACTGACGCAGTAACTACAATCCTATTACAGTGTTTTTGAGCAGAAATAGCAGCAGCAATATCCATCCAATGCAGTAATCTTCCACCCATTAGATTATTGAGTGTATTGGTGTCATTTGGTAATACCAATTCATTCATAATGGTGAATGAATTTTTAGGATTTTTGATATTTGAACTCATATTGCTGCAAAAGTAAACAAAAAGTCAGACATCATGTTATATGTACTGTAAAGCCATCATTTAAAAAAATATTATTTTTCATATGTCCAACCAAACCCTGATCCAATACTTCCACTGGTATTATAATGATGGTGAAAATTTATGGAGAAAGGCGGCATCCCGCGCTTCTGCATTAAAAGAAAGCGGTATTACCGCAGTATGGTTTCCGCCAGCTTATAAGTCCACCGAAGGAGATGCTTCCACAGGATATGACTGTTACGATCTGTTCGACTTAGGTGAGTTTGATCAGAAAAACAGTATCCCAACCAAATACGGAACCAAAGACGAATACATTAATGCCATCCGGGCTATTCATGAACAAGGTATGATGGTCATTGCCGATGTGGTTTTTAACCATAAAGCTGGTGGTGATGAACTCGAGCGCGTAGCTGTAAGGAAGGTTGCTGAAGACGACAGGAACCAGTTCATATCAGATGTATTTGAGATTGATGCATGGACTAAGTTCAATTTTCCAGGCAGGCAAGGCAAATACTCAGAGTTTATCTGGGATAAATCCTGTTTTAGTGGCATTGACTGGGCCGAAGACCTGCAGGAGACCTCTATTTTTGCTATTCAGCATGAATACGATCAAGTGTGGGGAAATGTACCCTCAGCTGAAATGGGGAACTATGACTACCTGATGTTTAACGATATAGAATTTAGGAATCCAGCCGTCCGCGAGGAACTGAAGCGGTGGGGAGAATGGTATTTTGAGACCTGTAATATGGGCGGTTTTCGTCTTGATGCAGTTAAACATATCGATACCGATTTTCTTCTGGAATGGATAAATCATATGAACGGCAAATATGGTCGTGAGTTTTTTATCGTTGCGGAGAATTGGGTATTAGACGACGTAATGAAGCTGCGGGATTATATTGATCTTACTGAAGGCAAGATGCAGCTTTTTGATTCCATGCTGCATCATAATTTCTATCAGGCTGCCCAGCAAGGACAGGACTACGATCTAAGAGGAATTCTAAGCAATACATTGATTGAATCTCATCCTCATCTGGCGGTAACCTTTGTAGATAATCATGACTCTCAACCACTGCAGTCACTGGAAGCGTATGTTGACTTTTGGTTCAGGCCATTAGCTTATGCTATGATCCTGCTCAGAGAACAGGGGATCCCATGCGTTTTTTACCCTGACTTGTACGGTGCATCTTATATGGATACCGATGCAGATGGTAATCCGGCCGAAGTAGAGCTGGTAACCATAGAGAAGCTGCCGCTGATGACCAGAATACGAAGGGATCTTTCTTATGGCTTACAACGTGATTATATAGATCATCCTAATTGTATAGGCTGGACCCGGGAAGGGGAGATGGATAAAGAGAATTCAGGGTTGGCTGTGCTGATGAGCAATGGAGAGCGGGGTGTAAAAGTTATGGAGATAGGTGCCGCCCATGCAGGTAGAAAAATGAAAGACGTGTTTGACTATTGTCCCGAAGAGATTATAATCGGAGATGACGGTGCTGCAGAATTTTACTGCCAGCCGGGAAGTGTCTCTGTCTGGGTATTTGTTGAATAAAAAAGGGGAGCAATGCTCCCCTTTTTTATTTAATTATCTTCCAACTCCATGATTTCTGCAGCCAGATCTTCCCATTTTTGCTGGGCTTCGTCAAGCCTTTGCTTTGCGGCCTGATATTTTTTATTAGCTTCTGCAAGTTTCGTCTGATCTGAATATACCTTTTCATCCGCAAGCTCCGTTTCAACTGCTTTTACCTGCTGGTCTAGCTCAACAGTTTCCTGTTCTACCTTTTGTAACTGGTCGTTAAGTTTTTTTAACTGCTGCTGTGTATTCACAGTTACTGGTTTAGGCTCAGCTTTTGGTTTTACTTCTTTTTCCTGTTTAACAGGAATATTTTTAGCAGGAGGGATTACCCTTTTACTATTCCATACTTCGTATTCTGCATAAGTTCCGGGGTATTGTTTGATTTGCTCTTCCTCAATGAACCAGATTTTGTTGGCTACATTGTCCAGGAAATACCTATCGTGGGATACAGCGATAAAAGTACCTTCAAATTGTTTCAAAGCCTGAATCAGAATATTTACAGATTGAATATCCAAGTGATTTGTAGGCTCATCCAATATCAGGAAGTTAGAGTCAGTGGTTAATGATTTCGCCAGTGCAACCCTTGATTTCTCTCCCCCTGAAAGTACTTTGATCTTTTTAAATACATCGTCACCCGTAAACAGGAAACAGCCCAGAATAGACCGGAGCTCGGTGTCCGTATGTTTTGGTGCAAATGCCTGCAGCTCTTCCAGAATTGTATTCCCAAGATGAAGAGATTCCAGCTGATGCTGTGCAAAGAATGTCGTCGTTACATTGTGTCCGGTTTCTATAGAGCCTTCAAACTTCTCTACATTCGCGACCATACGCAATAACGTAGATTTACCTTTACCGTTGGCACCGATTAAAGCAATTTTGTCCCCTTTTTCGATCACAGCTTCTGCATTCTCCAGAATGTCTATGTTCGGATATTTTTTAGTGGCATTTTCAATCCTGACTACATGACGGCCGGAAGGTTTAGTAAATTTAAAGCTGAAGTTTACAGTTGGATTGTCGTCGTCTACGTCTTCGACGCGTTCCAGTTTATCCAGTGCTTTCATTCTGGATTGTGCCATTTTAGCTTTACTTGCTTTCGCTTTGAAACGCTCAATCAGCTTTTCTTCCTGCTTAATTTTAGCCTGTTGATTTTTAAATTCACCTTTCTGGATTTCACCACGCAGTGATTTTTCTTCCAGATAGAAGGTATAGTTACCAGCATAAGTAGTTAGTTTTCCTTTGCGGGATTCTACTATCCGGTTGACGATTTTATCCAGAAAATACCTATCATGTGATACGATTACAATTGCGCCTTCAAACCCTGCCAGATAAGTTTCCAGCCATTTAATGGAAGGTAAATCCATGTGATTGGTTGGCTCATCCAGTAAAAGGATATCTGGTGTCTGTAATAAGATCTTGGCTAGCATTACGCGCATTCTCCATCCTCCTGAGAAGGTGTTCAGCGGACGGTGCTGATCCTCAGTGCTGAATCCAAGACCTGCCAGAATCTCATTTGCTTTATATTCAATATTATAACCGTCAAGAGCTTCAAATTCCTGTTGCTTATCGCTCAGTTTATTTAAAACGTCTTCAGAATAATCGGTTTCTATCTTTTTTAGAAGTTCTTCAATTTCATCATGTATTTTATTCTGACGCTCAAATGCTTCCATGGCAACGTGCAGAATAGTATGGTGAGATTCGTAGGAAAGTAAATCCTGGTTTAAGTAACCTATTTTTAGGTCTTTAGACATAGAGATAGACCCAGAAGAAGGGGCATACTCTCCAACAATAATTTTTAAGAGGGTAGATTTACCAGTACCATTGGCACCGATGAGGCCAATTCTCTCTCCTGGTTTAATATGCCAGTTCGCTTCGTCATATAAAGCCCTGGAACCTATTAGGAATGTTAAGTCGTTTATCGAAATCATGTGGCTGCAAAAGTACGTTTTTTAGACGCATTTTTATTTCAATATGATTTAACTTGTCTAGTTTTTACATGATTATCAATGATAAAGCATTTTTTTTTGGGTCAAAACCATTCAATCAACTTTGTGTTACCTGAAATGGTTCCTATCTTCGCCATATGTATCGTCTTATCAAACCAGTATTTTTTCAGTTCGATCCGGAAAAAGTACATCACTTCGTCGTTAAACGACTCAACTGGTTCCATGCTCATTTCCCTTTTGGCAAAACAATCCTCAGAAGTAGCTTTGATGTTCAGATTAAAGGTCTGGAAAGGGAAGTTTTTGGAATTAAATTTAAAAACCCCGTCGGTTTAGCTGCTGGGTTTGATAAAAACGGGGAGTACATCGAAGCTTTGAGTGATCTTGGATTCGGATTTATAGAAGTTGGAACTGTTACCCCTCTGCCTCAGCCGGGCAATGATCTGCCAAGAATGTTCAGGTTACCAAAAGATCAGGCGCTGATCAACAGAATGGGGTTCAATAATAAAGGTGTGGATACACTTGCTGAGAGATTGCGCCTGCTTAAAGTAAAGAATAAGGAGATCGTAATTGGTGGAAACATCGGGAAAAATAAGCTTACTCCAAATGAAGATGCAGTATCAGATTATGTAAAGTGTTTCGAACGCCTTTTTGATGTGGTAGATTACTTTGTCGTAAACGTCAGTTCTCCAAATACGCCTGGTTTACGTGAGTTACAGGAGAAAGAGCCATTGACAGATTTGCTTAAAACATTACAGGGACTTAATCATAAAAATGGAATCTCGCGCCCGATCCTACTCAAGATTGCACCGGATTTAACGGATGAACAATTGAACGATATTGTTGATATCGTGATAGAGTCAAAAATCGCTGGTGTTATCGCAACAAATACAACTGTCGACAAGAGTACATTGACCAGCCCTGCTGAACTGGCGGCAGAACAAGGCGGACTAAGCGGTAAACCTTTAACTCAAAGATCTACAGAGGTGATCCGCTACCTTTCCAAGCGTTCAGGGAAAGCATTCCCTATTATTGGTGTTGGCGGGATCTATTCAGCACAGGATGCCAAAGATAAACTCGAAGCTGGTGCATCACTTATACAGGTCTATACAGGGTTTGTATATGAAGGACCTGAGATCGTCAAGAATATTTGTAAAGCATTGGTTTAACCAATGCTTTTTTTGTTTCCGCCAGAAAATCCGGAAACAAAAAAAGGGGTGCTGTTACAGCACCCCTTTTTTAAAAGAATAAAATCTTATGAAGCTCTTAAAGCTGAAGATAATTGATCTAATAACAAGTTGTTTTTAGCTAATTGATCTTTAGTAGATTGTTTTGAACGGCTTCCTAACTCAATGTTTGTAGCCAATTTCAAAGTTTTAACTTCTAGACGTGAAGTCGTTTTGTTCTTTCTGTCTTTTCTTTTTAATCTGGTAACTGCCATGGTCTTAACCTTTATTTTTTTAATTTATTCAAAATCTGAGGTCGAGAGCGGATTCGAACCGCTGTAGGAGGTTTTGCAGACCTCTGCCTAGCCACTCGGCCACTCGACCTGTTGAAATTCAGGATGCAAAAATAGCAATTAATACTTAGTTTGCAATTTATTTCTGCAAATTTCTGAATATATCTGCACAGAAAATTGCAGCTGAAACCGCAACGTTCAAAGACTCAGTGAGTCCCGCGCCGGGAATAGTTACCGGACGATCAATTAAATTTATCACTTCCGGGCTTAAACCTTTGCCCTCATTCCCAAAAACTATTAGGCCGGATTTCCCCCAGTTTGTCTGATACATGTTCTCACCTTCAAGTAAAGCGCCGAAAACGGGGATATTGATCTCCTGAATCAGCTCTGGCAGATCCTGATAGAGTACCTTTACGCGGCATAAGGAGCCCATCGTAGATTGTACCGTTTTAGGGTTATAAACTTCTACAGTATTCGGCGAACAAATTATATGTTTAAAGCCGAACCAGTCTGCTGTGCGAATAATAGTTCCCAGATTTCCCGGATCCTGTACGCCGTCCAAAACTAAGGAGAATCCTGTTGACAACTCTGCTAAATTCAGCTTTTCCTGGACTGGAATATGAACGAGTGCTAGAATTCCCTGTGGTGCTTGTAAAGTGCTTATCTTGTCCAGATCCTTACTGTTTATTTCAAATAACTTTATATTTGAGGGTAATTCGGGCAGTAAATGCTGATATTCGTTCAGAACATAAATACTGTGGATCTGAAAACCGGAAGGAATAAACTCAATAATTGACTTAATTCCTTCAATAATAAATATCCCATGCTCTTTGCGGTACTTTTTTTGATGTAATGATTTTATAAACCCTATCTGAGACTTTGAAAGCATATTCTATTTATAAAGCGAGATTTTATTTCTTCGCAAAATTACTATTATTTCTCGTGTTTTTGAACGGATGTTCATCGACTAAGTTTATCGAGGATAATCAGGCGATCGTGAAAAAAATTGAAATCGACAGTATTCCATCTAAATATAAAGAAGAAGCAGTAAACTATATTCAAAAGGATATAAGGCCAGCGTCGAAGCTGGGTATAAATGTCGGATTGTACAATATTTTCTACTCGCTTTTTAAAATCAAATCGGTAGGTAAGCCAGCACCTGTGCTAGATAGTACGCTCGTAGAGATATCCAGAAACCAGGTGGAGAAATATCTCCAAAGCAAGGGCTTTTTTAAGGCGACCGTGACTTCGTCTATTGCCGTAAAAAGACAACGTGCGGCCGTAGAATTCGTAGCCAATACAGGACCTGCCTTTAAAGTTGAAAAATTAGGTTATGTGATTCCTGATACTGCAGTTAAAAAACTTTACTATGATTTAAGGCCTTCTTTTACGCACTTGAAAGAGGGAATGCAATATGATGACGATTCTCTTTCCATGGAGCGGGAAAAAGTTTATCAGGTAATGAAAGAGCATGGTTATTACGATTTTAGCCGGCCTTACATTCGTTTTACAGTCGATTCTGCTTTTTCCAATAGCACAGCGCATGTGGTTATGTATATTGATAATCCGGAAGATAAAAGCAAACATACACAGTATAAGATCGGAGAAACTAACATATTAATTGCCCCGACCACGGCCGGTTTTCCTGACTCTGTTCAGCTTAATCCGAGAAAATTCCGGGCAATCAGATATACAGATCTTTCAGGACGGTTCCGGAGAAATCCAATTGTCCGGTACGATTTTATTAAAAAAGATGAATTATATAGCAGTGAGATGGAAAATCTCACTTATGATCGTCTGTACGAGCTGAACGTTTTCAAAAACGTGAAAATCGAATATATCAAAGAAAGTGATAGCACCCCTGTTTTAAGGCCTCTGGTGCAAATGATTCCGCAGAAGCGTATGAGTAACCGGGTAGAAGGTGAAATACCGTTTAACCAGGGGACAGTGGGTTTTACGATTAGTAATACCTATACCAATAATAATATTTTCAGAGGTGCGGAGAGATTTGAATTTCAGATCAAAGGCGGACTGCAGTCGCGGATAGGACAAGGTGGGGGGCTATTTAAAGATATCTATCAACGTGACTTTTCTATGAGTGCCACATTAAGCGTACCGAGACTGATGGTGCCGTTTGATATCCCGATGATGGGTAAAAATGGAATTCCTTACACATCATTTTCGACGAGTTATGTCTATGCCTTACAGAGAGACTTTTTTGTCCGGAAGGTTTTTTTAAACTCAATGACCTATGAATGGGTGGAAACCAAATCAAAGCTACACACCTTTACGCCTTTAAATTTTGAATACAGGTTTGGTGGTATTTTGCTGGATACAACCACTGCCGAGGGTAAAGAATTAGTTTTAAACAACTCTTATAATCTGGCTTTGCTGAAGAGAAGGGATCTGACTATTGGGATGAAATATTCCTATTCCCTGAATGCGAATAAATTGCTTCAGAATAAGAGCTTTATTTATTTCAGGGGGAACATAGATATTGCGGGTAATATGCTTAATGCGATCACTAAATTATCTGGTGGAAAGCATGATCCTGCAGCAGACGATTTTGCGAAACTTTTAGGCTTACCCTATAATCAGTACATCAGACCGGAAATAGATGTCCGGTGGTATAAATCACTCAGCCAGGAAAGACAGTTTATTGCGCGGTTGAATGCGGGAGTTGGTTATGCTTACGGAAATTCCAGAACAATGCCCTTTGAGAAATTATTCTTCGCGGGTGGTTCGAACGGAGTACGGGCATGGCAAGCCAGAACATTAGGTCCTGGTAATTATAACCGTGCGATCAGAAACCCTACTGAGGCAGCCAGGAGAACGTTATATGGTATTGATCAGCTTGGACAAATGCATATCGAAGCCAATTTGGAATACCGCTATAAAATGATTGACAATTTCTTCGGGGCAAAATTGAAAGGCGCTATATTTTTAGATGCGGGTAACGTATGGGATATTTCGCCAGGCAACCCGCAGCCCGAAAAATATTTTGACTTTAAGAATTTAGGCAACCAACTCGGGATTGGAACAGGGATCGGATTTCGCTATGACCTTGACTTCTTTGTATTCCGTTTTGATATTGGTTTGAAATTAAGAGATCCGCAGTTTGATCCTTCAGAGCAATGGGTAATCCGGAAATTCCTTACAGGCGGCAAAGATTTTAAAGCCGAATATAAATTAAATAACTCACCGTTTACATACAACTTTATGCAGTACAACTTTGGAATCGGGCTCCCGTTTTAAGCCGGGATCCTGCTTAGAAAAGTGTTTTTAGCGTATCAAAAACAGTTTCGAAAAAAGTAGAGAGATTTAGTCCGTTACTGTGGTTGAAATACATAAAGACCAGTAGGAGTATGACCACGAAAATGATGAGTTTTCTAAAGGCAAATGCGATAAACACCAATAATAGCGGTATCAATATGAGCCACATACTGTTAATTGCTATAGGATTCAAATTACCGTCCTTCTTGTAAACATAAAGTAATTTGCTGTGTGTTCCACGTTCATTCTCGTGCTTGATATATACAAATGCAGACCGTTCGAGCTGCATTGGTAAAACAGCAACTCCCTCATTAAATTTTAGAGGCTGTGTGAAACCACTAACTGTGAAAGTATACGATCCGTTGATCCTTTCGATAGGCTGGTCCAGTGAATCGGCAGCAATAATTGCCAGTTTACTATTTTTGAGCAGACCTTCCTTCACCAGGAAGTTATTGATTTCGGCTTTCTGACTATAAGCATTGCCTGTAAACAGGAGCAGTATCAGGCAGGATAATAGTGTTTTCATGAAGGAGGTTATTTATTCAATTGCTCTCTTGTTGTAAATAAGATAGCCCAAATGTAGTAAAACGCCGTTTCTTTTTATCGCATCGTCATATAAATTATAGCTGATACTCACAGGTCCAACAGGAGACTGATAAACCAGACCTGCAGTTCCAGCATAATGCAGATTTCTGAAATGTGCCTGACTACGTGCATTTTGGAGACCGTTCTGTTTAATTTCCTGATAGGGTAGAAACAAAAATCCTTCTACCCTGAAGCTGAAGTTTTTACGGAGCTGAAATACGTTTTTAAGGCCGCCTGCCAAATAAGTTCTTGCCCTGAAGTTTTCCAGGAACAACGATCTGCTATCTTGTAGCGGGTAGAAGGCCGGGGCAGCCAGTAGAGAAGAATAATAGGTTGAGAATAATGGCTGTGTTGAAAGTACGCCCTCAAGCAGATAACCTAAACTGTAATTCCTGCTATGAAAGAAGTAGTTTTCGTCACTTACTTTAATGCTAAGCCAGTCCCGGTTTCTACGGTGTATTTCTTCAAAATCTGCACTGGACAGTTTGCTTAGAATATTGCCGGGAGTGTAACTTTCCTTGCCGGTGAAGTAATTCAGACTGATCAGGAAATTTCTGCCGCTTGAAGCATATTGCTTACGGTTAAAGGTCATTTGCTCGAAATTAAGGGAGACGCGGCCGCCGTTAAATATAGTTTTATCAAGCACATCACCTATTTGAAAAGTATTATTGGGGCTGTACCGGTCATTGTTACTGATCAGGGAACCGCCTAAAGTAATTTTGGTATTTCTGTTCAATGGAATACCTGCCATCAGTTGAATATTCCTGTCGGACTGTTCAATGTAAGTCGGACTCGGATTCTCAATAAAAATCTTGCTGGTGTTGTAGTAGTTAAAATGGTTGTAGGTCATTGAGCCGGCCAAAAAGAAAGGTAGTTTGGAGGGGAAATCAATTCTCCCGTTTAGCTGAACAGACTCATAAAAACGACCGGAATAGAAATTCGCACCGAAGGTGTAAGCTTTACGGCCGAGGTAGTTATATTGCAGTCCCAGAAAAACATTACTGATCGGCCGGGTAGAAATATTCCCGCCCAGCTCTACCTTGAAGCTTTTTTTAGGCTGGGCAAGGATTTCAAACGTGTAACTGTCAGAATCCTGATTATAGACGATATTTGGATATATAGTCTCAAAAGTTTCATCTGCTACCAGTTTATAATAACCCTGTTTGATATCTGAAAGGTCAAAAGTAGGCTTGTCTCTTTTGAAAAGACGCTCAATATATTTTTTCTGCAGCTCATTAACCCCACTCACTTTGACCTTGTCAAAAACCAGTAATGGTTTTTTATTATTGAATTCATTCCGGCGGATTGCAAGTTCAGCTGGGTGTGTGCGGCGGCTGGTCATTTTAAGTAACCGGGGCATATCAGCCATTGTAGCTTCATAACCTTTCTGGATGAGGGCGGACACGGGGGTGAAATTGCCGGACGTGAAATCCTGGAGTTCAGGTTGTATATAAATACCATTCTTTCCCACTAGTGTTGAGTCAGACCGGGAGAGGAACATATAGAGCATTAACCTGTTCATCAGACGATCATCACTATTTTTTGGATATTCCTTAAAGTTTTTGGAAGATACATTAACACCAATAATATGATCTGGTTTAAATTCATCCTTCATCACATCAGCAGGAAAATTATTATATAGTCCACCATCAAAGACATACTGATTGTCCAGTTTGATTGGTCTGTAAATCAATGGGACGGTCATCGTTGCACGGACGGCTTCGGCAAGACTTCCTTTTTTTACTACAATGCTGCTCTGTGAAAAGATATCAGAAACCATGCAGCGGTATGGGACGAACAGGTTATCAAAATTGTCCTTTGAAATTGCTGAAGCCTGTGATAACATTTCCAGTAATGCGAAGTTTAATGGGATGTCATTGATTAAAATAGGGCGGAAGCTGATCCGGAGCGCGGTGTCTACTGTTAGTTTCGCAGCAAGCATAGAAGCGTTGGGGTTGCTTTTCTGAAAATAAAAGCTGTAATCGCTTTTGTACCTGCCGGTAACCCAGTCCTGAAAATCTGGGGATAATGCGATTTTTTCGATTTGAAGCGGAGAATAACCCGCTGCGTAGAGAGCCCCCACTATGCCGCCCATAGAGGTGCCGGTAATGTAGTCGATGGGAATGCCATTTTCTTCCAGGGCTTTAAGTGCGCCTATATGTGCGAGTCCTTTTGCACCACCACCACTGAGTACCAGTCCAACCTTCTGGGCCTGTGAGCTGATACTTAGAAAGCAGAGCAGTAGCAGTAATATGGTCTTTATATGGATCACATTCCTAAAATACAGGTTTTAAATCAGAACGAATTCAAAATATAGATATTATAAGTCAGCAGTGCAGCAAAACTTACCCAGAGAAAATAAGGGATAAATATTAAACCCGCGATTTTGTCGATTTTATAGAAAATGAGACCATTAACCAGAATGGCGATTAACAGTGCGACAATCTCGAAAAGTGCAGCCCCTATCAAATGGTGGTAGAAAAAGAGATACGACCAGCATAAATTTAGTATCAGTTGGATAGCATAAATAGCAATAGTTCTAGGGAAATGGGCAATCTGTTCCCTTTTAATCCAGATCCGGTATGCAGCTATACCAATTGCGATAAACAATACCGACCAAATAGGACCAAATAGCCAGTTGGGCGGATTAAATGCAGGTTTAGCTAAACCCGGATACCATGTTCTGACAGATGAAACGGTCAGAAGACCACCGGCTAATCCAATAGAGACAGTGATGAGCAAATTAACAACTAGCGGGATGAACTGGATCTTGCCGTTCTGATTTTTCATAGGATTGTAGCTGAAGATTATAAGGTACCAGACAGATCCGGATCTTTCAAAAAGAACATATCGGTTTTAGAATCAAAACTATAAAGAAAAAACATAAATTGCCTATAAAAGTATTGCTATGGAAGGATATAAGACCGTAAAGGCCTCTCAAACAACTTTAACAGAATTGATGATCCCCTCTTATTCTAATTTCGGAGGAAAAATACATGGTGGTTTAATTTTAAGCCTGATGGATAAAGTCGCTTATGTCTGTGCAGCAAAACATGCAGACGGCTATTGTATAACCGCTTCGATAGATGTGGTAAATTTTCTGGAGCCTGTAGAAGTTGGGGAGTTACTGTCTTTGATGGCATCGGTTAACTATGTGGGCAGAACTTCGATTGTAATTGGTATCAGGGTTATTTCTGAAAATCTCAAAACACAGGTAATCAAACACACCAACACCAGTTATTTTACGATGGTTGCAATGGGCGATGACCATAAACCCAGAGAGGTTCCTGGACTCATTTTAAAAAGTCAGGACGATATCCGGCGTTTCGCTCAGGCGATGAAACGAAAAAAAAGGAAAGCAATTATTGCAAAAGAAGAAGAGGCCATGCACGCCGGTTTTGATGATGTATCCTGCAGGGAAGAGCTGCTGGAGGAACGGTGTGTACTTGAAGTGTAATCTATTTTCATAAACAGAATATAAAAACTATGCAAACTGACAGGAAACAACTGATTGAAATACTGGATGACCAGCAGCAACTTTGGGACGTTATTATCGTAGGTGGGGGAGCGACAGGACTGGGGACAGCAGTTGATGCAGCGAGCAGGGGACTAAAGACCCTATTGCTGGAGCAGGCTGATTTTGCAAAGGGTACCTCCAGCCGGAGTACTAAACTGGTGCATGGTGGAGTCAGATACCTTGCACAGGGAAATATCGGTCTGGTGCGAGAAGCGCTTTATGAGAGAGGTTTGCTACTTAAGAATGCAGCCCATCTGGTTAAGAACGAAGTTTTTGTAATTCCTAATTATACCTGGTGGTCAGGACCTTTTTATACTATTGGTTTGTCTGTATACGACCTGCTTGCCGGGAAACTTGGATTTGGAAGAGCACGTCATTTATCCCGGACTGAAATAGTGAATGCAATTCCAACAATAAATCAACAGAAACTTCATGGCGGAGTCAGTTATCATGATGGACAGTTTGACGATTCACGACTCGCTGTAAACCTGGCCCAGACAGCACTGGAGCAAGGGGCAACTGTATTAAACTATTTCCGGGTGGAAGGTCTGGTTAAGGATGTAAAAGGAAAGATTTCAGGCGTTCGTGCCACAGATAAAGAAACAGGAAAGCAGTATACGCTAAAGAGCAGATCTGTTGTCAATGCCACAGGTGTTTTTGTTGACGAGCTGCTGCAAGATGACCAGCCGGGACGAAAATCCCTGGTCAGATCCAGTCAGGGAATCCATCTCGTTGTTGATCGTAGCTTTATGCCTGCAGATCAGGCGATCATGATTCCGCATACCGAAGACGGAAGAGTATTATTTATGGTACCATGGCATGATAAACTCGTGCTGGGTACAACCGATACGCCGTTGAATGAACACCGGTTGGAACCGGTTGCACTCGAAGAAGAAATAGATTTCGTATTGCGTACTACTGCCACTTACCTGCTTAAAGCGCCCCTGCGTAAAGATGTACTAAGTGTTTTTGCAGGTCTGCGTCCCTTGGCAGCGCCCGAAGAGGGATCAACTAAAACCAAAGAAATTTCAAGAAGTCATAAGCTACTGGTTAGTAAATCAGGACTGATCACGATGACTGGAGGAAAATGGACTACTTACAGGAGGATGGCAGAAGATACAGTCAATCAGATATACAGGACCGCTCAGCTACCTCCGGAGAATTGTAAAACGAAAAATCTGCCTATACATGGCAGTCAGACTGGATTAGACGTGACAAAGCCTTTGTCGGTGTATGGTACGGACCTGCCTCAACTGCTTAAATTGGCAGAGGAAAACCCGGTATGGAAAACTCAGATCCACCCGCGTTTACCCTTTATTCAGGCACAGGTTATCTGGGCTGTCCGTCATGAAATGGCGAGAACAGTCGAAGATGTGCTTGCAAGGAGAATAAGGATGCTGTTTCTGGATGCCAGAGCAGCGATAGATTCCGCTGCCGGAGTAGCTGCGCTGATGGCAAAAGAGCTGAATTATGATCTGAGCTGGGAAGACCAGCAAAAGCAGGAGTTTGTTCAACTTGCTCAAAACTATTTATTAGAGCCATACCAACCTTAATATCATCTTATGGAAAAATTCATCTTAGCTCTTGACCAGGGCACTACAAGTTCACGTGCTATTATTTTCGATCATACTGGAAAAGTAAGGTCTGTAGTCCAGAAGGAATTCACACAGATATTTCCGCAATCAGGCTGGGTAGAACATGACCCTACGGAAATTTGGGCAACGCAAGCAGGAGTTGCTGCAGAGGCCACAGTAAAAATGGGGATTAATGGAAAGCAAATCGCGGCGATTGGAATTACCAATCAGCGGGAAACAACGATTGTATGGGACAGAAATACCGGTATACCTATTTATAATGCTATTGTCTGGCAGGATCGCAGAACCGCACCCTTTTGTGAGGCATTGCAGCGTCAGGGAAAGACAGAGCTGGTACGGGACAAGACCGGATTAGTAATTGATGCCTATTTTTCTGCGTCTAAAATTAACTGGATACTTGAGAATGTCGCTGGTGCGCGCGAAAAAGCAGAAGCTGGAGAACTGGTCTTTGGAACAGTAGATACCTGGCTGGTCTGGAATTTTACCCGTGGAGAAGTCCATGTTACAGATATTACCAATGCCAGCAGAACAATGCTGTTTAATATCCGCACGCAGGAATGGGATCAGGAACTATTGGACTTATTTGATATCCCTGCATCTATGCTTCCTGAGGTTAAACAGAGCAGCGAAATTTATGGGGAGACCAAGACTACCATCTTTGCTTCAAAAATCCCAATAGCCGGAATTGCCGGCGACCAGCATGCCGCATTATTCGGACAGATGTGCCTGGATAAAGCCATGGTTAAAAACACCTATGGAACCGGATGTTTTATGCTGATGAATATAGGTGAGGAGTTTATCGCCTCTAAAAATAACTTGCTGACCACTGTTGCCTGGAAGATTGACGGAAAGATCCAGTATGCGTTTGAGGGTAGTATTTTTATAGGGGGCGCAGTCGTTCAATGGCTGCGTGATGGGCTCGGTATTATCCAGAATTCCGCAGATGTAGAGAAACTGGCTTTGAGTGTAAAGGACAACGGGGGCGTGTATTTTGTACCCGCCTTTGCGGGACTGGGAGCGCCGTATTGGAAACCTGACGTCAGGGGAACCATAGTTGGGTTAAGCAGGGGCGCTACTTCAGGCCATATCGCAAGGGCTGCAATAGAATCCATTGCTTTTCAGACCATGGATGTATTGAAAGCAATGGAAGCAGATTCGGGGATGCCGATAAAGGAATTGCGGGTTGACGGAGGTGCAACAGCTAATGACTTGCTGATGCAGTTCCAGGCAAATCTTCTAGGCTGTAATGTGATCCGGCCTTCTATAGTGGAGACGACTGCATTAGGGGCAGCCTACCTGGCAGGACTGGCGGTAGGCTACTGGGAAAGCGTTGACGAGATTAGTCAGCAATGGCAGTCGGAAAAAGTATTCGAGCCACAGGGCGGATCGGATAAGCTTAAAAATGCAATTAAAGGATGGAAGAGAGCTGTGCATGCAGCGCAAAGCTGGAACGATGAATTACCGGAAGACGTGTAATTTAATTTTCAACCGGGCAATATAATTTTCCATTTATACAATCAGATATGACACCTTTTGCAGCTGAATTTTTAGGGACAATGGTCCTGATATTACTGGGTGATGGCGTGGTAGCCAATGTCCTTTTAAATGATACGAAAGGCCAGAATAGTGGCTGGATTGTAATTACAACAGCGTGGGCTCTGGCTGTTTTTACAGGGGTTACAATCGCCGGGCCCTATAGCGGAGCACATCTGAGCCCTGCGGTAACGTTCGGACTCGCGGTTGCCGGCAAATTCCCATGGGCTGATGTGCTCAGTTATATGACGGCGCAGATGCTGGGCGCAATGGCGGGTGCATTATTGGTGTGGGTGGTCTACGCAGATCATTTTAAAAGAACCAATTCGGCACCTTTAATCCTGGCTGTGTTCTGTACAGGGCCAGCGATAAGAAACTACTTTTCTAATACATTAAGTGAAATTATCGGGGCGTTTGTTCTGATCTTCACCGTTTTTTACATCACCAGGGCGCAGATTACAGAGACTAAAACAGCGATAGGGTTGGGTACTGTTGGTGCAATTCCGGTTGCATTTGTGGTATGGGCAATTGGATTATCTTTAGGTGGAACTACTGGTTATGCGATCAATCCGGTAAGGGATCTTGGACCAAGAATTATACATGCTTTATTACCTATTAAGAATAAAGGAGGAAGTGACTGGTCATATGCATGGGTTCCTGTAGCAGGGCCAATGATCGGGGCAGGATTAGCAGCATTACTTTATCTCAGTTTATAATTTTTTTGGTCAAAAAATGCATTTTTGGAGTGTTTTCAATATTTTAAAATAATATCTATTGATTTAGTAGTATATTTTTATATCTTTGACCTGGTAATTAAAAATACCGACTATACTTATAAAGAAAGACTGAGGGAATGGCCCTGTAACGTCTTGGCAACCTCCGCTCCTGCTGCAGGAATGAAAGGTGCTAATTCCAGCTCCGAGAGGAGAAATATAAGTAATGTAGTTTACCCCGTTTGAAGGTAATGAAGCATTATTATTTTTCTGGAGTTTAACAGTATAGTTAACCTTAAAAGAAGATAAAATGAAAAGAACGCTACAAATCTTAACTGCAGGCTTACTACTAAGCACTTTGTCTTTACAGGCAGCGGATAAAAAACCACTAACGCTTACAGGTACTGTACCCGGTTTGAAATCTGGTAAAATCTATTTGCAGAAATTTTACAACAAATCTTTTATCACTATCGATTCAGCGAGTCTGAATGAGGGGAAGTTCCAGTTTAAAACACAATTGGAGCTGCCGGAACTCTACGGCGTAACGCTTTATAAAGATCAAAGTCCTTTTTATTTATTTCTGGAAAGCGGAGCGGTAAATGTGGAGCTGGACACAGCTGCTTATTACAGAGGATCCAAAGTAACAGGGTCACCCTCACAAGATCTGTTCGCTGCTTATAAAAAAGAAAGAAATGTCGACGTGTCAGCGTTTATCAAAGCTAATCCCGCTTCGATTGTTTCAGCTTATATCTTATACCGCGACTTCTCTTATAGATTAAGCCCTGAAGAAATTAAGACAAATATTGCACTGCTTGACCCTTCCCTGAAAAACACACCCTATGTAAATGTTCTGAATGAGCTGGTTACCGTATTGGGAAATGTGAGTGTAGGAAAAAAAGCACCGGATTTTCATTCGGTTACTCCAGAAGGAAAAACAGTAAATCTGCGCGATTTTCAGGGTAAATATGTGCTGGTAGATTTTTGGGCTGCCTGGTGTCCTCCATGTAGAAAAGAGAATCCAAATCTGGTAGCTGCCTATAAACAGTATAATGATAAAGGTTTTGAGATTTTAGGTGTTTCATTGGACAAAACCAAAGAAGCCTGGGAAAAGGCTATCAAAGATGACCATTTAGCTTGGACGCAGGTCTCAGACCTTGCTTTCTGGGATAGTGCGCCAGCGAAATTATATGGTGTAAGAGCCATTCCTTCCAATGTCTTGTTAGATCCTCAGGGTGTCATTGTTGGCAGAAACCTTCGCGGAGAAGAATTACAGCAAAAATTAAAAGAACTTTTCGATAAATAATCCAGACACAAAAAACACCCTTTATATTAACCTCAATAAACATGACTCAGAACCAAATTAATTCCAGGTCTCTCCCTGCTGTGCAGACGTCGATTAATCTTATTACACTTTCTCCAGTTTCTCTTGATTGCATGACTCCCATGCGATGTTGTATGATGGCATAATCCTGCCTCATACAAGCCGTATTACGGCTTTTCATTTCTAATTTCAGCTATAAAATGATGCGCCCGAATAGGGGGCCAGGGATAGCTATATCTATTATTTCGTGTGAAAATTCCGGGTTGGAACTGTAGCGTGGCTTTGCTATGCCATCCATCTACCTGTTTGAATTCATACCTGTTTCTTATAAATCAGCTTAAATGAAAACAAAATTACTATTTATAATTTGGGTCCTATTCGCTCTGGAAGTCCAGGCGCAGGACAGGACCATTACTGGTAAAGTGGTTGATCAGACTGATCAGCAGCCTTTACCAGGAGTGAGTATCAGGGTTTCAGGGCAGAAGTCCGGAACATTAACCAATACTGACGGGACATTCAGTATTCGTGTTGCTGAAGCAGAAAAAAGTCTTTTATTCAGCTATATCGGATACTTAGGTAAAACCGTTCAGCTTAGGGATATCGGTAAAGTGATTGCACTGGAGCCCGATCTTCAGCAACTTAGCGAAGTAGTTGTAACAGGCTACAGTACCCAGGAACGTAAGTTTATCGCTGGTTCTATTACCACATTAAAAGGAGAGGACCTGACTGCAACCGGCGGATCTGGATTCAATCAACTTATTCAGGGTAAAGCTGCCGGCGTACAGGTATCTTCCAACTCCGGTGTTCCTGGTGGAGGTATCACTTTCCGGATTCGTGGAAATAACTCGATAAATGCATCTGTAGAACCATTATATGTTATCGATGGTGTATTTGTAAATAGTAGCAATTCCATCAGGGCCGGTCTGGGTAACCAGACTGCATCAAACCCACTTGCAGATATTAACCCTGAAGATATCGAATCATTGGTTATCCTTAAAGATGCCAGTGCAACAGCCATCTACGGATCTATGGGCGCTAATGGAGTTGTGCTGGTCACGACTAAGCGCGGTAGTTTAAACACTAAAGCGAAAATCAACCTGAGTACTTATCAGGGCTGGTCTGAAGCTGTAAATAAATTCAAGAGCGTTAGTGGCGCTGAGACAGCGATGCTGGCTAATGAGGCGGTGCTGAATACAGGACTGGATCAGAAGAAAGATCCTTCCACTATTGTGCTTCCGTTCGCAGATCCGACTTCCCAGCCCACATATGACCGTGTAAGCGGACTGTTCAGAACTGCAAAAACTTCAAATTACGAAGTATCTGCACAAGGAGGTTCTGCAACAAGTACCTACTATACTGGTGTAGGCTATCTAAAACAAGAGAGTGTAGTGAAGCCTTCGGATTTTGAAAGATTTACCGGGCGTTTCAATTATGACAACCGGTTAACCGATAGATTAAAAATTGGAACCAGCTTTAATTTTACCAGGACTGAAAGAGCATTGAGTGGAAGTGATAATAATCCGACTGGTGTAATTAACTCAGCCATTTTCCCAAGGTCATATTTGCCTATCTACAAGCCAGATGGAACGTATGCCCGTTATGGAAGTTTTGATAACCACCTGGCACTGATAGAAAACCTGGATAACCATGCGGTTGGGTGGCGTACGATTGGTAATGTATTCGGAGAGTATACAATCCTGCCGGAATTAAAGCTGAGAACCAGCTGGAGTATCGATAATAACAGCGTATATGAGAATAGCTACAGTAATACATTGATTAGTGCTGGTATTGCCTCTAATGGTTCTGCAGCATCCTATGAAACAAAAAATCTGGTCTTAACAAATGAGCAGGTATTAACCTATATCAAATCCTTCGGTGAGAATAAAAAGCATAATATCAATGCATTGGTTGGGAATACCATTTATTCCAAATTATATGAGACTACCAGCGCTTCCGGAACCGGATTTGCAACCAATTCTTTGAGGTCGATAGATAATGCAGCTATCCGCTCCGGATCTTCAGCCCGCTCGCAGAATAAAATGGTTTCTTTTTTTGGTAAAGCAAGTTATACCTATGACAACAAGTACACTATTGATGGAAGTATTCGTGCTGATGCCTCTTCGAAATTCGGGATCAATAAACAATGGGGTTATTTCCCATCAGGAGGACTTACCTGGAGAGCTGGACAAGAGACTTTTATCAAAGATCTGAACATATTTGATGAACTGAAATTCCGAGGTAGTATAGGCCTTTCCGGTAATCAGAATGGTATAGATGACTATGCAGCACTCGGTTTATGGTCGGCAGGATATAATTACCTGGAGACAGCTGGTACAGCACCATCACAATTGGCTAACCCGGACTTAACCTGGGAGACTACCCGTCAGATAGACTTGGGCACTGAGTTCTCCATCTTGAAGAAAAGGCTGAACGTTTCCTTTGATTATTATAATAAATACACCTATGATCTGTTGCTGAACGTGCCTGTGCCTTATCGTTCGGGTTTTAGCTCTTATCTGCAGAACTACGGTGCAGTTAGAAATAAAGGTCTGGAATTAAGCATCAGTTCAGTAAATGTGGAAACTAAAAATTTCAGCTGGACTACAGAATTCAATGTGTCAAAGAACAACAATAAGATCGAAAAATTAGCCTCTGATATTACGTTAGGTGCCTCAGGAAGAAATATTTCAATCCTGAGAGAAGGTTACGCAGTAAACTCTTTCCAGTTGTACAAACAATTATATGTAGATCCAAAAACAGGTAATGCTGTTTATGACGACGTAAATGGAGACGGTCTGATCACTTCCGCTGACAGACAGATTGTAGGTAATGCTTTACCTAAATATACAGGAGGATTAAACAATACGGTTAAGGTTAAAAATTTCGATCTGAATGTCTTCTTTATCTTTCAGCAGGGAAATAAAATCATGAACATGAACGATTTCTTTCTGGTTCATGGTGGAACACAAAGTAATATTGGTTTCCTGCCAAGACAACTGGAGAGATGGCATTATGAAGGACAACAAACAGATATTCCGAGAATGACCACTTTCAGCGGAGACCCCACTGTAAATGGCGGATCTGCAAATAACTACGGAGGAAATGTAGCCAGTCTGAGTAGCCGTTATCTGGAAGATGGGTCATTTATACGTTTAAAAAATGTGTCATTGGGTTATACTATACCTACTGTAACCAGTGCGAGATGGGGTATCAGCAGAGCACGGATTTATGTTTCAGGTTCTAACCTTTTAACCTTCACCAAATACAAAGGACTTGATCCAGAAGTAAGTTCACAAAGTAGTAATCAGAATACTGCCGGGTATGACTGGGCCACGGTACCGCAATCACGAACTATACAAGTAGGCGTTAATGTCAGCTTATAATTAAAAGATATTCTCATGAGAACTCAAAAAATAACTCTTACCGCAGCCTACCTGTTTAGTTTAACTTTACTGCTTGGCTCCTGCAAAAAATATTTAGATGTGGTACCTAATAATGCCTTGCCAACAGCATCGGCCATTATTGATGCCGGTACAGCCAGGGCGGCAATTATCGGGACATATGATGGTTTGCAAAATTACTACAGTGCAGATTACCCAACTTTAGGTACAATAACAGCAGATAATGTGATTTTTAATGGCACGCTGAGTGAATACCTTCAGCTGGATCAGAACGCGATTCCTACAGATAATGTAATCACTGTTTCTGCTTATAGAAAGATATATCGCATGATAAATTCTGCGAATGGTGTGATTGCTGGAATTCCCGGAGTAAATGATCCGCTATTAACCCCTGAAGAGAAGAATAAAATACTTGGAGAAGCTTATTTTCTGCGTGCAATTGGATATTTTGATCTGGGCAGAGGATGGGGAGGTGTCCAAATTCAGTTAAATCCAACGGTAGATCTGAATGCGCTGAAAGGTGTAAAAAGAAGTACGCTAGCCCAGACTTACGATCAGGTACTGGCAGATCTGGTTAAGGCTGAAGAATTATTACCTGCCGACGATGCCAATACCCGTAACCGGGCTCAAAAAAGTACAGCAAGAGCTTTACGAGCCCGTCTGAATCTGTACAGGGAAAATTGGACAGAAGCGGAAGCTTATGCAACCCAGGTTATCAATCAGCCTAAATTTAAACTGGTAGACAATTATAAAACGTTTTTCACCAGTCCTTTTTTAAGCTCCGAATCAGTTCTGGAACTAAGTTTTTCTGCAAATGACAGAAACAGTTTCTGGAATCTGTGGTACCCAAGTTCTTCCGGCGGACAGTTTACGCTTAAACCTTCAGATGGCTTTGTTTCCAAAATTAATAATCCGGCAATCGGCGGAAGCAGAAAAAGCTTAGTGGCTGGTTCAGGAACTACAGTTTACGGGGTATTGTATAATACCGCTGGTGTGAGCGTAGACCCTGCTTACCTGATCCGGATTGCAGAATTATATCTGATCCGTGCAGAGTCAAGGGCAAATTCAGGAAATCTGGATGGCGCGAGAGCAGATCTAAATGTAATCAGAACAAGAGCTGGAGTTGCACCGCTTACAGGTGGCAATAAAGAACAAGTACTTCAGGCGATAGCAGATGAGAATAGTTTAGAGTTTGCTTTCGAAGCGCATCGCTGGTTCGATCTGGCCAGAACCAAAAAAACAGGCGAGGTACTTGGAGTGACTAATCCGAATTTCTGGCTGTTTCCTATCCCTTATTCAGATATTCTTTCTGATCCGGATGTTGTACAAAACCCAGGCTATTAATTTCTAAAATCAACGCAAACCATTATATGAAACTACACAAATCACTTTTACTAAGTCTGTCTCTGGTTTTTCTGGCCGGGCTGGCCCGGGCTCAGCAGCAATACTTTTTCCCGGGGGCCGGTCAGTTTGACCCTAAAGTACCTACGCCGGAACAATTTCTGGGCTATCCGATAGGAAGTCACTATACACGCCATGACCAGGTTGTCGCCTATTTTAAAGAACTGGAAAAGACATCTGACCGTGTACACCTGCAGTTTATCGGAAAGACCTATGAAGAAAGACCACAGCTGATCGCTACAATTACTGCGGCTGCTAATTATAGTAAAATCGAGGATATTCGCAAAGAACACGTTACACTGGCAGACCCGGCGAAGACTATTCTGGGCGCGAGCTCGCCTGTTGTGGTATTATTAGGGTATAGTGTTCACGGAAACGAAACCTCCAGCGGAGAAGCAGCTTTATTAACTGCTTATTACCTGGCGGCGAACCAAAATCCTGAAACTACGAAATGGTTACAGGAAGCTGTAGTGCTAATTGATCCCTCACTGAATCCTGACGGAAGAGACAGGGCTGCAAACTGGCATAACGCCTATAAATCATTTCCTCCGGTTTCTGATCCGGCAGACAAAGAACACCAGGAAGGATGGCCGGCGGGCAGAACTAATCACTTCTTTACAGATTTGAACCGGGATTGGTTAAGTGCTGCACAAGTGGAAAGTCAGAACCGACTGGCTGTTTTTCACCAATGGTATCCAAATGTTCATATCGATTTTCATGAGATGGGCACGGGCAGTACATATTATTTTGAGCCTTCACCAGCGGGACATGAAAGTCCGATTTTACCTAAAGCATCCTATGATTTTAACGCGACGCTTGCTAAATATCATGTGGAAGCACTGGATAAAATCGGATCGCTTTATTTTACCAAGGAGGCTTTTGATAACGTATCACCAATTTATGGCTCTACTTACCCAGATTTCTTTGGTGCAGTCGGTGTAACTTTTGAACAAGGAAGCTCACGCGGATTAGTACAGGAAAGTGATAATGGCCTGGTTACTTTTCCATTTACGATCAGGAACCAGCTGACAAGCGGACTGTCGACAGTTAAAGGTGCTGTTGCAGAAAAACTGAACTTATTTAAATTACAGAAAGAATTCTTCCAAACAGCATTGGATCAGGGAAGGGCTAACCCGGCTAAAGGATTTATTTTCGGAGATAGTAAAGACCTTTCTTTAACTCAGAAATTACTGGATCTGACTTTAACGCACCGTTTAAAGGTTTATCCACTTGATCAGGACCTGACTGTGGATGGTAAGAAATTTGAGAAAGGCAAAGCTTTTATTGTGCCATCTGTACAACCTAATTTCCGGATTGTTCACTCTATATTTGAGGAAACAGCGAAATTGAAAGACAGTGCTTTCTATGATAATACATCGTGGTCTGTAATTCATGCGTACGGATTGAAATATGCCAAATTAAAGGTGTTACCTGCTTTGGGAAGTACTGTTGACAAGGCTCCACAGTTAAAGACAGCATCTGCATTGACAAAAAGCACTTATGCTTATTTGCTGGACTGGTCTGACTATAATGCATCTCGTGCTTTATATGATTTACAGAAAAGAGGTATTCGTGTTAAAGCGACTTATAAGCCATTTACGGCTAATACCGCAGCTGGTAAGCAAACTTTCAGCTACGGTTCATTGGTTATACCGGTAGCTAACCAGGAAGTGTCAGCAGACAGTTTATATAAGGCCGTACTGCAGGCTGGAGTTGTTGCTGGGCTGCAATTTCAGAGCACAGGAACAGGTTTTAGTCTGGAGGGCATTGACTTAGGTAGCAATAACATCCGCACGGTTAAAAAACCAGAAGTGGCTTTACTGACTGGAACGGGTATCACAGCAGGTGAGGTGGGAGAGGTTTGGTTCTTACTAAACCAGCAATTGAACTTGCCGGTAACTAAACTGGAAGCCGGTAATTTGGGCAGAACTGATCTGTCACGCTACAGTTCTTTGGTCCTGGTATCTGGAAATTACGATGCGCTGGATAAACGCAGTGTTGAAAAAATCAGAAACTGGGTAAATGCAGGTGGCACATTAATAACTTTTAGAAATGCTTCTGAATGGGTAATCAAAGAAAAATTTGTGCAGGAAAAATTATATACCGATTCTGCTACTGCCAAAAAAGGAACAGCACAAAGATTAGATTACGTGACAAAATCAGAGACAGAAACAGCTAAAAGAATTAACGGCGGAATCTTTCTGGCAGATGTAGATCTGAGTAATCCGATTGCATTCGGTCTGACAGACAGGAAAGTTTTTTTTACTAAAACAGGTACGACTATTCTGCAGCCATCAAAAGACAGGTATGCTACGGTAGCGCAATATCTACCTGAAGCTTATGTGAGCGGTTATGTGTCTAAAGATAACAGAGCTAAGATCAGTAATAGCGCGGCTATTTTGGTTGCCTCTGCAGGGGCAGGTACCGTCGTTCTATTTGCCGAAGATCCAAATTACAGACATTACTGGCATGGTACAGACAGGTTATTCCTGAACTCAATCTTCTTCGGAAGCGAGATTTCCGGAGGAAGGTTTTAAACAACCGTTAGCCTTGAAGGTCGAAGAGCCATTATCATTATGATAACCCGGATATTGTTAAAGGTTAAAACGGTGTTGATAGGGTATTGATACGGTGTTCAGTCGCTGTTGATATACCCTATTACCGACTGAACACCGTATCAATACCGGCTCAATAGCCTTTCAGCGTATAGCGAGCTAACCGGTATAATTGCCGGGCAACTTATTTCAGGAATGAACAACATGAAGTAGGGAAGCGTGATTTCCGACAGCCACAACCCCACCGATAATTATAATTGCTGGACAAGTTAAACCGCTATGTTCGGCAGCTGTCATCAGATTTTTAACCTTACAAACAACTTTTTTTTGTTCTGGTAATGACGCGTGTTGTATAATTGCAGCTGGCATATCACCCCTTTCGGCTCTGATGTAAACGTCCGCTATTTCTGCCAGTTTTTTCATACCCATATAAATGATTACTGTAGCTGAGCTTTTTATGGCACAGTGTAAATCTTTAGACAAACTACCATCTTTCTTTGTCCCTGTAATTACCCACATACTTTCGCTAACCCCCCGGTGTGTCAGTGGTATACCGCTTAATCCGCTGGCTTGCATACTACTTATGCCTGGAATATAGTGTGCAGATATCTTATGCTTTTCTGCAAAGAGTACTTCTTCGAATCCTCTGCCGAAAATAAAGGGATCTCCTCCTTTTAAACGTACGACAACCTGATGGGTTTGTGTGTAAGCTTTGATGAGTTCGTGAATAACCTCTTGAGGAGTATAGTTTCCGTAAGGTTGTTTGCCCACATAAATCATTTTACAGTCTTTCGGAGCTATTTCCAATAGCTTTTTGTTTACTAAATTATCATAAAGGATCACTTGTGCTCGTTTTAATATACGATATCCTTTTAAAGTGATTAATTCTGGGTCTCCAGGTCCGCTTCCGATTATAAAAAATCCAAAATCACTACTATTTTCTGTCATTTAGGTTATTTTTTGGTGATATAATTTAATACTTATTATTAATTTATGATTTTTTATGATAAATATCATATAATATTTGTTTTTATTCACAAAAAATATAAATTTGATTAATATATATCATTAAATATCGATTTATTTCAGTCTTATTTATCATTAATTTGTTTATTTGATTTTATTATTGAATTTAAAATTCATTTATAGATGTATTTTCTGTTTAGTGTTCAGTTTTATGCAAAAGACTAATAAAAATATAGGATGAAACACATAAAAGTAGTTGTAATTGGAAATGGAATGGTTGGATTTAAGTTTTGCGAGAAGATTATTGGAAAATCCCAAAATTTCAATCTCGTAGTTTTTGGTGAAGAATCAAGAATGGCTTATGACAGGGTTCACTTAAGTGAATATTTCAATGGAAAATCTGCAGAAAACCTTTCTTTAACTTCAGGCGATTGGTATACGAAAAACGGGATTAAACTTTATTTGGGCGATCCGGTTAAAGAGATTAACAGAGTAGATAAAACGGTCTATTCATTTAATGGTCTTACCGTTTCATACGATTATTTGATTATCGCAACAGGCTCATCTCCATTTGTACCAGATATACCTGGTATTGATAAGGACGGCGTTTTTGTATATCGGACTATCGAAGATCTTGATCTAATTAGAAATTATGCAGCAAATATTAATATAGGTACAGTATTAGGTGGTGGTTTATTGGGGTTGGAAGCTGCAAAGGCGCTTATGGATCTGAAACTACGAGAAACAAATGTGGTGGAATTTGCATCTCATTTAATGCCGAGACAAATAGATAGTGCGGGTAGCGGCGTATTGCAAAACAAGCTTAAAACACTTGGTCTAAATATTTACACTAATAAAGGCACAAGCAGCATTGAGGGAACAAACCAAATTAATGCGTTAAAATTTAACGACGGGCTTGAATTGAAAACTGACATGCTGGTAATCTCTGCAGGGATAAGGCCAAGAGATGAACTTGCGAAACTTTCTGGCCTTGAGGTAGGTACAAGAGGAGGCATTATTGTAAATGAATATATGCAAACCAGTGACCCAGCAGTTTTTGCTGTTGGCGAATGTGCACTGTTTGATCACAATATTTACGGTTTGATTGCTCCAGGTTATGAGATGGCTGAAGTAGCGGCAGCTAAGTTGTGCAACGAACACAAGCCTTTTAAAGGCTTTGATATGAGTACAAAACTGAAACTGATTGGGGTAGATGTCGCTAGCTTTGGAGATCCTTTTACTACAGAACCAGAGTCAAGAACAATTCTTTTTGAAGATAGTCACAAAGGTATTTATAAACGCATAAATATCAGCAACGATGGAAAACACTTACTTGGAGGGATATTAATAGGCGAGGCTGAAGCTTATAACATGCTGCTGCAAACCGTAAATAATAAGATTCTTCTCCCAACTAATCCTGAAGATCTAATTCTTGGCTCAAGGGGTGGTAATGACCAAACAGAGAATACCGGTTTGGCAGGGCTTCCGGATGATGCTTTGATTTGTAGTTGTGAGGGAGTTTCTAAAGTAAGAATTTGTAACGCAGTAACAGAAAACAGTTGTGAATCAGTAGAGGCTATAAAAAAATGTACTAAAGCAGGGACAGGCTGCGGGGGTTGCGTGCCAATGATCAAAGACCTGATGCTTCATACAATGAAGCAAAATGGTAAATATGTAAGAAATGTGGTTTGCGAACATTTTCAGTTAAGCAGACAGGAGCTTTATGATCTTATAAAGATCCATAATCTAAAAAATTACGAGCAGGTGCTGAATAACCTGGGTGAAGGGGATGGTTGCGAAGTATGTAAACCCCTGGTATCGTCGCTTTTGGCAAGTCTATGGAATGATATGATCTTAAAGAAAGGTAACGATACCGCCCAGGACAGCAACGATCGTTTTTTAGCTAACATTCAGAAGGGAGGAACTTATTCCGTCGTACCTCGTATACCCGGAGGAGAAATAACGCCCGAAAAATTGATGGTCATTGGAGAGATAGCAAAAAAATATAGCCTTTATACCAAAATAACAGGTGGCCAGCGTATTGATATGTTTGGGGCGCACCTAAGTGACCTCCCGTTAATATGGAAAGAGTTGATTGACGCAGGTTTTGAAAGCGGGCATGCCTATGGAAAAGCTTTGCGGACTGTAAAAAGTTGTGTAGGAAGTACATGGTGTCGGTTTGGACTAAACGATAGTGTCAGTTATGCGATTCGAATTGAAGAGCGCTATAGGGGATTGCGTGCACCGCACAAATTTAAATCTGCAGTTAGTGGGTGTATTCGGGAATGTGCAGAAGCCCAAAGTAAAGATTTCGGAATCATTGCAACTGAAAAAGGTTGGAATTTATATGTGTGTGGCAATGGTGGAAGTAAACCACAGCACGCGCAATTGCTAGCGACAGATGTAGATAGCGATACTTGTATCAGATACATAGACCGTTTTTTGATGTTCTATATCCGGACAGCTGATCCGCTGACGAGAACAGCCCCTTGGCTTAGTAAAATGGAAGGTGGGATTGAATATCTGCGGAATGTTGTAATAAATGACAGTCTCGGTATGGCAGGGCAGTGGGAATCTGAAATGGAAACTTTGGTGAATAATTATCAGTGTGAGTGGAAAACGGCAATTGAAGATCCTGAAATCAGGAAGCGTTTTAGTCATTTTGCAAATGCACCTGAAGAAAAAGATCCAAGCGTGAAATTTGATGAAATGCGCGGGCAAAAAAAAGCTGCTGATTGGACACTAGTTTAACTTAAAAATAGATTTATGAAGGAAGCAAAAACAAATTGGTTTGCGGCATGTCGCGTCGAGGATGCAGTCGAGAACGGAGGGGTATGCATTAAATGTGGCGATGATCAGATCGCTTTATTCTATTTTACACGTCGTAATGAGTGGTATGCTACTCAAAACCTTTGTCCGCACCGCCAGCAAATGGCTCTTAGCCGCGGCATGATCGGATCGGCGGGAGAAACGCCGAAAATAGCGTGTCCTTTCCATAAAAAAACATTTTCCCTCGCAACCGGGGAATGTCTGAGCGGGGATGAATGTGCCTTGCAAACATATCCTGTAAAGGTAGAAGATGGAACGGTTTATATTGGTTTAAATTAAATAATAGAATTATGGATTATGTATCACCAAAAGAAGTAGCAGATACGATGATGAATGTCGCAGTTACTAAAGCATCGCTGTCTACAAAAGATTTGCTCATCAGAGGTGCTATGTCTGGTGCACTACTTGGAATATCAGTTACACTTGCCTATCTCGCTTCGTCTCAGGTTAAGGTAAATATGGCTGGAGCACTTGTGTTTCCAGTAGGATTTGTAATTATCGTGATACTTGGTCTGGAATTGGTAACCGGTAGTTTTTCACTGGTTCCACTAGCGTGGATGGAAGGAAAAATATCAGCTCCAACCATGCTTAAGAATCTATTTTGGGTTTTCACGGGAAATTTAATCGGAAGTGTACTTTTTGCTTTTTTATTTTGGAGCGCCTCCTCAGAGTTGGGAACTGCGAATACGTTAGGTACAATAGAGCAAATGTTGATTACGGCTGCTGAGAAGAAAACAACCGGATATGCAGCACATGGCACTGCAGGTTTATTATCGGCGTTCGTCAAAGCAATTTTATGCAATTGGATGGTTTGCATGGGGGTAGTCATGGCCATGACTTCAAAGTCGACTGTAGGTAAAATTATGGCTGCTGGAATTCCTATTTTTATATTCTTTGCATTAGGGTATGAACACGCAGTGGTTAATATGTTCGTCATTCCGGCAGGAATGATGTTTGGAGCTAAAGTTACTGTAGTGGATTGGTGGTTATACAACCAACTCATCGTTACCGTGGGTAACATTATAGGTGGCCTGCTATTTACTGGAATGGCCATTTATTATACTTACACCTCAAAAAAAGAGCCCATAACTTTTCCATCTTAGTCCTTAAACCGCTAAACCAGTCTTTTATGATGTACAGAAATTTGGTTGCTATATTTAGCTTCCTAAGCCTTGCTGTAGTTTGTTTTTCGGCAAAACCACAAACTCCTGAAATAAATAAGTCAACCAAGCCGGTACTTTTCGACGGTATGATCATTCTCGGCTATGTGGATCGAGGTGTTTATATAAATTTTGCGGGACCAAGCATTAAATTTAGTAAAAAACCTGTTTCAGTGCTCTTGGGATTAGTACCTGGATTGAGAATAAAGAAGGATAAAGTAGCATCTGGAAGTTCTGAAAATTCAACTGTAACCCCATCCCTGGGATTTGGGCTAACGGCTGTATACAAACATTTTGTTCTACAGGTGCCTGTATATTACAATGCCAAAACGATTACTAAAAATGGAAAATGGCATCCAGGTGCTGGTGTAGGCTATAAATTTTGAAAGAAATTAAGACTCTTTACACAGGAGTCTTAATTTATCCTCATTTGTTATCATGATCCTTTTCCCGGATAAAGAGATTAAATTTTCTTTGACAAGTTCTGTGGTCATCCGAAAAACCGTTTCATAAGTTGCCCCGGTAAATGCGGCAAGATCCTGTTTGCTTAATTCCATATCCACGTATCCTGATTGGTCAAGCCCGAATTGCGATTTTAAATTTAGCAAGGCAACCGCAAGTCTGCCTTTTACAGGCATCAGAGCCAGATTGCGCATTTTTTTTTCAGATTCCTGCAGTTCATCGGCATAAAATAGTAGCAGCTTAAAGGCAAAATCATGATTGACCTTCAGTGTTGTGATAAAAAAATCCAGGTCAATGAAGCAAAGTGAGGTCTCCTCTATCGCTGTTGCAGATATTGGATAAACCGAGCTATGTGTGCCTAAGCCACGGTGGCCAAATACCTTTCCGGAATTAGCAAAACGCAGTATCAGCTCTTTATCGCCCCAATGTTTATGCACCTTAATATTACCTTGGTATACAAAATATACGCCTGCAACAGGTTCGCCTTCCTTGAAGATCTGTTCGCCTTTTTTTACAACAAAATTTTTTCGGTGTCCATTGATGGCTATTTGCCATTCTGGTAGGACTAAACTACACATCAGGCAGCTCTTAAGATCACAGCATTTACCTTTTTTCATAAATTTTACGCAATTTTTAATTGTGTCCTCATGTGCCAGGGCCCTAAAGAACTAATTGTGGAAAATAAAAAAAAAGTGCCTTTAAAATTACTTAAAGGCACTTTTACGGATATGTGTTCCCGAAGGGATTCCAAACGCCTCTTAAAGTCAGTTAGTTATATAGAATGTTGACAGCATATAGTCAACATACCAATTGAATTTTAATTTTTTTTCTACAAAAGCTGAAAGCCTAATTTCTCAGCAATTGTCCTGGTCTTTCTTATAAGCTCTGGGAAATTCTCGTAAACCGATTGTCTACCACCGATTTGAAGCGAAATGTTCATCGTTATGAAATCCTTTTTCATATTGTTTTCTTCATGTACATTTTGTTGCAGTGTTTCCTCATTGTTGATTTTACCCCTAAATAGTTGCATGAAATCATAATCGAGGACTTTGCTAACATTTAAGAGCTGTTCAATGCTAGTATCTGTACGGTCAAAAAGGTATAGTGCAGTACGATACGACATATTCGCCTCCTTGGCAAAATGTACGATAGACCATCCTTTTTGGTCGACAATCTTTTTGATTTCCTTCCCTATATGAATATTCATAGTGCAAAATGATACAATTTTATTCATTTGATATACAATGTGTTGCGCATTATTATGTAAATAAGTGTGCAAATATTTTGTATATATGCAACGAAATGTACACGTTTGTATAACGGATGCGCAACGAATTAGTACCGCAAACATACCATGTTGAGCTCCAATTTAAAATCCTATTTAAGTACTATGTTAGAAAATGCATATCTAGAAACACTGAAAGAGAAGTTACCTGTTGATTGGGTAAATCAGGTCAAAGCCAGAGTTGGATTCAGTGCCACAACAATTAGAGATTCACTTAGGCCTGGAGCAAAGTACAATCGCGATATAATTAATGCCACTATAAACGTAGCTGAAGAATATCAAGATTTTCTTAAGGGAGAATCCAGTAATCAAATTGACAGGATTAAGGCTCTTGCTAAAAGATGATGACGTCGAAGTTTCCCGCCGGATTGATAGATAATAACGGTGAACTGTTCTCAGTATCTAACCTGAATTTTGCCCTCATCGGCGGTCGATGCATACCTGAACCGGAATTTCCATCCTTTCTGACTGACACCATAGATAATTCGATTACTAAAATGGATAGGAAGAGTTTAGCTGATATGGGAATCCATTCGGTTACCGGGCAGAGACATCAATGGCTAAAGTGTAACGTTTCAATGTTCGATAATATTCCTGACTACGTTTATGGTATGAATAAACTACAACGCGAGCATGTGGTATGTGACCTACGTGGGTCCTGTAAACAAGAAAAGAAATTATGCAGGACTCTTCCACAAATATCGGGATTGACAAATAGGCAGATTCAAGTTTTGAAACTGATCGGTAGGGGATTACTAAATAAGGAAATAGCCGCGGAATTAGGAATAAGCTTATTGACTGTTATTTCTCACACAAAAAATATAAGAGACCGGAAAAATCTATTCCGAAAATCAGACCTAGCTCTGTATGCTCAACAACTTAATTTAATAGGAGAGGATCAAACCCTTCATACAAGACTCTAAGCAAGTAGTTCTTTATGCCTAATAGTTTTTACGATTAACTGATAGGCTTAGCAAATCCATTTTTGCTTAATGGTGGATAAATAGTGCCCGTACGAGGACTGCGGGCATAATTTCTTACAACAATTCTTTTAAACTATGAACTTTAAATCACACCTCAAATCTGTTTCGCCATCCGAACTGGCGGGACATCAGATCACACTCTCTCTTGTAATGAGTGAAGATCGAATGACAGTATTTCAAAACAGGAAATACGTAATAACAACTCTGCTTACTTGGCTGAGGCGCTTAAAACCAAATTATCACCAAAATGAAATGCATGAGCTTATTTCTTGGCTAGAAAATATAAAGCTTCGAGGGCACTTCCATATCTGTTTTTTGATAGCTGAAAACGCAGACAAATTCCATTCAATAGCTCCAGGGCTTGACCCTGCCGATTATTTCCAATATAAAAATATCATAACTCCTGTAATCGAATATTGTACGGGAGAATCAAATAACGCTAATACCATAAATTAATTTAATGTCAAGTAAATAACTAAGTAAGTGGATTTGGGAATCCAGGGTGCTTTCTCCCTTTAAATGAAGTACGTTCTTTCACTTGACAATCACCGTTCCCAACTGCAGCTTACTTTAAAATCAACCAGATATGAATAATGGAATTCAATGTTTGCAACACTATATAAATAGAAGAGCTCATTTTTTATGGGTAATAAAAGTTAGAGAATCTAAAGGCATGGACAAAATCTTCCTGATTGATAATTTAACACCGTTGGAGATGCGAGAAGTAATGGAACGAACCTTCTTCTTAAGTGATGACGCTCTTCAGCAGGTAGTGTTTAATCTATCAAGCCGTATCGACGAAATTATGGATTCCATTAGCATTACAGATCTAACCGACATATTATGAAGTCGAAAAAAAATGCAGCTAAGGGAGAGACTACATTAAAGTTGCTAAACGGGTCTATTAGAGTGATACTGATTATCGGCATGATACTATATATCTGCTTCTATCTCGTTCCGGCATTTTACAATGCACCAATTGAATATAACAACCGGTCTACCGGTAATAAATAACAAGATTTATGATTAAACCAGAGTCAATAGAGGAATTAAGAGATCAAATCGAGATACTGGATACAGTTGAAAGCTATGATATCAAATTAAAGAAGCGAGGATCTGTGTACGTTGGCTGCTGCCCTTTTCACAATGAATCTACACCCTCCTTCACAGTATCAGTGAGTAAAGGGATATTTAAGTGCTTTGGATGTGGAGTCGGTGGTGATGCCATCAGCTTTGTGATGAAAAAAGATAACATGGATTTTATCAGCGCCATTAGACAACTAGCCGTCCGGAAAAACTTCCATCTCCAGGAGGATGAAGAATCTCCAGAGGAAAAAGAAGTAACTGCGAAAAAGGCAGATTTGAAATTGATCAATAAAGGTGTAGCAAAAAAATACCACGAATTGCTGGATAGCCTGCTGATCACCGATCCTGTAAAGCTGGAGCTGTACAAAGAGCGTCAGTTAAAATTTGAAACGATTGAAACTTTTCAAATTGGCTATGCGCCTGACAAATGGCAATTTATCACACCTGCAATTGTAGACAAAGGTCTTTATTTTCCAGCAGTTGAAATTGGACTTATCGCCACTTCGAATGATCGCAATTATGATGTCTATCGGAACAGGATTATGTTTCCAATTCACGATCACAAAGGTGATATCGTAGGTTTTGGTGGCAGAAAGATGGATAACAAGGATAAAGACAATCCAAAATATTTGAATGCTAAAGAAAGCGTTCTCTATAAAAAGGACCAGCAGCTTTACGGACTTTTTCAAGCACAAAAGCACATACGGACTTTAGGATTTGCCACAATTGTAGAGGGATATTATGATGTTCTCAGTTGTCACCAGTGCGGAGTTCAAAATGCAGTCGCTTCCTGCGGCACTTCTTTTACCTCGGGTCAAGCAAAGCTATTAAAGAAGTACACCAATTATGCGGTACTACTGAATGATGGGGATGTTGCTGGTAAAAACTCGAGTCTAAAAACAGTCGACATCTTACTCAAAGAAGGCTTTAAAGTGGATATCTGCCCATTGCCGGATGACCACGATCCTGACAGCTTCTCCAGAACATTACCTGTGCTAAACGAATACCTTGAAAACCTTATTTAGATGCAAAGCCCGCTACTCAATTACATTAATACCAATAAAACAGACGCCGTTATTTTCAAATCAACCGAGCTGTTTAAATTAGCCGGTGGCGATCCTTTTGCAGAAGATCTCGTTTTGGGCAAAATTAGTGATATGATATCCATGTTTGAAAGCGATCTATTGAAGGAATCCTATATCGCAAAGATTTCTAAACAGATCAAAGTAAAAGCAAATATCATTTCCAAGCTGGTTAAAAGGGATTCAGATAAGAAACAGGAAGAATCTATTCAGCATGTTCCTGAGGGAATGAAGGCACTGCCCAAATGGATCAATAAAGACAAGTTCTATACCGTTGGCTTCGACTCCAGAAACGATGATCAGGAGAACACAGGAATCTATTTTGCAATGAGCGGCAACGAAGCCAGACGATTGACAAATTTCGCTTTGAAACCTATTGTTCACATCAAATCCGATGATGCTGAAAGCAACCGGAGACTTACTGAGATAGATAATGGATACGTCAAAGAAGTAATTGAATTGCCGAGTAAAGCTTGGAGCTCCGCTGACATGTTTGAAAATATACTATTGGACAAAGGAGTATTTATGACGTTTGACGGATTCTCAAAAAGCCATCTGAACAAATTGAAAGCCGTATTTCTTCACCAGTATGTGGTATGCCGGGAATTGAACAAATTAGGCTGGCAGAAAGAAGGATTTTTTGCTTTCTCCAATGTGATTTATAAGGACAACATTATAAAATATGATGAGTACGGGGTTGCTGAAGTAGATGGAACCAATTATATATCGATGAGTGCCAGTAACGCACTAGCTGGTTATTCGGACTCAGAGGATGATTACAAGAATGATAAGTACTTAAAGTATGTAAAAACAGATCTCAGTTTCTCCAAGTGGAGTGGGTATATGACTAAAGTGTACGGTGCATCCGGAATGATGGGGGTGTGTTATGCACTAATTGCCTGTTTCAAGGATATCATTTTCAAGCGTAACAACAACTGTCCTCTTCCGTATGCCTGGGGCCCAGCAGGATCCGGTAAAAGTAAATTTGCTGAAAGTTGTGCAAGCGTATTCCTGCACGATATGCCTGCCTTCAATTTAAACAACGGTACCGATTTCGCATTGGCTCAAAGACTGGAAAGATTCTATAATGTCATTCAACTTTTCAATGAATTTGACGAGGCAACCCTCCCTGAGCACCGGACCAGAACCTTTAAAGGAGCCTTTGATGGTGAAGGCCGGGAAAAGGGATCCGGACGAAAAGGAAAAAGTAAAACTCAGGAAATTAATTGCCTTGCCATGCTGTTAGGCCAATTCCTTACTACCAGTGATGATGGTTCCATTTTGCAACGTACCCTGCCTGAAAAGTTTACTGAGAATAATAACAGAACAGATGAACAGGTTCGGCTTTATGACGAGTTGAAGGATTACGAAAAGAAAGGCATCACTTCGATTAGCTGTGAAATCATGTCTCATCGTAGTTACGTTTCTCAGGTATATGTTGAACGATTTAATGAAAATGTTAAACAAATAAAAAACACACTGGCGAAGGATGGTATAGTTGTTAAAAATAGGATTATTGAAAATTATGCCAATGCTTACACGATGGTAGACATTATTTCAGATAAAATAACACTGGAATTTTCTAGTGCAGACTTTTACAAGCACTGCATCAAACAGATCATATCACTAAGTACGATTGTCAGTGAGAGCAATGCATTAAGCGAGTTCTGGAACATTGTTGAATTCTTACTGAGCAAAGATTTTATTGAGCAGGGATTCGATTACAAGGTAGAAACGCTTTCTGCAGTAAAAATTGGTGCCGGTCGCGGCCAGGAAACAACCAAAACATTTTCGGAGCCTAAGAAGCTACTATTTTTAAGGTTTAACACAGTGCATAATCTCTACCTAAAGGAGAAGAAAATACAAACAGGTAAGACCGGTCTTAATCCGGAAACTGTAATGACTTATATGCGAGATCAGGAAAGCTACATAGGTAATAATCCTTCTGGAAAATTTAGAAGTAAAACCGGTAAGCAGACCAATACCAGCTCTTTTGTTTTTGACTATGACAAGTTGAATGTGAATCTGGATATGCTCGGTGACAAGGAACCAGACGCTGAACCTATAAACATTACCGGTAAGATCTACGGAGCTCCAACTATGGCTGAGGTATTAGGTGCCATCAAAATTAAGTTTACCCTGATCCAGGATGAAAGCTATTTTAAAGACGGTCAGTCTATTGAAAAGATCGTTTACACCACCTGTTACTTTAGGGATGTAGATGAATTTAAAAACCTTTCTGCAGATCAAACGGTGAAAATTAACGGCATTCTGCAGATCCGGAAAAGCCGAGCCATGGAAGTGTTATCCGTAACTCATATCAAACAAACAGACCTACCATTTTAATTTTTTTATATGAACCCTATTGAAGTTTTAACCAGAAACAATGTGACCAATGGACAGATCAATGGCGCACAAGCAATCGCAATTGCCAAAACAGCAGATGAATTATTAAAGGAAGCTGCTGACCTATTAAAAGAATGCTCTTCAAATGTTGGGATGACTACGAATGGCAAAATCACTGAGTTTACAGCGAAAATCAGTCAGACAAAATTTAATCCTGCAGCTTTTTATTATAACCGTGAACCTGAAGGCCAATGACAAAAAAGATATCCAAAGTTGCAGCGTACCGCTATTACCTGCATAAAAGATTGAAGGGTAAGTACAAGATAAACAGTGAGCAAAGGGCGATAGACCTTCCCTATGCAAAATTTAATGAGGTGCCCACTGGTGATCGATACTATATCGGGCAATTGATAAAACTAGGTTACAATGTTCAACTTAAACTTTTTTAATATGAATGACCCAAAAATAACTCCCAGGACCTGGTACATAGATTCTAAAAAACGAACATGGTTTATAACAGGGATATGGAGAATACCCCTGGGTGATCCGGTGGATATAGAAATGATGGAAGTAGGTAAATCCGACATTGTTACCCAACCCTATAATACCATCGTTCAACTGATAAAGGATAAAGAATTCAATCAATTAACATTATGAGAGCAATTATTTTACTAATCATTCTGGCTGTAGTTGTGGCAGCCTCATCTTAACCAAATTACTTTTTAACTATGAATTTAAATCTGATAACATTAGCCAAAATGGCTTTAAACCTGCGAAAAGCGCAGACGAAACTAGAAGAGGCAAAGATTACCTGCTTTGATAAAGCGATGGATCCGGAATTATTCAATAACACCGTTGAGCTGTCTAATGAGAAAGTGCAACTTGAGGAACAATTTGATATTTCCATCGCCGAAGTGTTGGCAAATGAACTGGAGGTGGCAAATGCTTAAAGTTTATAAAGTCATTTACCCAACGGAATTTTGGGAGTGTCAAGTAGAAATAAATGAGGATTTTATTGTATCTGGTCCAGCATGGGAAGGAAATTGTAAAAGTGCAATGGAAGGTATGATTGCGTTTTGGATGGGTGGAAACGAACGGCTTGCTGAGAATGAAGGTAATGTATCAAAAACATTTGCTCAGCAATTAGCCAGAGAGGCATACATGATCCTAGTTGAGAGAGATCTTACACTTTATGGTGTTATAGAGGAAATTGGCAGTCGTGAAGGCTGGGGGAAACCTGACGGCTCATTGGGCTATAAACTGATCTACGTAGATGATGTAGAAATTAGGCATAAGGATTTTGAAGTTGAAGAAATTTAGCATGGAGTCAAACATCACATTTGATCAGGTCAGTTTTAATAACTGGCTTGATCAGCTGGAGGAATTTCTGATAAGCATTTACTGGCCATCAGAAGAAGCTGCAGAGCAGAAAAGCCGAGATGTCTGGAAGCCATACTTCCAAAATGGTATAACCCCGGTAGAGGCTTTTATGAACGATCAAAGCGAAGATATTTAATGAAGACAGCCAGAGAGGACAGCCCGAATCGTTCTGATTTAGATCAAAATGTAAAATGCACCCGTTGTAGAAATATTCATATGATTGGTGAGCGTCTCTATAAAAGAAAGGGCAAGAAGTATCTTATTTACGATGAGGTATGTCCACGGTGTAATTGTAAAAGTTATCATGTATTACCAAAAGAACACTAATATGTTAGAAAGCCAGCGCTATAGCGAAATCAAACTAAGAAACCCCACACAGGAAGTTTGCAATAATATCGCTACCCTTCTTATAAAATACCAGGAAACCTCAGCGTCGAAAGCTTTAGTCCGGTATATCAACGATATAAATCCAGTACAAAAAAGAATAGAGAGCTTAACCGATCATAATCGGTATCTAAGTGAGCGCATTAGAATACTCGAACAGGTAAATAAGACTTTGACAAATGATTTAAACCTGATCAGATCCGCCTATGAAAACTTTCACATACTTATAACAGGCGACAGAAATAGTTCCTGATCAGCTGCCGGCCTGGCTTCCTGGAATGAAAACAGGCGACACAAAGTACAGCTGCAGCTGACCGGCCACCACGGATCCGGACGATATCCGCAACAATACGGGCGACAAATTATTTAAACTCATTTTCTAATGAACAAAAACAATAAAGAAGATTATAATTCAGAGATCCAGTTTCTAAAAAAAAATGGAATTCATAAATACGAGATGTTAACAGATGGCGATCATAATCACATTCGTTTAGCAGAATTACTATACAATTACAAACAGGTTCCGGCTGAGGGGTATCAAACAGCGGCAGAAATTCTTTGCGCAAATATTAAGGGCTATGATCCTTTTATTCATGCTAGTTTCATAAGAGCAATGGAAGAGTACGCTAATCAGTTCAAAGCACCCGTAAAGGTCGTGACGGATGAAGAAATCAAGGGTGCCGCACTTATTATTTTTTCTGAAGTAGGTGTAGAATCTACCGTTGACAAGATTGCTCCGTTATTAAGTGATGATGGCGCGGTATTGAAACTTAGGTTTTGCTTAGAGGCAGTAGAAAGTATGGGTAAATGGGTACGTAAACAATTAACCGGGGACTAGTCATGGCTATATTAAATTATACCACAAAAATAGATAGCATTAAGACTATTGGAGAAATTACAAAATGCTTAGTTGCCCATGGAGCAAAGAAGATAGTTTGTGACTACGATGATAACGGCATACCCGTACAAGTAACCTTTTTAATTCCTATAAACGATGATTTAGTTGCTTACTCTCTCCCGGCAAATTACATCGGTGTTTTGAGAGCGATGGAGCGAAATAAAAAAATTCCTCGAGCAATGTGTACAAAGGATCAGGCAGTGAGAGTTTCTTGGAGAATAATTAAGGATTGGGTAGAATCGCAAATGGCAATAGTTGAGGCTGATTTGGCAGATTTGGCTGAAGTATTTCTTCCATATGCATTAACGAAAACAGGCAGTACGCTTTATAATTCAATTAAAGACAATCCTAAAATTTTATTAATCGGGGACTAATTATGACTATAGCACAATTGTTAGGAATTCATGAAACATCATTCCATTACTACAAAAATCAAGACTTAAACAATAAAAGAAAAACGCGTTCTAAAATTCGACAGGATTATAATGTTCATTTAAAGCGAGGAAGGAAACTCAAGGATATTTTACCATTGCTTACGGGAAAATGGTTATGTACTGAAGGTGTTGTCAGATATGCAATAAGAGAAGGCTTAAATTCACAAACTACTACACACCTATGAAGTTATCAATTTTAGGAAAGCAAAGAAAAGGCAAGAAGTCATTTGAATTAATATCAGAGGATGAATTTGGATATAACGTCGAATGCATAGACGGAGCTGGGGTTGTAATGTTCAATAACATTCAAAAAATAAACTGGCTTAATGAAGGGGAGCATGTTTACTTAGTTCCGCCACCTGTGGAAAGTGAACCCTTTAATACTTTCATCAGATACGATAAAGTTAATATCAGGAAAGCAAAGAAAACTGAAAGCAAAAGATTTGTTTCGATGAGAGGTTACTAATTGAAAAATCATTTCATCACATTAAAGCCTCCAAGTTGGAGGCTTTCTATTTAAAACTGATCAGCCGGATAGCGTTTGCGAAGCTGGTTAAGTAATATTTCTTCTTGATCGTCCGTAAAATAATAGCTTTGTTGTGGTCTGAAGCTCCATTTGCCGCAATATTGAATAAATGAACCATAATAACCGTCATCGATCATAAGGCGCCATGAGCCGCAACCACCAGGAACCAGTGAGATCGTAAAGGTTCGCCGTTTACCTCTATATTTCGCTTTAAAAACTATGTCCTCCATAAATTTATTGACTATTTACAGGTTCCATCAGGCGAGCATGGTTATTCACCACCTTGTTTACATCCTGGCTCACTCTAAATTTATTCATTTCATCAGCAGGATAACTATCACAAAGGGATAGTATATCAGCAATGGGGAGATCTTTACTTAGCCATAGCTTCTCGTCTGACTTGGATAAGATTACCGGCATACGTTCATGGATGGGCTTAACAATATCGTTTGCAGCAGTTGTTATAATTGTGAAAGTCTCATATGGATCACCTGTTGTCGGATCTTTCCACCTGGACCATAAGCCAGCGAATGAAAAAAGATCCCTAATGGGTATAACAAATCTATAAGGTAGTTTTTCTTTACCTGCCTTCTCCCATTCATAAAACCCGTCAGCTAATACGAGACATCGCTTACTTTTCTGCACCAGTGGCCTGAAGGCTGATTTCTCCAGTAAAGTTTCTGATCTGGCATTGATCATACTAAATCCAATTTTTTTATCCTTTGCCCAGAATGGGACTAAACCGAAATGCATTGCCTGAATTACTTCCGGTTCATCTGCAGTTATGATATACCCGGGCTGGGAAGGTGCAAGGTTGAATGATTCCCCTATTATATTTTTAACCGTAAAAGGATATTCCTTTTTGATCTGGGTTACCGATTTAGAATTTGAATATCTGCCACACATAAACTTTAAACAATTGTGTAATTACTTGGTTTTTGGTGCCATTTCAAATGCACTCATCATTCTTCTCAGGAAATCCTGAAACTCACTTTCAGTTTTATTGAGTTCCTCCAGTTTCTTTTTAATAGCAATCTTCGGCTTCATCAAATCAAAATTAGTGGCAGGTACCATTTCCCTAACAATATATTTCACAACTTCATTTGAATCAAGAAATTCCCTGGGCGTGTAATATTTCTGCGTTTCCGGAGAGAAAATCACACACCCACTTCTATGTGCTTTCATAGCTAATTGCTTTCTGTGCTGGTATTCTTGTGAGTTAGTATTCATTACAATGATTTCAAACCACAATATTACTAAAAATATTAGTATTTGTGTTTTTTTTGAAATTCATTCCGACCAAACAAGGCTCACTCCGACTTTGTCCAGCGCTGATCCGACAAATCCATCTTCTTTGCCATTTAAAGATAAGAACTTTTAACCCGCGTTATTTATTGTTTTAAGGCTGATAGGAAGAGAAATTTAAAATTTAAACACATTATCTCGGAAATAACAAAAAAGCGCTCCAACCGCTCCAACTGTTCATATTATTATTTAAAACATTATTATATGCATTATAAAGCCACTATTTAACTAAAAAAGGCTGTTGGAGACAGTCGGAACCGTTGGAGCGGTTGGAGCGTCGGAACGCTTTTTTCAAAAAATAGCATATCTCCTTTTGAAAAGGCTAATTTTTTGCAAATCCAATATTAAAAGGCAGGTAGGATTTTCTACCTGGTTATCAAATGCTATTAAAATGTGCAATACAATGTCTAATAGTTAGCTAAAACGGCAACTAAATGTTATTTTTGTATACACTCTCTTTCCTATTCGCCAAATGATTTTTCTTCATCCTGTTGCTATCAAGCCTTATTTAAAAAACTACATGGCTCGCTATTGTGAGGTACATCCATATTTGGAAATCTGCACCAAAAATAGATTTGCTTCTTTCTTACTCATTTCCCTTCGTCATAAGAACCAATGGGAATGTAGAGACAAGCATTATTCTATTGGAAACAATTTGGATCATATTATGATATCGATACCAGAAGTATATGAGCGGAACTTTGGACTTGTAATTAGTATCAAACACCAGTACTGGTTCAATAAATTTATCCAGGATGATTTCCATGACAAGATGCTTTCTTTTGTTGTTCCAAAAATGACAGGTAAAAAGAATGAGATTAAACCAGCACTTTTGCGGTTCCGGGAAATTCATAATATTACTGAAGATGATCTCCCATTAAAGACTCTGGAGAAAATGTGGGAGCGCAATCGTTATAGAATCCCACAATATCAGCTGAATTAGTAAGTTTTTCTTCAACTTTCACTCATCACATTGTCGTTTATCAAAACGGCCTTTTTAATGCGAAAAATTCTGTCGTTTACGACCTGAGGAAATGGTCTTTCCTTTGTTTATGATCAGTAGCTTTCCACCTAAAAAACTTTATAATCCGGGAGGATTATTGGGTTTTAAATTTATTCCTTTTAACCAGGTAGTTTCATATCCGGAAATCGTAGATAGTGTTATAAATAAACAGCTCGCTTTGACATACGGATCATCTTGGTTAACGGGATACTCAACTGCACAGACCTTAAATTTCGATGAGGAATGCATCCAAACGGAGAATGGCCCAACATATCTGCAGACAATTTCCGGCTACGTCCCTGGTGATCGTCCGGAACTGATTGCTTTGCTCCAAGCTTTAGAAGGCATTGAAATGGTTGTACAGGTTATGGATCCCCGAGGACAAAACCGGCTGGTCGGATCACATGGATATCCACTAGTATTTAAGGCGGTTTATAAGTCCGGTACCAATCGACCAGACGCGAGAGGATTTTCCTACACGATCTCAAATACCTCAATTTTCAGAGCTCCAGTCTATAAAACGTGATTTTCTGTCGTTTACAGGCGTTTTTTGTACCTGCACCTTTGTATTACTAATTAACGCTCTCAAATTTTAGTAATGTGAATCAAGCCCTTCTAACTGATGTACTAACACAGCCTCTGCTGGTGGAATCTTCCTACGTCTACGCATACTATATGCAACTCCACAATATGATGACCGGTGTAAGAGCCCCAGAAGGTTATGATTATAGTGCAGCCAGGGCAGCCTTGCAACCGTTTTCGGTAACCTCATCAAGTGTAATTAAAGTTAATAGCTATACTAACCTTGATGAGGCTCCGAAAAACAGTGTTGCAGTTATCCAGCTTAAAGGCCCTGTCATCAAAAATTCCCAATTCTGTGGCCCTAGGGGAACATTAGACATTGCCAATGATTTTAATCGCGCTAAAGCAAACCCAAACATTATCGGAGCTGTACTGGACATTGAGTCTGGAGGTGGGATGGCTCTCGCAGTTAAACCATTGACTGATGCGATGCAGTCATTCATGGAGCAAAAGCCAATTGTTGGTTTATCTGGAGATATTCTGGCCAGTGCCGGATATTATATCGCCAGCTTCTGTGATGAAATTATAGCTCAGCATCCAAGATCTATAATTGGATCCATTGGTACAATGCTCGCATTTGCAGATGCTAAGGCGATGCTTGAAAAACAAGGAATTGTTTTCCATGAAATGTATGCAACGAAATCTACCCATAAAAATAAAACGTTCCGGGAAGCAAGCTCAGGGAACTATAAGCCGGTAATCGAATTCATGTTGGATCCCATTAATGAAGATTTCCATGCAGATGTTAGGGAGCAGCGAGGTGCTAAGCTGTCCAGCTCGGAAGAACTCATCTTTAAAGGTGAAACGTTTATGGCGGATTACTCGGTTGAGATTGGATTGATCGACTCTTTAGGATCTCTTCAAGATGCAGTACTACGAGTGGAAGAACTCTCTGCAGGTTACAGGTCTAAAAATTCAAACAGTAAAACTCAAATTAAAAATATGTCAAAAATTGCAAACATTGATGCTCTTGCTGGTGTGGCAAGTCCTACCCAGGAGCAGTTAGATTTAGCAAATGCAGATCTTACAACAATTGGTGTTACCGGTGCAACCTTGGTAACCGAAGCATTCATTACAGAAGCAGCTGGTGTCACGGCTAAAAATGTAACCTTAACTGAAAGTCTGGCAGCAGCAAATACCGCCAATAAAACTGCTTCAGATTCTCTTGTATTGGCAAATGCAAAAATTATTGGCCTTGAAGCTCAGGTAAAAGCTTTTGGCGAAAATGCAGGTGCAACTCATCAAAAAGCTGGTGGTGATGAAGAGCCAGTGGTTACCGGTGAAGAGCAGGATCCTACTAAAGTAATCGCGGCTTTAGCACATAACAAAGCCGTAGAAAGCTACCTATAGAATCTATTATTAACCTCTCAAATACTTCCAAAAATGGAACCAACTATTAATATTGCGGATCTCCTTGCCGAATTCGGTAGCTTCTATAGAGCTGGATCACAAAATGTCAAAGATGTTCGGGTAAAACTGATGCAACCATCAGTCACTGAGCTTTTTTTTACTTCTCGGTTAACAACCTCTACGCGACTTGAACTTGCGAATAGTTCAATTACACGTGTACTGCAGGCATATCAGTCCGCATTTACTCCAATTGGAGACACAACTTTCAAACCTCAGATCATCACTTTAGATCACTTGAAAATTGATGCTAAAATTCTTCCGCACGACTTGATGGAGTCTTGGATGGGATTCCTCGTGGAAAACGCACAGAAGCCAGCGGACACACCTTTAGTCAAATATTGGCTGGAAAACTTGGTTATTCCAAAATTCCATGAGGATTTAGAAACCTATGAAATCTTCAAAGGTATAAAGGCTCCAATCGTTCCAGGTACGGCTTCTGCTCCGGGAGCGTCAATGAATGGCATTAAGGAAAAATTAAAAGCCGCAGGTACTAACGTAATCACTGTCGGTGCTGTTCCTACAGATCCTGTTGAATTCTGTGAATATGTGGAGCAGATAGTGGCTGAGATCCCTGAGCTTATCAGAACTAAGATTAAAAGAGTGGCTATGAATCCTAATCTGGAATTAAGATTCAAACAAGGTAAGCGTGCAAAGTATAATCAATATTATGCTCAGGATACTGACCTTTTGAAGCTTGCAGATTTTGATTGCAGTGTTGCGGGACTTCCTTCCCATACAGGTAGCGACGTGATCTGGACCACAATTGAAGACAACAAGATTATTGGAAACAAAAACCCTAAAAATCAAACGACTTTTGATATCCAAGTTGAAAATCGTGAAGTAAAAGTCTTGACCGATTTCCATAAGGGCGTTGGTTTCTGGACTAATGACCTCGTTTACCGTAACGACGTAGTCTTATAATTTTTAACTCAGCCCTGGGCATTCTCCAGGGCTTAATATTATTTCGATGAAAATCATAGAAAATTTTGATAACCTGGATAAGGCCAATACATATGTAACTGCAGTAAATACTGAACTTGCTAACGCGACCGCAAAGGTTACTGAAAATACTGAGGCATTAAAACAATTAACGGCCGCAAGCAAAACGGCTACTGTTTCTATCAATGATCTCACAAATCAACTCGCTGTTAAAAACGAACAGTTGGATGAGGCTCTTTCTGAAATTGCAGAATTAGGCAAAAAGCTGGCAATTCAAGAAGAGCATGGCTCTGATGGATTGATTGTTTATATTGGTAAGAAATCTTATCACCTTATCGGTGACAGCTTCATCTACAATGGTGAAACGAAAACTGCCAAAGAGCTTAGCCAGGACGATGCACAGCTGCAAAAAATGCTGAAGCTTAATTCTGGTTCACTGGTAGAAATATCAGCATCTTAAATAACTAACGATTTATTTTAACACTCTCAAATATGAATGCTCAGCCAATATTATTTAACCAGGGTAATTATAACCCTGCAGGGGTAAGTAAGGTATTTTATGCCTTTAAAGAGGATTTTGCCTCTATGCCTGTCCTTCCTGATCCATCTGCAGCACTTACTTTCGCCAGCTTAGTCCAATACGACGAGGCTGTAGTGATGGCAGTGGGGAAATTCCTACATCCCCTTTATTGCACCTTGGAAACTGGTCAAATTAAATCTACTATGGTTGGCCCAAGAGATGGTAAAGGTTTTGAAAATAGCATCGAAATCAGTTTCCCTGGCAATGAAGCTGAGTTTCTTGGGTTTCAAGCAGCTTCGGCGGGTAGAGAACTAATTTTCTTTGTAATCGAAAAAAATAAGAAAGTTCGCGTATTAGGCGATCTGTTAGACCCTGCTGCACCGGATACCGGCGAAGGAGATTCCGGAAAAGCTATTGCTGACGGACGTAAAACGGTATTGACCTTTAAAGCGTCTTCATGCACGCCTGCACCAATTTATGCACTTCCTTTAACCACGCTGCTCAAGCCTGCAGCATAATTTTTTAGTATGAAAAATCTGCAGTTAAGTCCAGAAGTGGCAGCAAAATTCACACTTAAGCATGTAACGCCAGGTAAACACTATTTTAATGGGTATGGTGAAATTGACTTGACCACACTCAAGCTTGATCAGGCCGATCATCTGGTTAAGTCTGGATTTCCTTTCCTGATTGAAAACGTTGAAAAGATTGTGATTGCTTCAAAAAACAAAGCGGTTACAGGTTAACATTGCCTATTATTCTGATTTAAAAACCCGGTTATAGCCGGGTTTTTTGTTAAAGCGAATTATTATGGAAGAAAGTAAATATGGAGACAATGTTCTATTCCAGAGAGTGGAACAGATTTTCATTCCTGCAGAGAGTTGGTTAACCTGCGAAATGCCAATGACTACTGAAGAAATGGTGCTGGCCATACATGCCAACCTTCCTGGTTATTTCCCGGATAACGAAAAGGTTTTACAGATCATGGAACAGCTCCATTTCAAGTTTGAAAGGAATGAATTCAACAATAAAAGATACTGGCTGCTCAACCCAGCGTAATAGCTGTCGTTTAGCCAGGGAACAGCAATTGCCAACTTTACATTATGGCAATTGCATCCCTTAAACTTTGGTTAGATGATCCTAACCGTAAATATATCCATGGTCTTCTGCTCTATGAGCAATATGGCGACAATCCCGTCATCCTTGCGCTGCTTAAAAGTGGTCAGGGATCCTATCAAACCGGAAAACTTATAAATGCATTACAGGCACTTAATGAGCGCAACGACTTGGTTCCTAAAAAAATTATTATTGGCGAATATATCCCGGAACCTACCACCATTCATGGTAAAGAAGATTTCGATTATCCAAATACTCCTGAATTGATTATTCAGATCCGGGACAAAAAAAACAGTGACTATGCGCAGGCAAGAAAACTTCATGAATCTATTCGGGTAATCGATGATCAGCAGTACCGTTTGGAGGCCGCTTTGGAACTGCTGGACAAAATGGATGCAGTGGATACCTCTTGGTCTGTCCTTGATTTATACCGGGAAACAGGTGAAGTTAAAAAGCTGAACAACCCTGATCAGCAGTCAGAAGTCGATACGCTCACATTAACAGAATTAATGAGGGAAGATAAAAACCTGCAGAGTAATATTTCAAAGGATAAAGGTCGCCTACTGGAAGCTAAAGATGATAAGCGTAAGCTGATCATCTCTCAACGCCTTGACCAAAGAAAACAGCGTCTGGAGATGGTAAGGTTAAAGCAAGCGGATCTTCTGAATTCCTTCAATAAATAATCGATGAAGAAATTAACAAAAAGCTCGCAGTATGAAAAAATAGTTGCGCACATGACTGACCCTAACAGCGACGGATCAGGTTTAACTCCGCATGAGCAGGAAATGTGTAACCGCTGGAATGAAGCCTGGACACTCATTAGAAATTATCATAGTACTTCAGATGCTGCCGCTATTCTGATGAAAAGATTCCCTGGCTTAAGCCGGGCAACTGCATATCGTGATTGCACTAATGCAGTAAGTATGTTTGGCGATATTTCCAAATCAACAAAAGAAGGTATAAGGCATTTAAGTACGGAAATCATTAAAGACTCAGTGGCAATCGCCCGCTTAAAAAACAATGAAGACGGGATGAGATTAGGCGGTCTTGCAATTGCAAAAGTTGGTGGAGTGAACGATACGGATCCCGATCTTCCGGACTTTTCTTTACTAGAGTCGAATACCTACGAGTTCGCTCTTCCGGAGAGCTTTATGAATGTGTTGCAAGTGATGGTGTCTGGAGGAAAGATTGACCTGCGCGATATGGTAAATTCCATTGGTAAACATGCCGAAGAAGCCATAATTGTACCTGATCAGGAGGAACACAATGAATCTGATTAAGCAAGTTGTTAAAGATGTAAAGCGATTAGTTTTAAACCCTATGCAATTGCTACTCGCTATAGCGTGGCAGCGCATCAGGGTCATACAAGTTGGTCGTGGTGGTGGTAAATCTTTTATTGTTGCTCTGGAGATCAAAGAGCTGGTCTATGATATGCCACAATCAAAAAACTTTATCCTGGGCGAAACCTATCAGCAGATTCTAACCAGGACACTTCCATCGACCATTAAGGCTTTAGCGCTCCTCGGCTTTCATAAGGATCTACACTATTTTATTGGCAGGTACCCACCAAAGTCCTGGAAATGGAAAGAAGCCTGGGAGCCGCCATTGGATCCAAAGCATTCCATATTCTTCTTTAACGGTACTGTATTCGACCTTTTATCCCAGGATACAAATTCCCGCGGGGGTAACTACTCGGCTGGGATTATAGACGAGGCTCAGGACATTGACAACGCGAAATTAGAGTCTCAGGTTATCCCAACTATGCGTGGTGAATTCACGCGTTTCAAAAAGCATAAAACGTACCGCCGGCTAACGCTGCTCTGCTCTATGCCAAGGACTAGAAAGGCTGGATGGATATTCAATTACCGGGAGTTGGCTATCAAGTTTCCAAAAATATATTTATGGATCTCCGGGCCTTCCAGAATAAATGCAGATAACCTTCCGCCTGATTGGTTCACTGATCAAAAACGGATTCTTACCAAATCTGAGTATGACATAGAAATCGAAAACATTGAACCTAAAAAGATTCAGAGTGGTTTCTACATCTTCTTTGATGATACCACCTGTTCTTATACTGCCTATGATAATAATTACCTATTCGGATTAATCGACAAGGCTGATGGATATAACCCTGATGTTTTCAATGAAATGAATTGTCTACAGGATGCAGACTTCCGTCCTGACAACCCGCTGGAAATTGCCATGGATTACGGTGGCTGGTTCAATTGTATTGTAACTGGGCAGGAGACAGCAGATGGAAACTTCTTTGATTTTCTTTCTGCTATGTGGATTGATGACAAAGGTAAATTTGATGATCTCATTATCCAGTGGTGTACCTATTACCGGTTCCATCGGAATAAGACGGTCTACTACTACTATGATCAGACTGCAAAAGGTAAAGATTCTAGGGTTGAGGAGTATTACATTACAGTATGCAGGATTATGCGTGGTCGTGGTTGGACTGTGATTCAAATGGATATCGGTCTGCAACCTACTCACAATGACCGGTACGAATTCTGGAAGAGAGCTCATGCCGGCACTGATCCGGATCTGCCAGGGTTCCGATATAACCGGCACAATGCCAAATGGCTCATCGTATCACTAAACAATGCTGCAGCTAAGCAGGTCGGTGGAGGTATGGAAAAGATCAAGGTCGATGAAAAGAATCATGATATCGATCAGAAGACCACCACTCACTTCTCTGATGCGCACGACACGCTGGCCGTTGCCAAATATGGTGCGCGGACTCTCAAAGGTACCAGCAGTATCGGGCGAGCAAGGCTCGGCAATTAGCAAGGGAGTCCGGGCTTCTCCGACCATCCCCGGAAAAAGCAAAAAAAATCTATAAAAACACATAAAAACTGCATTTAAATGCATTTAAAGGCAATTTTTGTATGTCATATACCGGGGAGGATCGAAAAGGGCAATTGCCGTTTCAGAACAGGGCTGGCAGGGGTGTTCAGCTACAAATTTGAGATTTTTCAAATTCACATTTGATAAATTATAATTGTTTTCCAGAAGGTTATGGAAATTTATTGGCTTTTTTTTGAGACAAAGAAATCCCTGCAGAAATGTATCTTTTTTGGCTATTTTGGCATCCAAACAAACTATTCAAAATGAAAACTTATTTCCTTCTTCCCCTATTTATTTTAATCGCCTTTTCCGACAACTTAAAAGCACAATCAAATGATATTCTAAAACTACTAAACGAGAAAAACACGCCAATAAGCAAAAAAAGCGAACCAATCGGAAGCCTTGATGAAAATGTGCTTTTCGATGTTTTGACAGTTGAGAACATGATAGACGGAAATGTCTTGCATGGATTGGTGTTAACCGTAGTAAGAGGGGGTTACCCCTATTACAATGTTCTTGATAAAGCGGAAATCCAAACCTTTATCAAAGCGTTAAAACGAGTAGAATCGAAATTGAATGATGAAGAATTCAGAACCAGTGCATTTAAAATGACTAGCGGATCTGGTATTAGCTTTAGTTCAAAATATGATTCATCTGGAATTTGGATACATAAACTGGAGCTAATAAAGAATTCAAATGAAGCGATATACAGTTTTGGAAATAAAGGATTGAATCAATTAGTATCCAATTTAGAATTAGCCATTGCTAAAATTAAATAAAAACGCCCCAAAGATCCGACTCTATGGGGCGTAGTAATTTGATTTTAACTATGAATTTAAATCAATGCGAATTTACTCTAAATATTATAATTGTAAGGCTTTTTTAACGTCCGCATAAGATTCAGAAACGATCAAGTAAGCGGTCGACCCTCGTTCGGATTGCGTTGATAAATATAAGTAAGTACCACCCTGAGGGCGAGCAACAAAATATTGAACGTGATCGACGTTAATCATAACGGGAGTAGCGGTGCCTTCTCCCTTTTCAAACTCTATAAATTTCATAAGCGTTAATTTTGGTTAAGTCCTAAATATAATAATATATCTCAATTTCTGCTGTCGTTTATGAGCCCGCCCAGTCTCGCGACATTCGTAGAGTGATCGAATTAAAAAAAGCCCTTAGAGACATCGACCAAAAGGATTACCGAGATGGAAACGGAACTTTCTCTATTGTTTTCATGACTTGTAACCGCCACAAGCGTACTGGTGGGGAAATCATTGTCATTGAAAGAGCTTATAAATGTGGCCTTCCCCCAGACTGTAAAGGGCGCGATATGCGCTGCATTATGGATATGGAAACCGGTAAGAAAACAGCGATCCACAACCGTCTTATTTTTCAATATAACAAACAGGAGATCTACTGGGCATGAGCACCGTTATCAAAAAAGCACCTGCGGGTGGGCCAATGTTTATTTACAGTTCTGAAAAACCTGTTGCACTTATGCAGGTTTCTGCAGCTGGCGGGAAAAGTACAAAAGGTTTTTCCGGATCTGCAGCTGGAGAGAGTTCCCCTCCACATAAAGGATCAAGTGCCTCTAAAGATGAAGAGTCTGGAAAGAAAGACTGGATCCTATGGGGTGTAAATGATGACTTTCCTCAGTATATCACAAAACTGATACGGAAAAGCACAGTTGGCCGAGCTGGTTTGCATCATATTACCAAAACGCTTTACGGACAGCGTTTAATTACTTATGAGGTGGTTGGCTTAGATGACAATGGCAATCAGATAATTAAATACGTAAGAGATCCAGAATGGGAAGAGATAGTTTCCCGATCGAATTTTAATATGCTGCGTTTGGCGCTCTGCCAGGATTATGCATACTTCCAGCTCTGCGTTCCGGAGGTTATCTTCAACGGTAACAAAACTAAGATCTGGTCTTTCAATTTCCATAAAGCTTCACACTGCAGGTTTGCTCCGATGAACCCAGCTACCGGCCGAATTCCAAAAGTATTTGTTTCGGGAAACTTCCCAGAGGCAAAAGCAGAGGACTGCCAGCAGATCCCTGTTATCGACGCCATGCAGTACTTTGATCAGTTGGAGGATATCCGTAATGATATACGCACTTACAAGTATGTCATTCCCCAGGCATGGCCTGATGCGATCAATGACTACTATCCAGTAGCTTTCTGGGACAGCGCAAGGGAATCCGGCTATTTAGATATTGCTATTTCTATCCCTGCCTACATCAAAGCATTATTTAAAAATCAGATGTCGCTGAAGTACCACATTGATATTCCCATGGAATACTTCGAGGATTTATATAAGAATGAATGGCATGCCTATACTCCAGAGCAGAAAGATGACATTTTCACTGAACTCTATGAAAAGATAGTTGAACAGTTAACCGGTGCCGAAAATGCGCAAAAAGCTTTAATGACTTTCTCCAGAACCGGCCAGAACGGTAAACCAATTGGGCAATGGACAATTAAAGTAATTGATGATAAAACGCAAAACAGCGGACTTCTGCCTAATGCAAGTGCTGCAAATCTGGAGATCCTTTTTGCTATGGGTATCAATCCGGCACAATCTGGAGCCGGCAATACCGGCAGCAGCGCAACCGGAGGGGCGAACAATGGCGGATCCAATATCCGGGAAAGCGGACTGCAGCAGCGCTCTGCTCTGCAGGCGGACAGGGATATCATCCTGAGCTTTTTCAATTTTTTTAAAGCCTGGTACAACAAGCCAAATTTACAGATATCCGTCCAGGACATGGTATTAACAACTCTTGACCAAGGCAAGGGTACAGAAAAAGTATTGAGCTAATGAAACTGATCAAAACAATAGAAGAAGTCCGGAAATTTGTACCGGTATTAAGTACTGCAGCAATTGATAATGTCAGCCCGTACCTGAGTAATGCTGAACGTAATTACATATTGCTGGTCATTGGTCCGGCTCAATTTAACGCTCTAGTCGAAGAATATAATTCAGCCTCCGGAGACACCGAACTGATAATGGATCCTGTCATTCGTCACGCTGTCGAAATCGCACAAAAGGTTATTGCCAACTTAGGGTACTATACCGCCATTCCCATATTAAATGTAAATGTTGGCGATTCTGGTATTACCGTGTTTTCAAATTCTGATACTAAACAAGCGTTTCAGTGGCAGGTAGACGAAATTAAGGCGTCTTTTCTGGAGCTTGGGTTCTCAGCGATTGAAGAACTACTTATCCATTTAGAGCAGAGCCCGGATATTTTCCATTACTATATGGACTCCGAGCAGTTTATGCGGAACGAAAGGTTCCTGATCAGGGAAGCTGCCGTGTTCTCCGACAACTTTAATATTGGCGGATCTCGCTATGTATTCCAAATGCTTGCAGCATTAATGAAGCGGGTTGAAGACCAAACTGTAAAACGTTTGTATGGGGCTGAATTTTTTGAAAATCTAAAAAAAGATGAGCCTGCAGGAAAAATCAAGGTTTTGGTTCAAGATTACATCATACCAGGGATCGCATTACTGACTGGTGCGAAGGCACTAGTAGAACGGACGATTACTTTTAAAAACGGTATTGCCTCAATTAACCTGGAGGGAAACTTCAGCGCTGAGAAAAATAATACTCCAGCCACAAGAGATCAGGTTACAGCTATGGCTGCTCAGCTGATGAATGATGGTAATCAGTTCCTGCAGGACGGGCTGGAGTATTTGGTACACAACGTTCAGGAATTCCCTGCCTATGTTAAACAAATCCCCAAAAGACGCTTCACAGTGAAAAGTGACAAGGATAAAGGAGTTTTTGTGCCATGAGCAATATTGAAGAAAAATCAATCACTATCGGCCTTAAAATGCTTTGGGCGATCGTCGTCGGTCTGCTGGTCAGTAGCTTTTCCCTTGCAGGTATATATTTCTCTCTCAAGGCAGGACTGCAGGATAATAAATATGAGATCCGGCAATATAAAGCAGATCAATCAACCATTAACGCGATTCAAACCCTAAGCATGGAAAACATGAAGCTAAACCTTCAGAAGTTGGAAATAGAGGTGCAGGAAATCAATAAAAAAGCAAACAATAAATAAATCATATGAAACACAAAACGCTCAAATTTTTAAAGGAATACACCGCCCTGATCATGGCCTTCGTTGTATTTTTCACTTCACCCTGGCTGCTCAGACTAGTTGATCCTACTGCTGGATCTTATGACGCTGGTGTACTCCAGGTGATGATCATCTCGGTAGTACAGTTTGCAGTGTTTCAGGCGGTGACCTGGAGTGTGGTGAAAAACATCTGGCCAGCAATTGGCATCTACATGAAATCCTTATTTAATTCTGACTTTCTAATCTTACAACCATGGCAAAAAATATCATTCTCCTTATTGGTTTACTTTTCGGTTTTCTTAGCCCTAGTGCTGCTCAGCCGGGTAATCTCTTAAGAGATCAGATCCGCACCACTTACTCCAGTCAGATTGGGGTTAGAGAATTAACCGGCCGGAACGACGGTAAGGAAGTAGAAGCTTATTTAAAATATGTTTGGCTGGCCAAAGGAAATCCCTGGTGTGCTGCTTTTGTGTCTTGGTGTTACGGCCAAAACAAAGTGTCCAAGCCCAGATCCGGTGGCTGCGTACAATTAATGGAACAGGGTAAACTGATTTACATCAGCGGAAAAACCATCATACAGCCCGAATATGGAGATGTGTTTTTCATCTGGTTTGAAAATAAAAAACGCGTTGCTCATACCGGATTTATTGAAAAATGGAGCGACACCTGGGTAGATACCGTTGAAGGCAATACCAATGAAGCCGGAAGCCGGGAAGGCGATGGTGTCTACCACAAAAAACGATTAAAAAGACAGATTTACAGCGCCGTAAAATATTTATAAATCATGGGAATCAGATCCATACTTAAAACTTTTCTTGGTATACTGGCCGTAATTGTTCTCTACTCTGGTTGTAAGACTAAAAGCAAATTAGTCAAAACTGAAGAGCAGCTGCACGTGGTAAAGTCGGCTCAGGTAGATAGCAGTATTGTAACTGTTTCATCCAGTACATTGAAAACTGCTGTTGACACGTCTAAAAAGTCGCTGGAACAGAAATTAACCTCAATCACTAAAAGGACAATTGATATTACATTGGATCTGGACAGTGGTGAGCAATTGCCTTTGGACTCAGCTGGCAAAATATCTGTCAAGGCACTATTGAGCCAATCTCGAAAATTGAGAATCAGAATAGACGAGCAGATCAACACGCTGAATGAGAAAACAGAAAGTGAGACTGCCGCTAAAAGCTCCCATGAGCAAACCAGTTCACAAGCTGCAGCTGCCAGTAACAGCACTAAAAACACCAGTCAGACAGATCAATCAAAATCTACACTGCAGCAAAAAGAAAAGCAATCCGGAACAGCGGCAGGCAGTTTGAATTGGTTAAGTATTTTAGGACTGATTCCCATTCTAATATTCGCTTTTTGGTTATATAAAAACCTATTTAAACGTTAATTTTATCCCATGCGAAAGATATCAGGCAGTTATTTTAATAATGGTTCAGAAGTGCAGTATTCAGCCGAAATTCCAGCAGACTGGTCAGAGTTAGACGCACATCAGTTTGCCTCGATCATGCAGCTGCTTCAATTCAAAAAGGCGGACAGGCAGACAATGGATATTTCGATTCTGGCTTTGGTATTTGGCAAAAAGAATTTTCATATTATCAATGGCCTGGACGCAAAAACTCCTGAAGATAATTATCTATATGATTTGCTTCCCCTGGCTGACTTCATCAAGGCAAGTCAGCCACCAGTAAAAAATTTCTTCCCTGTTTTAAAAATACGCAAGAAGAAATGTGCTGCACCTGCAGAAGATCTAAGTAACCTGAACTTTGGGGAATGGTGCTTCGCTTATCAGTTTTATGAATATTACTTGATGACCCAGGATGTACAATGGCTGAATAAATTGATTGCAACGATCTACCGTCAGGTGGATCCCTTATCGGATCCAGCAGCAGCCAATTATAAAGGCGACGTTAGAGTACAATTCAATGAAAATTTAATAGATAGTACCTCTAAAGATGTTGCTGCCATTGAAACCAAATTCAAACTGGCTGTTTTCTCCTGGTTCAGTTTAGCTGTAAATCAGCTGCAACAATTCCGGCCACACGTCTTTCCAGAAAACACACAAGAGTCAGATGGATCAGAAGAGCAACCTGACATGGAGCAGAGCAGCAGAACCTGGCTAACTATCTTCCGGGAATTACTTGGGGCTAAATGGGGAACCATTGAGCAGTTAAAAAACACCAACGCTATGTTTGTACTTGATGGCTTGGAGGAACAGCAAATCGCCTATAAAGAAGCCATGGCAAGTTCAAGTAATTAAAAATTCTTGTCGTTTATCAGAAACAGACCTATTGCGACATTCGTTAGATGGAAATCGACGAAATCGTAAATAGGTTTGAATTTTATGCGCAGCACCATGTGGATATTGCCCACATTCCGGGGGACGTTAAAAAAAGAGCTTTCCTGCATATAGATCAGGAGGAACTTCAAACTGCAGTAAAGCAAAATTTAACATTCCCCGCTTTATTGCTTCAAACACCAACAGCTGAAAAAGCAGGCGTTTACGACAACATGACTGAAGATTGGTCGTTCACATTTGTCATCATTCAGCCGCTCACTGCAAGCCTCACAAAAACCAAAATCATCTCTCAGTGCAAAAAGCTCACTGATGAAATTTTAAAAATGTTAATGCTTGACGTGCAGCTGGAGATCGTTCCATCAGTTGTACAGGGAACCAGTGAAGGCATCGTTGGGCCATTAACGGATAAAATATATGGTTGGGGCGTATCCATATCTCTTGGAGATGCATTTGATGCTGCAATTGATCCGGCAAAGTGGTCTTATAAACCTGGGATGTAACTATGAGTATTTCAATTATAACACCAGTACAGCCAGTTGCATTTAGTGGTGAGAAAATGCAGATCCGTTTCAAATGTGACCAGTACCTGGAGACAGACGGCCAGTATGCGGTCAATAGCTTTGATTCACTAAATTTTCTGTCAAATGGAGATAACTTAAGATTCAGTTATGGCAGTACTGAGGTTATTTTAACAGCAACAAATAATCCTGATGTTTCGGGATACCAAGTTCCTTCCGGACCAATTAGTATCGTAGACTTATTATCTAATTTTCAGGGTAATTACCAATTAAGTAAAGACTATCATATCAATGCCGTTACTCAAAGCAAAATCGAATTTAAAGCAAAAAGGCAAAGTTTGGGGTTTGATTTTGACGCAGTTTCTTCAAGCAAATTCAGTATCAAAAATGAGATTAGCGGATCAGTTACCAAGCAAAAAAGCAATTACGGGGTATATTTCCGGCTCTGGTGTGAGAATGCATCTCATAGCGGATTTGATCTGATATATGAAAATACAGCTCCTTTACTTTTCGGTAGTTCTGGTGTGGTAGAAATTCAAGCTGGCGATAAACTGCATGAACATATATCATTTGAGATTGAACAAAATGGTCCTGAGGTTCCAGTTGACATGCCTCTTTTATGTAAAAGAAGTTGCAGGAAGTATTTTTTCGAATACGCGGAAAGCTTTGGTGATATCGCAAAAATCCAAAAGATATTCAGATCTGAGCTATTTACGGTGTTGCACGGCGCGCTTTCTACTGTAGCAGAAAACAGTCAGAATCTACTTTCCATGTTACGTCCAGATGCACCCGTTAATGATAGATTTTTGAAACAAGGGTCGATCGAATCCGATACACGAAAGGACCAACCTCAGTATTTGTACTTTTTAAATACGAGGGAAACAGTTCAGGCAGTTTTGAATTGTAGATATTATTTTACTGATGGATCAGTTGCTGCTATTGTTTTACAGACGGTAGAACTTCACACTTGGAAAAAGTATGGTTTTAATGTGTCCTTCAATCATATCTACATTCCAAATGACTACCCTGTCAAAATAGTAAAGAAGTATGAAATCTGGATTTCTAATACTTCAGGTGTTCAAATTTCAGAAAGCAGATTGTACATTTTAGACGATCAGTATCGTGCCCAGGTAAGATATTTTTTAAACTGGAGTAGTTTTGGGACATTAGATTCAAGAATGTTTTACGGCAGAGGTAGCTTGGAATTTGATTTGGTGCAATCTGAAGCAAATCAAATTTATCAAAATACTACAAGCGCATTAAAGGGGACGTCCTTTGTATATGATTTAAAGCTACAATCGAAATTTAAAGTGACGACGGGTTTTTTGCGTAACAGAGACCAATTGTTATTTAACCGGGACTTCTTCGTTTCTCCAATTAAGTTTATCGTTAATTCCAGCCGGTGGTTGCCGGTTAAGGTCACCAGCAAAACTATAGGTGAGATTGAGGACGGTAATCATCTCTATGCCCAGCAGTTTGAATACGAATATTTGTTCCAGGATAACGCCTATACCGAGGGCGATATTGAGAAACCGATCGAACCCGAAGAAAGGCCTGTTGGAATGGTTTATTTTGGGCCTTCCTCCACCAGGCCAGTGACTGCTGAAGATGTAATTGCTCTTTCCAATAGGCAGGCAGCTGACATTTATCTATTTCCATTATATACTGGTTTAAACAGGTTTTTCATTGTTGCCTCACCGGCAAATAAAGGTATTGGAAACGTTTACAATCAAACTGCAGATGAGAATTTAACCTCCGAATATATTGCAGTGCAAATGCAGATAGACGGGCTTACATACAAGGTTGCCATAATGGAAATGGCAATAGCCTATTCAATAAATAACGATCACATCATAACGCTTAAAAATGAGTAGCACAAGTACAGAAATTGCAAAGCCAATTAAATATCTAAATTCAGGCCCGCTGGATAAAAACCGTGGGCCTTATCCTACGATTGCAGAAGCAAATAAAGCTATTAAGAATATTGTTGTTAACGGTATTAACTTCAGAGAAGGAAAATTTGTTGAAATCGGCAACTCCTTAGAAGGTTTTGTCACGTATTGGTGGAATGGTGGCTACAGCGACTCGGACTTAGTAGAGTATTTTTCAGTCTTTAATGATTTTATATCCAGCATCTCTGACACCTACGCAAAGTCAGGTGACTCTGTAGCTTTAAATGGTTTAGTCTGGACAGATAAAACCTATATAAATTCTTTAGGATCTGTTTCTTCCACTACAGGAAATATCTCCTCCACAAATAGGATCGAATTACCATTTGGAGAGATTAAGTACAGATACAGGGGTAATTTGGCCGGCTCAGGTGTTTCTATAGCTTTCTATGACACTTCCTTACGGGTGATAAAAGTTATTACCGCGCCCATCACAACTGATCCGAAAAATTTTATAATTCTAGCCCCTCCAAATGCTAAGTCAATAAGGTGCTCTTGCGCAAACGCTGACATAATAAATTTCAATCTTCATTTGGCTGAGGCCGTAATAATATCTAAGCCAGTCTCCAATGTAGGTGACATGATGTTGAATGAAATTTTTGCAATTTCTTTGGCAACCTACAACGCAGAAGGGGTAATGTCTCAGGCAACTATAGTTTGGCAAGACGGTTCTTCTGGAACGCTGACCATGACAGACTATAATGAGGATATAATGTCATTTGATGGCTACACCATTACTCATGTCAGTGATAGAACACGTACGCTCGCACAACCGAAAGTGACCAGAAATATTGACGGCGATATCATCATAATACCTTTAAAAATTTTATCATAATGAACCTTAATTCAAGTGTAGCTCTAAGGAGCCAAAAAATATTCACTCCTGTAATGGGAAAGATATCAACGCAAGAAATCACTGATTTAGGCAATATAGCCTCGATTAATCGAGTATTTGTCAAATTAATTGTGTCTCAACCATTAGATTTCGGCAGAATTGAGATTTTCTGCATTGAGAAGGGATCGGTGGCTGTTATAGATAGAATGCCAATAACTCTTAATGATGTGTTGCAACCTGGAACATTTTTATCGATTTCAACAGCGGGAACATACGACATTGAATTTGACGCTTCCCTTTTTAAAACTGGAACTTTGTTTATCCGGCTAGCCGGTAGAACTACACCAATTGAATGGAATGCCTTTTTGTCTTGTCGGGTTATGGCTACGCCTCTTTTGAAAAAGAAAGATCCCGAGTCTGCATATTCGCTTCCCAGCAAAAAGATCAAAGCTCTTTTCGTACCGGTCTCTGCTGAGACCTTATCTACCGGGTCAGCAAAAACTGTCATGCTAGAAATAAAAACACTTAGCGTTCCACCAGTAGGTTCGCCATTTGCGGAGTTTAGAGTTGTAAACGTAGATAAAGGAACTTGGCTTGAAGCTTTTGATTCTTTAACGGATGCCAGTAGTTCTGGCTTAAATAGGGTGGTTACTCAGGGCACTTACATTCGGGTAACGCAAGAGGGAACAATTACTGTTTACTATAATATTACCGAAGCCGAGAAAATACAAATTATTTATACCGGCGCTAATTTAAGTGCAAGAGCTGTAATGTTGGAAGACACGATACAGAAACCAATTTCCGGGGTTTATAGTTCTTCTGACTATAAAATGAAAACGCTTGCAGGAATTTCTCCCGCACAAGCAGTTAAGACCGGGTCAGCTAAAACCCTGATTGTCGAAGTTACTCCACTAACGACACCAAATACTTCAGCACCCTACAGTGAACTTATTGTAACTGATACCGCTAGTTCAATGTATCTATCGCCATATGATAGCCAGCTAAATGCTTTACTCGCTCCGGCAGCAGTTAATAGCGCAGCATTGGGATATTATCTTAGATTGAAAACCGGGGGAAAACAAACGTATTACTATGACCTAACAAAAACTGCTGACGTAAAATTCGCTTTTAACGGAACGTTTATGAGCATCAGAATTAGACTGATTGAAGTTGAGATGAGCCTACTAAAAGATAAGGCAATGGAAGTTGCTTATGAAGGGCAAACTTTTATTTTAGAAAAGGTAGATTCTGTAACTGTAGACTGTTATATGGATACTTTCGTATTTTCATATAATAGTTCGTCAATCATACTTGGAATAGCCGGTTACGCTGGTTTAAGAAACACTGTATTATTCAATGCTACTAATTTTCCAAATTTACGAACAGGTAGTAGCATCTCAGCTGCTTATGTTCTCCCGTCTAAGGGCGGTATTACGAGAATATGTATAATTACCAACCGGGGCCAGATATATCATAATTATCCATATCGAGCTGCGAATGCGCAAGGAATAATTTTAACAGGGGATCATTTACTATTTGATGAGAGCGTTGCCTGGGATTTACCGACAAATGTAACGTCTCGTCGGTATCCTTCCAAAGATCCATTAGAGTCAAAATCGGGGTTTAAGTATTTTCCTTACTTACCTGACTATGCCTACGAATTTACCCCAGGTGTGAATGTAGATAACGGCTTTGGAAACGGAGGATATCCGGCAGTAAATTCTACAGGATCATTTGTCCGATCAAGGTTCTATCAATATAAAGAACCGGCGAACAATTTGGTTGATAACCCCTGGACTGTTATTCAGGGCAGTTTAACGAAGACACCTAAGTTATGTACTCTGGGAGTTTATCAGCTTAGTGGAAGCAGGGTTTGTATATGGGGAACAGAAGATGGTGGAAGAAGTATGTTTGTTTTGTATGAATTTGATTCATATGTATCATTCGGAAATACTATTAACACGAGCGCGATCAATGCTTATACGCCTGGCAATTTATCAATGCAAGAAAGACTTAACAATTTTCCTAATGCTGAAGTAAAGGAACCGGCGTCGTTATTCACTTTTAAACCGGAGATTTTGATCAGCAGTATAACGAATTCTGATCCGGCTGTTGTGACAACTGCATCGCCTCACGGCATGGTCAATTCACCGTTAGACAAGCCGTTAGTGCGCTTGATAAGGAAATCAGGAAGCGTTGATGATTGGGATCCGTTACTAAACAATACTGCGAGTGAGACAAACGCTGTACAAGGTACCGGTGTGTTTTTTAGAGTGAGGGTTTTGACAGAAACTACCTTCGAACTGCATGAAAATATATACAACCCGTCAAATAATTTAAAATGTAGACATATTCATTTTACCCATCCATTGAAAGATTTTATATCATTCGGTACAGGCGAAGATTATCCTTATACGTGGACTCTGCTTTTAGAAAATAGACTAATAGATGCCGCTGCCTCAGTTAATCTTGATCAAAGAAACCCTGTCTCGTATCGGCTAAATTCGGCGCCGAATGGAATTGTGAGGCCATGCTCTTTTTGGATGCTTGACGATGACCCTGAAAATCCCACGGTGTTCTGTGGCTCTGATACTTACATAGGATATAGAGGATCTTTAAAAATACCGGGCCGTACTAATCTCCCTTCTAGATCTTCGGCCGGTATCCTCAAAGGAAAACTTTCTGATATCGATGACACTTCCAAATTTGCATCTGTTTTTGATATTAGCGAGCCGGTCATATATACAATGAACTTGAATAACATACTAATTGCTGGCTTTCAGTTAGGTAGTAATGCTGTTAGTTTAGATATGGGCAATACATGGGAAGCGATAAAGTTAGGCAGTCAACTTAAGATATCCTGGGTAGATAAAAATAATCACATCTACTTTAAGGAAGGCTATAGATTAAGATTTAAGTAGTTTTTTTTATTTTCCAAAACGCATTTTTCAATAACAAGCATGATCGAAATCATAAATGATCAAGGAATAATGCTTCAGCCGGATCCGGAGACTGTGGTGCCGGTAGAAGTACACAATCCCTTATTTAATCCTTCTAACGAGCTATTCCAGGAGATTATTTACAATGCTCAGGCCGGCCTCACCGAAAGCAATAAGGTCTTTATATCCCATGGGCATAGAATTGATGCCGACATAGATGTTTATGAGCAGCCAGTAACGGTGCTTTACCGCGGTGCAATGTTCTTTAAAGGAATTTTTAGGTATAAAATAGTTTCGGACAAGATCAACTTCGAATTAAAAGTAAATTTCGCTACAGTTGCCAAAAAAGTTAAAAACACTGTTGTAAGGGAAATTATGAGTATGGATATCGACCAATCCGTACAAGTTGGAGATTTCCAAGATATCATGTTGGATACGTGTAAAAATCCGAGTAAATACAATTATTCATTTTTTCCGATACATAACTCCGGGTGGACGGATCCCGGCTCTGGGACTATCCTTTATCCATGGATGAATAATTGGGATCATGCTGCACAGAAATTTGTTGATGTCAGAGGTGGAGGGGAAAATGATCCCAGAGGAACCACCATTGTTCCGTTTTTCAAAGTAAGCTACATTCTAAAAGCAATATTTAAATATTTGAAGTTCGATCTGCAGGGCGATCTGTTAAATGATGAGGATTTCAATTCAGTATACTTATATACCCGCCGGCCATTAATTGGCAGAACAACACTCCCTAGCTTGCTTTACCTACCTGCAGAGTTGACCATTTCTGACTTTATCAAACAAATTAGTGACCGGATGAAATTGAATTTCATTTACAATTTGAATAATGGGACGGTGACTATCGAGAGCCCAATAACGGCTTTACGAGTCGATGATTACGTAGATATCAGTAAATATGTAGAACGAATTGAAGAACTCGGTACCAGTGAACAAAAGGGGTATACTGTAACGCTTGCTGTCGATAATACAGATAAAGATCAGAATCTAAAAGCGAAAGATTCTGAGATTGATGTGTTTGTTCCCTTATACACATTGATTGTTGGAGAAGGGGAAAGTATTTTAAATATGGATGTATCGACCCTAAAAGAAGTGGAATCTTCTGAAGGATATTTCTATCCTACTGCGAACCAACTAACCAATTTTTCCAATTTAAATCCTGACGAAAAATGGCCATTACGGCTGATAAAGTTTAAGGGAATGAAGCGGCTTGCAAATGGCAAGATGTTTCCCGAGGCCAGAGCCTATGATTTATCCGAAGATGATGCGAGCTGGTACCGCTTTTTAAATGAGAGCAAAAAGGGAATTTTAAGCGCTAAAATACCATACGATGTAGTATCCAGATTTTCACCTACAACTAAGTTTTGTTTTAAATCTGAAAATGGAACTGATAAGATTGCAATGAACGTAAAGCATTCTTACAACTTAGGAACTTCCAAGTCCTCCTTGTTATCTGTGAAAATAGAGTGCCAAACCATCGTAACTGCGTTCAAGACTCCGTTTTCAATTCAACGCTATTTAATTCCCGAAGACACTTCAATAGGGTCAATCCTGACCAAATACAAATTTTGCTACCAGGATGGATCCCTACCGGCGGAGACTTTCAAGCTCGTAGTATATCCTGCTCCTGGCTCACCTGCTGTATTTGCAACTACTGCAGCAAACTCTCCCAGCGATCCTTATGGCGTAGGTGGCCAAGCTGGTGCAGTTATTCTTGTTTCCGGTAATAGACCGGAGATTGCAAACTATACGTACCGTATTTATGGTAAGGTTCCAAAATTCGGATATACTGGTGGACGTAAAGTACTGTTTGATAAAGTTGGTGATTATTATACTACACCTGGATTCGTATCGACAGATGGAATGCCAATTCTCATAGTTTTTTAATTTTGTCGCCCGCACAGATCCTGATATCCTCCGGATCTGGTGTGGCCGGTCAGCTGCAGCTGCTCACCTTGTCGCCTGTTTGGGCTTCCGGAGTTTAACCTGGTCGCTCAGAGTTCCGGTATTCTGTCGCCTTAAAATAAAAACCTCCAGGTTTATTCCCTAACTGTACTAAACGATGGCACCTGCTTACCGGGCTGTCGTTTACCAGGGTTTTTCATAGCCCGTCATTTGCAGAAATCAATCTGTAATATGGCTCGCATAGACACCTATAACCGGGACGTTCGTTCCTGGACAAAAGACGTTAAACGAAAACTCCAGCTCAACATTCTTCAAATGACTTCCGTTTATTCCGGTCGTGCAAAGAAAGAGCTTGAATCAAGCGTTAAAAACTATGCGGGCCTGGCTAGTAAAATCGGTTTCACTTTTCCATTCTATTTGGTATTTGTCCACAAAGGTGCAGGTCGTGGGTATGGTGGATCCGGCCATCAGTTTGGGGGAAACACAGTACACCAATTCACAAGGCGCGATGGGACAAAGAAAGCTACCAATTCTACCAGCTGGCATAAAATGGCTACTGGTAAGAGGGTTGCAAAGCTTTGGTTTAACCCTGTTCTAGAAGAGAAATTCCCTGTTTTATCGAATCTTGTTACGGAATACCATGGCGATCGTGTATTACAAGGTTTAGAAAGGATTCTGGTAAAATAATGGCTGGCGAATCTCCAAGGTCAATTAAGGCCACCTTATATATCGACGGTAAACCCGTAGAGAATACATTTAAAAATCTTACTCAGGTAGTCCGTGCTCAAAGAAGAGAATTAGACGGCTTAGTTATAGGATCTGAAGCCTATAACAAAAGCATGGATAAGCTGCAGCTTCACCAGAAAAGACTGCAGGCGATAAAAGACGAAATCAAAGGACTTAGCGGTGGCTTCAGCTTACTTGCTGCAGAGATTCAAAAACTCGGACAGCTGGCTGTTGGATATCTTGGATTCGATTTCATCACCGATAAGTTTCAAAATATCATTCTGAATAATGCTAAACTGTCGGATAGTTTAGCAGATGTGCGTAAAACCACCGGTTTGAGTGAGGAAGCTGTCCGCAGATTATATACTGAGCTCGGTAAAATAAACACTAGATCCTCCAGAGAGGAATTAACCGGTTTGGCAGTCGTAGCTGGTAAATTAGGTGTAGCTGGAGAAAGGGATATTCTCGGTTTCGTGCGTGCTGCTGATAAAATCAAAGTCGCATTAGGTGAAGATCTGGGCGACGCAGAAGCAGCAGTTAACAGCTTAGGAAAACTTGTTGATTTATTTAAAATCAAAGATGTATTCGGCCTGGAAGATTCCTTAATTAAGGTGGGATCTGCAATCAATGCAGTAGGTGCAGCTGGAACTGCCAAGGAATCTTACATGGTTGAGTTCACTAACCGCTTGGGTGGTATTGCTCCCCAGGCTAACATGAGTATTCAGAGTATTCTTGGATTAGCTGCAACAATGGATGAGCTCGGGCAACCTCTGGAAGCTTCTGCTACAGCAATTGGCCAATTCATCGTTGGTTTGGGTAAAGACATCCCTGGATTTGCAAGAATTGCCGGATTAAGTGTAAAAGACTTTACGAAGATTCTAAAAACAGACGGTAATCAAGCTTTACTGGAGGTACTGAAAAACCTGCAGAGCACCGGGATGGGTGTAGCTGGCTTGGCTGAAAAAATGGGGCTAGTTGGTGAAGAAGGTGCAAGAGCGGTATCAGCCCTGGGTGCTTTATCTAATAACCTGGACAAACTTGTTACTAAGCAAAAGTTAGCCAATGAGGAGTTTGCCTTGGGAACTTCCCTTCAGCAAGAGTTTGATGTGAAGATGGCAAGTTTGGCAGCCACAACTGATCTGCTGGTTAAAGAATTCGATGCACTAGCCACCAATCCGGTTATCATGGACTTCCTGAAAAACATGGTTTTCGAGTTTAGCCAGTTTTTAGATGTCATGAAGAAAAACTCTGTGATGATCGTTAACATCACTAAGTTACTGATCGTTGGGGCCGTAACCTGGGGTGCCTACGCAACTGGAATTTTCTTGGTAAATACTGCTCTGGAGGCAAATATTCTGCGGACTATTTTAGCGAGAAATGCAGCAATCGCGTTTGCCGGTATTCAAGCTTTATTAACTGGTAATTTAACCAGGGCAGCTGCAGCTATGAGAGCGCTCAACATCGCAACAGCCGCAAATCCATTTGCTGCAGTCTTAGCCGTTGTTGTTGCTCTTGGTACTGCGATGGCACTTTATAGTAAATCAACATCTGCAGCACAACGTTCTCAGGAAGATTTCAATGCTATCGATGCCGCTGCCAAAAGCAAGCAGATGGAAGAAATTGACAGAATCAAAGCATTGAATGCGATCCTGATCAATGAAACGTCCACCAGGGAGAAGAAGCTTGCTGCAATCAAGAAGTTGCGTGAAGTTATGCCGGCTGCTCTGAAGCATTTAACTGAGGAGGAAGCATTAACCACTAAGGGAACAATTGCAATCAGCAAATATGTCCAGGCCCTGGAGAAAAAATCCATTGCTGAGGCAGCACAGGCTCAAATCAATAAGCTTCGTCAAAAAAATATTGAGATCGAATCTGGTAACCAGGACGAGACTTCAATATGGCAAGATGCAGGCTCTTTGCTTACAAACGGAACTTATGCCGCCTTCAAAAAAAGCAAGGCTCAAAAAGGTAAAAACAATGCTAAAGCTGAAATGGATGAGAACGTCAGACGTATCAAAACAATTCAGGATCGCTACAAAGAGGAATTGTCCGATACGAGCAGTCTTTTAAGCGTTGGTGACCTAACCACAGGAGGAGTAAGTACAGGCGGGCTTACCGAAAAAAAGAAAACAGGCAAGTCAAAAGAGCAGATAGCAAAAGAACAGGCGCTAAAAGAATTCGAAAAACTTGATGAGCAGTATAAAAAACTGAACCTACAGCGTCTGGATGATCAGCTTAGTGCAAATGAAAAAGAAGTCTCCCAGGAAGCGCAAAAATATAACGCTTTAATCAAACAGGAGACAGACTTCCTCAAATTCAAAGGTATTACTGCTGAGCAGAAAAAGATCACAGAGCAAAAGATATCAAGCTTAGAAAGCGATAAGCAAACTGCTGTAAACAATCTGAGAATTCGCCAAGAAACTGAAATGCTGGAGAGTATCGCCCAGCTGCGCACTAGTCTTGCTGATGTACATGAATCAGAACTGGTTAAACAGACCAATCAGATCAATAAGTTCTATGATCAGCAGGAGAAAAAGAACATTGGAAATGATAAGAATTTAGCCGCATTAAAGAATGCCCGGGCAAAGGAATTATCCGATGCAGAGCTCCGTGAAAAAGAACGTTTAGAAAAGGAGAAACTTGAAATAGCATCAAGGTATGACACCGTTTCAGGCAACAAACGAGAGAATAAGTTAGCTGCGATAAATAAAAGATACGATGACGAGCTTTTCGCTTTAAGAGAAAAATATGGTAAAGAGATCCAGCTTAAACGTGAGTATCAGGATGCCATAAACTTGATTGAGAAAAATAGGAAGGGAGAAACTGATCAGTTTAAACTAAAGGAACTTCAAACTGAGCGGGATTTCGTAATCCAAATGGCTCAGCAAGCATCTGATGCCACGTTCAATATAATTGCCAACAACCAAAGAGCTCAAACTGAAAAGAGGCTTGCTGGAATTGAGAATGAACGTAAAGCTGAATTATCAAAGAAAGACCTCACTGAGAAACAAAAAGAGCAGATCAATGAGAAATATGATAAAAAGGTCAAGGAGGAAAAGCTAAAAGGATGGAAAGCCCAACAAGCTGCTGATTTAGCCCAGGCTGTTGTAAATGGTGCTTTGGCAATAACTAAAGTACTGGCTCAAACGGGTATTCTATCGCCATTTGCGATCCCTGCTATCGCTGCTGCAACTGCAATTCAAACTGCAGTTATCATGGCAACACCTGCGCCGCAGTTCGCAGCCGGCGGTTTTTCAGATGAAGATCCAGAAGGATTTGTTGGGCAGAGCACATTATTCAAAAATTCAGCAAGTGGACGGCCATTTGAAGCTGGAGAGGCAGGTAAAGAATGGATTGCACCGAACTGGATGGTTACTAGCCCTCGATATGCGAATCTAATAAATATGCTTGAAGTGGCTAGAAAGGAGAAAAGATCATATGCCTCCGGGGGATACAATGGTGATCAACCTCGATCGAATCCCGTAACGGAATTTGATTTTTCGAATCTTGAAAGCCTAATGCAAACTATGATTGACGCACAGAATAAAGTTAATGCACAACCAATACAATTTATCTATTCCGATTATAAAGATTTTGAAAATGAAATGAAAAGAATAGAATTCTCTCAAAAGGGATAAATATCACTGCTTGAAATCTTTTGTTTTTGACAGAATACTCAAAAATCAATTTGAAATTAATTAGTTTTAGAAACAAAAGATTTGAGATGATATTAAGAACTGTTGATAATGGAAAGGCAATAAAAAGCGCTAAAAGCATTGAATTACCAGATTTAACAATTTTAACTGGCGAAAATGGTTCTGGGAAAACACAATTGTTATCGTGGATGTATAATCACATGTATGAATTCCGAGAATATTTTCAATTTGACAATGATGATGAAACTACATTTCCCTGTTTAACGGATGATAACGGAAATGCTCTCAAAAATATTTATTATGCGAAGCCTGGGATGAGGTCAGAACAAAACACGCCGCTATACCAAGATTTTGATACACTTTCGATATTTAAAAATATTCAGGCAGAATGGGCACCGCTTAATCTAATTATTAAGTGTTACATTGATCTAACAGGAATTGAAATAGAGTTTGCGTCTGAAGAGGCAAACCTTATAAATCAGACGATCGAAAGTTTATTTAAAACAATTACAAAAGGCCAACTCGCGTACGAGAACACTATAATAGTGGACACTGGACAAATTCGTATCGTAAAAGATTTAGCTGTTAAATGCAATAAAGAAATACAAAAGTTAACTTTTATCGATTTTTTAACTTTTTATGAATTCAGTTCAAGTTTTTTTTCCACAAGCTTACTACTATTATTTCATCAATTTTGTTTGAAACGGACCTATTACCCGCACCTAACAGTAGATGTGAGGGCACCTTGGGATGTGTTTAATGACATTTCGACAAATGCTGGGTTCGGATATAAAATCGAATACTCACCAAGCGATTCCTATAATAAATTAGGAAGTATTCAGCTAATTAGATTAGACAATAGCAACGTAAAAGTACCGTTTGAAGGCCTATCATCAGGTGAGACTAGTATACTGGCATTAATATTTGCAGTTTATAGTTCTTCAACTGGAGGAAAGTTTCCAGACGTATTATTATTGGACGAGGCTGATGCTTTTTTACACCCAAGCTTTGCAAAGGTTTTTATTGATATACTTTTGAATATCCAATCAAGTAGCAAAAACGCCTTAAAAATTATAATGACGACACATTCTCCATCAACAGTTGCTTTGGCACCGGCGGAGTCGATTTTTATAATGGAAAAAGGTGTTGGTTATCCTGTAAAAGCAAATCAACAAACAGCAGTACATAATTTAAGTAATGGAATGGCTACTATGACCTTACAAGAAGGACATTTGAGTATATCTCATAACATAGAGCGATCAGAAAAACATATCCTCTTCACTGAAGGCATTACTGATAAAATCATTTTAGAAATAGCATGGAGCAAGTTGTACGAAGAAAAAGAAATGGACTTTTTTATACAAGATAGTTTCGATGCCGGTTTTTTGGGAAATCTTTTTCAACGAGGCGCTGATAAACCTGACGGTATTTTCATTCAATATGATGAAAAAATTATGATTGCTTTGTTCGATTTTGACGAAAAGGGATATAACGAATGGAATAAAACTGGAGGCGGTAAAAATCCGAACTTCACAGCCAATCTGGAACTAGATCCTAGGAAGTGTTTTACTAGAAAGAGTTTGTTGTGTGATAATGCGTATAAAATACTACTTCCAGTTCCTTATAATGACGTAGTAGCTTCGCAGGTTATTTTAGACGAATATAAAACCTACCAAAATAAATCATGCTTAACAATAGAGTTGTTGTTTTATGGAATTGAAGAATTAAGTGATTTTTTCGTGTCATCCCCGGCAGTTAAAACAACTATAGTTGCTATTAAAGAAAATAAAAAAAGGGAGTTTACCGAAGCAATTAGGTTGCTTCCTAAAGAAAAATTTATTGCCTTTTTACCGTTGTTTGAGAAAATTGAAGCTTTATTAAAGTTATAATATCTACAGGGGCGTATGCAAGATTTAAATAAAATTATGAAAAAACTTACTGCATTTCTACTATTTATTACCGCGTCCGCCAGTTTGACCGCACAAACAAATTTACCTATAGATTCAACAACAAAAAAAATAAGTTTCACACAGACGATTGACTGCAAAGGATCAAAAGCAGAACTTTTTGACAAATCGGTTGATTGGTTCGCTTTAAATTTTAAATCTTCGAAGGACGTATTACAGGTAAAGGATAAAGAAGCAGGGAAATTAGTTGGGTCATTTATCGTATATAACTCCGAAGGTGGGCCAGTAGATGCCAACATCATAATATTGGTCAAGGACAATAAATTCCGATATACAATTACTGATATAGTTTTTAGCGGTAATGGTCAATTTAAGCCTTGGACGTTCGAAGAGGAAGTAAATCCTTGGAAAGTTGGGATGATGAAAAAAGGTATCAATTTCATTAAGAAAGAATCAATATCAAGTATTCAAAATTTAATCAGTTCTTTCAGAGAGAATATGAGCAAACCATCAATATCAGAAGGATTCTAATTTTCATCCAACCGTTCCATTGCTAAAAACTTGTCCTGAAACCATTTTGGAGGCGATGGATCGGTTGGAATATGAAATCTAGTTTTGGTAGCCTTAAGCCAATTTCAGGGAAAAACTACTGAAAGCATTTTGCAATTTTTGCATTTCATCAGACTTAACTCTGTCAGCGATGTGGATATAGATCATTGTAGATGCGATTGTTTTATGGCCAAGTAACTGTGAAATAATCGTCACTGGAACATCTAAAAGAGCAAGAGATGTTGCAAAGGTGTGCCGGGCAACGTGAGTGGTTAAATTTTTATTGATCCCAGCCAACTTCGCTATTGTTTTAAGTCGCTCGTTAAATTTCTGATCACTTCTAATTACAAGGTTTTGGCCGTTCAATGTCGATAAGAAATTTGCTGCTATCGGTATTAACGGGATTTTTAAATTATGATCCTTCTTGTCCGTCAACCTTTTTTTTGTCGGTTTAAATATTATTTCATTATTAACGATCCAGTTGTTGTCAAATCTTTTCAGATCTGATATCCTTAAACCAGTAAAGCAGGCAAAAAGGAAAGATCTCAAACAGTCAAAGTTTTCGATTGACAAATCGCCACCTGAAAATAGTTGTATAAGTTTTTCCAACTCAAATTTTTCTAGATAAATTGGGTTACTTTCTGGTTTAGGCAAGCAATGATTTTTGAAATCAGGATGAAGTGTCGTCCCTAATTTTTCTGCTAACCTCATATAGGTTTTAAGGTCCTTGACTCTTGCCCAAGCACCACCGTATGACATTTTACTCAACAACCATACTGTATACTTGGTAAGCCATTTTGAATCGATTAAACTCATATCGATGTCTTTACCTAAATATAGAAGTACAGTGTTTGCGCTTGTCTTGTGATTTCCTGAGGTATTGACTTTGATTTCTCCATCCACAATTTGCTGACGGATTTTATACTTCATCCATTCCACTAATAAATGTGAGTTTTCTGTTATAAAGACACTTGATATCAGATCACAAACTCCAAAGTTCATATCTTTTAATAGAAATATTTTAGCAGCTTTCCAATACTTAGATTTTTCAGTTTCGATTATTGCTAGAAAAGGAAGATAATCATTGTCATTTTCCATCCTAGGTTCGATGGTCTTTGATTTTTCATTAAAACAACGAAGCGGCCAGTAAATCGGAAGAGCGATTTTCCTAGATTCTTTTCTTATCGTTATTCGAATATATAATCTTGCAGTACCGTCCGGTTTAGGCCGCTGCTTGTTAATCATTGTATAAATACTACAGATCGTATCTATTCTCTTTTCCATAAAAAATGTCCAAAAATGATGTTGACACAATGTTGACACCGTGATGTTAAAAAAATGAGGACTTTTTTAGAGAAACACGCCTTAAAGATAATTTAAGGCGTGTTGTGTTTTACGATTAGAGCTTGAAAACTCAAAATGTGTTCCCGAAGGGATTCGAACCCCCATCTTTGGTACCGGAAACCAAAATTCTATCCATTGAACTACGGAAACATTCGGTCAAATATATAAAAATTGATTGAATCTTCGAGGTCGATTTTTACAAACTTGGACTAATTTCAATAAGGGCATTGGTGTTCAGCTTTTTAAGCCGTTCAGATACCACTTTTTGCATTTGGTGGGAACTTTGAAACGTGTTCAAGCTTCATTTTTCAATCTTACACCTTTGAATGCCCCAACAAGTTAGAAACTTACCGGGGCATTAAAGACTGTTTTTTTGGTCAACTATAAATGAGCTTTGGAAGCTGTTATAGCACGTAGAATATTTTAGATTTCTGACTAGCCGGACCGCTTATTTTCTCATCCTGCTTGTAATTTTCTTTCAGCATTTGCTTAATGTCGCGCTCAATTGTCCTGCAAATCGCAGTAGTAGGCGTATCTGTCGGTTTATTCTCAAACGGATCCTGCAGATGAATAGCCATTTTTTCAATCAGGAAGAATGAACTGGCAATAGCAATCACCAGTGGGATTTCTATAACTCCGAAAAATTCAATCAGGCCGAATGGAAGCAACATAATAAACAATACCAGTGAGAAATGGATATAATGACTGTAGGTTGCCGGGAATACAGTATTCTTGATCCTTTCGCAACCACCCATTTCATTTGAAAAGGCAGTAAGCGTATTGTCAAGCTGGATTTGCTGGAAATCATTAAGCCATCCAAGTTTATGGGCATTCCGGATATCTATAGCCTGAAGTTCCTGTAGTGCAAGCGGGACATTAGAATAATTTTTAATGTGTTCCATGTCCTCTGCGCTGATTAACCGGTCAATACCAGCTAATGGGTTTTGGTCACGCAGATGTTTGCTTAAGCTGATACACCAGGCGATTTGTCTTTTAGCCAGGCGTATGCAGAATGCTTTTTCATCTTCCGTATCAGGACTGCTGACAAAAGTCATCAGCTGTCTGGTCAACGTACGTGTATCGTTGACAATTGCCCCCCAGAGCGTACGCGCCTCCCACCATCTGTCATAAGCCTGGTTAGATTTAAAGGCTAGCAAAAGTGAAATAACTGTACCTAAGATCGTCGGTACGGCAATGGGTATGGATATTCTGGTAAAATGAAAGGTATTATATAAAATCGCTATCAGTCCAGCGTATAGGGTAACGAAAACTATCTCTTTTATAATTTTTCCGAAAATGTATTTTACGGGTATATTCTCTTTTAATAACATAGTGTTCAGTTTAAAAGGTTTTTAATAAGCTTCTGCAATCATCTGCTTTGCGGTAGGAGCATTTTCTACCTGTTCGGTAACCAATTTTTTAATTGTCAGTAAGGAAACGATCGGCAGCCCGCATTTGGAAGTAAGGACAAAAGGATCCAGGCTGGATTTATTCAGACTCGTATAAGAGCAATCCTTAGGATTGAGGATACAGGTCACGTCGTTTGCTTCAAGAAAATTTCTGAATGTGGCCATTGTACTGCCAAAGAAGAATTCGGTTCTGATAGATACTACCTGAGGGCATTCTGCTTTAATCTGATTGCACCGTTCATAAAAACCGTCCGGGATATAATCATATTCTCTGGATCTTCTGGATAACATCAACAATTCGCTGATAGAATCAGAAAGCTTGAATGCATGAACAAAAATGAAGTTTAAGGATTCATTTTCATATTGTTCACAAAGGTTAGTTATACAGTCTAACGAATTCAGGCTAAAGTCGGTGGGGATAAAAATGGTTTTCATAAGTTTTATTTAAAAGTTTAGGATAACAATTATTACTTATGCAATTTTACCGCAGAGTCATTAAGATGGGATAAGAGAGTTATTAGATTTTGATTAGATTACAGGGGGCTTATAAGAGAAATACCTCGTTTTAGCGGGGTGTTATTTAGAGTTATTAAAATTTGATTAGAATTCACTGGAGACGGGCAAGATTATTCGCATTTCTGTGCCTATTTTTTCTTCAGATATGATACCGATCGAACCCTTATGAATGCGGATAATATTCAGGGTCAGCGGCAGGCCTATACCAAATCCATCAAACTCTGTGGTGTTGGAAGCCCTGAAGAAAGGTTCAAAGATATGCTGCTGCTCATTTTGTGGAATACCGATTCCCTTATCTGTCACGATCAGACTTATTCTTTCCTTGTCAGAAGCAACCCGGACTTCCACTAGCTGATTGTTGGAATACTTACATGCATTGAGTACAATATTGCTTAAAGCAAGCTGCAATAAATTAATGTTACCATCCGTGTAAAGGGAAGTGTCATCTTCGGGAAGTGTGTCAAAATTAATCTGGACGTTACTTTCAGGATCTATTTTTTTGACAGAATCTGCAACCATCATCACCAATTCATCTACCCGTATCTTTTGCCAGTTTTGTCTCTTACCATCAAAACCGGTTTGTGCAAGCCCCAGTAAGCTGGTTGTTATAGCGGCAAGTTTTTCAGCATGGGAAAGAATTACTTTCGCCGATGCTCTTGCCTTTTCCGAAAGGTCCGGTTGAGAAAGCAGCAGTTCCGACTCGCTGGTTATAACACTCATTGGTGTTTTGAGCTCATGAGAAGCATTACTAACGAAGTTGTTTTGTGTAGCAAAAGCCGTTTCCAGTCGGTTAAGCATATTATTAAAGGTTTGGACCAGTTCAGATATTTCGTCTTTTCCCTCCAGCTCACTCAGTCTCATATGCAGATTATCAGCTGAAATCTTATTTACGCTGCGGATAACGGTTTTTACGGGCTTAACCGTGTAATGAGAGAAAATTTTTCCGACGAGGTAGGTTAAGAAGATTGCGATGAAGAAAACAATAATCAATATTTTTTTTAAAGTAGTAAGCTCTTCAAAACCTGATGGATTGGATGCTGTAATGATCACCATGTAATCTCCTTGATCGGTTTTAAAAAGCGAGCCTGCAAAAAAGTCTTTGTCACGGTTATAGCGGGCTTTACCTTTCTGGATTACATCCTGATAGAATGATGCGGGCAGCTCCAGCGGTTTTTTGAATTGACCGGAGTTTTCGAGTTTAACGATGTATTCGCGCTCCATTTCCAGTTTTTCCAGATAGCGGGTTCTTACTTCTCTGTAAGATGCTGAATTTTGATCCGGATGGACATTGATCTCAGCAGCCAGATTAACCCTGGCTTCGAGCCGCTTGAAGAAATCATCAAAGTTGAAGGCTGAGACAAAGTAGAAAATAACTGCATTGATCAGGATCAGACCTGCGGTTGCAATTGTGAAAAATAGTAATGTAATTTTAGACTGAATTCGCATTTAAATTTTCTGTTTTCATAATGTAGCCCATTCCAAACACTGTATGAATTAATTTGTCCGGGTAATTGGTGTCAATTTTTTTGCGCAGATAGTTAATATATACATCGACCACATTGGTACCCATATTAAAATCAATATCCCATACATTTTCCAAAATTTGTATTCTGGACAGCACTTTATTTTGGTTCTTGACCAGATATTCAAGTAGCCTGTATTCCGTAGAAGTCAGGCTGACTGCATTTTTATTTCTAAATGCAGTTTTGGAAGACGTATTAATCTCCAGATCCGATATGGATATCATATCAGACTTGATTAAATCCCTGTTGCCTCTGCGCACCAGAGTTCTGATACGTGCTTCCAGCTCCGCAAATTTAAAAGGTTTAACCATGTAGTCATCGGCGCCGCTATCAAGTCCGGTAACAATATTTTCTGTACTCGCCAGGGCAGTCAGCATTAGAATGGGGACGTTTTCTTTTACTTTTCTAACCTCCCGGCAAATTTGAATACCATTTAATCCAGGAAGCATAATATCTAATATAATCAAATCAAATTCATGATTGAGTGCCATTTCCAATCCAGTCTGACCATCGACAGCCACACTTACTTCTATATTTGCATCATTTAATCCACGTACAATCACTGAGATCAGGTCATGCGTATCTTCGATAAGTAAGATCTTCATTTTTTTATTTTCGGAAAAATATAAAATCCTGTCAAGGATATATTCAATATCATTTACTTTAACCCTTAAATGACTTTCGGGATCCTGTTGAATCATATGATAACTCTACATAGATGAACCGTTTAAATCTGTATTTGCCTCATTGGTTATTTTTACTAATTTAAGATTTAAATAATACTTATATGGCAGTTCCTACTACAAAGGCAGCTTTATTAGCTGAAATTCATCAGAGCTTCACGCTGCTACAGAAAGAGTTGAGCACAGTTCCTCCAGGTAAAATGCTGGAAAAATCTATGGATGGACACGCTAAGGGTACTTTAATATCAATTAATAACCTGATTGCTTATCTGATCGGATGGGGAGAGCTTGTACTGAAATGGCACAGTATGCGGCAGAAGGGGCAAGTTGTAGATTTTCCTGAAACAGGATATAAGTGGAATGAGCTGGGCCGGCTTGCCGGTAAATTTTATAAAGATTACGAAGACCTGGATTATCCGCAGCTAATCCAAAGATTAGCAAGTACTGTTTCTCTTTTAGAGACTTTAATTTCGCGCCATACAGATCAGGAATTGTACGGAGAGGGCTGGTATGGTAAATGGACCATGGGGAGAATGATTCAGTTCAATAGTTCATCGCCTTATAAAAATGCCAGAGGCAGATTAAGGAAATGGAAAAAGCAGCAGGCAGAGTCAGGAAACCTGGAAGTCGGCAGTTTTTAAAGGTTTAGTCGTTCAATTGGGCCGGAATCATTCTTTGAGTTTGCTGCTGTTTGAATTCGGGGGTAAATTTTATGGATATGTAAGTTTTTGATTGTCAGTGACTCATGTGTCGTTTTTTTAGTTATAAAAGTTTAAAAAATATTTCCTCTCAGAAATACAATTTTTTGTGAGCTCTGCTGCGGTTTTTAAAAATAAAACATCACTTTTGCAATCAGGTTAGAATTATAAACATGTAAAATTGAGGGCTGTATATGGAAGAACAAGTAGTTGAAGAAGTCACCAGACTAATTGAGCTTAATGAAGAGGGGAAATTGGGGGAATATTTAGATACGCTCAATATTTCAGATGTCGAACATCTCATAGATGAGCTTCCACACTACGCAGTCCATTTTATCAATACCTTATCTATAAAAAGGGCGGTCAATGTATTCCGTATCCTTGATTTTCCTACTCAGGAAAAGATTATTAAAAAACTTCCTGGTGAAAAGCTGGCACAGCTGATTAATCTCATGCCACCGGATGACAGGACCTCCTTGTTTTCTGAGTTGAAAGGAGATGCTGTTAAAAAGCTGATTATTCTATTACCCGCTAAAGATAGGGTAGAGGCCCTTTCCTTATTAGGCTATAAAGAAGATAGTGTCGGTCGTCTGATGACGCCGGATTATATAGCCGTTAAAAAGGACTGGACCGTTAAAACTGTACTGGAACATATCAGAAGATATGGTAAAGATTCGGAAACCATTGATGTCGTGTATGTAATTGATAATGATGGTACGCTGATCGATGATATCCGGATCCGTGAAATTTTACTCGCCGATCCTAATGTACCTGTCGGTGAGTTAACAGATAATCGTTTGATCGCGCTGAATGCAAATGATCCGCAGGAAGAAGCGATTAACGTATTCAGGATGAATAATCGTGTGGCTCTACCGGTAACAGATGATCACAACGTTTTGCTGGGGATTGTTACTGTAGATGATATCCTGTGGATTGCCAATGAAGAATATACAGAAGATATGCACAAAATCGGGGGAACAGAAGCCCTTGATGAACCATATCTGGATATGCCTATTTTTGGGCTTTTTCGTAAAAGAATTGGGTGGCTGGTTGTTTTGTTTCTTGGTGAGATGCTTACTGCTACTGCAATGGCGCATTTTGAAGCCGATATAGCGAAGGCTGTGGTTCTGGCGATGTTCGTGCCATTGATCATATCCAGCGGTGGTAATAGTGGTTCACAGGCCTCTACATTGATCATTCAGGCAATGGCTCTGGGTGAGATAACAATAGGAGACTGGTGGCGCGTCATGCGCAGGGAAATCATATCCGGATTAATGTTGGGTATTGTATTAGGTGCAATTGGTTTTCTGCGTATTTTCGTATGGACCATGTTTACAGATATGTACGGTGAACATTGGGCACTAATCGGTATGACGGTCGGTGTGGCTTTGGTCGGAGTTGTTCTTTGGGGCTCGCTAGCTGGTTCTATGCTTCCTTTATTGTTGAAAAAATTAGGGGCCGATCCTGCAACCTCTTCGGCGCCGTTTGTAGCAACGCTTGTAGATGTTACCGGACTAATCATTTATTTCTCAGTAGCTGTGATGTTCCTGAGTGGTGTACTGCTCTGATAATTCATCAAAATTATAATTATGGATATAAAAAAAGAGGATACCATGTGGTATCCTCTTTTTTTATATCCTCATGTGTACCTTTCTGGTACTGACGAGGTGTGTTATACGTTAAAACGGAAATGCATGATGTCACCATCTTCCACGACATATGTTTTACCCTCTACGCCGAGTTTACCAGCTTCTTTACAAGCATTTTCTGAACCTAAGGTTACGAAGTCGGTATATTTAATAACTTCTGCACGGATAAATCCTTTTTCAAAATCTGTATGGATTACACCTGCTGCCTGAGGTGCAGTAAATCCTTTGGTAATTGTCCATGCGCGAACTTCCTGCACACCTGCGGTAAAATAGGTGTATAGATCAAGCAGGCGGTAAGCTGCAACAATCAGTTTATTTACGCCTGACTCTGTAAGACCAAGATCGCCCAGGAATTCCTGACGTTCTTCATAACTTTCCAGTTCTGCAATTTCAGATTCAATCTTAGCAGAAATAACCAATACTTCTGCGTTTTCATCTTTTACACTTTCCTTCACACGGTCAACATAAGCGTTACCTGTTAAGACGGAGTTTTCGTCGACATTACATACGTACATTACTGGTTTCTGTGTAAGCAAGCCCAGGTCCTGGATAAAAGCAAAGTCTTCTGCCTCCAGTGCTGCAGAACGTACAGATTTTCCGCTTTCCAGATGAGGTTTAATAACACTTAGAATTTCAAAAGTCTTTTTAGCATCCTTATCGGTCTTAGCTAATTTTTCTACTTTTTGAATTCTTTTCTCCACTGTATCCAGGTCTTTCAGCTGTAATTCAGTGTCAATAATTTCCTTATCGCGGATAGGGTCAACAGAACCATCAACGTGAATTACGTTTCCGTCATCGAAACAGCGAAGCACATGGATAATTGCGTTAGTTGCACGGATGTTTCCCAGGAATTGATTTCCTAATCCTTCACCTTTGGAAGCTCCTTTAACCAGACCTGCGATATCTACAATTTCGATAGTATTTGGCACAATGCGATTAGGTTTAACCAGCTCAGCGAGCTTGGTCAGACGTTCATCAGGAACAGTAATTACACCAATATTAGGTTCAATAGTACAGAAAGGAAAGTTAGCTGCTTGCGCTTTCGCGTTTGATAAACAGTTAAATAAGGTAGATTTTCCAACATTTGGTAAACCCACTATACCACATTGTAATGCCATGAATTTTAATTTTCTAGATTTGGCGCAAAGGTATCAATTTTTTTAAATCCTGCTGTTAATAAACTTGCGGGGCTTTCAAATATTCTTTATGTTTATCCAATAAACTACCAATAGTATAATATTATGGACAACTTTGAAGAAATAAAACCTCAACACCAGGAAGAAGAAGAGGAAGTGAATGCGATATGGGTTACTGAAGATGTCAGAAGTTACCTGTATGATATGGCCAAATGGGCAAGGTTTCTTTCGATTGTCGGTTTTGTTTTCTCAGCTATGGTAGCCATGTCTGCATTTTCCGCAGGTGCAATTATATCTACGCTTTCAGCAGTTAGCCCGGCAAACCCGCTGTTGAAAATGGGGGCTGCCGGTTTCACTGTTTTTTATCTGCTTATCGCTCTTATTCAGTTCTACCCAAGTCTAATGCTGTTTAAGTTTTCTAAAGCAGCAAATACAGCTGTGCTTTACGCCGATCAGCCTAGTCTGGGTGTTGCCATGGGGAAATTGAAGTCCTTTTTTAAATTTTGTGGAATCATCACAATGGTTGTCATTGGGTTTTACATCATGATGATTCTAATGGTACTCGCTGTCGGAGTAGGTAGTTCAATGCTTTAAGCCCCGATATTCTGCTGGCTTTCGATATGATGTTTGAAATTTATAATTTCCTTGCTGAGCAATCCTTCAAAGTAAGGGTTGATCAGCCTGGCCACGCCAAGGCCTAAGCCTCCAGCCGGGGGATGATAAGATAACACAATTTTCAGTTTGGTTTGTCCTGTCTCGGCAACCGGTTCAAATTCAACACGGCCAACATGCTTCCAGACCGGGTCGTTTGTCGCCCGCCAGCCAATAAGCCGGCCAGGCTCATCCTTAACAATCTCAGCGGCCCATCTTACCGGGAATACATGGCCCAATACTTTTGACTTCCAGGCAGAGGTGGTTTCATCCAGCTGCTGTACATCCAGGAGATGTTTAAGGCTTCCGGGCAGATTATTTAGATTTCTCCAGTAATTGTATAAATCTGAAGCCTCCCTGTCAATAATAAATTCCCCCCGAATATTAACTGCATGAGGCCTTTTTGAATCAATTCCTAATTGTTCATAAACCAGGCAATGTCCGGTAACTCCCCTGTAAGCGAGATAAGCGCCGTATAAAAAACGTGATTTAAATGGCCGGGAAAGTGCGCTGCCAATGAGTACACCGCCTGCAAGCACAGAGACAAAGCGTTCAGTCAGGCCAATATTTACCAGATGCTGTTTTTCAATGCTGAATTTTCCTGAATGTAATTTGAGCTGATGATGTGTTTCCATTAGTCTAAATAGTTTAAGATTGATTCACCAACCCGGTTAATATCTTCCTGTTCGAGTTCACCCCACAACTGATCCCAGGTGCCTTCATGGTCCTGTCTGATTTCAGTTAGCATTTTACCGTCAGAATAGCATTTGAAGACGGGAACTCCATCACTGGTTTCATCCTGCTGAACCTTGATCAGCTTTTCATTCTGCTGCAATTTAACAGCAATCTCAAAGGTGGGATTGTTAGTTTCTAAATCTGCCATATTCTCGAGTTTAAAGGTCTGTTGATTTACCTGTTACAATCCAATAACAGCAAACAGGTTAATTCTGTTTCAGAAAAAATAGGGGACACCGATAGCCTTCAATTCAAAAAATGAAATTTTTTAAATACAGAAAGGGATTCCAACGGGAACCCCTTTTACTGTTTGGGATATCAATAATCTGCCAATCATTATATCCCCATATCCAAACGCAAACCAAATCTTTTTTAATGTATTGCAACTCCGAACTCATCTCTGGTGTCCGTTAGGTGCTTCGCTTTTTTCTGGTATGACCAGTAAAATACGATCGGATAGACGAACAAGCTGAAAAGCGTATTCGTAATCAACCCGCCGATAACAACTATTGCCAGTGGTTTAGACGCTTCTGAACCTATTCCGGTAGATAATGCTGCGGGCATTAATCCGATTGCAGCCATTAAAGCGGTCATAATAACCGGACGCATTCTGGTTGCGATACCATCCTGCAGCGCATCTGAGAAGCTCCAGGTCGGATGATATTTCAACTCCGCGATATTAGTTTTAAACCTAGTCAGCAAAATCACGCCATTTTGCACGCATATCCCAAATAAGGCAATGAAGCCGATCCCTGCAGAAATGTTAAAATTCACTCCTGTGATGAGCAGCGCGAGAATCCCGCCTACCAGCGCAAAAGGTACATTGTTCAATACGAGCAGGGAATCTTTGATATTGCCGAACAGAACAAAGAGGATAAAGAAAATTAGCAGCAGGCTGATAGGTACAGCTGTAGATAATCTGGCTGTTGCACGTTGCTGATTTTCGAAATCTCCGGCCCATTGCAGATGGTAACCTTTAGGCATTTTAATTGCTTCATTAACTTTTGCCTGCGCTTCAGCAATGGTACTTCCCATATCCCGGCCACGGATGGAGAACTTAATAGCACCGTAACGTTTATGACCGTCCCTGTAAATAATACTCGGGCCCGTAACCTTGTGGATAGTGGAAATCTCACTCAGTGGTACTTTCGCTCCCGACAGACTCTGAATACGGAGTTTGCCAATTGATTCCTCACTTTGTCTGAAGGAATCAGGATATCGGATCCGCAGGTCAAATTTCTTTTCCCCTTCGTAGATCTGAGTTGCCGATTTACCACCTACAGCCATTTCTATAACAGCATTAGCATCTTCAGTACGAACTCCATACAGTGCCATTTTAGTCTGATCAAGGTTGATCTGCAATTCTGGTTGCCCCAGGTTCCTTAAGATTCCAAGATCTTCAATACCCTGAACTGTTTTCAGAATGCTCTCAATCTTCTCTTCCTGATTTTCAATGAAGTTAAAGTCATCACCAAACATTTTTACAACAATAGAGCCTTTTACCCCTGATACTGCTTCTTCCACATTATCGGAAATAGGTTGGGAGAAGTTGAGGCTTATACCAGGAAAACCTTTGAGTTTTTCCTGCATCCTTTCGACCAGCTGTTCTTTGGTTTCTTTACGTTTCCATTCAGATTTCGGATAGATATCAACCATGAATTCCATGTTATAAAAGCCTGTTGCGTCCGTTCCATCATTAGGACGGCCCGTTTGTGATAAGACCTGCTTCACTTCATCAAAATGAAGCAATATTTTACGGATGTCATTTGACAGCTTAGTCGTCTCTTCCAATGAGATGCTTAAAGGGCCGCTCGCTCTCACATAAATAGAACCTTCATCTAATGAGGGCAGAAATTCTGTGCCTAGAAATTTGAAACTGAATATACCCAGGACCAGGATAATCAAGGCAGCGATAAATACGGGTTTTCTACGCTTAAAACACCAATTATATGTGCTCATGGTCGCTCTGGTAATTGTGCGCAAGAAGATATTATCCTTTTCCCGGACATTCTTTTTTAACAGCACGCTGGCCAATGCCGGAACCAGGGTAAAGGTGAGTATTAATGCACCTAATAAGGCAAAGCTTAAGGTCCATGCCAGTGGAGAGAACATCTTTCCCTCCACTTTTTCAAAAGTGAAAATCGGAAGCAGGCCGGTTATAATAATCAGTTTGGCAAAGAAAATTCCTTTTCCGTTCTCCAGAGATGCTCTTTTGATAATCCCAAGCTTACTCAGTTTATTGAATTTATCTGTACCAACCTGGTGAGATTTACGGTCCAGGGCTACAAATATTCCCTCGACCATAACAACGGCCCCGTCAATGATAATCCCAAAATCAATCGCCCCCATTGAAAGTAAGTTTGCTGACATTCCTTTCATCTTCAGGCAAATAAATGCGAATAAAAGGGCTAGCGGAATAATAATGGATACAATGAGCGTCGTCCTCCAGTCTGCCATGAACAGGAATACAATTACTGTTACAAAGATGATTCCTTCCATCATATTATGCATGACAGTATGAACGGCGAAGTCTACCAGATTCTCGCGGTCATAGAAAGTATTGATTTTGACATCTGCAGGCAGAATATTTTCATTGATGTCAGCAATTTTCTCTTTCAGTCTGGTTAAAACCTCACTCGGGTTTTCGCCTTTACGCATCACAACGATGCCTTCGACAACATCGGGGTCCAGATCTCTGCCGACCTGACCCAGTCTGGGTAATGAGCTTTCTGTTACCTCTGCTATATTTTTGACGTATACAGGTGTCCCATTCAGGTTGTCGACAATTACATTTTTGATTTCATCAATGTTATTCAACACCCCAATACCACGAACGACATAGGCCTGGCCGCCCTGATTGATTACATCTCCGCCAACGTTAATATTGCTTTTGGATACTGCGTCAAACAGTTCCGTAGCAGTTACACCATATTGAATGGATTTTTGAGGATCGACCGTGATCTGGTAAGTTTTAACCTCTCCGCCAAAGCTCACGACATCGGCAATGCCGGGAACAGAAAGCAGTTCTCGTTCTACCACCCAGTCCTGTAATGTTTTTAACTCCCGGATTGATTTCTGGTCACTCTTTAAAGTGTACCTGAAGATCTCACCCGTTGGCCCATAGGGTGGCTGTACTTGTGGATCGGCACCAGTTGGCAGATCTGCATCTGCAATATGATTGTTAATCTGAACCCTGGCAAAGGCATAGTCTATATCGTCATCAAAAGTAATTTTGACAATGGATAACCCAAATAGAGAAGATGATCTGATACTTGTCCTCCGCTCAGTTGGGTTCATCGCTATTTCCAGAGGACGCGTAACGAATTTCTCTACCTCTTCGGCGCTTCTTCCCGGCCATTGGGTGATAATAGTAACATTGGTATTGGTTACGTCAGGGAAAGCTTCTATTGTAGTGTGTTTAAAGCTCAGATATCCCGCAAGTACCAACAAAAAAGTACCAAAGAAAATGATGTATTTGTTTTTCAGCGAAAAACCTATAATAGCTTTAATGAATTTGTTCATTATCTTTTGATTAAATGGAGCAGACTAATCTTTCAGGCTCTCGTAAAGAAATACTTGTTTGGAGGCAACGATACGGTCTCCAGCCTTCAGACCCTTGCTGATATAAGCCATTTCTCCGGATTTGCGTTCCAGCTGAATTTCCTGAATGCGGATTTTCTTTTGCTTATCCAGTACCAGCACGTAGTTTTTGTTCTCATCAAATATGATATTGTTTGCTTTTATGGCTGGCAGGCTGATATCATTTTTTGCAGAGACTTGTACGGTCGCCATCATACCTGGCTTGAGCAGAAAACCTGGATTCGGAATTATAACCCTGGCATTCATAACCTTACTGTCTTCGTCCAGGACATTGTAAATCTTATTGATTTTTCCTGTAAAAATTTTATCCGGGTAGGAGAGGATAGAGATCTTAACTTCATCTCCCTCTTTAATACTGGCAATGTCAGACTCATAAATATTAATGATTCCCCAGACCTGACTCAGGTCTGCTACTGTAAACAGACTTGTGCTGTGATCCTGTCTGAGCTGCATGTTATTGTTTACGTTTTTTTCAATGATGAAACCGGATACCGGAGATTTGATAATATAACTGCCGTTCGTACCACCGCCATTAAGACGTAATACGGCCTTACTTCTGGTGCTCTCTGCCTGTTTAGATAAAAAATCGTTCCTGGCTTCTTCGAGCTCACGCGCAGAACCCAGTCCGCTTTTGTACATTTCTTCCGCCTGTTTCACATTCCTTGACGCTGTTTGCAATTCCGCTGAAGAACTGATCGCTTCTTTATCGTAACCGGCCATCTCCGGACTGCCCATAACCGCCAGAACCTGTCCTGCGGAGACCCTGTCGCCCAATCTTACGGGCACAGAACGAACATTTCCACTAACCATTGGAAAAATGCGTGCAGTTGTTTCTTCGTTCGGGGTAATCTTTGCCGAAAAGCTGAGCTGGGTTTCTCCGTTCGGATCTCCGACTGTATCTATTTTAAGCCTGCTGATCAGGGAGTCTGTTAATTCGAATTTTAATTCTTTTGGTTTTTCTTTTTCCTGCTCTGAACAGCTGCAAAAAAGCACGCTGACGGCAAATAAAATAGCCAGCATATTGCTGAGGCGTTTAATCTGAATAGTGGTCATATTAGTTGAATATTTGAGAGCCGGTAACGTAATTGATTTCTTCCTTGTCATCCATGCGCTGGTATTTAAGTGCATTCATTTGCAAGGTGGCAGCTTTATAGGACTCGTAGAAGTCCATAAACTCCAGCAGGCTGAGATTCCTGTTTTTGAAATTTTTAATCACTTCTGTGATGAGTTTGTCAAAGTCTGTACTAAAAGATTTGTCTATCCCGGTGTAAAGTTTTTCTGTTCTTAAGGCTGCGGAATAACTATTGAATACTTCATTCTCCAAAGTAAGCTGCTGTTGTTTAAGCTGATTTTTGCCTGCGTCTATCGCAATCTTTGCTTTTTTAATTTCGCCTTGATTCCGGTTAAAAAGGGGAAGGGGAACATGTATACCCAAGCCGGTATAATTGTCCGGATACGAGGATTTCAGATCATAAACCAGAGATACAGCTACATCAGGTACAGCATTGGCTTTTTGTAGCCTCAAATTTTGTTCTGCGTAACTGATGCCTGTCTGACTAAGTTTTAAATCTGCGCGGTTCACCATGGCAGAATCCAGCAGATGTATATACACAGTCTGCTGTGGCTGATAAGTTTGTTCGGCAGCGGGATCCATAATCAGTTGTATAACAGCTTCCGCATTAATGCCAGTCATGATTTTTAACTCACTTTCTGTATCGGCAATTCCATTTTGCAGTGCATTAAATTCGGATTGGAGACTGTAAAGGAGAGATTTAATCCGGATCACATCTTTGACAGCTATATTGCCAGATTTTAGTTGTTGTTCGGATACATTTGTTAGCTGTTCAAGGGATGCGATCTGCCTGGCATAAAGTTTGGCAGATTGCTGGTCATAATAGGTCTTGTAAAAGTCCGTACGCAGTTTATAACGTAAGGTTCGGAGCAGATCAAAGTATTCATATTCTGCGAGTTTTACACCTGTTTGGGCAAGCTGAATATTTTTGTTTCTTTTTCCTGCTAATTTAATCAGCTGTGAGATTGAAGCCTGGTATTGTCCATTGGTTTTTGAGGTCTCAAAAAAACGCTTGGTCTGTGGGTTGTATAGTTGATTCTCAAAACTGAACTCGGGGTTATCAAACAGCCGGGCAGTGATAATGTCTGTCTTCGCCTGATCGGTCTGATAATGCTGGGAGATAAGTTGAAGGTTGGATTCGAGAAATTGTTTTTCTGCCTGTGGCAGTGTAAGATGGAGCGTGTCGGTTACTATAGGTGTGCCAGCCCGCAGGGATGCACCCTGCAGGAGTAGCCCGGCACACAAAGTATAGATTTTAACCAGATTGGATATCATTTCTTTGTTAGTTTGAACAAAGCTATCCGCAGTACATTAAAGGGGAATTAAAGTGAGATTAAAACGAGATTAAAATGCAGGAAATGTAACTGTGAAGGAAGTTCCTTGTCCCGGATTTGACGAAGCAGTGATAGTTCCCCCGAAAAGAGTAATAATTTTGTGCGCCAGATATAAGCCCATGCCATGTCCTTCCTGACCGCTTTTACCACTGTTGGTGTAAAATGGTTTAAAAATTTCGGGTAAGATCTCTAATGAAATTCCCATCCCCTTATCGCTGATTACCAGTTTGATGCCGGCTGGACTAACCTCCATAATACAGGTGACGGTTTTATCCGCTGAGAATTTAAAAGCATTTCCTATGATATTGTCCAGCGCGATCTGTAATAAAGTATAGCTGGCGTTGACTGTAAGTGGTTCTACAGTGTCCGGCATATTGATCATCTCAATCTGAAGGCTTCCGTTTCCCTTGCGCTCGTTCCATTCTGATTGGAGTTGCCAGAGGAGTTCGTCTATACGCACATCTTCCTTTAATGCGGCACTGTATTCCAGATCTGCCTGAGCGAGTTTGAGCAGTGCTGTGATTATCTGGTCAAGTTTCTCCGCATCCTCCAGTACCGAATTCAAAGTGCCTTTATAAGCAGGAATATCCCTTTCCCGGCTGAGAGCCAGTTCTGCACTGATTACCATTCTCGTTACAGGCGTTCTCAATTCATGGGAGGCATTTGCGACAAACGTTTTTTGCAGGATAAAGGAGTGCTCCAGATGTTCCATAAGATTGTTAAAACTTCTGGCGAGTAAAGTGATCTCGTCATTATTCCTGCCTTCAGCCACCCGGTAATGCAAATTATTAGATTTAATCATTTTCACCTGCTCCATAAATATAGTCAGCGGGCTAAGCATTCTTTTAGCAATCCAGCGACCGCAAAACAGCAACACTATAAAAATAATGATGAACACAACGATCATCACTTTCAGCAGTTTTGAAATGCGCATAGCGGTGCCCTTGTCAATGGCAGACGCCAGAATTACGAAATCTCCCTGGTTATCTTTATAAAAAATACCCACAACCTGACGATCACCTTCTTTAAATCTAAGCTTTCCTGCTTTACGAACTTTATTAATGATATTGTTGGTCCAGAACTGTTCGTCATCACCAATAAAAGAAGCGCTATTACGGTCATTATAGATCCTGATTACTTCACTGTTGAGGCTTTCCAGGTATTTTTCACGGACTTTATCTAAAGCGTCGCTGGAAATTTCATCTGCTTCTAGATAGAGTTTGGCGGTAACCATGGTCCGGTCAGTCAGCCGGTCATAGAATTCGGCCTCCATCACCTTTAGAAAAGTGAAATAGACTACTGTCAGAACTCCTAATAATGTTAATGTGCTGATCAGCGTGAAATAGAGTCCCAGGCGGTCTTTGATTTTCATCAGCTTTATTTCATTATATAACCCATACCTATTTTGGTATGAATCAGTTTCCTTTCAAATCCTTTATCTATTTTATTCCGAAGGAAATTCACATAGACGTCGATAACATTCGTGCCGGTATCAAAATTGATATCCCAGGCATTTTCTGCAATGTATTGTCTGGACAATAGTTTATTGGTATTCCTAAGGAATAATTCCAATAGGACGAACTCTTTGGCTGTTAGTCTGATATCCGTACCAGAACGTTGTACAGTTTTACTGTCCAGATCCAGCTCAATATCTTCGAAACTTAATTTAGTAGCCTTTTTCGGTTCTGAAGATTTTTTTCTTCTGAGCAGGGCAGAGATTCTGGCAAGCAACTCCCGGAAATGAAAAGGTTTTGCCAGATAATCATCTGCTCCGGTTTCCAATCCGGCAACTTTATCGTCAACCGTTCCAAGAGCCGTCAGCAGCATTACCGGAACATCTGTATTCACTTTCCTGAGTCTACGGCAAATCTCCATTCCGTTCATACCCGGCATCATCACGTCCAGAATGATCAGATCGAACTCTTCTTCCAGAAAAGCCTGGAGAGCAGTAATTCCATCGGGGAAAGTTTCAACAGAATAGTCATGTTCTTCCAGACCCGATTTAATCAGCGAAGCTATTTTAATGTCATCTTCTGCAATCCCTATTCTGTACATACCAATTCGATTGATTTATACAAAGATAAAGATCCGACGGAACTATTCTTTCCCGTTTTGCCCGTCTTTAAATTCTTTGATACCCTGACCTAGTCCTTTCATCAGTTCTGGTATTTTTTTTCCGCCAAACAATAACATAATTACCACCAGAATAACTAAAATTTCTGGTGTGCCCAATGCAGCAAGTAATGTTGTATTTATCATTTTTCTTCCGTTTTTAATGAGGCGGTAAATCTATAAAAAGGCAAATTAAAACGACATTAAAATATGATTACATAAAGCTAATCGCTCCTTAACCTAAAAATTATTTTAAAAATAGTACCTTTGCGAAAATGTTTGCCTGTGGCGCAGCTCAATCCTGTTATTCAGTCTGTTAATCACAAACAAATACACAAAGAATTTTATGAAGAAGATTGTAGATTACAGAAAGTTGCTGGGAGTACAAAAAGATGCCGAGCTTAAAGAATTAAAAACGATTTACAGAAATTTAATGAAGGAATATCATCCGGATAAATTTCAGGAAAGCGACGAAGCCAAAACAGCAGCTGAAGTAAAAAGTAAAGAAATTATTGAAGCATACCATTTTCTGGTAAGTATCGCACCGGAAACATTAGAAGGTTTTATTGAAGAATATACCAATACGATTTCATCTTGCGGAATTGCAGACTATAACTGGGCTGGCCTGGTATTAACTGTTCACTTCCTGGATGGTAGTGCTTATGAATACTTCGAAGTGCCTAAGGCGATTTATGTTAAATTAGTTAATGCAGATTCTCCTGGCCGCTTCGCCAGACGTCATATTTTCAATTCATTCCCTTACAGGAATATTGTAAAGCTGGAAACAGCCTAAATTATTAAAGGCCTCGTTTTAAATGAGGCCTTTTTTGTTATTAATGAATTTCCATGACCTTCTCAGGTAATGGGTTTATCTTTTTTATCTTCCGGATGAACAACAAGTTTATCGTTCTCTTCTTTGAGCAGGCTTGGCTTCGCTTCATTTTCCTGGATCGATTGATTTCCAGTCTCCACCTCAATTTCACGCGTGGTAACTGCATAATGGTTCGGTTTAATCTCGGAACCATAATTGATTGCATAGGCCTTGGTGAACTCTGCGCCAAAGAATAAGATAATGGAAGAATAATAGGTCCAGAGCAGCAATACAACCAGCGACCCTGCCGTTCCATAAGTTCCGCTGACATCAGTTTTACCGATATAAATTGAGATAGCAAATTTGCCTATCATAAATAGAACTGCGGTGACCAGTGCTCCGGAAAATACATCTTTCCACTTAATATCTGCATCGGGCAATACTTTAAATATTACCCCAAAAATAACAGTAACCACGCTCAGTGTGATCAGTTGATTCAGAATATAGAAGAAAACAACTGATACTTCGCTGAAGTTTCTTTCCAGTCTCGCACTGAAACCATCGATTAACGAGGTGACCGCCAGTGAAACAAGCAGGACGAAACCCAGGCTTACGATAACAGAAAATGACAAGAACCTATTCTGAAGCATTTTTAACCAGCCTCTCTTTGGTTTGGGTTTTAATCCCCAGATCGTATTTATTGAATCTTGTATTTCAGCAAATACGGTTGTTGCACCGATGAGCAAGGTGGCACCGCCGATTATAACAGAAAGAACACTCTTGTCACTAATGGCCGCACTTTTTATTGTTCCCTGTAACTGCAAAGCAGTGTCTTTTCCCAGATAACCGGCAAGCTGTTCATAAACCTCACCCTCAATTGCTTCTTTGCGCCATACTATACTGGCGATCGCTATAATCAGGATGAGCAGTGGGCCCATAGAAAAAACGGTGTAGTAGGCGAGAGAACCGCTGAGCTTTGTTACTTTATGATCTGAAAATCCAGAAATAGTGTCACTAAGAACTTTCCAGAGACCTTTAATAGTGAATTTTTTGTGCGGAGTAGCTGTCATTTCGTTAGGTATTTAGTATTTTATTAAATGCTAAATAATTCAAAACAGGTATTTGTTCTGTTTAATTAATATTTGTTGTTTACAGGTCAAAATACATTCTCAAATTCCGGAAAGAAATATAATAGTTTTATGTTTGTTAACGGTGTTAACTTAAATCCTTAACAATGGGAATAGCGGAGCGAAAAACAAGACACAAAGAAGAACTCAGATCAAGCATTCTGACTGCTGCCTGGGACATGGTGCTTTCCGAAGGATGGCAGTCTCTTTCGATCAGAAAGATTGCTGATGCCATAGAGTACAGCATACCGGTAATTTATAATCATTTCGAAAATAAGGAAGCCATTCTTCTGGAGTTTTCGAAGGAGGGTTATCAGCTGCTTGCCTGTAAACTTGAGCAAGCCAGAGCGACGGTGCCGACGCCGGAAGAACAACTTAAAGTAATGGCTGACGCTTACTGGGACTTTTCATTCGAACATAAGGAATATTATCAGCTGATGTTCGGTTTAGGTATTCCTGCCTGTGAGATGGTTAATCAGCATGAAGAGATCAAAAAAATGACGCATATTATGATCTCTACTATTCAGCAGGCGCTTGAGGTCTCAGCAAATCCCGGAGCGGATTTCTTCCTTAAGTTTCATACCTATTGGTCAATCCTTCACGGATTAGTTTCCATACAGATGATAGATAAAGGGCGTCAACCCGATCATAAAGGAAAACTAGTTTTGCAAGATGCTATGGCTGGTTTTTGCAAATCTTTAGTATAATTCAGCCTTATTTTTTTATTTTTAGACTATGAATAGAATCTTTAACACCAATTTTAACCATAACAGTCTGGATATTGCACTTCTGATCTTCAGAATCAGCCTTGCATTACTAATGCTTTCTCACGGAATACCTAAATTAAATAGTTTGATTGCGGGTGGTGAGGTTCAGTTTCCGGATATTATCGGCATAGGTGCCAAAACGACGTTGATACTTGCCGTATTCGCTGAAGTGTTCTGTTCTGTTCTGATTTTGCTCGGCCTGGCGACTAGACTGGCGGTGCTTCCTTTAATCACAACTATGCTGATCGCAATTTTTATTGCACATGGCAATGATGGGTTAAAAGAAAAAGAACTGGCTATACACTTTTTGGTTTCCTATCTTGTACTGCTTATTGTTGGCGCAGGAGGCTTCAGTATTGATAAGATACTCAGCAGGAAGATTACCAGAGCCAGAAGAGGGTATTAATTATTAACGGTTAAACTTAACGGTTTAATGATAAACGCTTTAAACAGGGTTCATTTTGTTGAAGTAATTTCAGTGTATGAATATAGATTTAATGCTTATCGCAGGAGCGGCGCTCTTTTTACTGATTCTGATTATATGGCTGATGATTAAAAATCGTGCTGACCGTAAAAATTGGGAAAAGGAAAAGATGCAGTCCGAGATTAAACCAGAAAAACATCAGGATCCGAAAATATAGATCGCCTGAAAGATCGATTTATTAAATCCGGGACAATATTCCCGGATTTTGCCGTTATACCTATTCCGGATATATTTGCCGGAAAGGTTAACATTCTACCCATGAAAAAAATACTAATTATTGCCCTGGCATTATTTACGCTTGCAGGCTGCGGGCTGAATCAGCAGACGAAACAAATTAAGGCGTTGGAGAAATGCCGGTACAAAGTTGTATCTGCCGATCAGATCAGTGTCGCTGGCACAGATATTAAGAAGCTTTTAAATAATAATGAAATCAATCTGGGCAGTTTACCCGCGGTAGCTTTCAGCTTGTTGCGTAAGGACGTGCCTTTGCGTGCGAGGTTAAATCTTGAAATTACGAATCCTTCTGGCGTACTCGCTGCAATTAATCAATTCGAATATAAAGTTTTGATCAATAAACAGGAATTGGCTACAGGATTTGTAGATCAGGAGGTTAATATTCCTGCAGGTGGGACTATTGTTGTTCCGGTTGATATGACTGCTAATATTTATCAGTTTGTTTCCAACAGAAAGGTTATGGCTGAAATCTCAGAATTTTTAAAAGGTGGAAGTGGTCCCAACGAGAAAAAAGGATTGATTACACTTAAAGTCAGACCGAGTATTAAGGTCGGAAACTCATTAATCAAATACCCAGGTTTTATCAGTATTGACAAAGAAGTAAGCAGCAAAATTCTGCTCTAATCGGAGAAATTACCTGGCTGTGATTAAACGGACAGGATTGTTACCTGTATCCAGGGATTTCGCTGTTGCGAAATCCCTGGATACAGGTTTTTTTAATTATTTTCGGTCGTAAAACAAGACTATGCTACACCGAAAATATTTGTATTGCCTGCTAATACTGTTTCCACTATCCGGACATGCGCAACCGGCTACCCAGCGAACTTCAGCGGAGATCAGGCTTCAACTGGCTGCTTTAGAGGTTTCCGGCAGTGTTTTATACATGGCAGCCCATCCAGATGATGAAAATACGAGGTTACTTTCTTATCTGGCTAAAGAAAGAAAAGTAAGAACCGGATATTTGTCTCTTACCCGCGGTGACGGCGGCCAGAACCTTATCGGTACCGAACAAGGGGAATTACTGGGCTTGATCAGAACTCAGGAGTTACTGGCTGCCAGAAGAATGGATGGTGCAGTACAGTTTTTTAGCACAGCCAATGATTTTGGTTTCTCTAAGACTTCAGCAGAGACACTCAAAATCTGGGACCACCAGAAGATTCTTGGGAATGCTGTTTGGGTTATCCGTTCATTCCGTCCGGACGTGATTATAACACGTTTTCCAGAAGATGAAAGAGCAGGTCACGGCCATCATGCAGCATCTGCTATTATTGCCAGGGAGGCATTCATTGCAGCAGCTGATCCTAAAAAATTTCCCGAACAACTCCGTTATGTGAAAACCTGGCAGGCGAAAAGGATAATGTGGAATACATTTAGTTTTGGCTCTGTAAATACTACAGCAGAAGACCAGTTGAAAATAGATGCTGGGGTGTACAACCCAATTCTAGGTAAGAGTTATGGTGAGATAGCGGCAGAGAGCCGTACAAATCACAAAAGCCAGGGTTTCGGCACGGCAAGGCAGCGAGGACCGGCGCCCGAATATTTCCTTCCTGTTGCCGGCGAACCTGCAAAACAGGATATTTTTGACGGTATAGACCTTACGCTCGGCCGCAACAAAATCCCCCAAAAGACACAAGACTTACTGCGAACAATTATCAGGAATTATGATTCTGCCGATCCGGCGGCCTCATTACCCGGGTTGCTTGAATTGAAGACTGCAGTCCGCGGCCTTGAGTTCCGGCATGAACTGCTTGATGAGCTGATTCTTGATTGTGCAGGAATTTATATTCAGGCAAAAGTAGCAGAACCGATATACGCCCTGCAGGAAGAAATTCCGATAAAACTAGATGTTTTGTCGCGTTTGGGAAAAGACTCAAAAATACCTGTTAATTTGATATTATCCGATGGACGTAAATTAGCATTGAAACCAGGTATTCCTTTAAAGGCAGAGTGGAAAATAGACGCAAATACTTTTGAAATTAGCCAGCCCTACTGGTTGAGAGAGAAACATACGCTGGGTTCATTTAAAGTAGAATCTTATGAAGAACTGGGACAACCCGAAGCGCCCGGCGCGGGAACAGGACCGCTAAAACTGGAAATCGGGGGGCAGGAGATTGAACTTAAAAGGTCTTTAGTTTTCTCAGAAACTGATCCGGTAAAAGGCGAGCTGATTAACCCTGCAGTTATTGCTCCGCCCGTAACGGCGACGATGAACGCAGCTTCTTATCTTTTTTTAAACGGTGAAACTAAAAAAATAAGAATTAAGCTCAGAAGCTTTATGACCAGGAGTTCAGGTAACCTGAAAATCCGTTTGCCACAAGGCTGGAAAGCGGACCGGAATAATATACCATTTCAGCTGAATGGCAAAGGTGTCATTCAGGATATAGAAGTAGCTGTGACCCCTGAGCGTAGCAGCAAAGGCGGTACGATAACATTGGAAATCGAAACAGGAGGGAAATCTTATACGAAAGGTTATCAGGAAATCCGTTATGACCACATACCGGTATTGACCTTATTTCCAGAAGCAGAAGCAAAAGCAGTACAGACAGAACTTCGTTATGGCGGTAAGAAAATTGCTTATATAGCTGGCGCCGGAGACCTTATTCCGCAGTCCCTTCAACAGATTGGCTATCAAGTTACCCAGTTAAGTCCTGCGCAGATTTTAAGCAGTGACCTTTCTGTTTATGATGCTGTGATTACCGGAGTCAGGTTGTACAATATAAGTAATGAGATTAAGGCCATGCAGCCTCGTTTACTTGAATACGTATCCGCAGGTGGTACACTGCTTGTACAATATAACGTCGATTCGCCATTAAAATTGGAGTCGCCTGGCCCTTATCCGATGAAACTGACCAGGGAAAGAGTTACCGAAGAAGACGCCGAAGTTACTTTCCTGCATCCAGATCATCCGGCCTTAAATTATCCGAATAAAATAACTAAAGCAGATTTTGAAGGTTGGATCCAGGAGAGGGGATTATATTTTGCCTCTGAATTTGATTCACGCTATACAGCTTTATTCAGTATGCATGACCTGGGAGCTGCGCCAGCTAATGGGTCCCTGCTGCTGACGAAGTACGGAAAAGGGAAATTCGTCTATACTTCTCTTGCATTTTTCAGAGAATTACCGGCTGGGGTACCGGGAGCCTATCGCCTTTTTGTAAATCTGATTTCCAGTAATAATCCAAATCATGAAAGTCAATAAAAGAGACCCGGAACTACCTCCTTTTGCCAGCAGCTGGCGAAAGTTTTATCGCTTGCTGATTTACTGGCTGATTCTGCTTATCGTTTTATTTTACCTGTTTACACAATACTATAAATGAGTTATACCGATTGGGCTGTATTAAGCCTCACCTTAATCCTGATTGTTTCCTACGGCGTTTATAAGAGCCGTGGAGCGCAGAATATAGATGGCTACCTGCTTGGTAATCAGAGTATGCCGTGGTATAGCGTATGTCTTTCGGTAATGGCCACACAGGCCAGCGCAATTACCTTCCTTTCAGCTCCCGGTTTAGCCTATTCTACAGGCATGGGCTTTGTACAGTTTTATTTCGGGCTGCCGTTAGCGATGATTGTGCTTTGCATAACCTTTGTGCCTATTTTTCACCGGCTTAAGGTCTATACAGCCTACGAATATCTCGAACAACGATTCGATCTGAAGACACGCGCACTAACAGCTTTCCTTTTTTTAATACAACGCGGACTGTCCACAGGGATCACGATTTATGCACCGTCTATTATCTTATCCACAATCCTGCAGATTAATACGACGGTTACCACTTTACTGATTGGAGGAATTGTTGTAGCCTATACTGCTTATGGCGGGACAAAGGCAGTATCCTATACGCAGATGCTGCAAATGAGTATTATCTTCTGCGGACTTTTTGCAGCCGGTATCATGGTCGTTCATTTACTGCCTGCAGATATCGGGTTCAGTAAAGCAATCAGCATAGCCGGGAAGATGGGACGTACAGAAGCTATTGATTTTAAGTTTGACCTTAATAATCCTTATACGGTTTGGAGCGGGCTTATTGGCGGTTTTTTTCTGCAGTTATCCTATTTCGGAACAGACCAGAGTCAGGTTGGACGTTATCTGACTGGTTCTTCCGTCAACCAAAGCAGGCTGGGCCTGTTAATGAATGGTTTAGTTAAAATACCGATGCAATTCCTGATTCTTCTTATCGGAGTATTGGTATTTACCTTTTATCAGTATAATAAGCCGCCTGTTTTTTTTAACAGTTTTGAGTTGAATAAGTTGCAAAAGAGTGCATATAAACCGGAACTCGAGCAACTGGAAAAGAAAAGTGATGCCGCTTTTGAAAGTAAACAACGTGAGTTGAGGAAACTGAATGCCGCGTTAGATAAGGGCGACAAACAGCAAATAGATGAACAGCGTGAAGTTTTAAAAATAGCTGATGAACGGACCAAGACCATCAGAACCGAGTTGACCGATCTGATGCACAAAAATGATCCGGGAGCAGATACCAATGACAATAATTATATATTCCTGAGTTTCGTGACGAGCTACCTCCCGCAGGGATTAGTTGGTTTACTGATTGCGATTATTTTCCTCGCCTCGATGGGTTCGACCGCAAGTGCGCTAAATTCGCTGGCTTCAACCAGTGTTGTTGATATTTATAAAAGACTGATTAATAAAAATGCGAGCCCGGAAAATTATCTGAGGGCCTCCCGGTGGTCAACTCTGATCTGGGGTGGTATTTGTATTATAATGGCTTTATATGCCAGTAAAATAGGCAATCTGATCGAGGCTGTTAATATTCTGGGTTCTTATATCTACGGGACTATTCTAGGCGTGTTTCTAGTCGCATTTTATTGTAAACATGTCGGAGGAAGGGCAGTATTTATTGCTGCACTGGCCGCCGAGGCTATCGTTTGCATCTGCGGCTATTTTGATCAGGTTGCGTATCTATGGCTGAATGTTATTGGATGTGTGCTGGTTGTGGGGATTGCGATACTTCTGCAATTCTTTATGAAACCGAAAGAGACCGTTTCCAGTTAAGAAACGGTCTCTTTAGACCTCAATAGTCGAACCATCTTCTGATGATATTCTTTTGTTTATTTTTTAGTTTCTTCTAGTAAACCAGTATTTAAACGGATGTACTCGGCGTTATTCAATTCAGTGGAGAGCTTAATTCCTGCCTGTGCAGTTTCAGCCGCTCCTTTTTTATCGCCCATTTTTAACTGTACGCGACCTTTCCACAATTTAACCCAGGGTGCTTTAGGATCTGCAGATTCTGCAGCATTCATCCATTCCAGCGTTTTATTCAGGTCCTTACCGTTTTCAAAGTAGTATTGGGCAGCCTGGAAGTAAGGTTTTTTATCGCCCTTCATTGCTTCATCAATACTCGCCATAACACGTGCATCAATATCTGTAGTTAGATTTACGGGTACCATTGTGCTGCCCCATAATAACTGAAGTGTTGCTTTTGTAGGATACACATCGGTAAAGTTGATGGAGAAAGTTTCTGTTTTGTCCTTCAGTGTTACCGGTTTAACTTTTATCCTGATCACATCGTCAGCTTCCTTGTACTCATAAGAACCCCATTGTTTAACAGTCTTATTCAGAATTATAGTCCATTCATTTTTACCAGGGATTGTAAATAAGGCATATTCACCGGCCGGTACTTTTTTGCCTTCAAGAGATATATCTTCTGTAAAAGTAATGGAAGTCGCATTATTTGCACCTGTCCTCCATACCTGTCCATAGGGTTCCAGCGCGCCGAATATCTCACGTCCTTTTGTATTCGGACGGGAATATTTAACTGTTATTTTACCAAGTCCAAAATCCTGGATAACCGTCTGGCCCGAACTTGGTTGTGGCAGGGAAATTCCTTGGGCAACAGCAGTGTAATTCAGACCTGCGGTAAGCAAAAGTGCCAGTGTTGTTTTTAACATCGTTTTCATAATTATACTGATTATTGTGGTTAGATCACGCCTGATTGGCTTTCCCAAAAATACGGTTTGTAAGGACTGTTATACAAACTTTTTATCCCCGCAGGTGTTCTAGCTATATTATAGGGCAAAAGATTAATAATAAGCCCTTATTAATCCTTTTAAATTATATACTGATGAAGAAAATGAGATTTTTAAGTTTAATTATACTGGTTGCATTAGGTATCCAGTCTTGCCGTAGCCCGGAAAGCAGAGCAGTTGACAGTGATTCTACCGCCAGCGACAGTACTGCGCAGGGTGACAGTACTGTAAATGATAGCTCAAAAAGTGACGGCAAGGGAAAAACAGCAGGAAATTTAATGCAGTCAAATATTGATAGTGAAGGCGCAGACTTTATGAAAAAAGCAGGCGCGAATTCTATGTGGGAGTTACAGTTAGCAGACATAGCAGCAAAATCATCTGATCCTAAAATTAAAGATTTTGCAATGAACCTGAAGAAATATCATACACAGCTGAATAAAGATCTTAAAAACTTGTCAGGAAAACTGGGTATTGTATTACCTACCGGTTTGACTACAGAAGAGAAAACCCATTTAGAAAATATGAGAAAAACAAATGGGCAAGAACTTGATAAACACTATATTGGTATGGTGATCTCCGATCACGAAGAAATTTTAGCTTTATTTAAAGCAGGTGCTTCTAACAGGAAAAAAGAACTTAGTGAGTTTGCCATCAAGGCTATTCCAACGATCGAATCTCACTTTGAGAAAGCAAAAGCATTGCAGGCACAACTCAAATAAAATGTTGTTGCAGGCGAAAAATCCTCTTTCAAAGGTCGAGGGATCCGATGGAAAGGTCTGAAGGGCGAATTTAATTCGCCCTTTTTAATTTTATTGCAGAATATCGGTGTTAAAGTTTTATTCCCTGATCGTCCTGAGCTGCAGGAGTTAACTCCGTAAACTGTAGTTTGCCGGTTAAATATCCCAGTTTTTCCTCTGCCTGGAGCAGTTGCTGATAAATTTCCTGTCCGGCCATATTAGTCTGTGAAATCAGTTCAGGGATCATTGATCTGTAGTACTGAATTCCGTTGCGTAACTGAGTACTGAACTTTTCAAAATACTTGATTCTTTTTGCTGTAAATTCCTCTAACTGCAAACCCATATCTTTTTTCAGATAGTCCAGGTATAAGTTCAATTCATTGATAAACAGATTAGGTCTTTGAGTTTTGAAACGTATCGTTTCTCTTCCGTATATATGCCCCACCATTTCTTTCAGCGTATAAATGCGGTCAAAGTAGGCGAGGTTCGGACCTGGGCATATACTTACAGCCTTATTTTCTCTGGGTTTCATTAAACCATTTTTAAGATAGGCCGAAGCACACAATCCTTCACAAAGACAAATTTTTTCTGTGATTTCTTCCAATTTTGCCATATGGACGGCGGGCTGGAGCTCCAGACTGTCCAGTTCTTTTATTTTCAAATTCTGATATTCCCTGGATGCTGTGCAGATAGGTAGGGCTGTGAATTCTGTATTGGTTGATAAAAACTTTTTGGTACAAGGGCTTCCGGGTCTGCCTTTGGCAATCCTTTCCAGTCGTTGCTGTTCTATGGAGCTTTTTCTGAAATTATTGAAAAGCACTCCTAATGGAGATGAATTGCTAATGTAAAAATCGTCTGCTTCTGCGGTTTGCAAATTTTTTATAGTTTGGTCATCAACATTAGTTGCTTCCGGAACTAAAAGGAAAGGGCTTCCCCAGCCGGCAGCATCCAGTTGATAATAGTTTAGCAGAAACTCATGCTCCTCAGCCGTTCCAATTCCGCCCTGGGCTGTGATTCTTATTCCAGGATGTTTAATCCCACTGATTTCTTTTTGTAGCAATGCATGCTGATATAAGCCATTTAGTTCGTCAAGCAATTCAGTTCTTTTTATCTTAAACTCTTCCAGAATAGGTCCAAGCAGAAGTCCTTCCGTTGCGAAGGCATGTCCGCCGCAATTTAATCCGGATTCAATTCTGAACTCGCTTACCCAGAGACCCTTCTTTGCCAACATTTTGGCCTGGATTAAAGCAGAGCGGAAGTCACTCACCTTTAAAATAATCTGTTTTTTGAATGTGCCGTCTGCCTTTGGGTAGAAATCGCGGCAGTTCTCCATGTAGGTATACAGACGCGGATTCAAGCCTGCTGAAATTACAACAGCAGAGCTAAGTTTACTATTGGCAAAACCGCGCATAGCTGCCAGTGCGTCGGTGTAGTCATTACCCAGGTTTTCGCCTTCGGTGTTATAATTAGCCTTATCTACTTTTGACATGATATTAACATCTATGCTTCCAGGTTTCATCTTCTCACGAAGACGCGTCTCCATCGAGAGCCTGAGGATCGGGTCTGCCACCTGTCCAAGTTCATTATATAACTGTTTAACTTCGGAGTACTCCGGCAGCAGCTCAAAATATTGGTGTATGGCTGAGCCAGCTGTAAACGGGCTTTCCTGTAAGGTGCAGAATTGCTCATCAACAAGATCTGCCAGTAAGTCCAGATAGGCTGTAATCCTTGCGGCCCTGCTATCTGGTGAATTTTTGCTGATTAGTGTATATGTTCTATTATTAGAGACGGTATGGAACATCCGCATTCTCTCTGTCAGCTCATCATCTACAATAGATACGACAGAAGAAATACCGTATCTGGCAACTTTTAGTGGAGTGTCGATAGAGTAACCTAAGCCAAGGACGGGGATATGAAAAGTATGGTTCATGCAATCTGGATTTAAAATCTGACTACAAAATAGACTAGAAATCATGGCCTAAAATATGACAGAAATCACGTTTTAAGGTGATTTTAGTCGCATCTGTTCATCAGGCTAAAATTTCTATATTTGTAAAAACACACCATGGAAAATGCTAAATTATTGCAGGCAATTATCGAGACTGCTATTGATGGGATTATCACTATAGACCAGCGTGGAACGATTGAAAGCCTCAATCCTGCCGCATTAAAACTATTTGGGTACGAAATTAAAGACGTTGTCGGCCGCAATATTTCCATGTTGATGCCGGAGCCGGATAAATCCTCCCATGACGGTTATTTAGCCCATTATCAGCATACAGGTGAAAAACATATTATTGGTAAAGGCAGGGAAGTAAAAGGACTGCGTAAAGATGGTACTACCTTTCCCTTTCGGCTGGCAGTAAGTGAAGTACAGTATAAAGATCGCATCATTTATACTGGTTTTATCCACGATTTATCCAAAGAGAAGGAGGCAGAAGAACGCCTCATGGAATATGCTGCGGAACTGGAAAACCTCGTCGAGGAGCGAACCAAAAGTTTAAAGAAGACTGTCACAGCTTTAAGAGAAGCTAAAGAAGAAGTGAGTTTATCGCTGGAAAAAGAAAAAGAGCTGAACCAGATGAAAAGCCGGTTTGTTTCTATGGCTTCACATGAATTTAGAACACCATTAAGCTCAGTGCAGCTTTCGTCGTCCCTGATTGAGAAGTATGCACAACCCTTCGAAAATAAACATATTGAAAAACACGTTCAGAAAATTAAAAATGCAGTCGGCAATCTGACCACCATTTTAAACGATTTTCTATCGCTGGAAAAACTGGAAGCCGGACGTGTTGAGCCTGCAATGGAAGCTTTTGATCTGGTCAAACTGAGTGAGGAAATTACGGAAGAGATGCAGATGATTGCTAAACAGGATCAGCATATTATTTATCAGCACACTGGTTTGCAAAGTATGGTTGAATTGGATCAGAATTTATTAAAAAACTGTATGATTAACCTGATTAACAATGCGATTAAATATTCCGGTGAAAATACCTTTATCGAATTTAATACCGAACTTAATGAATCACAGTGTATTGTGACGATCAGGGATAATGGTATCGGCATTCCGGAAACAGACCAGAAATATTTATTCCAGCCATTTTTCCGCGCGCATAATACAGGTAGCATTCCCGGAACAGGCCTGGGGCTGAATATTGTATTGCGCTACGCAGGTTTAATGAAAGGTAATGTAGACTTTGAAAGTAAACAAAACCAAGGCACAACATTTATACTCACCTTTAACCAGGTTCCCCAAAAATGAAGAAACAGCAAATACTGATTATAGAAGATAATGACGATATCCGGGAAAGTACGGCAGAAATACTGGAATTGGCCGGATACGAAGTATATGAAGCGAATAACGGGCGTTCCGGTGTAGAGCTCGCTGGTAAACACTTACCCGATCTGATCCTGTGCGATATTATGATGCCGGAACTGGATGGTTACGGGGTTTTATATCTGCTTAATAAAAATCCGGAAACTTCTGCGACGCCTTTTATTTTTCTGACGGCGAAAGCGGAGAGAACAGATATGCGTAAAGGAATGGAAATGGGTGCAGATGACTATCTGATTAAGCCCTTCGACGACGTAGAATTACTGAATGCAATTGAAAGCCGGCTGGATAAAAAAGCCAAGCAGGAGAGTTTTTATAGCCAGTCTATTGCCAGGTTAAACAGCCTGGTTGCCGGATCTCCCGGGGTGAGGCAGCTCGATCAGTTGATCCAGGAACGTAAGGTTCGGCATATTAAAAAGAAGCAGATCATCTATTACGAAGGAGATACTGTTTCGGGAATTTACCTGGTGATCAGCGGAAGAGTAAAAACGATAAAACTAAGTGCCGACGGACGGGAATTACTTACCGGAATGTATGTAGCTGACGAATATTTTGGAATTCCATCTTTACTGCTTAATGAACCATATACCGAAACTGCAGAGGCTGTAGAAGACTCGTCCGTATGCCAGCTGCCCCGCGAAGTATTGGAAGAGTTATTAAATAAATACCCGGATGTAGGCCGGCAATTTATTCATATTCTGTCGAATAATCTGATTGAGAAAGAGGAACAGCTTTTGCAGCTGGCTTATCATTCGGTACGTAAAAGAATGGCCGAAGTCCTGATTCGTTTATGCAAACAAGAAAAACAGCAGGACAAGTTTCTGCTTAAAATTTCCAGGGATAACCTGGCTGCAATGGCAGGAATGGCTACAGAAACAGTTAGCAGGATCCTGAGTGATTTTAAAGATGAAGGAATTATCGAAAGAAAAGGAAGTCAGATCGGAATTCTTGACCTGATCCGTCTGCAGCAAATGAAAAACTGATAAACATCATATTTCTGACTGACTAAACTCATTCTATACGGACAGGCCAGCTGCTAATTTTGGTATTGTATAAATCAATAACAAATGAGAGCAGTAGCCTATAATATAAAGTCTTCGGAAAAAGAACCTCTTGCCATAGCCAATCATAAAAAACATGATATTACATTAATATCTAACTCGCTGACAGCAGAGACAATCAGTTATGCTCAGGGGAAAGAAGCTGTGATTGTTGTGCATGACGACAAAGTGTCGGCTGAAGTAATCGGGAAGCTCGCGGCAATGGGCGTAAAATATATTGCAACCCGGTCTACTACATCCAGTCATATTGATCTGGATGAGGCAGCACGGCAGCATATCAGAGTTGCCAGCGTTCCAGAACAGTCGATGAAGAACATTCCTCTGGAAGAACAGGCTATGGCCCTGGCCAGGGAAACTATTTTGAATCTGGATAAATGGCAGCAGAACCGCTGTTTAGGTAAAGCCTGTATCTGCTCCAGATCATGTGATCAGGTGAATCTTAAAAAGTCAGGAGATGAATAAGCTGGAAGATCTGCTCGAGAAATATCACGTACCTGCGCCGCGTTATACCAGTTACCCCACAGTTCCTTTCTGGGATGAACAAACTTTCAGCAGGGAAGGATGGCTGAAAAGTGTCCGGGAAACCTTCTCTTCAGCTGCAACAACCGAAGAAGGAATTAGTCTTTATATCCATTTGCCGTTTTGTGAAAATCTTTGTACCTATTGCGGATGTAATACCCGCATCACTAAAAACCATGGAGTGGAGTTACCATATCTGCAGGCAGTACTACGGGAATACGACCTATACCTGGATACTTTGGGAGAAGCTCCGTTAATCAGGGAAATACATCTGGGTGGAGGGACACCGACATTTTTTAGTTCAGAGAACCTTTGTTTGTTAATTAACGGTATTCTGGAGAAATCAGTTTTACATGAAGATGCAGAATTCAGCTTCGAAGCGCATCCAGGTAATACGACTACAGCGCATTTGCATGATCTGTATAGGTTGGGTTTCAAAAGATTGAGTTTGGGTATTCAAGATTTCGATCCGGCAGTGCAATTGATGATCAACAGGGTTCAGACTGTGGAAGAAGTAGCGCATATTACTGAGCTTGCCCGGCAGATTGGTTATACCTCTGTTAATTATGACTTGATTTACGGGCTCCCTGTACAACAGCTGGCCGGCTTGGAAGAAACTATAAACGCTGTGCTGGAGTTACGGCCAGATAGGATTGCTTTTTATAGCTATGCACACGTACCTTGGGTAAAACCAGGACAGCGCAGATATACCGAAAAGCACCTTCCGGAACCGGCCCTTAAACAACAGCTTTATGAAATGGGTAGGGAAATGCTGCGGAGTGGTGGTTATACAGAGATTGGTATGGATCACTTTACTTTAAAGACAGATAGTTTATATCATGCAGCAGTGAACGGAAAGCTGCACCGCAATTTTATGGGATATACGCATCAATCTACTAAATTGATGATTGGTTTGGGTGTATCGTCGATTAGCGACAGTTGGGCCGGCTTCGCACAAAATGTAAAAAAGGTAGAGGATTATATAGCACTGACGGCCAAAGGAGAGATACCTGTATTTAAAGGCCATTTATTAAATGAAGAAGACCTGCTCATCAGAAAACATATACTGCAGCTCATGTGTCAGGGTAAAACCAAACTGACAGAGCAGGAGCGGTTACATCCTGTAATCAGCGCAGGTTTGGAGAGAATGGAGAACCTATCGGCTGATGGCCTGGTTACTGTTAACGGAAATGAATTGGAAGTAACACCAGATGGGAAACGCTTTCTCAGAAATATCTGTATGGCATTAGACGCCAGACTCTGGGCAAGCAGACAGGAAACCAGGTTATTTAGTATGGCCGATTAAATATCAGGGAATTGCCGGCTTAGCAGACGGTGATTCCCTGAGGTGCAGGACTGAGATAGGGAATATGAAGTTCCAGACCTCTGAGAATAAACCAAACCCCCAGTAAGAGCAGAAAATAAGGCACCGCTTTATTCATTTTCCTTCGGAAAGACTGATTTAGTTTTCCGGCTGCCATAGCGGCGAACAACATTAAAGGAAGTGTGCCTAATCCGTAACATATCATATAGATCATTCCACTTTGCATGCTTCCCGTATTCAGGGCACCGGCAAGTGCCATATAGACCATTCCGCAGGGAAGCAACCCGTTTAATATGCCAATTACCAAATGGCCTGCTTTCTGTTTGAAAGCAAAGCCTAACAATTTGTTGAATGGCAATAATAAAGACTGCTGCAATACCGGGAAATTAAATTTGCCGAGTTGATAAATAGCCGCCAGCAGGATTAAAAAGCCACAGATCAGGCTAATCGTTTGCTGCATTCCATTCATCCACAACCGGCCACCGATTAAACCGGTTAAAAGTCCAAGCAACGCATAAGAAATAACTCTGCCTATCTGATAGGAGAATTTATCAAAAAAGACACCCAACCAGGTACTTTTACCCGAAGGCAGCGCCAGTGCCAGCGGGCCGCACATACCCAGGCAATGTACACTGCCAAGCAAACCGATCAGAAAGGCAAGATAATACTGGTTCATGGCAGTTGTATTTCCTGTTCAGTAAGATAAGCTTTACCTGCACTGTCCCATTCTGCAATTAATTTCCAGGTTCCTTTCTTTAGCCCGCCCAATGGTAAATTAACCTGCATGGCTGTGTCTGTTTTAAAGGGCATAACCCTATCCTGCTTTTTATCTGAATTACGCACCATGCGGATAGTGCCTTTTGCAGGTTTGCTGAAGGTAATATGCAGGAATTCCGGTTTAATGCTTATCAAAGGTGCAGCATGGTCTTTCAAAACCTGTTCTTTGCGGTCAAAGGTTTCATCATAATGGATACCCTTCTCGTAATAATCCTGTTCTACCAGTGCATCTGTTTTACTGTTAAACATCATAACGGCGAGCACAATAATAAAACTCATAAATGTGCCCAATCCAAGTACTATTTTTGTTCCCCAATTCATAATTATTCGTTTATTGGTGCAATAAAAGTGGTTTCAAACCGATCGGCAGTTTTACCTTCCGCCAGCAGGGAGAAAGAGATTTTTGATTTATAGCTGTTCACATGATTTTGCGGCATGATAACGAAGAAAGTCATTCTGGTACTTGCCCCAGGTCCAATTTTAGTTTCCTGCTGTATATATTGAATCCTGACAGCCGGGTCGTCTGCTTTAAGTTTAAAATCAAGTGTTCTGGTCGTTTTGTTGACCATTTCCACATTATAAAGGTTACTCACCTCCTTTTCCTTTTTACGAAGCTGATATAACGTTCCACCCGCCCGGAGAATGGTGGTCTTAATATCATTTCTGCTAAACAGCAGGACACTTAACACAGTAATCAAAACGAATAAAACAGCAGTGTAAGCATAGATTCTTCTATTCAGTTTGAAAGGCGTAGCCGAAGCGATTTCATCTTCGGATTTAAAACCGATGAGCCTTAGAGGTCTGCCGGTTTTTTGCATAACCATATCACAGGCATCAATACAAGCGGTACAGTTTACACACTCCAGTTGGGTGCCGTTGCGAATATCAATTCCAGTAGGGCATACCTGAACGCATAAACCACAGTCTGTGCAATCGCCTTTGGCAGATTGTTCTGCTTTATTAATCTTACCGCGGGGTTCGCCACGTTGATAATCGTAGGCTACAAGAATCGTCTTGTTATCGAGCAGCACTCCTTGTAACCTGCCGTATGGGCATGCAACGGTGCAAACCAGTTCCCGCATTCTGGAAAAGACCAGATAGAAAACGAATGTAAATACACTAATGGCAATAAAACCGCTGATATGCTGGGACACAGGCTCTGTGATAATTTTCAACAGTGTTTCACTACTGATCAAATAGGAGAGAAAGATGTTGGCAATCAAGAAAGAAATGGTCAGGAACAGGATGTGCTTAATTAGTTTTTTGAAGAACTTTTCTACGCTCATAGGTGCCTGATCCAATAGTTTTTGCTTTTTGCTGTCGCCCTCGATCCAGGTCTCGATTTTACGGAATACCATTTCCATAAAGATCGTCTGGGGGCAAGCCCAACCGCAGAATACGCGGCCGAACACAACAGTAAACAGGACTATGAAAACCATGAATGTGAGCAATGCCAATACAAACAGGTAGAAATCCTGTGGCCAGAAGATCACACCGAAAAAGACGAATTTTCTCTCCAGTACATTCAGCAGTACAAGCTGTTCTCCATTCAATTTAAGGAATGGGGCTGCAAAGAGCAACCCCAGAAAGAAGTAACTGACCGCCGACCGGTATTGGTATAGTTTACCTTTAATCAGCTTTGGATAGATCCATTGCCTTTTTTTACCATCCTGCGTAATGCTGGGTAATTGATCGCGGAAATTTAGCGGACTTTGTGACATTTTACATTTTGTTGCCCTGCGGAGCTTTGGCTCCAGCAGGATTTGTTCCCTGCAGTGATAATACATAGTGGGTTAGATCGGAGAGCTGCTGGGGGCTCAGTGATTTTTCCCATGGTACCATTCCCTTATCGGGAACGCCATATTTGATCGTCTTGAAAACTTCCTTTACTGTACCGCCATGTAACCAGTATTCATCTGTCAGGTTAGGGCCGACAATTCCTTCACCGTGTTCCCCATGACAAGGAGTACAGCGGCCTGCATATAATGCAGCCCCTTTCTGGAGTACGGCAGGCTCATTATTGTCTTCAATATTATTCTCATTAACAGCCATTCCTGCATTAGCAGGATTGGCAAGAAAAGCTATTTTAGCCTCTTCGGCCTGCACTAATTCTGCTGCATATTCTTCATCCTGAGACATTCCGTAACCCAATACATGGTAATTCATCATGTATGCGAATGCAAAAATGATTGTACCGTAGAATAAGACCATGAACCAGGCAGGTGTAGGATTGTCAAGCTCTGCGATGCCATCGAATTTATGGTCCATCATCAGATCCTTTTCCTGTTCCAGCGGTTTAAGCTGCATTAGCTTTTCCCATATCGACGGTTTTTTTATTTTTGGCTCCAGCACAACTTTCAGCGATTCTAAAGCGGCTTTTTCGGCGGCTGAAGCAAAAGGCTGCGGATTGATTTTTTCCGTGATATACAGTTTAATTACTCTTGATAACAACAGGGCTACCCATAAAAGCAGAACTGCGAAAATCAACAGCATGCAAATGACCAGGTCTGTAGATATACTACCTGTAAACCAGGCGCTAGTTGTAACTTCTTTCATCTGTTGAATTGTTTTGGTTTTGTCCTTCTTCCTCATTTAAAGGAAGGTTACTCATATAGTTTATCTCTTCTTTTTTCATTGTTAGCAACAGAATACCAACCACAAGAAAAAAGAGCATGAAAATACCTAATGAAGTGAGCAGGTATACCTGGTTACCTTCTGCCCGTTCTAAAAATTGCTTAAACATAGTCTTGACGTTTAATTATTTAACTTTAATATCTGTACCCAAACGCTGCAGGTAAGCAATCAGCGCAATAATTTCCTTGTCACTTTTGACTTTAATATTATTCTGCTTCAGATCTGCTGCAATTATTCTGGCCTGTTCATCAAGGTCTGCGTTCGCTTTGTTCTCATATCCTAATGCATAAGGAACTCCGAGTGTACGCATAGCATTGATTTTGGAACGGGTAGTTGTTGTATCTAGTTTTTGAGTAATCAGCCATTCATAAGGTGGCATTATACTTCCCGGAGACATCGTTTCAGGATCAAGCATGTGGTTATAATGCCAGGCATTACCGTATTTTCCACCTTCGCGCTGCAGATCCGGACCTGTTCTTTTTGATCCCCAAAGGAAAGGGTGATCATAAACAAATTCACCGGCCTTGCTGTATTCGCCGTAACGTTCAGTTTCGGAACGGAATGGACGGATCATCTGAGAATGGCAGCTTACGCATCCTTCACGGATATATACATCACGTCCCTGGAGTTCCAGCGGGCTGTAAGGTTTAACACTGCTAATCGTCGGTATATTTGATTTTACAGTGAAAGTTGGCATCATTTCAATCATACCTCCGATGAGGATGACCACTAAAGAGAGGATCATAAATACCATTGGTTTGCGTTCCAGCATGCGGTGGAATTTTTTCTCTGCACCCTGAGGTACATAGTCTTCCTGTAATGCCTGAGCTTCTGCAGGTTCATCTGCAACCAGCTGACCGGCTTTCATGGTTTTAATCAGATTGTAGGTCATGACGATTACACCGGTCAGGTACATGGCACCACCAATGGCACGCAACATATACATTGGAATAATCTGCAACACAGTTTCCAGGAAGTTTGGATACTTCAGTACACCCTCCGGAGTGAACTCTTTCCACATCAGGCCTTGTGTAAAGCCCGCGAAATATAGTGGGACAGCATAGAAAATAATCCCCAGTGTTCCGATCCAGAAATGGAACGAAGCCAGTTTTTTCGAATAAAGCTCCGTATTATAGATCCTAGGTATCAGCCAGTATAAAATTCCAAAAGTCAGGAATCCATTCCAGCCCAGTGCGCCCACATGTACGTGTGCAACTATCCAGTCTGTATAGTGTGCAATTGCATTGATCTGTTTCAGTGCCAGCAGAGGACCTTCAAATGTGGCCATACCATAAGCAGTAAGACCAACGACCATAAATTTCAATTTCGGATCATCACGTACTTTATCCCATGCACCGCGGAGAGTCAGTAAGCCGTTGATCATACCACCCCAGCTCGGTGCAATTAGCATAATAGAGAATGCCACACCTAAAGATTGTGCCCAGCCGGGCAGCGACGTGTAAAGCAGGTGATGGGGCCCTGCCCAGATATAAATAAAGATCAGGGACCAGAAGTGCAGGATACTCAGCTTGTAGGAATAAACCGGTCGGTTGGCCATCTTAGGCAGGAAATAATACATCATTCCCAGGTATGGCGTAGTCAGGAAGAATGCAACAGCATTATGGCCGTACCACCATTGTACGAGTGCATCCTGAACACCTGCATACAGATAATAACTTTTGAAAGCAGATATAGGTAATTGTATAGAGTTTACAATGTGAAGTACAGCGACGGTTACGAATGTGGCGATATAAAACCAGATAGCCACATACATATGTTTTTCCCGTCTTTTGATGATCGTCCCGAACATATTTACCCCGAAAGCAACCCAGATCACGGTAATAGCAATATCAATGGGCCATTCCATTTCCGCGTATTCATGGGAGGTGGTAAAACCCAGGGGAAGCGTAATCGCTGTAGCTACAATAATCAGCTGCCAGCCCCAGAAATGGATTTTACTCAGCACGTCACTAAACATTCTTGCCTTTAGAAGTCTTTGTAAAGAATAATAGACCCCCATGAAAATAGCATTACCGACAAAGGCAAAGATTACTGCATTGGTATGCAAAGGTCTTATCCGGCCGAAGGTTGTGTACTGTGAGCCTAAATTGAGTGCTGGTTTAATCAGCTGCATGGCTATGAGCAGCCCGACCGTCATTCCAACTATACCCCAGACGATGGTGGCGATAGCGAAGTTTCTGACGATCTTGTTGTCGTAATGAAATTTTTCAGTCATGAGAAAAATAGTGAATAGTTTATGGTTGTAAAATTAGCCTGTACCGCTGTGCAGGAGTGTGACAGGAGTTATCTGGCTTGGTGATCTTCGTCACTTTTTAAGGTGTCTTCTGCCGGTTTGTCGTCATCAAATAAGATTCTGACACCGGGTGTATAGAGATCATCATTCTGTCCGGATTTGCTGGCCCAGAAAAACGCGATGAGGAAAATCAGTGCCAGCAGCATGCTGAAACCGATTAAAATAAATATCATGTTCATAAGAGTTTGTTTTTTCTGGCGTAATACCTCGCGCACAGTGTGGTAAACAGGATAATTGTGATCGTACTCATGGGCATCAGGATAGCTGCCATGAGCGGGGAGAGTTTGCCCTGAACTGCAATAAAGAGCCCGACAGCATTATATAGCAGGGAGATGGCAAAGCTCATATGAATAACTTTTACCGCATCCTTGGCCTGTTTAATAAATAGCGGTAAGCGGCCGAAGGCTTTACCATCGAGAATTCCATCGCAGCCCGGAGAAAAGTTATTGATGTCGTCGGTTACTGCAATACCCAGATTGCTTTGGCGCAGTGCTCCCGCATCATTTAGACCGTCTCCGACCATCAGAACCCTTCTGCCGTTTTTCTGCAGATTTTTGATGTAGTCTAATTTTTGCTGCGGACTCTGCCTGAATTTCATTTGTTGTGTACCCGGAAAAAACGGGCTTAAACATTGGCGGTCATGATCTTGATCACCAGAAAGTAAATGCAGGTCATAGCGGACAGATAGCTGGCCCGATAGTGCTTTAAAGCCGTCCCTCCATTGCTGGGCAGCTATAAAATAACCGCAATAATAATTGTCTATCTCGATATGAACCGCACTTCCCTTAACTGTGGTTTGCAAACCGAGAAAGTTTGCACTTCCAATTCTGATCTGGTGATTGTTCACCATCCCACTCAGGCCCCGGCCTACCATTTCACGATAATGGAATACGTCATGTCGCGGTGAAAGGCCAAGCCATTTAACCAATTCCCGGCTCAGAGGATGGCCTGAATTTCTGGCCAGATCCGAAACAGCCTGTCTCTGCTCCTGACTGAGGGTTCCTGTAAAATGCAGATCCCCTGCGTCTGGATTAGTAATCGTACCTGTTTTATCAAATACAATAGTATTAATTCTTGCGAGTTCCTCGATAACCTCCGTACTTTTCAGATAGAGCTTATTTTTGTCGAAAATGCTAAGCACTGCAGCAAGTGTAAAAGGCGAGCTAAGTGCCAGAGCGCAAGGGCAGGCAATAATTAAAACGGCAGTGAAAGCTGCTGCTGCCCGGTTTAAATCGGTTCCTGCCCAATAAAAACCAGAACCAAAAGCGATGAGCAATAATACAATACTGAAATATTTACTTGCTTTATCACTGAACGTTTTGATTGGATCTTTAATAGTCTGAAAACTCTCATTATTCCATAGTTTGGTCAGGTAACTCTGAGATACAGGTTTAACAACCTCCAGTTCGATCGCACCGCTGAGTTGTCTGCCACCCGCGTAGATTATCTCGCCAAGGACCTTATTTACAGGAGCCGATTCGCCAGTTACAAAGCTAAAGTCAAGCTTTGCTTCCCCTTTAAGTAAAATTGCATCTGCAGGGATAATTTCATTGCTTCGGATCAGGATCCGATCTGCAATCTGCAATTCCTGTAAAGGCACAGACTTTTCAAGGCCGTTTATTAACCTGGTCACCGCAACAGGGAAGTAGGAGCGATAATCTCTTTCGAATGAAAGGTAATGATAGGTTCGCTGCTGCATCCATCTGCCAATGAGCAGAAAAAACACAAGAGAACACAAGGTGTCCACGAAACCTGGTCCCGTTTGCAGCAGGATTTCTGTGGCCGACCTAATAAACATAACGGCAATTCCAAGCGCCAATGGGAAATCCAGGTTCAGTATGCCGTTTTTGAGGTTATTCCAGGCGGAGCTGAAGTAATCCCGGGAACTGTAGAGTAATACAGGAAGAGATAAGGCCAGGTTAATATAGCCGAAGAAATTTCTAAAATTTGATTCCAGGGCTGAAAGTCCAAAATAATCGGGGAAGCTCAGCAGCATTACATTTCCAAAACAGAAACCCGCGACAGCAATTTTGCTCACCAGTTTACGCCCACTTTGATCGGCCTGTTGTTTTTGTACCATGTCCTGCAGGCTAATGAGTGGTTCATAACCAATAGCGGAAAGTGTTTCCACTACTTTTCGCAGTGTGATGTCGTGGCTGAAGGTTATAGATACCTGTTTTTTCAGGAAGTCCGTTCTGCTTTGAAGAATTGCCGGGTTCAGCTGATGTAAGTGTTCCAGTAGCCAAATGCACGAGCTGCAGTGAATTGCCGGTATGTATAAGGTAATAGCAGAAATTTTTTCATCCTGGTAATCGATGAGTTTCTCATTAATTGAACTTTCATCCAGGTAATCAAATTTTTGATGATTTTTTTTTCCTAATTTGCCCGGTACAATATTATAAGTATAGTAAGCAGATAAGTTATGTTTTTCCAGTATCTGGTAAACACCTTTGCAACCCAGGCAGCAGAATAGTTTGCCTCCTGAGTTATAGGGTTTAGCGGGCAGGCTATCTCCACAATGATAGCAGCTGGTTTCAATGCTGGGTTTTGTAAGTGTATTCATACGGGAGGAAATTCCTCAAAAGTCGCTTTGATCCTGCTTTATAAAAATGACACTGATACATGCAAAATGTGATCTGCGTCATAAATATCAGGACACTATATTTTGAGCAGGAAAAAGCATGAGCAGTAAAGTATCTTCGAAAACCTGGAAAACCATCAGGAACAAGGCATTGGGACACTCTCAGGAGAGCCGTATCTTTCATGTCACCTGTCTGGCCAGTCTTATTCTGTTCATTTCCGGTTTATTATTCGATTTTTTTGCAGGGTTAGATAACTTGCTGTTTATTCTTGCGCCGGCGACGGTTGCACTTGTTTTTGCATGTTACCAGTCGAGATTTAAAGGTAGATTGGGGTTAGGTATTCTGATTTATGCAGTTCAGGGAAACGCGTTGTTCGTTTTTTACTTTCTGAACAGCTCAGGTATTGACGGCCCGGGTCTGTCAATCTACCTTGTCTTTTTTCTCCTGCTCATGGCAATGGTTCCATTAAAGCAACGCTGGTTTTGGATGATCGTAAATTTAGGTGTTGTTTCAGGTTTGTTTTATTTTCAGTATCATAATCCGGATGAGCTCCAGGGTAAATACGATAGTATGTATCTCAGATATGTGGATGCCGTTTTTCTTTACGCATTATCGCTGCTTTTTATTTATGTCCTCATGCGTACTTTAACCAATCAATATAACCGGGAACGTTTTCTGGTTGAAGAAAGATCGGCGGCTTTAAAGCATTCAAACTCCTCATTAAACCGGCTTTTTTCCATTCTTGCACATGACCTTCGTTCTCCTTTGAATTCAATACAGTCCTATCTGGAATTGTCTCTTCATACCGATCTCACCGAAGATGAGACCAGAATGGTTAGTGAGGGACTATTAAAAGAGACAAAGTATACCGGACAATTATTGACAAACCTCCTGGCATGGAGCAAAAGTCAGATGGAAGGTATCCATGTCAAACTGCAGCAAATCTTTTTGGCAGAGGCGATTAAAGAAACGCTGGCACTTAAAAGAAGCCTGGCTGCACAAAAAAATATTACCATAGAGGCGTCTGTGCCAGAAGAAATGCGGTTAACCGCAGACAGGGATATGTTGGAATTGGTTATCAGGAACCTGTTGAACAATGCCATCAAATTTACCCCTTCGGGAGGGCTCATTCAGATTAAAGCAGAAGAGTCCCAGGATGGAGGCACCTGCATAATCTGTATTTCTGATACCGGTATTGGCATTGCCGATGACCGGATTAAGAGCCTCTTCCGCCTGCAGTCCGAGAATACTTTTGGTACTAACCAGGAAAAAGGGATCGGTTTGGGGCTGGTATTGTGTAAAGATTTCATGGATATTCAGCATGGTAAAATCCGTCTGGAAAGCACTTTGGGCAAAGGCACCCGGTTTTATCTGACCTTCCCTGCCTGAAAAATCAGGGAATGATTTCTTTAATTTGAAATGAACAGTTTAATCTTCACCTTTGCAGCCGTAATCACAATTAATATTTTTTATGGAAGATCACAATGAACTGTCATTATTCGGGAATAATTATAAGGAGAGAGTTGAAAATGCCCTTGAAAGCCTTAAGGCAGGGAGAGGGGTCCTTGTTGTAGATGATGAGAGCAGAGAAAATGAAGGTGATCTGATTTTTCCCGCAGAGAACATGAGTGTTTCAGATATGGCCCTGATGATCCGCGAGTGCAGCGGTATCGTATGTCTGTGTCTGACTGCCGACCACGCAGATCGGCTGGAACTTCACCCAATGGTGCAGGTAAATACCAGTAAGTTTCATACCCCTTTTACTATTACTATTGAGGCAAAAGAAGGTGTCACAACTGGTGTTTCTGCAGCCGACAGAATACAGACTATAAGAACAGCAGTTGCAGATAATGCAGAAGCTGAGCATTTATCAAGACCAGGCCATATATTTCCACTTCGTGCCAATGCAGACGGGGTTTTTGGGAGAAGAGGTCATACCGAAGCCAGTATAGATCTGATGATACTTGCCGGTCTTAAACCAGCGGCTGTACTTTGCGAACTGACTAATGAAGACGGAACAATGGCGCGCTTACCTGAAATTTCCTTATTTGCCAGAAAGCAGTCATCGACAGTAGTTTCTGTAGAAGATATTTTTCAATATCGCCTATCATTACAAGTCTGATATCAGGGGCTTTTTTGGAGCCCCTTTATAAACTTTCATCAGCTCTTCTACAAATAATACAGCAGCTCTTTTCCTGTATACACCTTTCTGCCATAAGATGAAAGCCTGTTTATGCAACTCTTTGCCGGTTATCGGAACCGCACAAAGAGACGCCCAGTTGCCTACTACTTTTTCATTGATTATTGTTGACCAGTTTCCTTTTTCAACCATTGAAAGCAGACTGTGTATATCATTCATCTCTATTTTGATATTGGGAATAATTTGATTCTTTCTGAAAATTTCGTTGAGCAGGTCTCTCGAACTGAAGCCATTACTGGGAAGGATTAATTCCAGTTTCCCCAATTCCTTCAAAGAAATCTTTTTAAGCAGTGCAGCAGGGTTTCTGCGGGAAGTAACCATCATAATCCGCGATGAAAACAGCGGCTCCATTTCCAGACCCATGTTGTCCGATTGTTCGTGAAAAGCAAGAATAATATCTAGGTCTGCTGTACGGAGTTTATTCTCCAGTTCTCCTGCAGTGCCGTACTCTACATGAATTCTAATACCGGGATACTGAGCTGAGAAGGGGCCAAGTGCCGGTAAAAGGAGCGAACTAAAGGCGTAAGTAACACCTATTTTCAACTCTCCGTTAACCAGATTTGCTAATTCAAAAATGGCCTGTTTAGATTTCTTAATATCCAGAATAATCTGTTTTGCATGATGTAAAAATACACTTCCGGCCTCAGTTAGCCGGACTTGTTTTCCAATCCGGTCAAACAGGAGAAGGCCCAGTTCATCTTCTAATTGTTTGATTTGTTGCGAAAGCGTAGACTGGGTCACAAAGCATGCTTCTGCAGCGGCTGTGAAGTGAAGCATTTCTGCTGCTTTTATAAAATATCCGAGCTGTCTGATCTCCATAATTGATTAGTAAAACTAATCAATATCATTAAAACAATCAATTTTACAAATATATTCCGAATGCCGAAATTTGGCACAATAAGAAAATATACACAATGACTCTTTTCCGTTCACTCAGATCACCAAACTTTAAACTCTTCTTTTATGGACAATCAATCTCTCTGATCGGAACCTGGATGCAAAAAACAGCGGTCAGCTGGCTTGTTTATCAGTTGACTGGTTCGGCGATCCTTTTAGGGGTAGTGGGTTTTGTCAGTCTGATTCCATCTTTGTTTTTGTCTCCCTATGCGGGGAGTCTGGTAGATCGTCATAACCGGTATAAAATTCTGGTAATCACTCAGATTATTTCGATGCTTCAGGCAGGCGCGCTTGCTGGTATAGTTTTTTTTGGATTTCACAATATTCTGCTGATCATTCTGCTTAGTCTGGTGCAGGGTATTATTAATGCTTTTGATATGACCTGCCGCCAGTCAATGATGGTAGAGCTTGTTGATGACCCCGGAGACCTTCCCAATGCAATTGCATTGAACACAACGATGAATAATTTTGCAAGGATCGCCGGGCCGGCCGTTGCGGGAATTATATTAAGTGCTTTCGGAACAGATTTTTGTTTTATCGGTAATTTTCTGAGTTATATCCCTGTACTGGGATGCTTATTTTTGATGAATCTTAAAGCGCCTGTAATTCAGCATACAGAGAAAAGTATATGGAAAGAGCTAGAAGAGGGTTTTCGTTATGTTTCCGGTGATAAAGAGTTGAGCAGTATGATTATCATGATCGGTATTACCAGCTTATTTGTGATTCCTTTTAATACGCTGATGCCCGTTTTTGCTAAAAACATTTTTAACGGTGATGCCCGTACCTTCAGCTGGTTCGAAAGTGCAGCTGGTATCGGGTCTGTGCTGAGTGCGATATATATGGCCAATCTGAAAAACACAAATACTTTGATGAAGCTGATCGCCGTAGCCGGAGGGATTTTTGGAATTAGCCTGTTGCTTTTATCTTATGCTCCCCAGTTGCCGCTTGCCTTATTATTTATGGCTGTTTCAGGATTAGGAATGATGGCGCAGACCTCAGCAATTAACACGTATATCCAAACTCATGCGGCCCCGGAGATGCGTGGACGTGCTATCAGCTATTATATTATGGCTTACCAGGGCCTGCTCCCGATAGGCAGTCTGTTAATCGGCTGGGTTGCGCATCTGATTGGCCCAAGGCCTGCAGTACTTATCGAAGGTGTGATCGGGTTGGTAGCGACCGGTGTTTTTATCTCGTACCGCAGTAAACAACCAAATACAATTAATTCCGCGGTCTAAACCTTTAATCCGCCGAACATACTGAAAAGAATTACACTTAATACGATCAGCGTGATTATCACATATAGCCCATCCTTTTCCAGTATGAAGGAAAAAAGTGAAAATATAATCCGGATAATCGGCGTTGCAATCAGAATAACGACACCCAGCTGAATAATTTCAGCAGCACTTCCTGTTAATATACCTTTGTAAATACCAGTCAGACTGGTGAATCCGGCAGGCTCTCCGGTAAAAGTACCGTAGTGAGGTGTGCCGGAGCCCTGCTGGAATAAATACCAAATTCCGCCAATGCCGGCTATAGTTCCGGAAAGAATAACGCCAACCCGTAACACCTGACCGATAAGCTGCTGCATATCGTAATCTGTCAATTTCTTTTTAATCTGTGCTTTCATGGTTTAGAATTTATGGTTGAAGCCGTTATAAATCATATTAATTGCGATCAGTGTAATTGCAATACTGAAAATCAATTTCAGCGCATTTACATTAATCTTCATCAGTATCTTACTCCCGGTTATGGCACCTGCCAGTACACCAATAACAACGGGAAATGCGATTCCCGGATCGATATATCCGCGTTGTAAGTAAACAACTGCACTTGCCGCTGCGGTAACCCCAACCATGAAATTACTGGTTGTGGTACTTACGCGAAAAGGGACGCGCATGGCGGTATCCATGGCCAGCACTTTTAGGGCACCGGAACCTATACCTAGTAAACCAGATAGAACACCGGCGATAGTCATAACTGAGAAACCGCGACCAATGTGCTTTAATTTATAGGGAACCGGCCCTTCTGGGCTTGGATAGGTGCTGTTTAACTTTAGAATGTCACTCATTCTGCTTCCCTCAGTCAGGATTTGTTCGTTCTTTTTGCGGAGCGTCATGGATGCAGAGAAGATGAGCATTACACCAAAGACTATCGCTACAGTATTTACAGGTGTATAGACTGCAATGATAGCACCTGCAACTGCACCCACTGTAGTAGCTATTTCCAGGAACATGCCCAGTCTGACATTGGTTATACCTTCTTTAACGTAAGCGCTCGCCGAACCTGATGAGGTCGCGATTGAGGCGACAAGGGCTGCACCAATAGCGTAACGGATGTCTACGTGAAAAAAAAGTGTAAGTAGCGGGATAATAACCACGCCACCGCCGAGTCCGGTTAATGAGCCGGCGAGTCCGGCGAGATAAGCACCTGCCAGCAGGATCAGGGTGAAAGTTAGTATGGTCATGTTTTCTAGTAATTATTTTCTAATATATATTGAGTTACCTCTTCAGCCATTTTCTGGTCTCTGGCAGCAATTGCGGCCGCCAGCTTCTGATGCATCGGATGACTATTTTCGAAATGCTTCATGTTTTCTTCTTTTCTTTTACTGAAAAAATCTCTGATGACCAGCGTGAAACTTTGGTATAGGTCGGTAAGAACCTTGTTTCCGGACGCTTTGGCTATGGAGATATGAAAAGCTATATCTGCGTCTGCACATTTCTGCTGCTGCTGGTTCTGTATCGCCAGACCCCGTTCCTGAAGATGCAAGCGGATCTGCTCCAGATCTGCTGAGGTGTAATTCTGGCAAGCAAGCCTGATAATTTCCTTTTCCAGCATAAGCCTTACAGAATTAATTTCCTGGAATTCCGCGCGTCTCAATCGTTGTGAAAGGGTTTCATTACGGGGAAGGGAGGTTACAAATGTACCTGAGCCCTGTTGCACTTTTAGAGTTCCGGCGATGGCGAGTGTTTTAATAGCCTCTCTGATCGTGGATCGGCCAACGCCATAGAGCTCCATTAACTCCGGTTCGGCTGGAATCTTTTCACCTTTTTTTAGTTTGCCGGATGCAATGTCCTCCCTGATGGAGGCGATGACTTTATCTGAAAGTTTAACTCTTGGCTGCATATGTAAACGTCTGATGTTTCAAAGGTAGGGTTAATCTTAAACATCAGATGTTTGATGTTTATGTATGACCGTATTCTGACAATACAATATCGTGTTGTCGATTTTCCGGGGTCTGCAAACAATCTGGTTATACGTATTGTTAAATTATTTTAATCAGAATTCGGCCTGAGGCCAGCTATGTAAAGAAAACCGGAAAGCCTGGGAGTTACCGGGTAAGCGAAATGATAAAGAAACTGAAGATTCTCTTGTATATAGGTTTATGTTTTACCGCGAGTGCTTCTGCACAGTTTACGGATAGTACAGCTTACCAGATCCGGTATACTAGTACAGGTGCATTCAATAAAACCAACGACGGTCAGTCCTGGCTGCTTAACAATGCTGCCAAGATAGGTGTCAGGAAAAAATCATATAGTCTGAACTGGAACAATACCTGGATTTACGGTAAGCAAGACAGCAAGCTGACTAACAATGATTATTCATCAGCACTGGATTTTAACTTGTACAAAGGTTTTCCACGAACTTTTTTCTGGGGCCTTGTAAATTATAATACCAGCAAGTCTCTTAAAATTAATAATCAATTGCTGGCCGGCGCAGGGATAGCCTATAGTTTTATCGATTCTGATAATGCCTATCTGAATCTGAGTGATGGAATCCTTTTCGATTCCAGCGACCTGATGTTAAATGATATCGACAGGGAAATCTATCATACCTGGCGTAACTCTCTGCGTTTAACCGGGAAATATATCTACAGAAATTTGATTGAGCTAAATAGTTCTTCCTTCTTTCAGCCGTCATTGAACGACAAAGATGACTACACTTTCAAATCCGTTTCCAGTATCGCTTTTAAATTAAATAGATGGCTTAGTCTGACTACTGCTTTTCAATATAATAGAATCTCCCGTACCGACAGGGAGAACCTGATGTTTAGTTACGGGTTAACCTTCGAACGTTATTTTTAATACGCGTTTACCGGTCTGAATTATTTAGGATCCTGAAGAGGTCTCCTTAAAAAGAAATATGTTTCCGGATTTGCAAAGAAGTCCTTGAACGCTGATTTAGCTTCGAAGTTTTCAGGGAATTTCTTAAACTGTTCTGGCGTAATAAATTTCCAGGTGAGCCCCTGTTCAGGATGTACAGTGATGATCTCGATTGGGAAATTTAAAACAAACTCCTGCAGAAAACTGGTTTTTGCAGCAGTCCAGTCTTTTGTGATTCCAAGATTTGCCGGCCAGGTATATAGTTTATGAGCCTCTAGTTTCCTGCCATCATCTTCCAAAAAAACAGAAGATTTTAAAATCAGGTCACTTACGGGAAACTGGCCGCTATCGCCCACCTGTTTACCATCCGATAAATGCATGCGCAGACCATCGGCCCATATGACCGGTACGGGGTTGTCTGTCAGGAGACGTTCCTGGAGATTACCGGTAAACACATATTTACCCTTGGTGAAGGTATTCAGGGGTTGAAGATCTTTGTCGCTCATTTGATACAAATTAAGTTATTTTTGCAATATTTCTGGTGCCATGCTGAAATAATAGTCTATTTGAAAACATCACCGGTACAATTCTGTTTTAGTTTTAAAATCATATATAGCTATATATAATGGATCAGAATAAAAAAAGAGTTCTAATTATTGGAGGCGGTTTTGCTGGTGTAAATTTGGCTAAACAGCTTGCCGGACATACCAATTTTGAAGTTATACTTGCAGACAAAAACAATTACAATTTCTTTCCTCCACTCATTTATCAGGTAGCTACAGGCTATCTCGAAAGTTCTAACATCAGTTACCCGTTCCGTAAATTACTGAGAGGGAAAGATAATATTCAATTCTGGATGGGTGAGTTGCAGGAGGTTTTTCCAGAACAAAACAAAGTGATGTTTTCAACAGGAGAAGTCAGTTATGATATACTCGTACTCGCTACCGGCTGCGAAACGAATTATTTCGGGATGGAAAGCGTGGCAAAGCATGCCATACCCATGAAAACGCTTTCGGACGCATTGCAAATGCGTAATACGCTGCTGGAAAGATTAGAGCTGGCTTCCCGGACTCAGGATCCTGCTGAGCGTAAAAAATTGCTTACTGTTGTCGTTGCAGGCGGTGGCCCTACAGGGGTAGAGATCTCGGGTATGTTCGCGGAGATGAAAAAGCATATCATCGCTAAAGATTATCCGGAACTTTCTGGTTCTGGCGGGGAAATTTATCTTGTAGATGGCCTGCCTGCCGTACTGACGCCGATGAGCGAAAAATCTCAACAATACACTTATAATGCCTTATTGAAAATGGGCGTGAAGGTGAAACTGAATATGATGGTTAAAGACTTTGTTGACGATCAGGTTCATTTTGCTAACGGGGAGACAATTACTACTAAAAATTTGATCTGGGCCGCAGGTGTAACTGCTATGGTTTTTAAAGGGGTTCCGGCAGAGGCGTATGGTAAAGGGAAACGTTTACAGGTAGATGCATTTAACCTGATACAGGGAACGGATAATATATATGCACTTGGAGATACCTGTATACAACTGACAGATAGTAATTTCCCACAAGGCCATCCTCAACTGGCGCAGGTTGCTATGCAACAGGCCGACAATCTTGGTAAGAACCTGGTACGCATTTCTAAATCTGAGCCAAAGAAACCATTTGCCTACCATGATAGAGGGTCTATGGCTATTATCGGCCGTAACAAAGCGGTAGCTGACCTTCCAAAACCTAAAATGTTTTTTAGTGGTTTTATAGCCTGGCTCATGTGGCTGTTTATTCACCTCATTTCATTAATCAATTCCAGGAATCAGATCAAAACTTTATATAACTGGATGGTTGCTTATTTTACACGGGACCAGTCCTTAAGGATGATTGTAAGACCGGGTGCAAACAAAGAACTGATAGTACCGCCGGTTAGTAATAAACCGGTTATTTAATATGGGCGGTAACTGGTCAGAATATTACATTTCAAGGGCAATTCTATTGTGTTAAATCTGCTTTGAAACGGTATAACTCTTACTTTTGCCTTTATGGAAGATTTCTTAGCTGCCCGACTTCAGATGGCCTTTTCTCTGGGCTTTCACATCGTTTTCTCCTGTATTGGTATGGTCATGCCATTCTTCATGTGTACCGCACATTATTTCTGGTTGAAAAGGAAGGATCCGGTTTACCTGGACGTCACCAAAGCCTGGAGTAAAGGTGTCGCAATTTTCTTTGCGACAGGGGCAGTTTCAGGCACAGTACTATCCTTTGAACTGGGTTTGTTATGGCCCCGTTTTATGGAGCATGCCGGTCCGATTTTTGGAATGCCGTTTTCTCTGGAAGGAACGGCCTTTTTTATTGAGGCAATAGCGCTTGGATTTTATCTGTATGGCTGGAACAAATTCCATCCCTGGTTTCATTGGTTTACTGGTGTGATAGTCGGTGTCAGTGGATTACTTTCCGGAATTCTGGTGGTTGCCGCTAATGCCTGGATGAACAGTCCTGCCGGTTTCGATTTTATAGACGGACAATACCTGAATATCGATCCTGTTAAGGCGATGTTCAATGATGCCTGGTTTTCGCAGGCCCTGCATATGTGTATCGCTGCCTTTGTTTCTACCGGGTTTGCGGTGGCGGGAGTGCATGCGTTAATGATTTTGAAAGGAAAGAACGTACTGTTTCATCGCAAGGCATTTCAAATTGCGGCAATATTTGCTACTATTGCCGCCTGTCTGCAGCCTGTCAGCGGCGATATTTCGGCAAAAGACGTTGCCGGCAGACAGCCTGCAAAACTGGCGGCAATGGAAGCGCATTTTCATACTGAAAAAGGCGCTCCGTTAATTATCGGAGGCATACCTGATGTAGAAAATAAAACAGTAAAGTATGCGATCAAAATTCCAAAAGCCCTTAGTTTTATGGCCACAGGAGATTTTAACGGAGAGGTAAAAGGTCTGGATAGTATTCCGGTGGAGGACCATCCGCCTGTAGCGATCACACACTATGCATTTCAACTCATGGTAGGTCTTGGAATGCTCATGCTTGGCCTGGCTCTGATCTATTTTTATGCTTTAGTAAAGAAGAAGCACTGGCTGGATAGTAAATGGCTTTTACGTCTTTTCGTAATCGCTACTCCTATGGGATATATTGCTTTAGAAGCCGGTTGGACTGTAACAGAGGTCGGCAGGCAGCCCTGGATTATTCATGGCGTAATGCGTACGGCAGATGCAGTAACGCCAATGCCAGGGATTGCGTATTCATTTTATCTGTTTACTGCTGTTTACATCTCTTTAGCCGTGATTGTCAGTGTATTATTATATAGACAAATTACTATGGTCGGTAAATTATATGATTCCTCATCTCAAACAAACAATTCTTAAGTCATGGTATATGTAGTTATTGTTTTTCTCTGGACAGCCATTTTATTATACATCTTACTGGGCGGGGCTGATTTTGGCGCAGGAATCATGGAGCTTTTTACTTCAAAAAAGAACAGGCACCGTACCCGAAGAAATATGTATGAAGCTATCGGGCCGGTCTGGGAAGCAAATCATATGTGGCTGATTATTGTGATTGTTATACTTTTTGTTGGTTTTCCAAAGATCTATACCACTGTCTCTGTCTACCTTCATATTCCACTTGTTTGTATGTTGCTGGGTATTATCGCCAGAGGAACAGCCTTCGTTTTTAGAAATTATGATGCAGTAAAAGACGGGATGCAGAAGGTGTATACACCTATTTTTGTGATATCCAGTGTGGTTACTCCTTTCTTTCTGGGGATTATTGCGGCCAGTTCGGTCTCTGGTCAGATAGATCTTCAGGCTGCAGACTTTGTATCTGCCTATATCTTTAGCTGGCTGAATTGGTTCTCACTGAGTGTGGGACTTTTTACCGTAACAATATGCGCCTATCTGGCAACTATATTCATTATTGGTGAAACCACACATCCTGACGACCGTGCTTTATTTATTAGAAAAGCCAGGCGGGTAATCTTTGTCGTTATGGGAGCTGGTACACTGGTGTTTATGGCTGCCTATGCAGAGAATATCCCATTGCTGGATTGGATTTTTAGTGATTATCCAGGCGTAATCGCTCTGATACTGGCTACCATCTCCTTAATACTTACTTTCATCGAATTGAATAAGGGGCATGCAATTATACTCCGGTTCTTTGCTGGCTTTCAGGTAAGTATGATTCTTTTTGCGGCAACCTATAGCCACTTTCCAGATATTGTTTTACTAAAAGGCGGCGAAAATCTGAGCCTTTTAACTCATCAGGGGCAGTATAAGACCATTGCAGGTCTGGGCTGGGCACTGTTAATCGGTAGTGTTTTTATTTTGCCGGCACTTTTTTATCTGATTTACAGTTTCAGAACTAAAAAGAGTGAACAGCATGATTGAGAGGCTATTACTCTAGTTTTCCTTTACAATCCAAGCTATTTTCATTATCGTTAAATAAGGTTGACCCATCTTTCTTCGAACAACATCGGGTCAACCCCCTTAAAACTCGGGTCAACACTGGGTTAACCTAAACCAACGGTAAACCAAGACTCTAACATGGCCCGAACAAGGCAAGGAGGAGATTGCTTTTGTGTCTTATCCTGAAATGGCTATACAGTTTACTGAATTAATTTTAGATAGACTATACACGCAAATTTGTTATTCCTGTATCAATTATACAAGTTGCTTTTCATTTGGTTTGCACCATTTAGGTTTCCATCTTTTTTTCAATGGCCCGTGTTTCAGGTGTGCCTGCTCTGGAGTTAGATAATCACAACTAGCATGGGGCCTTAATTGATTATAGGTTTGGATATTTTCTCTTATCTTTTGGGTAGTTTCCCTAAAACCAACTTTTGAGCTATGCAAATCAAATTCTGATTTTAGTATCCCGTTTACCCTTTCTGCAATGGCATTTT
>NZ_FNGZ01000016.1:0-47888 GCF_900103515.1 Pedobacter antarcticus
CCGGCTTCTGGCCAGTAGTTGCTTCAGTGTATCTCCGATTGATAGTACCTCAGCTCGAAAGCTGGTCTTGGATTTTCTGGCTTGGTCAATAGCTTCATTTTCTGCATCTAAAGCTTTCCATCGGTATTTTATGCGCATCTCCTGCAGCGCTTCAGTTGCTAATTTCTGAACATGGAACCTGTCAGTTACCCGAACTGGGTAATAGTAAGCTTATTAAAGAATCGTAACCCTCTTGCATGAACTAAGAAAATATCAAACCCAAAACTAGAAATTTAATACCTACTCCACAAGTTTATGATTTGATCCAAAAATTGAATATTTCGGGAGATTCTTTAAATCAAAAAAGCCCTTAATCGTGTGATTAAAGGCTTTTGAATGTTTTACTACTTTTTTTTGCGGACCGGACGGGACTCGAACCCGCGACCTCCGCCGTGACAGGGCGGCATTCTAACCAGCTGAACTACCGGTCCGTTTCTCCCTTGCGGGGCTGCAAAGATAGAAAATAGAATTTCAATTGCAAATCTATTTCTGTTTTTTATTCTTTTTCTTTCTTCCCAGCCAGATCATCAGGCCTGATACGGGTAAGCTAGCAGCTACAAGTCCCCCAATTAGTGCTAGGATTTTGCCGGGCAGGCCTAAAATTGCGCCCACATGAATATCGTAGTTCATTGCCGATAATTTTTCGCCGGCATTCATTTCATCGTAATTTCTCCTATTTAATAATTTGGCGGAATACTGGTCAAACTGCAGTACATCAAAGTCGTAATACACTTCTTTGCCGCGTAGTCCGGTAACAAAAACTGCTGCTTCCTCACTGAGTGGCGGACTGACTGCAATTCGGTCTGTTTCTTTAAATAACTTTTGTGATTCGATAAATATTCTGTCTAATGGTTTTCCTGTAAAAGGAGCGGGGGTAGATACCTCGTACTTAATTTCAGGCTGCTCAAAAGTACGGGCAGCAATTACGTAAACCGTTTTTTGAAACCAGGGTAATGCATATACCAGTCCCGATAACGCTAAGATTAGTGTGATAAACATAGTGTAGAAACCGGGTACATTATGTAGGTCGTAATTCAGTCTTTTAAAGCTGGCACCCCATTTAATCGTAAAGCTCTTCTTGATGTTGGTTTTGCTCCATTTTTTTGGCCACCATAAGATTATTCCCGTAATCAGCATGAAAACAAAGATTAAGGTGCTGTATCCAACAATATATTGCCCATAATCCGGATTCAATAACAGTCCCCAATGAAGATATTTAATGATATTGAAAAAGTCATATTTATAATCATAGTGACCGGTTATCTTTCCGTCATATGGGTTGACGAATATCGATTCATAATGTGCTAAGGATCCGAAATAAGTAAGTGCCTTCGGGTCACCCGCTTTATAAGTCATGAACTCCCATGCTCTTGCCGGATCTTTATAGGTCACAGTATAATTTATGGCTTTATCTTTTCCCAATGCGGTTGAAGCCTGGCTCAGCAGGTAGCTGAATGGCAACTGAGTCTTTTGGGCAGGAGGTTGTATGAAGAATGTCTTTTTATGAACCAGATCGGATATTTCTTTTTGAAACACAAATAAACAGCCTGTTATGCTAACTATGAATACGATTAAACCAGTTACCAGGCCGAGCCAGAGATGTATTTGTTGCGTAGCCTTTCGAAATTTTGTCATTATTTATAGGAGTGCCTTATTTAGACTTGTTAAGGTTTAACAAAGCACTGCAAATTTATTTAATCGAACAAATTTGCCTGCACAAATATTTACCTGGCCTGAAAAGTAGGGAGCTACCCGGTTTTCACTGTTAATGCCCGGCTATTATAATAACTATTAATCGGAGTATTGCCTGTGTTTTGTGTGGGTCTTGCGTGTACCAGGTTTTAGCCTTGTTCGACTGGAACCCGAACTTTTATTGAGCCCAACCCGATGTTGACCCGAAGCCGACCCGAACGTTACAAATCTTATTTTGCAATCATCGTAATGATGATGCCACCTTGCAGATTTTCTAGATTCAAAGAAAAAAAGAGCAACTTGTATAATTGAATAGGAATAACAAATTTGCGTGTATAGTCTATCTAAAATTAATTCAGTAAACTGTATAGCCATTTCAGGATAAGACAAGGATAAGACATCGATAACTATCAATTGGAGTATTGTCCGTGTTTTGTTCGGGTCTTGATGGGGTGAGCTGTTACTGTTGCTCCTGTAAAACCCACATGAACCCTACAACATACCCACATGAAACCCACATGATACCCACAAGACTATGTGTTATTGGTAAGGTCGCTGACGATAATTGAGATTTTTAGTCGAATCCGACTCCTGCAAGACTAAAATGTACCTGGTCACAGCCTTGTTCGGGTCTTGTGCTGGTGTCGGTCTTAGTTGGCCCATTTTTTACCGGGGTTGGCCTATCTAAAGCCCATCCTTTGCCCAATTATATGCTTAGAAACACGTTTTTTTATAATAGAAATAAGCTAATTGTTCCATTAAGTGTAAATGGAAACTAAACTATAACTATCTGATTGTTAAATATTTGTAGGTATAATTATTCAAGTTTTGACAGAAGTCGTGTTCAGGATTAAATATAAAAAATGGAACATTTCGCTTGAACCCTAGTCGACGTTTTATGTGGACACTGCAAAATGTTCCGCCTTGTGTTATATAATATTCGTTAAATGAATAAAAAATGGATTTTCGAAGAATGTGAGGCTAATATGCTGCTGTAAAGCGCTCACGGATATGAGCCGGTTTTTCCAGCTCGTCCAGTACTGCCACAGCTAAATCTTCTACTGAAAGCTTGCTCCGGCCGTGTTCATCAAAAACGGGAGTATCTTTCGATGTTCTGTATTTTCCGGTTCTGGTACCAGGATTGCCTACATTCATTTCAGGTGCCGGGCTGAAATAAGTCCAGTCCAGTTCGTTTTCTTGTCTGATGATATTCAGATAGTCTCTTGCTGCAGATGCACCTGGTTTGTAGGCTTCCGGGAAATCAGGAGTATCGATAAGCTGTAATCCAGGTTTAATTTCAAGGCTGCCTGCACCACCGATAACAATAAGCCGCTTCACACCAGATTCTTTGACACCTTGTTGTATAGCTTTAGACCCCGCGATAAAATCATCATAAATATTGGGGTTAGACCATCCGGAATTGTAAGCGCTAATTACTGCGTCATTACCCGATAATGCATCCTTTACCTGTCCGATGTTAAGAATGTCAGTTTTAACAATTTTCAAATGCTCGTGGTGTACGCTTAATTTTCCAGGGTTTCTGACCAGCGCTGTAACCTGATGGCCTCTGTTTAATGCTTCGTTTAAAATGGCTGAACCTACAAATCCTGTGGCTCCAATGATTGCAATATTCATAAAATTCTGTTTTAAGGTGAAATTCAATTCCCTGCCATTTTATTGCTTCGCAGGCCTGCGCGTTTTTGGCTGGACAGCTTCCACCGGATAAAAAAGAACCCGCATGAATAGTTCAATGCGGGTTCTTTAGAACTGGATTTAAGATTTTTTTCTTTCCTCTAAGATGAAGCTGTTTCCTGTTTTTCTTTTGCCGGAGTGATTAATGACAATATTATATTGATTCAGGAATGCCGCACCAACCAGATGGTGGGGGAAAGCTGTGCTGAGTGTAATTTGTTGATTTTTAAGAGTTAAACCGTTAAACTGTAACTCCGGTACCTGTATTTTATAGATTGTATCTACGAGTTTTCTTGCATGTACTGTAGAGGTGAGTGTAACGCGGGGGCGTGGCTGATATTTTTTCAGCAGGGCCTGGCCAAGCGGACTTTCTGTGTTTACCTGAAAGGACGCACCAGAACCCAGATCCAGTTTGAAGTCTTCTATAATACCATCAATTCCCACAGAGACCTGCGGTGCAGTGTTTTTGGCAAAGGGGATAGCAGTGAACTCATTAGAAGGCAGAAAGGCACCTTTAGAGAAAGCCAGCTTCTTATTATCATTATCTATGCTCCAGTTATATCTGCTGAGCATTTTTGTGCCGGTAGATCCGGTAACCAGTGAATCTGGAAATGCATAGTTAACCAGTACAGGCAGTGATCTGACTTTGGTTTTGCCAATCTCCATCTTAGGCAGATTAAATATGAGCCTTCTATGGCTTTTCCCGTTTCGGTCCGTCTGCGTCATGTATTCCCAGCCAGGAAATAGCTCTTCCGTCTTCTGAAAATAGGAACTCAGACGTACAGGTTCTCCGAATGTACTGAACAATAAAGTTGCAGTGTCTTTGCTAATCTTTACCGGGAAGAAGATCCGCCCGAACTTGTCCTGCTGGAAATCCACCTGTTCTACCGGCTTTCCCTTCACCGTCGTCTGCGCTGAGCCTGCTTCCGGGTTAAAAGTCAATAATCCGGATATGCCTGCCACGGTAAGCATAAATTTTCTTATTCTCGATTGGATTATATTAGAATTGTTCATATTCTTCTATTTTAGTATAAAAATACTTTAGAAACAGGCCAAAAACAAATTCTCCTGTCAAATGTTTATCATTAAATAATTTACGCCTACTCTATGCCAATCTGGTTAAAACGTGTCCTGCAGGTATTTACTGCCCTTATTTTATTGATTATCGTTGTGTTCATTGGCCTTGGCATTTACGTAAGTTCTCATAAAAAAGAACTCCTGGTTTCGGTCACGAAAGAGCTGAATAAAAGTCTGAACGGTACTTTAACAGTAGGTGGTATGGAGCCAAGTTTTTTAAAGGGTTTCCCCGGTGTTTCCGTTAAATTATCAGATGTGGAACTTAAAGATAGTCTATGGAACACTCATAAACATACTTTCTTAAATACGAAGGATCTTTCTGTTTCTGTTAACGCATTGGCCTTGTTAAAAGGGACTGTTGAAATTCGCAGGATATATATCAATGATGCTGAGATTTATCTCTATACAGACAGCACCGGATACAGTAACACATCGATATTTAAATCCACTAAAGATACGACCAGAACTAAAGAAGATAAGTCATCTCCGGCAGAGATTAGACGTTTTGATTTAAACAATGTCCGTTTTATTCTGGATAACAGAAAGGGGAACAAATTGTTTCTGTTTGCCGTTGATGAATTCAGCGGTAAAGTTGACTATCCATTTTCGGGCTGGAAAGCAGATATTAAATTAAAAACACTCGTCAGAAGTCTGGCTTTTAATACCAAACGCGGATCCTTTATTAAAGATAAAGTGCTGGAAGGTAAAATGGATATTTCGTACAGCAACAGCACCGGTATCCTTACCGTGGAGCCAAATAAGTTAAACATCGGCAAAGACCCGTTTGTCATAGGTGCGAAGTTTAATATCAAAAGTGATCCTGTAGATTTTGCAATCAATATAGAAGCTAACGGCATTTTATGGCGTAATGCTTCTGCTTTGCTTGCACCGAATATTACCGCCAAACTAAATATGTTTAACCTGGAGAAGCCGATAAATGTAAAATGTATTATATCTGGCAATATGGGAGCGGGCGATCCTTCAATTTTGGTAAATGCATCTGTGAAGGATAACAAATTAACCAGTCCTGGTGGCGCAGTAGAAGACTGTAATTTTGCAGGCGTGTTTACCAATAATTTTATTAACGGAAAGGGTTTCACCGATGCTAATTCGGCTATTAAGCTTTATCGTTTTTCCGGGAAATATAAAGACATGCCATTTACAATCGATACAGCTTTTATTCATAACCTGGATAAGCCGATAGCTACGGGTACTTTCCGCTCTAAGTTTGAGGTTACTAAACTAAATCCTGTTGTTGGAGAGGATATTCTGAAATTTACGAAGGGAAGCGCAGACTTAGCCTTGCATTATAGTGCAGATATTGTAGATTTTAAATTGGTCAAACCAGTAGTTACCGGTTTGGTCAGTGTAAAGAATGCAGATGTGAGTTATGTACCCAGAAATGTCAATTTTAAGAATACTTCCATAACGCTGGACTTTAAAGGAAATGATCTATTTATACGTGATATCCGCCTACAAACCGGAAAAAGTATAATTAATATGGACGGCAGTATTGCCAACTTCATGAATCTGTACTATAACGCTCCCGAAAAAACCCTGTTAAAATGGAAGATGTACAGTCCCCAGATACATCTTGGAGAATTTATGGGATTTCTGGGTAGCAGAAAGGGCAGGAAACCGGTTGCTAAAGCTAAAAAGAATTCAAATTTCAAGGATCAGATGAACGAGATGCTGGAGAAAGGCAAAGCTGAAATCGAGATGAAAGTTGACCAGGTTCATTATGGGAAGTTTATCGGCACGGGTATGAATGCCAACGTTTTTCTTTCAGAAACAGGTCTTGAGCTTAAGAATGTAACTATGAAACATGGGGGAGGTGCAATTCGTCTGAATGGGAGTTTAACGCAGCAGGGCAGCGGGAATAAATTTAAGCTGAATTCGGTGGTTGACAACGTAAATATCCGAAGTTTCTTTTATGCTTTTGATAATTTTGGCCTGAAAAGTCCGACCTATAAAAACCTGAAAGGTAATTTCTTTACGAAAGTTAATCTTAGTGGAAATATCTCGAATCAGGGAAAGATGTTACCTGGATCTATGAACGGGGATATACAATTTGACCTGAAAAGAGGGGCCCTGCTTAATTACGACGCGGTGAAAAGCGTCGGTAAATTTGCATTTCCATTCCGTGATCTTGATAATATTACATTTGACAATTTACATGGCAACTTTCTGGTACGGGGTAATCTGATTACTATTAAACCTATGCAAATTAATTCAAGCATTCTGAATGTAGATTTGGAAGGGGTTTATTCGATGGGTAAAGGAACGAATATCTATTTGGACGTACCGCTAAGAAATCCTAAAAAGGATGATGGTATTCAAGATAAGAAAGAAATAAAAGAAAGAAGAATGAAAGGGATCGTCGTGCATATTCTGGCCACGGACGGCGATGACGGGAATATCAAATTTAAGCTGATTCGCAAGAAAGATAAGAACGGCTAGGCCGTTCTTTAGGACTGCAGGCTTTCAAATTTGTCACCAATTAATAGGATCAGGTCTTCTTCAAGTCCGTTCTCGTCATTGGTTACCCATTCATCATCTTCTGACAAGAATATTTCAAATTTTTCTTCACCGGGTATTTCTACATAAAAAAATACTTCTTCGTCAATTTCAGTTTCGGTAATTCTTACCTGAATCTCTGCTCCTTCATAGGATACAGTAAAATTGTATATGATATCTTCCATCGGCGGCAAAGATATTTATATTTGCCTTATGAAGTATTTTTTAGCCTGTTTGTTTTTATGGGTTTTTCATTTCAATACAGCCTCGGCACAGAATCTTGCCCTGGAAGATTTGAATGGCTACATTGGACAAACTGTTTTCAAAGTTAATGAGTCCCTAAAAAGTAAAGACTGGGTTCTTCATCCTGAACTTTCCGGAGAGCAGCAGAACCAGCTTTACAAAACATTTGCCTTCGGTAATGCCGAAAATGAACAGGGAAAAGCGATTTCCTGGTTCCGTCTCCATGCAGACAACCAAATGGTTAACCAGCTTTATTATCAATTGCCAGGTAAGGCAGAACTGGAGAACTTAGTTGCTGCTATTATCGCGGGTGGCGCACAGAAGAAAAATATAGACGAGATTTCTAATGAGCAGCTCAGTTCTTACTATATCGGTTATGATCTGGTTTATCAGACTATAACCGGGAAAGACAGCTATACACTCATGGTCGTTAAAAAACCTCTCCAAGATTGATCTGAAAGCCAGAGAAACCTTTACTGAAACCGTAGTCTATCGCAATATTAGTATTAGATGCCTTATTGAATTTTATTCTCAGTCCTGTACCTGCTGCCGGATGAATCTTCTTAAACTGATTATTGGCTTCTGTCACTGAGGTTGCGTTGGCAAACACTACGAAACCAAATAATCCATTATCTGTAATGTCCCTGCGGTATTCTCCCTCCATATAAAATAAGCCCTTTCCACGATAGCGATTCTGATCTATTCCCCGTCCCGATTTGTTATATGGATCCCAACCAATACTAGGCAGGTTAAGGTAGGGGATATTGCTGGATAGTCCGGTCCAAAGATAAGTCCAGAGGGCGAGTACATTTTGCTGGTGAGGTCTGGTGTTCAGGGGGATATATTTACGTGCATCAATATAAAGTGACTTCCAGTTGGTTTTACTACCCAGAAATACAGGATTGTTTCTCACAACCAAGTTAAGGTAGGCACCCGGAAGTGGGTTAATTGAACTGTTTCTAGTATCATATAATACGTTCAGTGAAATTCCGGAAGAGAAGGAGTTATTGCCTTGTTCTGTGCCGACATCGTAACCTGAAAATTCCTGCAGGCGCTGTTCTGGTGTTTTGATATTCACAAAGTAATCTACATTGTAACCCAAACCGACGTAAAGAAAAGGTTTGATTCTTTTCAAAGCACTCTGATAGAACCTAACATATTTATAATCGACCAGCATTTTCTCATCTTCCTTGCCGCTACCTATTCCCCAGGTATACTGCGGATACACGAGAAAACGGGTGTCTCCCTGAATATTCCAGGAGTTATCCGAAAGCCAGATACTGGAACGTAAAGGTAATCCGAAACGGCTTTTGAAATTCCAGTAGGGCGTGAAAGTAACGTTGGAAATATCGGTAGTTTTTCTATCCCCGAGATAAAAACCCGCACTGGTGGAGGTAATCAACGCACGGCCACCCCCCGGCACAGTAGCACCTATTGGAAGCAAAGAAAACATAACCTTCTTAGGGGTTTCCTGACGCGCAGGCGAAGTTCTGATATGAAATATAGATTTACCTATATCAATCAGATCTCTCTTCCTCGCCGTGTCCCGGACTTCATTATTTACTTTAAGCGCATTGTTCGCATTTTGCGCGCTGGCGTTATAAGAAATGAATAAAAAAAGGAGGAACGTTGTACTTTTATGCATATAGAGCCGAATTTGTAATTCGCATATGCAATTAGTTTGCCAAACGAATAACTAAAGCATTTTTGCTTAATTGATACAATTAATGGCTATCAATAAAATGCCCGATACGCCCTGCGATGGGTTTCAGAACATTGTAAACGGTTGTCCACTTAGCCTCGGGTTGGCTTACTGTATCCTTTAAAAGAATTCCCAGTAAAGAGCCGTCACAAAAAATGCGGTACTCAGTGTTGTCTTCTTTGCCGATGATTAATAACTCTCTTGCTTTACCTCTAAAAATATCCTTATATATATACTGTTGCACGGGCCTAGATAGCTTTAATTTGTATTCTGTTGAGTTTAAATACTGCATACATAATTACCAGTGACATAAATATTAGTATCATGTAGCTGTAACTCAGGTTTCTTTCGTCACTTGCCGGTAATAATGAAATGATCCCATAACTCATCATGGATACAATAACATAATTTATTCCGCCTGTAAGTCCGCCCGCAATTCCTGCATTTTTAGGAAACTGACTCAGACAGTAAGTAAAATAATTATTAAAGGTGAAACCGGCACCCACGTGTATAACAAATGCAAAGCCTAATAATGTATAGAGGTTGTTTATATATAACGTGCTGATCCACATTAGTGCTACAAAGACAACCTGAATAGATACATTGACGATTAGTCTGTTAAAGAAAGGTTTATTGATAGTTGCCTTGCCAATAAAACCACCCGTCATCCAGGCAAATCCCAGGAATAGTGAACTGTATCCTGCAATGATCGGAGAAAGTTTGAAATGATGTTCTATGATGAAAGGACCAGACATATTATAAATCATAACCATCGAATAGGCAAGCCCAAGCATGATAATTCCCAGTGTAAAACTCCAGGTACGGATCATGTCGGCGTAAACCAATGTGATCTTCTTCAGGTTAAATTCCATAGCGTGTTTAAGCGTTTCTCCGCTATAAACAAATTCCAGTATGGCCAGCAGGATGGCAAAACCGCCCAGGAAATAAAAATTGGATTCCCAGCCCATAGAAGTTTGAAGATACCCACCTATAAAAGGGGCTATAATCGGGCCTGTAGACCATATAATAGAAAATAAACTTAAATAGTGTTTGAGTTTTTCGCCGGTAAATAAATCTACGAAATAAGCTCTTTTAGCCACAACGATTGTACCCACTGTTAGACCATGAATAATTCGCATCAGGTAAATCAGGTAAATCTGGTGGGTTGTTGCAATTACAAAACTGGCTCCCGCAAATATCAGCAGACTGATCAGACTGAGCTTATATCTGCCAAAGCTATCCAGCACACTACCTATAAATAGTTGCGATAATCCGTAACTGATTAGAAAAAGACTTAATGTTAACTGGACCTGTATGTCGCTGACCTGTAGCGATGCAGCCATTGAAGGTAGTGAAGGTATGTAGACATCGGTGGCAAAGCCAGATAGCGGCAGCAGCGCGAATGCAAGCAGCGTAGCCATCCCCTGATTCTTCGATTTGATTGTTTTATGTGTTAACTTGCTCATCATAATAAGGGCGCAAAAGTACAGCTTAAAATGATGCGTTATGACAGGACTACGTCAGATTGTATTTAGTACTTGTCTATATGGAGTATATTACTTAAATTATGCAATATAAATTCAGGAACTGATCAAGATAAAAAAGTCCTGTGAGCGGGCATCCGCGAAGGGCAGGCACACCATAAACGAATGTCCGGTATACTATACAGAAGGCCCGCATTTATTGCAGGCCTTCTGCGTCGATAAGCATGGCTAACCTTGCTTTCTTACATATTTGGTCAGGATAACAATCAGCTGTCCTTCTACTTTTCCTTCGATCTGGTCTGTGTTATCTTCAACTATTCTAATGTTCTTTACTACCGTACCCATCTTCGCATTTAAAGTAGATCCTTTAACATCGAGCGATCTGGTGAGCACCACTGAATCTCCGGTCTGCAGAATGTTTCCGTTGGCGTCTTTGTGGAAATCTATTGTTGTATCATTCTCATGATCACCCGTGCTTTTTGCCCAGGCCAAAAGGTCGTCATCCAGATACATCATATCCAGGTTATCAATTGCCCAGCTTTCGTTGCGTAGACGATTAAGCATCCTCCATGAAACGACCTGCACAGCCGGAACTTCCGACCACATACTTCCGCTTAAACACAACCAGTGCTTGCTGTCAAGTTCTTCTTTCTTTTCCAGCTGCACTTCGCATTTACTGCAGATTAATATTGTATTGTCTGTTGTACTTCCATTAACTGGCGGAACTTCGTATAGTCTCAGCGAGTCTTCCGATCCGCATAACTCACACTTATTCTCACTTCGTTGTTGTATTTGTTCTTCCAGTTTCATATTTGTACTTTGTTAATGAACGGCGAAGATAAATATTTTATGCAATAAGACCTTGTCTGTAAATGTATTGCTAATATTGATAGTTAACCGAACCCGGAATAGCTATTTTTATCCTAATTTAATTAGTATATTTCCTGCTGAGGAACCGCTGCCAATTGCCGGTTCCATAATCATTAATATTGCTTATGAGAATTGAAGAAACTTACATTATTGGTCTTCCTGTGAGAACTACCAATGAAAATGGCCAGTCGGCAAAAGACATACCTTTATTATGGGAGCGTTTTTTTTCAGAGAATATTGCTGCGGGGATACCTGGTACGACAGGGCCGGAGGTCTATTGTATCTATACTGATTATGAAGATGACTATACCAAGCCTTACACTACCATATTAGGATGCCCGGTTGCGGACCTAAGCCAGATTCCGGAAGGATTAACCGGTCATACTATTGCTGCCGGAAACTATAAGCATTTTCAGGCTAAAGGGAAATTGAATGAAGGAATAGTTTATAAAGAGTGGACCGGCATTTGGAATTCCGATATCCAAAGGACTTATGATTCCGATTTCGAAATTTATGGTGAAAAGGCACAAGACCCTGAAAACGCAACGGTGGATATTTTTATTTCCGTCCCCCGATAATGAATTCCGTACAGCCTTTGGAATTAATATAAACTTAACACAGGCTGAACGTGGGTTTACCGCGCCGACCTTAGTTTTGCCCGCAAGCCATTATTGGCGGGCAAAACTAATCAAGACGGAATTCAGGTAAACTAAAATAAATGAAAAGAAGAGATTTTTTTAAGAACAGTACCCTTGTCGCGGCGGGTTCATTGCTGGCCCCTTTATACGGCTTTTCAGCCGGAACAGACTTGGCCGGTTCAGCAAGCGGAACGGCTAAGAACATTATATTTCTGGTTAGTGACGGAATGAGTATCGGGACGTTAACACTGGCCAATCTCTTTGCGCAACGTAAATTTGGTAAGGTAACAAACTGGATTTCATTATATGAGCAGCAAAAGGCAGTTAGAGCACTAATGGATACTGCATCTGCAGATGCGTTAGTAACAGATTCTGCTGCGGCAAGTTCTGCGTGGGGTGGAGGAGTGCGGGTTAACAATGGCGCCATCAACGTCGGGCCGGATGGTACTTTTCATAAACCTATTTTGCAGAAATTTAAAGACGCAGGAAAAGCAGTAGGCTGCGTAACTTCTGTTCCTATTACCCATGCCACACCTGCAGGTTTTTGTGTAAATAGCGATGCCAGAAGTGACCAGGATGGAATTGCATTGCAATATCTTGATTTACGTTTTGATGTGATGCTGGGTGGCGGAGAAGAATTTTTTGATGGTGCAAAAAGAAAAGATAAAAAAGATCTTTTTAAAGCTTTTAAAGAACGAGGATATTCGGTGCTCCGTAATAGAAAAGAACTTCAGGCTCAAGATTCAAAAGAGACCAGACCGGTTTTGGGTGTTTTTTATGAAGATGGCCTGCCTTATGCACTTGACAGAAACAGTAGTTCTGAATTGACCGCGCAGACGCCTTCTCTCGCTGAAATGACCAAAACTGCAATTCAGCTGATGGACGGCAAGAAAAACGGCTTTGTGTTACAGGTAGAAGGCGGAAAAGTTGACTGGGCAGCACATGCTAATGATGCTGGAGCATTAATATCCGATCAGCTCGCTTTTGATGAGGCTGTTGGAGTTGCTGTTGAATTTGCGAACAGGGATAAAAACACATTAGTGATCATTACTACTGATCATGGGAATGCAAATCCTGGTTTGTTCAGTGCTGAAGGCGATGTCAATGCTAATTTTGACCGGTTTATGTCTTTCAAGCAAACCAACGAATGGGTATTAAAGGGAATTACTAAAAATGATTCTCCGGTCCAGGTTATCGACAGAATTGAAGCCGCGCAGAAATTGGTGTTCACGAAGGCTCAGGCTACAGAAATTCTATCTCACTACCTTAAACTGGACGACACCGGTTTGTATAACCCTAAAAAACTGCCTTTCAAATTATATGGAGAGCTACAATCTAAACATACATCTGTGTCTTTCGGCTCTATGAACCATTCGGCAGATTTTGTAGAACTAGCGATGTTGGGGCCTGGCAGCGAGCAATTAAAACCTTTTATTAAAAATACAGATTTGCATAACCTGATGCTGAAAGCAACAGGCGTGATGAAATAAATTGCTTATCTGCAGCAGGTTTATGAATTAAATCTGCTGCAGATATCTACTAACTCTATTCTGATATGTATTTTTGCTATCAAGCCATCGATAAAGGTGGATGAGACCTAAGAATATGATGTTTTTTAAAAAAATGGCTTTCTGTGCACTGTTTATGTCCATTGCCAACTCTGGTTTTGCACAGCATAACGTTTTACGGCAAAAAGCAGAGGAGTTGGTGAAATCTAAACCAGCCGCTATTGGTTTTTCAATTATAAACCTGAAAACAGGAGACACACTTTCTGTAAACGGAGAGAAACATCTGCCTATGCAAAGTGTTTATAAATTTCATCTTGCCCTGGCGGTACTAAAGCAGGTGGATCAAAATAAGTTCACACTTGATCAGAAGATCCTGGTTAAAAAAAAGGATCTGCTACCAAATACCTGGAGCCCCCTAAGAGATAAGTATCCAGGGGGTAATATAAAATTACCGCTATCGGAAATCTTGTTCTATACTGTCGCTCAAAGTGATAATAATGGCTGTGACATTTTATTCAGACTCCTGGGTGGCCCGGAAATAGTAAATAAATATATCCATAGTCTGGGTATCAAAGATGTAGAAATAAGATCTACAGAAGAACAGATGCACGCTGACGATCAATTGCAATTTAAAAACTGGACGACCGCAAATGCTGCTACGCAGCTGTTGAAACGTTTCTACATGGGTCAGTTACTTAAACAACCGACAAATGATTTTCTGATGAAAATTATGGCAGGAACAACTACAGGTACAGGAAAGCTCAAGGGAAAACTACCCACAGGAACAGAGGTTGCACACAAAACAGGCTATTCCGGTCAGAATGAAGCCGGAATTATTGCAGCGACCAACGATATTGGCATTATAACGCTGCCAGATGGAACTCATTTCGCTATTGCCATATTTGTATCTATGACCGCATTAGATGAGAAAGCATCAGACCAGATTATTGCTGAACTTGCAAAACTGAGCTGGGATGAATTCGCTTCATAAACCGGATTAAGTCTTTAGTAAAGCGCTCCGGATGCTGATAATGAATATTATGTGTTGTGTTTTGGTAGATAATGTATTCTATCAACCGCGAATGTTTTTGGTGTAAAGCCTGATTCTCTTTTTCAAAAGGCATGGGATCATTTTCGCTAACCGGATCGAGCAGGAGTAGGGGAACATTTAGGTTTCTGAAGATGGCCCCAGGATCCATTGTTACAATTGATCTCGCAAATAAGGGGACGGAGAATGGCCTTAAAATTAGGTCAAGAAATTGTTTGCTGCTTGCCATGTTAAAAAGAGGCATCATTTTATCGTAAATAACAGACCATTTTTTTGCAGAATCCATACGAAGCAATGCTAGAATGGCGAATTGATTTCCATTTTCATCAGGTTCATACAAGGCTTTGTAGGCATCAAATTCAGAGGTATAAGTGGTGTCCCAAGGCATTTTTTCTGTCAGGTCAAATTCGGTGGCTTTTTGCGTTAAAGCTTCGGTTCCAAGTTTATGATAATAGTTGCTGAAAGGCACAGAACCTCCATCCTCAAGAATTAATCCTTCAACTTTTTCAGGATAAGCATCATAAAAGGCAGTCGCAATATACCCGCCTCTGGAAAAGCCGCCTATAAATGCTTTTGGTATATTAAGCTTGTCGAGTAAGAATCTGATATCATCAGCGACGTGGTAAAGCGATACCTCATGTTTTGGGATTGCAGTTTGTCCATGTCCGTAGTAATCTATTGCGATCACATAAAAACCAGCCTTTACAAGACTGTCAGCGATATTCAAGAGCTCATATCCATTATTCATACTGCCATGAACCCAGATCAGGCATGGTTTTTCACGATCTCCCCAGCTCAGGTAATGCATATTGACATTGTTTGTCTGACTAAAATTCCCATGTTCACGCTCAAAAGTTTGGAACTGATTTTTGGCGCTCAGATAGCGTTTCTTCATTTCCGCATCATCGGCTGTTTTCAGTTGCGCCATTGCAGGCAGACTGAAATGGGTTGTCATTATTAATAACAGAAATAGTATCAGCCTCATAGCTCAAAATTAGAACTTAATGTCAATTTTTTCTATTTTTGCACCAATCGCAATGAGAAAATTAGATAAAGTTTCATATAACCCTGTGACAAAGCACTGATCCGTTTTTGAATCCATCCATACTGATCTTATTCCTGATCAGGTAATTCTACTTGTCTCTTTTATTTACATTTTTCTTCGATATGTCTTCACGTATTCGTTTTTTCGACTTTTCGCAAAAAGTTAATTATAAAACCGAAATTTTAGCTGGCCTGACTGTGGCGATGACCATGATGCCGGAATCTTTATCTTTTGCAATTTTAGCAGGATTTCCACCACTGGCTGGTTTGTATGCTGCGTTTATAATGGGTTTAGTCACTTCGGTTTTTGGCGGGCGCCCCGGCTTGATTTCCGGTGGGGCGGGTGCAGTGGTGGTTGTTTTAATAGCCTTGATGAACTCTCACGGAATTGAGTTCGTTTTCGCGGCGGTGGCGCTGGCGGGTGTAATCCAGATTATGATCGGGCTCTTCAAGCTTGCCAAATTTATCAGGCTTGTTCCTCAACCGGTTATGTATGGTTTTGTAAATGGTTTAGCCATAATCATATTCATGGCACAGCTTAAGCAATTCAAAACCATTTCCGGTGGGACGGAAGTCTGGCTGACAGGTATGCCTCTTCTCATAATGGGGAGTCTGGTTGCATTAACTATTGCGATTGTTATATTCCTGCCTAGGTTCACGAAGGCAGTTCCACCTTCTCTTGTTGCTATCGTAGTCGTCTTTTTTATTGTGCTTATTTTTGGTATCCAAACCAAAACTGTCAGTGACATCGCCTCAGTAAGTGGTGGTTTTCCACCGTTTCATATCCCGAATATTCCGTTAAATCTGGAAACGCTTCAGGTTATATTTCCCTATGCTTTAATTATGGCCGCAGTTGGTTTAACAGAAGGCTTGCTTACCCTCAACCTTGTGGATGAAATTACAGCGACCAAGGGTAATGGAAATAAGGAATGTATCGCGCAGGGGAGCGCAAACATTCTCAATGGTTTTTTCTTTGGTATGGGCGGTTGTCCGATGATTGCGCAAACGCTGGTTAATCTTTCTGCAGGTGCAAGGGCCAGGCTTTCTGGAATTGTCGCTTCATTGACGATATTGTTGATTATTTTGTTTGGCGCGCCTGTGATCGGACGGGTTCCTATGGCAGCGCTAACCGGTGTAATGATTATGGTGGCGTTCGGGACTTTTGAATGGGTAAGTCTTAAGATCTTTAACAGGATGCCCAGACAGGACGTATTTGTAGGGATACTGGTTGCAGTAATTACCGTTTTATTGCATAATCTTGCCTTGGCTGTATTGATAGGGGTTATAATTTCTGCACTTGTTTTTGCATGGGAAAGTGCTAAACGGATCCGGGCAAAGAAATATATGGATGAAACTGGTGCCAAACACTATGAGATTTATGGTCCGTTGTTTTTTGGATCCGTTGCGGCGTTTAATGACAAATTTGACATTATGAACGATCCGCGGGTGGTAATTATAGACTTTAAAGATAGCAGGGTTGCCGATATGTCTGGAATTGATGCGCTGAATAAATTGACAGAGCGTTACCATAAAGCGGGTAAAAGCCTTCATCTTCATCATCTGAGTGAGGACTGTATTAAACTGCTAAAAAACGCAGGTGACGTGATCGAAGTGAATATTCTTGAAGATCCTGAGTATAAGGTCGTAGCCGACTAGTGACTGGGTGATTAATGATATAAAACCACCAAAAAAGCGATGACTCTTTTGGTGGTTTATTGTACGTAATCTTTATTTATAAAATTCTGGAATTGGATTTAATTTCAGATTTAAACGCTGATGCCAGTATGGATAAACGGGCTCGACTTCACTTGCTTTATCCAGACGTTTAATCTGATCTGTGGTTAAGTTCCAACCAGTGGCGCCAAGATTTTCAATTAATTGCGCTTCGTTACGTGCACCGACAATTATACTCGAAACGGTAGGTCTCTGCAGTAACCAATTGAGCGAAATCTGAGATATGGATTTTCCTGTTTCTTCTGACAGTTCTTCTAAGATATCTGTAATTTTAAACAGATGCTCTTTCTCCAAAGTTGTCTCTGGTACCGGGCTTCCACCCTCTATTACACGGCCTGTGCTTGGCCAATCCTTTTTCCGGCTGAATTTTCCACCAAGACGGCCTCCGGCTAAAGGACTCCAGATTAGAGAACCTACATTCTGATCCAGACCCAATGGCATCAGTTCCCATTCGTATTCCCGGTTGCTTAGGGAATAATAGACCTGGTGTCCTACGTACTTGTTCCAGCCATATTTCTCTGCGATACCCAACGACTTCATTAAATGCCAGCCCGAGAAATTCGAAGCAGCGATATAACGTACTTTCCCGCTCTGAATTAAATCGTCCAGGGTGCGGAGTGTTTCTTCTACGGGCGTATTACCGTCGAATCCGTGCATATGGTAGATATCCAGATAATCGGTACCTAATCTTTTTAAACTGCCTTCAATCTGTCTGAGTATATGAAATCTGGAAGAACCCTGGTTATTTGGAGCTTCTCCAAAAGTAAATGTGCTTTTGCTGGATAGTAATATTTTATCCCTTTGCTTGCCGGCAATGGCTTTTCCTAATACCTCTTCAGCTAAACCGTCTGAATAGATATCGGCGGTATCGAACAGATTTACGCCATGCGCTAAACATGTATCTATTAATCGGGTCGCTTCTGCTACCTGCGTCTGTCCCCATGCTTTGAAGAACTCATTACTTCCTCCAAATGTCCCCGTCCCAAAACTTAGTACCGGAACAAATAAACCAGATGCTCCTAATTGTCTGTATTCCATTTTATAGTGATTTAGTGTTAATAAAAACCGTAATAAAAAAACAGTTCATTATTTATAACACAATAAATATCAGTGAATAGTTCGGTTAGAGGATTAAATTTTAAAATGACTACATCCAGATTACAATTTCTCAACCTTCATAATTTGTCACCTGGAAATTGATTCCAGCACCGATTTACGTAAGTATTTACTGATCGGCACCCGATATTTCTGAATGGATATGATATTACCCTCGATGGAATCTATATTATTTATGCTTGCGATGTAGGATTTGTGCGTTTGTATAAAACGTTTTACAGGTAGTTTCTCCAACAGCGCTTTAATCGTACTTAACGTAATTATTTTTTTATCCCGGCAATAAATTGCTACATAATTTTCCATGCCTTCAATAAACAGAATGTCATCAAAAACGATTTTCTCTAACCGACCGTTTGTTTTTACGAACAGATAGGGCAGCTGATCTTTACATTGTTTGAGCTCAAAATAATTTCTGGCCTTCCAGGCGGCTTTAATGAACCGGTCGTAGGAAATTGGCTTAAGCAGATAGTCTATTACTTCCAGTTCGAACCCTTGAATGGCATACTGTTCAAATGCGGTTGTGAATATAACTTTCGGCGGGTTTTGCACAGTTTCCAGAAACTCAATTCCAGAGATAAAGGGCATCTGTATATCCAGAAAAAGGAGATCTACTGGTTGGTGGCTCAATAAATCACTGAGTTCAATCGCATCTTCACATGAACCTCTGAGTTCAAGAAAATCTATTTTTTCGATATACCCTTGTAATCCTTTACGGGCATAAGGTTCATCATCTGTTATAATACAACTGATCGGGTTATTCATAGTCAATTTTTATAGTGGCTTTAAAACTGTCCGCCTCTTTTTTAAGTGTCAGTTCATGCCGTTCTCCGTAGAGCAGGTCCAGTCGTCGTTTTAAATTTTCCAGGCCAATACCACCAGACTTTAAATGTCCGTTAGTGATTAGTGGTATGGAATTTTGTACACTGAAAATTATCCATTTTTGATCTATACTGGCATTCACACTCATTTTATAGGCCCCACCGATAAATTTAAACGCATTTTCGACCAGTGGTAAAAAAAGCAAAGGATAGACCAGCTGATCACTCAGCTTTTCGTCGAAAAACAGCTCCAGTATAAGCCGTTCACTACTACGGATCTTTTGAAGATCTATATAACTTTTAAGATAAGCTATCTCTTTAAAAACAGGAACTTTTTGCTGCTGATCGTAAAGCTGATAGCGTAATAACTCTGAGAATTTTTCAATACTCTTTTTTGCGCCCGGTAAATCCTCATCCATTTGAAAATAAACTGTGTTTAACGCGTTAAAAAGGAAGTGAGGATGATACTGTGCTTTTAGAAATTTAAGTTCAGTTTCCAGTTGCTGATTAGTTATTTTTTCCAATAGTAACCGATTACCGACATAAGCTTTAAGCCAAAGCCTACTGCGCGCAATGCCGTAATAAATCAGCGCATAAAGTGTCGGTATGATAGTGAGGTCAGCAAGATCTCCCCAGGATAGCCCATCATCGGTCAATGCACACATTGGAATAAATACGGTGCTTACAACAATTAAATTCGCGATGACCAACAAAGCCAGTTCCTTTAATACGCCCTGATAATTACTTTGTAATGCGCTGGTAAGATCGTAAAAACGGAAGAGTTTTTCGAAGGTATATACGCATAAATAGCCAACGAGTACACTACAGGCCATTTCCAGCAAATTTAACATCCAGTCCCGTTTCCAAAACTGTTCGTCGACAGCCAGGTCATGCAGCAATCTTATGGTGAAGTAAATGAGTAGTCCGTAGAAAGCCGGGGAAATATATTTACGGAATGTATTCATCTGGTGCCGGTTGATTACTGATTGGGGTTTTCGGCTTCATGCCGAATAGCAGATGCGTTAATGCAAAAGGACGGATCAGTAAATGATAAGTAAGCAGGGTAATAAAAAATGTGAACCCTAAAGTATAAATATATTTAGATAAAATACTTTCGTGTTGTAATGGAATTAAGTAATAAACCAGAATAACAATGACAGTTTGATGCAGAATATAAAAGGGATATGCGGCCTGATTCATGTAATTGAGTGCTGAGGCTTTACGATTTAAATAGTGTTTGCCATAACCGACGAGTGCGAGTACCCAACCCCACGCGACGATTGGTTTGATGGCATCAAAGAGGTACACATACAGGTGGCTGGTAAAAGGCCAGTCCTGATTGCCCGGTTCTATTTTATTCCATCTAAGATAATTAAGGAACATGATTGCTAAAAAGCCTGTAGTTAGTGCAAAACGTCGGTTTCTTTCCAGGCTATCCATTAATTTTGGTTGCACAACACAGATAAACCCAGCCAGCAGGAAAAAGATCCAATAGATAAAATAACCGCCGTCATTTATCAGGTCGTTGGTTTCCGGATATTTCCTGCTGAAAAGGGCATACCAGATCACACCTGGAATTATTAGTAAGTAAACCCTCTTACCTCTGGTTAATGATTCCAGTAAATTTTTAAAGGTTTCACTTTTGCCGGCACTCATCCAGGAAAAAAGAGGTGCAAGCATGATGTCGTAAATAAAGAGATAAGCTATAAACCACAGATGATGCCAGCTGAAACTGCCTTTAGGATACAGTATGAAGTTAAAAACATCAGGATACCAGCTCCAGAAATTGCCCTGATATCCGCTAGCGAGTCTTTCCATATAGATCTGTGGGGGAACAATTATAAACATTCCGGCTAGAAGCGGAATGAAAAGTCTGCGAAACCGGAGACCTATAAACGTTACTGCAGAACGTTTTTGCATCATATAATAGCTTACCGTTCCTGAAATAAAGAATAGCAGGGGCATACGGAACAGATGCAGGAAAAAGTTAGACTCCATTAATAAATTACTGGTTTCCGCATTTTTAAGGTGCCATCCATCTTCGGCAACAAAAGGCATTGCTGAGTGAAAAAATAGTACGCCCGCAATAGATAAAATTCTTAACCAATCCAGGTAGGTCTGTCTTTCTGTATTTTTCATTTACATTTTCTTTTGATGCAAAAGAAAGATTTAGACTTATCGGATAAGATTTTTCTTGACCAGGGGGTATATTTCACTGATAAGCGGGCATTATTCTAAAATTGAATATCTTCAGCATTGATTAATTCCTAAATTTACCAGATACCTATTCTTAAAATTATGAAGCCGACTATTGTTTTTATCAAAAGAATCCTGTTCAGTTTTTCACTCTTATTCTGCCTTTTTCTTGGAGGGACGAAGAGTTACGGACAGACTGCCGTTTTACCTTTGCAGGACATTTCTTATTATAATAAGGCAGAATCTGGTGACGATTCTTACCTCAATGCGCAGTGCAAATTAGATGTTTATTATCCAAAAGGCGTAAAGAATTTCGCGACAATTGTTTGGTTTCATGGAGGAGGAATTACTGGAGGGAAGAAAGAAATCCCGCAGGAATTAAAAGATAAAGGTGTTGCCGTGATCGGTGTTGGATACCGGTTATCGCCTAAAGCTAAAGCACCCGCTTATATTCGGGATGCTGCGGCAGCGGTCGCCTGGGTTTATAAAAATATTGAAAGTTATGGAGGAAATAAAAAACTAATCTTTATTTCCGGTCATTCTGCAGGTGGTTATTTGGGAATGATGATTACCCTGGACAAGCAGTATTTAAATAAGTACCAGATTGATGCAAATAGCATTGCCGGGCTTATTCCGTTCAGCGGACAGGCAATTACACATTTCACAGTCAGACAGGAAGCCGGTATAAAAGATACACAGCCGGTAATTGATAAATATGCTCCTTTATTCCACGTAAGGGAAAACGCACCACCTATGCTGCTCATTACAGGAGACAGGGAGATGGAATTGCTTGGGAGATACGAAGAGAATGCATACCTGAACAGAATGATGAAACTAGCAGGGCATCATTCAACGAGACTTTTTGAACTGCAGGGATTCGATCATGGTGGAATGGCTCAACCGGCTTTTCCACTGCTGCTGAAAGAAGTAAATGCGCTTAGTAAGAAAATACTGGCAACTAAATAAGGATGGATACAAGCTTGTTTGATGAGGCTATTTTAAAAGAATTTACACTTTCATTTAAAACTATAGAGGTTCCAATTCACCCATATTCCGCAAAAGAATGGGAAAAACCATTTTAAAAAGACTGTTTGTTTACCAGAAGCTCTTTTTATCAAGGATAAAATGTCGGCAGTCTTCCGGCAGACGCACTCCGGCAATTGTTCTCTGTTGTACTTCCGGATGTTTACGCGCTCGCAGCCGCGGGTAAGTTGAAAATCGACACGGTAAGCGCCAGGCTGGCAGACGTAGAAACCGATTTTTACAAAGAGGTTGCTGCCAGCAAGAGACTGGTATTCGAGATTTAATCTGATTATAGAGTTTACTTGTCGCACAACTAAGCGGAGTGAGTGACAAACTACAGCTTTAAATGCAGTAGTTTGTCTTTATAAAGCATTAGGTGGCGGCTGGAAGTTGTAAGAGACTTATTTTTCTGTGAGAGCGACTTTTATACCAAGTAGAATGAAAATAAAACCAGATGTTTTATTCATGATCTCTTCGGCTCTTTTATGTCTGTTGAAAAGTACCGCGACCTTACTACCCAGCAGTGCAAGCAAGGTGCACCAGATCAGCGTAATCAGCAGGATTATTGTACCCAGGATAAAATAGGGAGCCGGGCTGTTTATGGCTGCGTGGTTTACGAATTGAGGGAGGAATGCAAGGAAGAAAATGGCAATTTTAGGGTTTAACACATCACTGAGAAAGGCGGTGTAAAACATCTTAAAATTACTTCCTGATTTTGTAGTTACCACAAGTTCAGTTGGGGCCGGTTTTGCGGTAATGGATTTATATCCGATATAAATTAAATACGCCGCGCCGAGATATTTGATAAAACTGTAAGCAAATGCAGACTTTGCCAGGACAAGTGACAGACCGAAAGTAGCGGCAGATGTATGCACCAATAAACCCATACTAACTCCAACGGCAGAATATAAACCTGCTGTTTTACCTTTAGAAATACTTCTGGTTAACACCATGATGGTATCTACTCCAGGACTGATTACAACAATTATAGCCGTTAATATAAAAGCAGAAAGATTTTCTATACCGTACATAAGCGGATGATGTATATGTTTGTTTCAAATATAAAATTTTGTATTATAAATAAGGATTTTTGTAATCATGAGTTCAGATTATGCCATGCGGCCGGGTTAAACTAAAATGATGCGCTATTATAACTAAGATTAATTGGTAAATTTGGACTCTTTATTCTTTTCCGGAACAACTCCATGAAAAATATCCTCACCCATAAGCCAGGGGAAACCTCCAATAATCTGCGTAAAGTATTTATACTTTTTTTAGCGTTTACATTTCTAATGGCAGCAGGCTCATTATTACTTCGGCATTCTATTTTTCAAAAGCTGCACATACTCAGCGATAAATTAAGAGAACATGCACCAGGGCAGGAAATCAGCAATATTCTGCTGGATCTGAATGGTGCCGAAAGTGATTTTCAGCAAGCTATTTTATCCGGAGAAAACGAAAAACTCGAAAATTATAAGACTAAGGTTAGCAATATCTTTATTCAGATAGAAGCTATTTTAAAAAAATACGATCTGGACAGCGGTCATGTACTCGCTAAAAGCAAAGATAGGATTGGAGAATCATTTGAGCAGAAACTCGAGCTTTCCAACCAGGTTTTTGGTCTTAAACACAATTTTGACTCTTTGCTTAAAATTACAACAATTCAGAAGATCTCTGGTTCTTCGTCAAATGATATACTTGGTAAATATCAAATTAGACGAAGTATTAAAGGTACAGTATCAAAGGCAGATACATCTGTAAGGATCATTAATGGGGAGCCTGGTAAAAAGGGTTTATTTAAGCGCTTACAAGACGCTATTGCAAATAAACAGGAGGGTGGCCAGTCGGTGAAAGTAGTGACTGTTAACCGCGAAAAGGAAATCCGGGATTCTATCAGCCGAACGCTGGCACACAAAGATTACAGTTCACAGGGTGGGCTACTGAGGAGGTTAAATGAAGAGAATAGCCGTCTGGCAAAATCTAATCAGCAACTTATTTCTACAAATTTAAGTCTGGTAATCGGATTGCACGAGTTAGTACAGCAGTTGAAAGATATTCATCTGACTGAATGGGAGCAAACCCGTGCCGAGATGCTAAACCAATACCAGTCAGCGACTGAAGATATGAACACTTTTACTGGGGTCGCTGTTCTGATGGTATTAATTTTTATTGTGCTCTTGATTATCTACATCCGGAAGGCAGGTGAAGCAGAGGACAACTACCTGCTTGAAAATGAACGTGCAGTTGCATTAGCAGAACAAAAATCAGAAATGCTGGCCATTATGAGTCATGAGATCAGAAATCCTTTGACCGCGATTACAGGCATCATTTATCTGCTGAACCGGTCTGAAATGACGGAAGATCAGAAGAAAAAGCTTAATTCGATAAATCTGTCTTCCAATATGCTGATGGAAACCGTTAATGACATTCTGGACGTCAGTAAAATTGATAACCAGAAAGCAGGTGCACTACATATTGTATCCTTTCAGCCTTGCGTGGAAATTAAAGAAACGATAGCCGCAATGAGTTTTTCTGCAGAAAGAAAACATATTAAACTGCAGGCGGAGTTTACGGGAGACCAGGAGATTACCGTAAAAGGGGATCCCTTTAGATTGAAGCAGATTATGATTAACCTGCTTAATAACGCGGTCAAATATACAGATCAGGGGGGAGTAACGGTAAAAGTAACGATCGGCTCGCATAGCGATACAGAATTATTGACAGTTAGCATAATTGACACAGGGATAGGAATTCCAAAAGAGCAGCAAGCTAAATTATTTACACGATATTATCAGGCCAACCGGTCCGCAGGAAAACCTGGCACTGGTCTGGGTTTGTATATCTGCCAGCAACTGATACAGATTCAGAAAGGAAGTATCAGTGTGGAAAGTGAAGCAGGGAAAGGTTGCCATTTCAAATTTGAAATCCCGTATGCCGCTGATAAACCAGATTAGGAAGACTCCTTAAACGATCTTAACCTACATCAAGGCCGGACTGGTTATAGTTTCTTATTTTTGAATAAATAAAAAATAAGGAGAATTATGGAACTAGGAATTGGAATGTTTGGCGACTTATCATTTGATCCTCAAACTGGAAAACCCCGTCAGGCAGGAGTTAAACTTCATGAAATTCTGGAGCAGATTAAACTGGCTGATGAAATCGGACTGGACGTATTTGGTTTGGGCGAACACCACCGCCCTGACTACGCTGTCTCTTCTCCGGAAATCGTTTTGGCCGCTGCTGCAAGTATCACAAAAAATATAAAACTAACGAGTACTGTAACAGTATTAAGTTCAGCCGAGCCTGTAAAAGTATATCAGGACTTTTCTACCATAGATTTGATTTCGGGCGGACGTGCCGAAATTGCTGTTGGGCGTGGTAGCTTTATCGAGTCGTTTCCGTTATTTGGGTATGACCTTAAAGATTATGACCAGCTGTTTGAAGAAAAACTGGACCTGCTGTTAAATATTAATAATAATGAAGTGGTGAACTGGTCTGGAAAATTAAGGGCACCACTGGTTAATCAGTCTGTATTTCCAAGAGCTACAAATGGGGGGAAACTGCCTGTATGGATTGCGGTCGGTGGTACACCTGAATCGGTTTTGCGTGCTGCCAGATTAGGGTTGCCGTTAATCGTTGCTATTATAGGGGGAATGCCAAAACAGTTTCAGCCGTTGATTGAATTCTATAAAGCTGAATATATTAAGAATGGTCATGATGTTAGCCAAATGCAGATCGGTATTCATTCACATACATTTATGAGTGAGGAAAGTACTGCTATAGATCAATATTATTCAAATTATGCTTCACAGATGAACAGAATAGGCTCGAGCAGAGGCTGGCCTCCATATAGCAAAGCACAATATGATGGCGGAAGGTCGAAAGAAGGGGCATTGTTTATTGGATCACCGGAAGAGGTGACTGAAAAAATCTTATACATGCATGAGTTATTTGGGATAACGCGTTTTATCGGACATATGGATGTCGGCGATCCTTCACATGCCGATATGATGAAAGCTATTGAATTATTCGGGACTCAAGTGGCCCCTGCAGTAAGAAAAGCTTTAGCTTAAGTATTTTAACAATGGCTGGATCGAATTTCCGGCCATTGCTTTTTAATGCGAGTTGGTTCCTTTAATGATTAATCTGGTAGATTTTAGCTTTACCGATAACGATACCTTTCTTGATTTCCGGATTTCCCTTGTAACCTATTTTGGCCTCTCCGAAAGCGGTAACCCTGATTACATCAGATACATTTAATTCCAATTCTGATTCACCATAGAGTGTTGCTTTCGCTGTTTTACCCGTTACGGCGAGCGTATTTATCTTACTTTCCCCATAAGCGGTAAACCTCTGATCTATAATGTTTCCGGACTTAATCTCCAGCCTACTCTCGCCGTAGATCGTTGTACCTAGTTTTTTTAACTGAACATCGTCAAAGGATACTCTTGCTTCGCCGTAGATTAGTAAATGGAAGCTATCCTGTTCTAGTTTACTTTGCAAGCGGATAGTTTCTTCTCCTCTTAAAGATAATTCCTGCAGGGTTTTGTAAGAAATCGAAACGGTTAAAACTGTTCCGGTGTAGATACTCTTTTTTATTTTACGACCATTTTCTTCTGTTTTTTCATTACCGGTTATCTCTTTAGCACCTTCCAGATAGACTCGTAAAGTATTGCCCTTCGACTCGATATTCACTTTTTGACGGCTCACCGTGCTGTTCTCGATAGTAACACTTTCCTTGTCACCTTTTATGAAGACAACCTGTACGTGAGGACTAATGATAACTTTATCGAAATGATCAACGGATACAACTTCCTGGGCGATTATCCTTCCAGAGGTGAACAGTGTGAAAAGGCTCAGGATTATCACGTGTTTTCTTAAATTAAGCATGGCGAAACTATTGTTTTGGGTTTATCGAAGATTGGTTTTTATAGCTATTGAGATACTAGCAATTGCGCTGCCGATCTTCTATTTTTCGTTAAGTGGTTGAAAATAAGAGTAATAATATGAATGCTTATTTGTTTTTGTCCGGATTCGGACACTTGTAATCCGAATCCGGACAGTTTAACTGATGGAAACATGATCTATATATAATTCCCTATTCAGAATTGACCACTTTGCAAAAATTTGGACAGGTAAGGGGCAGTTTTGCTTTCGCTGATTTTTGCAAATACTTCAGGTGTACCGGAAGCAGTTACCTTTCCGCCGAGATCTCCTGCACCTGGTCCGATTTCAATTACCCAGTCGCTGTCGGCAATTACCTGCATGTCATGTTCAACTACGATTACTGTGTTTCCCTGGTCAACAAGCCTGCCAAGCTGGAGCATGAGTCTTTCTACGTCTGCGGGATGTAACCCGGTAGTAGGTTCATCAAGTACATACAGCGAATTTCCATGTTGAGTTCTCTGTAGCTCAGTGGCGAGCTTAATACGTTGCGCTTCTCCCCCGGAAAGTTCAGTTGCAGATTGACCGAGTTTAATATAGCCAAGTCCGACCTGGCGAACAATATCCAGACCGCGGTGTATTTGAGGTTCATCTTTAAAAAATGCCCAGGCTGAGTCAACGCTCATTGCCAGGACTTCTGCAATGTTCTTATCCCGATAGTTGATTTCCAGTGTTTTGGCATTGTATCTCGTTCCCAGACAAACCGGGCAGGGAGTGTAAACACTCGGTAGAAATAAAAGTTCGACCATTACAAATCCCTCACCCTGACAATGGCCGCACCTGCCTTTTGCGATATTGAAAGAAAAGCGCCCCGCATCGTATTTTCGTCTTCTGGATTCAGGAAGGGTGGCGAAAAGTTTACGAATTGGGTCAAAAAGACCTGTATAAGTTGCAAGGTTTGAGCGTGGAGTTCGGCCGATCGGCTTCTGGTCGACTACGACCAGGCGCTTAATAGCGTCCATTCCCTTAGCGATTTTGCCTTTCGGAGCAACGCTTATTTCTTTTTCCAGTAGGTTTATTTGCGTGTCATCGCTACCAAGTTGTTTCAATCCAAGTTGCGCTGCCACTAAAGAAACAAGCACCTGGCTAACCAGACTGCTCTTTCCTGATCCGGAAATGCCTGTTACACTCGTGAAAACTCCAATTGGAAATGATACATTCAACCCCTGCAAATTATGATGAGTAACTTTTTCAAGTTCCAGCCATCCTGCAGGCTCCCGATTATCCTTTTTCTTCTTTATTTTCTGGCCATAAAGGTAATCTCTGGTTTTAGAGCCTTCGGCATTTTTTAAACCTGCTGCAGGCCCGCTGTAGATTATCTGTCCACCATTTTCTCCGGCACCCGGGCCGACATCTACGATCCACTCTGCATGGCGGATCACATCGATTTCATGTTCAACCACAAATAATGAATTGCCCGAAGCTTTTAACTTATCAAGTGCCCGGAGCAGTGCTGCTGTATCGGCTGGGTGTAAACCTGCAGATGGTTCATCCAGTACATAGACCACTCCGAACAGATTAGATCTGATCTGTGTTGCCAGGCGAAGCCGTTGTAACTCGCCTGGCGACAGGGTAGGTGTACTTCTGTCCAGCCCGAGATAACCCAATCCGAGGTCAAGCATGACGGCTAGCCTTGCAATAATATCTTCGGCTATTGTCTTGGTAACAATATGTTTCTCCGGATGTCTGTGATCTCCGGCTTTCTTTTTAGCTGTTCCATTTGCATAGGGTGTAAAAATCTTGTAAAGTGAATTTATAGGTTGCGCCGAAAGTTCAGTGATATCCATTTCGTCGAACAATATAGAGAGTGACTCTTTTTTGAGCTTTTTTCCGTGGCATACCGGACATTCAGCACTTAGCATGAATTTACTAACACGGTTTCTCATCAATTGACTTTGTGATCCGGCAAAGGTTTGCAGTACATAGCGCCTGGCACCGGTAAAAGTACCCATATAGCTTGGCGGAATGTCCTTCTTTATGGCGTCTTGCACCTGGACTCCATTTAGGCCTGGGTAGACCGGAACGACGGGCTTTTCTTCTGTAAATAGGATCCAGTCACGATCCTTCTGAGAAAGATCTTTCCATGGAGTGTCGACATCGTAGCCGAGGGTAATTAGAATGTCGCGTAAGTTTTGTCCCTGCCAGGCAGTTGGCCATGCAGCAATAGCACGTTGTCTTATGCTGAGAGTATCATCCGGGACCATAGACCTTTCGGAAACCTGGTAAACCCTTCCCAGACCATGACATTCCGTGCAGGCGCCTTCTGGTGTATTATAAGAAAAAGCCTCTGCGTACAGAATATTCTGCCCTTCGGGATATTGGCCCGCCCGGGAGTATAACATGCGTAGCAGGTTAGATAAGGTAGTTATACTTCCCACTGAAGATCTGGAGGAGCCCGATCCGCGTTGCTGCTGTAATGCGATTGCCGGCGGCAGTCCTTCTATTTCATCAACTTCCGGGACAGACATCTGGTTGAACAACCGTCTTGCATAAGGAGATACAGATTCCAGGTACCTGCGTTGTGCTTCAGCATATAAGGTCCCAAAAGCAAGGGAAGATTTTCCTGAACCCGAAACCCCTGTGAAAACGACCATTGCGTCTCTGGGGATTTCCAATGATACATTTTTCAAGTTGTTTTCTCTGGCTCCTTTTACGCTGACAAATCCATTATGTTGGCTTTTACTCGCGGTTGATTTCCTTTTCATATCACTTCTGAAACAGCAGTCAGGTTGGATTGTTTTTCGCCAATGGAAGCGCCTTCACATTTCTGTGAGGCGCTTCCGGCTACTAAATACTATGTCAGGTATAACGTCTTTTTACTTTTCGCCACCATAGTAAAGCACCAGTAATAGAAAGCAGGCCTGGTGACAGGCCGACGATCACATAAAGGATTTTAATGGCCATGCCTCCAAAGCTACCCACATGCAAAGCAAAAAAAGTAGCCTCTATCTTTTCCCATAAACTTCGGGTCGATAATCTTTCTACAGATTTAATCACGCCGGTAGATGGGTCAACAGACACAGTGTTACCTTTGTAGAATAATGCCAGTTGATGTTTTACTGGACCACTGATCCGGAAATCTTTCTCCGGCTGGGTGGGTAGGTAGACATTCTGTATGATCAGATCCGGCATACTTTTTCTAGCTGTAACTAACATTTCGTCTATAGATTGTACTGCAAAGGTATTTGCAGGAGCAGAGACTATTTGTTTTTGCCAGTAAGAGCGGTCCATGGAGAACTTGTTCATCCAGAATCCGGTGAAAAATATAACTACGTTAAACACCATTGCCCAAACGCCCACTATTCTGTGGAGACCTGAAGAAATGGTCCGCCAGTTATCCCATTTAATGCCGACCTGGAAAATCAGGACTTTCCATACATATTTCCGGTAAATGATGAAACCGGAAATTGTAGAAAAAAGCATTGTAATCCCAAAAATAGTCGCCAGTAACAACCCTGGAATTCCCAATTGAAAGCTCCAGTGGAATTGTATTAACCACTGCAGGAAACCTGTATTCATATCTTTCAGATTACCTTCGCGTAATGTTTCTCCGGTATATGGATTGATGCTGATCATACCCAGGTCATAAGTAGTTAACTTTCCATCATTCTGATAGAGCCTGAATTCATAGGCATCATTAGGCGCGGCATCTGCATTTAACCAGCCAATACCCGCTAAATTTGGATGGTCAAAACCAATCTTCCTGTAAATAGAGTCCAGTGATTGCCTTTTTCCCTTCGGTTGTACAGTCAGCAAATCTGCATTGAGTACATGATCTATCTCTTTCAGAAAAACCAGAGCAGAACCGCTTAACCCAAGCATAAGTAGAAAAACACCACTGATCAGTCCAAGCCAGCTATGAACGGAAAAGGCGATTTTGGTGGTTGAGTTTACTTTTTTCATCGGATCTGATAGCTAATTCCTATGCGATAATTGAAAGGGTCACCCAATCCAGCAGTTACAGTACTGGATCTGCTGCCTGTAAAATAATGCTTGTTCGTCAAATTGTAAGCATTAAACTGTATGTTGTAACGACCTCTCTGGTAGTTTACCGCCGCATCAAATACAGTGTATTCCGGAAACACGAAGTTTTGATTGCTGATCAATCCAACCTGGTCGCTCACATATCGTACACCGGCCGCCAACCCTAATCCTTTGGCAGCTGTAGTACGTAAATTATATTTTAACCAGAGGTTAGCGATATGTTTGGGTGCATTTGCGAAACGGTCACCCTTTTTGCCAAATGCGCTGTTACTCAATACAATATGTTCATTATAGGCATATCCGGCGATAATGTTAAAATTACCGATCGTTCCCGTCGCTGATAATTCTACACCTCTGCTTCGGGTTCCATCTATAGCTGCCTGACGGTGAGAATTTTCTTCAGTAGGGGCTGCGGTCAGAATATTAGCATAATTGATTTGATACAAGGATAGTGTGGCCGACAATTGTTCATTAAAGAAGTCTGCCTTCGAGCCTAACTCATATTGCGTTGCCGTTCGTGTTGGAAATGGCCCTCCCGAAAGAACATTATTAGATGTTTGTGGGTTGAACGACCGGAGAAATGTTCCGTATACGGAAACGTTGGTCATTGGTAAATACACCAGTCCAAATCTTGGAATCCAGCCAGTCGCCTGAAGTTCATCACCCTGTTTATTATCTCTGGCGGAAAGTGGCGTTTCCTTCCCATTGTAATTATCATATCTGATGGAAAGCAGCGCTTTAAATTTTTCGCTGAAGCTAAGTTGATCCTGTATATAGAGGCCAAGTAGATTGGTAATTCTCTTATTATCATCAGACTCTTCTGCTTCTACACTTGAGGCGGGAGGGTCGTTACTGTAATCGGGATTGAAAATCGAGATCCGTGTAGATGGTTTGTATTGATAATCATTTTTTGTCCAGCCATAACGGTTATAATCGGCACCAATAATAAACTGGTGTTTAATTGAACCGGTTTTAGTTGTATAAGTCCCATAAGCGGTGGTTTGCAGGCTAAAGCGGTCTGTTCTCCAATCCTGGTAGGCTCTGCTGACAGAGTCGTTCCTGATCTTGCCGACGGGAATATGATCTGTAAAATCGAGCACATTTCTTACCGCACGCTGTACTACAGTTAAGTCTAGATCTTTAGCGAACCTATGATTAAAGGTCAATGTAGCTGAGGCATTATCGGTCTTTCCGTAGTCTGATGGACTTTGAATGGTCAAATTGTCTGGATAGTAATTGAAATCAAAAGTCCCATCCGGACGGGTACGTATAAATGTTCCATTGTCATATTGCTGAACAGCTTTCTGGTGAGCATAATTCAGTTCCAGATTTAGATTTGTATTTTCAGAGAAGATGTACGTCAGGGACGGAGCAAGGAAAATGTTCTCTTTATCCTGATTATTGCGGAAACTTTTCGATCGGTCATAACCTATAATTGCACGATAGAGCAGCTTTTTATTCTTTGTTAAGGGGCCTGTCAAATCCAGTGATGCCCTGCGGAAATTCCAGCTGCCTAATGATAGATCGACATTATACCTGGCTTCCGTTAAAGGCTTCTTAGTTACAAAATTGATTACCCCTCCCGGAGCCCCTTCACTGAAAAGAGCTCCTGAAGGACCGCGCAGTAATTCGACAGATTCTACGTTATATAATAATGGTTGCTGACTCCATAAGAATAGGTTTCCGCGTACGCCGTTATAAAGCAGAAAACTGGCATCGGTAGGAGAATAAGCAGTGAATCCACGCATATTGAAGGAACCGTTACCATTATTGGCTTTCATACCGGTAAATGTACTTGCAATCTCATTCAGTGTAAATGCCTGTCGGTCCTGCATGACCTCTGATGAAACAACCTGTACCGATTGGGGGGTAGAAAGTAGAGGGATATCCATTCTGGTAGAGCTATTAGACCGTTTCACCTGGTACCGCGTTTTGGTCGTATTGATCGCCACCTCCTGGAGTTCATTTTTACTTTCAGAAAGCTGGAGGTTAAGAAACGTGTTTTTTCCTGATGCAATGACAAGGTTTTGTTTTAGAGCGCTGTAGCCGATATTTGATACGACCAGAACGTAGGTTCCTGCAGGAACTCCGTTTAGACTAAAACCTCCGTCTGCGTCTGTTTGCGTTGTGATTTTTGTATGCTGGAACTGGACCGTTGCGCCTCTAACAGGCTCATTGTTAATTGTAACTATGCGACCCTTTAACATACCTGTGTTAATTTGTGCAAAGGAATTCGTGGTGACTACTATAAATAGCACCAGTAATGTGAAAATATTGATTTTCATTTGAATGATAAAAATTGGTAATGACAGCACTTTTTGGCGCTATCATTTATACCCGATAAATATTCGTGAACACTAAAAGGCCATATAGACCAGCGGTAGCCAATATCAGTCCAGCCCGTATTGAGCTTTGTCACAATCTGGCGTTCTTGCAGTATTGTGTTAAAAAAACGGAAAAGGCTATGCGGAAAGCTTCTGTGGTGGTTTGAAGATATCGTTTGCGAAAAGAGAAGGTTTGAATTTCAGGTAAAAGGGATTGAATGTCAAGGGCCCATTTTCGGACACGGATTCATTTACCTCAAGCTTGTTCATTCTACAGAAGAACAGGATATTTGTTTTTTCAAGATTTTCTACTCTATGCTTCTCCTCATTCTGCTCTGCCTGCTTTATTTTCTTAGCAAGAAAGCATCTCCCGTTGCAGTTCATTTCCGGCTTGTCTTTATTTTCACAAAAACTAGCCGTAATGTATTCCTGATTCACTTTAAAAGCCAGGATTAAACCAAGTTTATTAAAGGACTGGGTGATCAGGGTGAGCAACAATAAAAGGCAAATGAATCTTTTCAAAGGTTTTATTTAACGCCTGCGAAGGTATATATTTTTTACGATCATTCGGAAAAGTTATGGCCGATAATGCCGCTATTTCTGAATGAGTCCGGCTATTATATTAATTGTAAATGCTACAATGAAAGTATTAAATGCAAATGATAGCAAACCGTGCATTAAGGCTAACCTCCGGATTCTCCGGGAAGTAATCTGAACGTCCGATACCTGAAAAGTCATACCGATAACAAATGAAAAGTAAGTAAAATCCAAATAATCAGGTTCTTGATCATTTGGAAAGATCAACCCTTTATCTTTGATATGTTTTCCCTTTTTATCATTGTCTGCATCGAAATAATAGAAGTCGGCATACCTCAGCGTGAAAAGAGTGTGTACTAACCACCAAGAGCTAATTACACAGGCAAGTGGGATAATAATAGAAGTAGATAACTGTTCTTTGGACTGTGCTGAAGCTCCCTGCAAAAGAATAATAATGGCGAACAAACTTGCGAAGGCTGCAACTATTACAAAGATAAATATCACTTTACGGCTCGAATCCTGGGCACGGGCTTCATGTTTGACATCAGCAGGGTGACTGGTTAAAATAGTTATCCAGGATAAACCGACACTGGTGAACACATAGGTTAGCCAGCTGAGCATTAGACGAATCTCAGGTTCTAGATGCATTATTGGAGTAAGAAACGTCAGCAAGGCAGCTCCTAGTGATATATAAAGCTTGTGATGTGCGTCGAGTCTGTTTATTTTTAACTGCAATTTACCGATGAAAGACATAAGAATTTTCTCTTTTTGACGACTTTTACGAAATGTTGTTTAGTAAATATATGCAGAAAGAATACTAAAATAGCGGGAGTTAATACGATTGTGTACTCATTTCGGTGTGCTGTTTTATATTTGGGAGAAAACCTGCCGGAGCACTGGTAAATTAGTCAGTTTACAACATTCCATCTTAGAAAAAGAGATGGAGCTGTTTTAGCCGCAAGTGGTTTAGATTAAGTATTTTTGAATTCAATAACATCTCATATGTATATCCCTAATGGTTTTCAGTTCGACAACGACGAGGAAAAAGTAGCTTTTATGAAGCAATATAGCTTCGCCACAATAATTACCACAAAAGACAATTTTCCGATAGCTACACAGCTACCTTTTCTTGTAGAAAAGAATTCAGACAAGCTGGTCTTAAGTTCGCATTTTGCCCTGGCCAATGAACAAGCTAAGATTATAACGGAAAATATCTCACTGGTTATCTTCACGGAACCTCATGCGTATATTTCACCCAAACACTACGAGAAAAGGGAGAGCGTACCAACATGGGATTATATTGCCGTACATGCCTATGGAAAGGCTAAGATTTTAGATGATGAAACATCTAAATTGAAAATACTGGAACGGATGATACATTTCTATGAAAAAGACTACCTACAGCAATGGGATGGTCTAACTGAAAAATTTAGAACCGGAATGATGCGCGGCATAGTTGCTTTCGAATTGGAGGTGTCAGACCTGCAGGGGCAAAAGAAATTAAGCCAGAATAAAACAGTGGCAGAGCGTGACAGAATTATAGAACAACTGGAAAACGGTGGTAATACAGTAGAGAAAGATCTTGCAAAATATATTCGTGAAGAAAACAAATAACCAGCTGTACCACTGTTAAATCGTAATTTAAAACGACCAAATCAGGTATCTTGTATCTGAGGTTCTACCAGCTTTGCCAATTTTTCCAGAGATTCCTGCCAGCCTAAATAGCACATCTCTAAAGGGATAACTTTGGGAATACCCTCCTGAGTGATTTTTATCTCGGTGCCTGCAAAAGTTTTTCGGAGCCAGACTGAAGTTGTCATCTCACCCGGGAGATTAGGGTCATCAAATTTATTTGTGTATTTCAGGAACTCGTTGGGTTCAATACTAATATAGTATCCGCCAAATGAATGGCTGTTGCCGGTTGAGAAATTTTGGAATGACATGCTGTAAGAACCTCCGGTCTGTACATCCATTTGATGGACGGTACAGAGAAATCCATAAGGAGGAAGCCAGGAAGCAATTGCCAGGGCTTCAGTAAAGGCGCGGTATATCTTCTCCGGAGATGCCTTGAGGATTCTGTGGAGTGAAACGGCATTGTCTGACATATGATTTAGTTTTAGGTTAGAATCAATAACATAAAGATGGCATGAAAATTTGGTTTTTAAAGGGGGGGCTGAATCTACATTCTCGTTTCTATTTTAAGATTATGATTGTTTAGATTGACTATTGTTTTTTTTAAATTCACTTGGGCGCATTCCATATTTTGATTTGAAAACTGTTGAAAAGTAATTTGGGGAGGAAAAGCCTACCATATAGGTGATTTCTGCGATGCTGTATCTTTCGTTAATTAATAGGTATTTTGCTTTCTTTAATCTTCTGCTCATGATGTAGTCGGTTACACTGCAGTCTAACAGCGCTTTGACTTTTCTATACAACTGCACCCTGGAAATTCCTATTTCTTTACTGATTTCATCTACACTAAAATTTTCATTGGAAAGGTTTTGTTCTACGATTCCGGAAAAGTCATTTATGAATTTTTTGTCCAGCGATTTTGATATAGGTGGTTTTCCTGAACTGCTGATGTCGCTCATATAATGGCTTTTGAGCAGGTAGCGGTTTTTTAACAAACTCTTTACGGTGGCCACCAGATAGTCGTAGTTGAATGGCTTTATAATGTAAGCATCCGCCATGCTTTCCATTCCATTAATTTGCTGTTCCAGGCTACCGTGAGCAGATAATAAGATGATAGGGATGTGTGAGGTCCTGATATCCGATTTTAGTTTTTCGGTTAGCGAACGTCCTGATAAGCCCGGTAGAATGAGGTCTGATATAATCAGGTCTGGTACCTGTTCGTATGCCGAAGCTATTCCATTTTCACCGGTGTTTGCTAGGAAAACTTCATAATCTTGTTCAAGTTTATTGCCCAGGTAATTCAGAAGGTCAGCATTATCTTCAATAATTAATACCGATTGCGGTTTTATTGTTCTTAATAAATCCGGGTTTGTATACTCAGGGATGTCATTTAGCCCCGTAGTGTAGATTTTTGCATCTTCATATAATAGGTCTTTATTAGCTTTCCCTCTTAATTTTTCTTGTTCAGTAAAGTGATCCTCTCCCAATTGAAGCTGAATGCTAAATTTGGTTCCCTGGGATTTTGTGCTTTCGACGTTAATATTACCATGATGGAGGATCATCAGTTCCTTGGATAAGGATAAACCAAGTCCCGAACCTTTGGCCGTATTTGTTTGAGCTTGATAGAAATGCTCAAAGACATGATCAATCTCTTCTGCGGCAATTCCGGGCCCATTGTCTTTAATCGAAAGCGTTACAGACGTCGAAGTATGAGTTATTTCTACGTAAATGACCCCATTGGCGGGTGTGAATTTTAAGGCATTAGATAATAGGTTGAAGATAACTTTGTCGAGCATATTGACGTCCAGCCATACCTTAATGTTCTGGGCATCTGTGAGGAGTCTGATTTCAATATTTTTCTTTTTTGCACTATGCTGGAAGCTTTCCAGTATGTCAGCTACAAAACTGACAATATTGTTCTGAGAAACACTTAATAGCATTTTATCATGTTCAATCTTGCGATAATCGATGAGCTGGTTGATGAGTCTTAGCAGCCGATAAACGTTCTTTTGAATGAGATTTAGGTTGTTTTCTGCCCCCGCCTTGATTTTTTCATTTTGTATCAGGTCTTCTAAAGGGGATAAAATCAGGGTGAGTGGCGTGCGAAACTCGTGAGACATATTGGTGAAGAAGTTTAGTTTAGCTTCTGTAGCTGCCTCAGCTTTACTCGACATTTCTATCAATTGATTCCGCTGATTTAATATTTCAATGTTATTTGTTTCCAGGTTTTTATTAATTTTTCTGTTTTCTAGCAAAGCGTAGAGGGCAAGTCCTCCAAAAACTACAGAGAGCACAAGAGCGATTACTGTTACATTAAGAATGATTTGCTGGTTTTTGAACAGGGCCTTCTGTTCTTCCAATAAACTTCCCTGTCGTTCAATGTCTTTCTGCTGACTGATAAATTTGTTCCATTGGAGCTTCATGAGCTCAACATTTGTAGAATCGATTACAAGCGACTGTAAAATGTTTTCTTTAGAAAAGGATTCTTTGTTGAGGATTTTAAAGGCAGTACTTATGGCTTCTTTTCCTCCGGTGGGATAAACCACGCTTGCGGTTAAACTTCCACTACTAACCATCTCCAAGCCTCCCCCTTGTCCTGGCAGGGCATCAACCCCGATTACTTTGATCTGTTTTTTATCCAGGAGTGTATTTATAACTTTTCTGCTTGCTGAGGCCATCTGATCGTTATGTGCAAAAATGGCATCTATGTTTATCAAAGAATTTTTGATTTTATTCAGCTGCTCTTTGGTGTCTTCTCCGAGCCAGTTTCCATAAACCTGATTGGTAATTTTAATATCCGGGTATCTTTTCAATCCCTGGATAAATCCCCTCTGCCGCTCTATAGTGGGTGAGGAACCTGGGAGTCCTAAAACCTCCACTATATTTCCTTTGCCCTTAAGTACTTCGCCAGCATATTCGCCTGCCATTTTTCCAATCTGGAAATTGTCTGCACCCACGTAAGCAGTATAAGCTGATGAAGCTGTTTTTCTATCTATGATAATTACAGGGATACCCTTATTGTAGGCTTGTTCCACAACTGGCGTCAGGGGTTGGGCCTCATTTGGCGATATGATCAGTATATCAATTCCCTTACGAATCATGTCCTGGGCCTGCAACACTTGAAGTTTACTATTTCCATTGGCTTCTTTATAGATCAGTTTGGCACCCGGGTGTAAGGAAAGTTCAATTTTAATCTCTTCAAGCATGGTTTTTCGCCATAGGTCTGAGCCAATGCATTGTGAAAAACCAATGGTATAGGTAGGGTTTTCCTTCTGCTTTTCACAACTACTGAAGCCGAAGGTTAAAAGAAAAAGTAGGATAAAGCTTTTAGGCAGGTAAAATTTGGTTTTCATGGTATTGTTTCAAATTCCAGAGCGGAACAGCGGAAATAAGTAATAGTTGGTGATGGTTATGCAGGGAATTAATTTAAATATATAGAAAAGGCAGAGATAACAGAAATACGGTCAGTCCAGAGCTAATCGCCGTTGAGTTATGGAGGTATCAAAACCTAACCTTATTTGATTCGAAATTGAAGGTTTATAATAATCAGTGTTAGCTTTGAATTATAACTGTCTGATTATTAGTCTTTTGTTTGTTTATTGAAATTTGTAGTTTTTAGAAACGATTTTGATGGTTTTGCTTCAGGCTTTGATCTAATTTACGATCATTAACCAATATAAACTTGAGCATGAAAAAATATTCCGTCCTGGCATGGTCCATGGTCGTAGCCCTGGGTGGCTTTCTTTTTGGATTCGATACAGCAGTTATTTCCGGTGCTGAAAAATCAATCCAGCAATTTTGGCATTTATCTTCTTTTGAACATGGCTTTACAATTTCGATAGCACTAATAGGTACAGTAATCGGATCACTTATTGGCTCCAAACCTTCCGATCAATTTGGGCGTAAAAACACTTTGTATTTTGTAGCTATCGCTTATTTGCTTTCTTCTATAGGTACTGCACTGGCTTTAGATTGGTCTGTATTTCTCACTTTTAGATTTCTTGGTGGATTGGGCGTGGGAATATCCTCTGTGACTGCGCCCATCTATATATCGGAAATCTCCCCTGCGCACAAAAGGGGACAGCTTGTTGGTTTATTCCAGTTCAATGTCGTTCTGGGGATCCTGATTTCTTATTTATCAAATTACCTGATTAGTCAGGGGGGCGAATCCTCCTGGAGATGGATGCTTGGAGTTCAGGCATTTCCTTCTTTATTGTTTTTGGTGCTGATTTATTTCATACCGGAGAGCCCTAGATGGCTGGTGTTAAAAAAGGGTGCTAATGAAACTGCTTTGAAGATACTAAGAGTTATTAATCCAGTTAATTGCGAACAAGAACTTGCCGCTATTCAGAACTCAGCATTAAAATCAACATCAGGAAATGATGAAAATCTTTTCAGTAAGAAATATCGGACTCCGGTGATGCTAGCCATACTTTTTGCATTTTTTAATCAGGTTTCTGGGATTAACGCCATTATATATTACGCACCCCGGATTTTTGAGATGGCAGGATTAGGCGCCCACTCTTCTTTACTCTCAACAGTAGGGATTGGCATGGTCAATTTTATTTTTACGTTGATTGCCATCAATTTTATCGATAGAATTGGTAGAAGGGTGCTGATGCTGGTGGGGTCTTTTGGATTGATTGCTTCTTTATTCCTAGTTGGATTTACCTTTTATACAGAGAATTTCTCTGGCTTTGCAATCCCTGCCTATATCATGCTATTTATCGCATTTTTTGCTTTTTCTCAGGGAGCGGTCATCTGGGTTTTTATTTCTGAGATTTTCCCCAATTCTGTTCGCGCCAAAGGTCAGACCCTCGGTAGTTCTACGCATTGGATCATGGCCGCAATTATTGCATTTTGTTTTCCTTATCTGGCAGAAACATTTGGAGGGGCGACCACCTTTTTCTTCTTTGCAGCGATGATGTTGCTTCAGCTAATTTTTGTTTGGAAACTGATGCCAGAAACTAAAGGCAAATCATTAGAGCAAATAGGGACTAATTTAATCATGCATTAATCTTAATAAGATATCGGTATGAATCTTTCGAAAATAAAATCGGTGGTATGTTTTGGCGAAATTCTTTGGGATATTCTGCCAGATGGAAAAAGGCCGGGCGGTGCTCCGATGAATGTAGCCTATCACCTGTATAAATTAGGCCTCCAGAGTCATTTGATAAGTAGTATCGGAAATGACAAGGCCGGGATAGAGTTATTAGATTTTTTAAACAGAATAGGTGTATCATCGGACTGGATACAGACTAATGCTCACTATGACACCAGTCAAGTACTAGCCTCTATTAACCAGGCAAATGAAGTAAGTTATGAGATTGTAGCACCGGTGGCCTGGGATTATATCCATTGGGACAATGAGATGGAACAATTAATCAAAGCAGCTGATGCATTTGTGTTTGGAAGTCTTGGCTCCAGAAATGAGACTTCCAGGGCTACCTTAATTAAGATGTTGGAACATGCTAGTTATAAGGTTTTTGACGTAAACTTAAGGGCACCACATTACAGTCCTGAATTTGTATCAGATTTACTTAGGCATGCTGACATGGTCAAAATAAATGCTGCTGAACTCTGTTTGATTGCAGAATGGAATGGGATTGATTATTCAAAGGAACTGGAATGTATTGAAGCCATTTTTAGCAAGTTTGGGATGAATGAAATCCTGATTACTAAAGGCGCGCATGGCGCGACCTATTACAATAGAAACCTGACCTATGAATATCCTGCATATAGTATCAATGTAGCGGATACCATAGGGAGCGGCGATTCTTTTCTTGCTGCATTCCTCGCTATGAAGCTCGCTGATGAGCCATTAGAGATAGCGTTGGATTATGCAGTGGCCATGGGTGCCTTTATCACAGCACAGTCGGGGGCTTGCCCTGAGTATTCAAAATTCGATTTTGACAGATTCATCTGGAAACGAAAATGGTGTGAATCACTCAAACTAACCAAATAGGTCTATTTTACTATAAATGTCATAGCTCACCATCCATGCCGCTCATTAAAAACTAGAACACATGAATATGAACCGTAAAACTTTAATGATTGCTTTTTTTAGTGTAATAACATTAGGAAGTTCTTTTTTAAACGTGGTAAAAGCCCAGCAGCAAGCAGCTGCAGGAGCTGAACAATATCGTCCTCAATTCCATTTTTCTCCAAAGGAACATTGGATGAATGATCCCAATGGAATGGTTTATTATAAGGGTGTCTATCACCTTTTTTATCAATATTATCCTAAGGGAACCGTGTGGGGCCCGATGCATTGGGGCCATGCCACCACTAAAGATCTGTTCAATTGGCAGGAAAAACCAATTGCGTTGTTTCCCGATAGCCTGGGATATATTTTTTCGGGAAGTATTGTGGTCGATAAAAAGAATACTTCCGGGCTTGGTAAAGATGGAAAAGTACCTCTTGTTGCCATATTCACACACCACGATCCTAAGTTGGAAGAGAAAAAATTAAATACATTTCAGACTCAAAGTATTGCTTATAGTCTGGATGAAGGAAATACCTGGAACAAGTATTCGGGAAACCCGGTGATTAAAAACCCTGGAGTCACCGATTTTAGAGATCCAAAGGTGATGTGGTATGAGTCTGGGGAAAAATGGATCATGACGCTGGCAACTAAGGATCGAATCACCTTTTATTCATCCAAAAATTTAAAGGAATGGAAGAAAGAGAGCGAATTTGGAAATGATTTGGGAGCACATGGTGGAGTATGGGAATGTCCTGACTTATTTCCTATGGAGCACAATGGAAAAACCATTTGGGTTCTGCTAGTGAGTATCAATCCAGGCGGGCCTAATGGTGGTTCTGCGACACAGTACTTTACGGGTAGTTTTGACGGTAGTAAATTTATAGCCGACTCAAAAATAGAGAAGTGGCTGGATTATGGGACTGACAACTATGCAGGTGTTACCTGGTCAAATACGGGTAAGCGAAAAATATTTATTGGATGGATGAACAATTGGCAGTATGCTAACCAGGTTCCCACTAAGGCCTGGAGAGGAGCGACTACTATTCCCAGAGATCTATATTTAGCACAAACATCTGGACAATATTATCTACGTTCTGTTCCTGTGAAAGAAATGGATCAGCATCTAAGCTCGGTTTATAAAAAAGCAACTTTAACGTTCGGCAACGAAATTGACCTTTCCGGTTATACCAAAGATCTGAATGGACAATTAAAGTTGGATTTCAACTTCAATGCGACAAGTAGTATGGAGATTGTATTGAGCAATAAGGCAGGGGATAAACTATTAGTCGGATATGACAGCAAAAGCAAAATGTATTATATCGATCGTACCCATTCGGGTGCCACAGATTTTGAAAAAGATTTTGCTAAAAAACATAGCGCCCCGAGGATAGCTGTATCTGAGAATGCCAAAATCAGTTTGATACTTGATGTTGCATCTGCGGAACTTTTTGCTGACGATGGATTGACAGTGATGACTGACGTGTTTTTTCCAAGTACGCCAATTGACAGTGTGAAATTATCTGGGAATGAAAATCAAAAATTGACTAATCTTTCAATTTCTTCAATTCCAACATTTAAGTAAAGTTAAAATGCTTGTTTTTCATGAACTGATTCATGGGTTACCGGTTAGATACTAAATAGACGGGGAAATCACCGCAAGCATAATTTTTTGCTTTTCATGTAAAAATTTAGTCGCTGATTATTCATTTTTCAAAGGTGATCATTGGATAAACCGTAGTTTTTGGCATAACAAAAGCCTGCAATCATTTGATTGCAGGCTTTTGTTTGTTCTGGTACTATTTCACGTGATCCCGCTGGGATTTAGATCTTTGCGAAAATCAGCGTTTATTCATTAGGTCGAAGGTTTTGAAATTGATACTCACCGCTTGAACGTGTGCCTAATAAGTCACTTAGTTCATTTTCAGATAAATCATTTGTTCCGTTCGAAACTTTATAGCTTCTATTGGATTTGGATAAGAAACAGGATAACGTGCTAGTTCATATTCTTTGATTAATAGGCTTAAGATTTCTAATTCATCAGAAATTGCAGAGCCTTCTACGATATCAGTTTGCATCAACTCATACACATGAGCCAGAGCATCATCGTATTCTTTCTCAGTTTTAATTGGTTTTAACATTGTATATTTTTGCTGAAAATGCCATTATTGAAGATAATTATGAAATGTCCAAATACTATTTTAAAGTATCCGTTCTAAAATCATCAGTGGAATATTGTTCTACAGAATATCGACATCTCTTCTAAAAGCATCATTTTTCTTTGCTAAAATCATTGAACAGTTTCACTATAGATTTTATTCAATTAATAGGTTAAGCTATAATTACATCTTCACTCCATCAAACCAGATCTCAGGAATATCCTGTTGATTTTCGTCAGATGTCGTCAGATGTACCAGACCGAAGTTGAATGAATCATAAACTGATTTTCCTTCCCCCAAAGCTTGATAGAAGCCTTTTGAAAATTCCGTTGCTGCCACAACACCTACAGTATCATTCATACCAATTACGTACATGTTTTGTTGTGAAATAATCTCTGCCTGATTACTGGAATAACATGAACTTAATATAACACAATTTATTTTCCCCTTGAATAACTTGAATAACCTTTCCAGTGAAGAATTTGGTACGAGGATTGTGCTCCCATTATCTTCCTCCATAGCTATACCGCTAATATCACCATGTCCCGTGAAATGGAGTATTTGTGGTTCAAACTGCATCAACTCTCTAGTTAAAGTAGCTAGTTTAGCACCATGTTTAAAGCTAATTTCAAATGTGTCTCTTTGGGTTGAAAGTTGAAGAGCTTCCTCAATCAATCTCTGTTCCATGCCTGCATTTAAGATAGACTGATCATTTGGGCTTGAAGCAATAAACAAGATCTTAGTACGCTCCTTTAGTGTTTTTTCCATTGTGTTTTTTTCAATAAGCCAATAAATTTTATTCTTTATTGCATCCTCCCAATCGGCCAATTTTGGGTCATACTTGATAACCGTCCATCCTTCATTATCGAAAATAGACTTTGCACTGTCGTGGATTTCCTCATACTGTGTAAGCCCAATAATGCTTTCTGGCTTAGATATTTCTCTTCGTCGACTTATTTCCTTTAAGAGTTTAAGGCCAGAATCTTTTTTTGGATATTGGAGGATAGCCGGCAAATTTTTTTTTAGTGTGTCATAGCGATCTATTAGTGCGAAATCTGAATCATAATTTAATACGAATACATATTGTCTATTAATTCCTTCAAAGTTGATTGGGTCTAACTTAAATCTGAGGTATTCTACAGCGTCTAATTCATCATTACCATATTGTATGATATGTTGTTGTACCTGAGAATCATACTGCCAAGCAGAAATGTTTTTTTCAATCCGAATCCTGCCCATCTCTGACACAACTAAAAATTTCATATTAATTTTATCAGCAGCGAAAAACTCATTTATAATATCTTTGTTGATTTCACTCTCACCTGTTAATGTATTAATATAAAATTCTGACAGCAACCCATAGTACGAGACAGAAATTGCATTTTCCAGCTCCTCTAATTTCGTCCACGCTTGCTCAATTTGACCGTTGATAATGAAAATTTCGAATTCTCTTCTTAAAGTGATGTATTGATTTATCCTTTTATTGAATTGTATAAGCAAATCAAAACACCAAATTAGTTCTTGAGAAATATATGGTTTGGAGCTAATAATGGGGCTGTTTTCACAAATACTTATATAACTAAAAGGAAATGGAGTACTATATACTAAATTCTGAAATTTCACAGGTAGCTTAGCATAGACATATTCCCTGACCTTTGTATCGAATTCGTATTTAAACATCCCCTTAGCTTCAAAATCGGAGATTTTATTTTTTTTTAAGTTATTTATAAACTCTACACGTCTATCTCTTGTTTTCTTAGCCATTAATTTATTAAAATATCATTTAAGATTTAGTTGTTTTTAGTACTCGAATTTAGCCTGAAAAAACTGGAATTTTAACTAATTTGGTTGTACGTACCCTGATATATTGAAAGGCTTATCCTTAGGGGTAAACATTATAGCTGCAAGGGTAATCAATTTCTTTTGCTTCGGTAAGTAGTGAGGCGTAGAATAAAGGTTCAAACTTTTTACTAAACCTAACGAATTGAATAAGCTTAGTGCATTGTATGATATTTGACTCTAGTCTGAAAATGTTTCCCCATCATAATTAGGCCTAGCTCTAACAACCTGTGGAATATCAACAACAGTTGCCATTAAGGGTATTAGGTCTGTAATGACAAAGAAGTTTCGGAAAACCTCATTTATATTTTTATCTGAAAAATTACTATTCTCCAAAGAGACTGTTTTATCGAATTTATGCCAGAGATAAGAAACAATGTTGTTGCGTTTTTCAACTTGATCCTTGTTGTTCCTCAAATCTTCAACTCTATTATTCATAGTGGAACCTAATTTTATAGTAAAGCTATAGATAATTTGTTTATGGTTGATATCTTTATAACTTTAAAATACTGATGACAAAAAAACTCTCAAAAATGCAAAGTTCGGAACTAACAGAACAACTCTTACGTAATGACTGTGATTCCGAAAACTTTCACACCTTTGGTTATGCAAAAATCTTCTCTGGAGGAGTAATTACCATAAGATTTTAGCTTTTGTAACTCAAATTTGGTTTATAATACCTGCTCTAATTGGAATAGTAGTTTGGGTTATGGTATTGATTATCCTGTTCTGAAACTATTAGTTTATTTAGCAATCCCGTTAATAGCCATACAATTTATCTTTTCCTTATGGGCTACACTCTCAGGATGAAACGAAGTATATGCATTAGAATCGTCAGCTCGTTACAATACTTTAAATTCAAAGTATAAAACCTAGCTGTTTTTTTAGATACAGACCTTAATAATTTAAAATCCAAGTTTGAGCAACTTGAAAATTGAATATGATTCCCCTAAGTTCTTTACGTTTTTAACCACATAGTTATTCTCGCAATCTTTATCGGATCTTAAATAATAGTCAAAATCATTCAGGAAGACTTGATCTACTCTTTTAATGTCCATATCCGCCAGATCGTATTTAGAAAAAATAAAAGCTGATAAGTGTTTTTCTAAGACCTCATAGCGGTTCAATGTGCCCTGTACGTAACCTTTACCCACCAAGGACTGCATCTTTTGGTTATGATCTTTGACTGCCTCTAGTAGAATATGAGAGCCATCCATTTTGCCCAGATACCTGCATTTAATGGCTTCGGAGGTTATCCCGAGACCGAAACCAACCAACTCCTGATGTGCCTGATAAAATGGAATTTTGCAGTTGATCCAAATAGGAATTAAGCATCTTCGCATCTTCTTTAGTTCCGATTAGTCGGCTGGCTCGCTTACTCCAACGGCTTGGGTTGCAATCCCTGCTGGACGCGATTTCTGCACATTACCATCAACCGTAATTCTCATGTAAATAGGGGTGTTGCCGCTGATGTAGTTCTTTTTCTTTTTCAGATAAAAAAGCAGGCTTAAGTTCGTTTTCATCATTCAATCATTAAGGGTGAAACAAAATTAGCTTTGCAGTTTGACGATCACAAGATGTTCAGTTGGTAACTACCTGTTCAGTATTTGAATATGTCTCATTCGGTGAGTAGGGCAAATTTTCCAAACGACTCACCGAATCGCTCACTTTTTTTATGAGAATCGGGGATCAAGTTATAAACTTGTGGAGCAGGCTCTTTTTTAAGCATACATTTGTGTTAGGCGATACAAGAAAAACTCAGTGCTTCTTAGTCCTCTAAACTGGCTTCTAAATGCCTTTATCTTTGCATTGAAAGACTCAGCTGAAGCGTTCGTTGATCTCTGATCAAAGTAGTTTAGGATAGTCTCATAATGATGTTTGATTGAGCGGGATATTGTATTGAAAGATTTAAATCCAGATTGTCTGACGCTTTCGTGCCACTTAGCTAACCTTGCCAGACCATAAAGTTTGTCGGTGGTTTTCTCGAAGATGTTACTCAGGTTTAGGCTTAAGTTGTAAGCTTGCTTAAGTTTAGGATATCTTTC
>NZ_FNGZ01000024.1:0-1492 GCF_900103515.1 Pedobacter antarcticus
TGTCCATTCCTGAAAAAGCTATACACTATAAAACAGTGTATGGAAAGAGAAGAAGAGTTGTTCTACTCAGAAAGAACGAGTAAAAATCAGAAGTTTGACAAGCGACTGATCGCTCATGTTGTTAAGCTGGCCGAAGAAGGGACGCCCCGGAGGGATCTGATAAAGACTTATAAAATGACCGGAGAAACCCTTGGGATGTGGTTGGACAAGTACAGTTCAATTTTGCATAAACGCAAGCTTCACAGTACTGCAGAAAAACGATCGATTGTTCGAGCTATCCATGGGGGGATGAGTATAAAGGAAGCCGTTATCGTATACAATATCAGCTCAAGGAGTACCATACGAAACTGGATTAAGGCTTTTTCGGATGAAAATATTGAAATTAGTATTTCAAACCCGAGTGAAATGTCTAAAAAATCCACGTCCCAAACCGAAAGTACAGAAGTTAAAGCACTGAAAAAAGCCTTGGATGAAGCTAATTTGAAAATCAGGGCATTAGACACAATGATAGATATTGCAGAAGAACAGCTTAAAATAGATATCAGAAAAAAGTCTGGTGCCAGGCAGTCATTAAAATGAAACAGGACTTCCCCAGAACAGGGATCAAGTTGCTGTGCAGACTGTTTGGCAAAACGCGCCATGCTTATTACGATCGTCAGTGGCGTGTACAGGACCAAGGGTTAAAGGATGAAATCGTGCTTCAGCATGTACTGGATGTACGTGAAAAACAAAAGCGAATAGGCACATTGAAACTTCATTTTCTACTTCAGGAGAAACTGTGTGCTCATCATATTAATATTGGCAGAGACTATCTGTTTGGGCTGATGCGTGAACATGGACTTCATATTCGTAGGCGAAAGAGAAAAGCAATTACCACCAATTCAAGGCACTGGATGCGCAAATATAATAATTTGATCGTGGGCTTAGAGTTGGATAGACCTGAGCAAGTTTGGGTAAGCGATATTACCTATATCCAATTAAAGCAGCAATGGGGGTACTTGAGTTTGATTACCGATGCATATTCCAAACAGATTATGGGATGGGCTTTCCGAAAAGATCTATCTGCCCAGGGTTGTATAGATGCGCTGGAAATGGCTATAGGCAAAAGGAAATATCCAAAAAACCAACTTATACATCATTCCGACAGAGGAGCTCAGTATTGTAGTAAAAAATACGTAGATCTACTGATTAGCAATAATATAGCAGTTAGTATGACCGAGAATGGAAGTCCTTATGAAAATGCCATTGCAGAAAGGGTAAACGGGATACTAAAATCAGAATTTGATTTGCATAGCTCAAAAGTTGGTTTTAGGGAAACTACCCAAAAGATAAGAGAAAATATCCAAACCTATAATCAATTAAGGCCCCATGCTAGTTGTGATTATCTAACTCCAGAGCAGGCACACCTGAAACACGGGCCATTGAAAAAAAGATGGAAACCTAAATGGTGCAAACCAAATGAAAAGCAACTTGTATAATTGATACAGGAATA
>NZ_FNGZ01000003.1:0-295814 GCF_900103515.1 Pedobacter antarcticus
TAATCCAGTTTCGTATGGTACTCCTTGAGCTGATATTGTATACGATAACGGCTTCCTTTATACTCATCCCCCCATGGATAGCTCGAACAATCGATCGTTTTTCTGCAGTACTGTGAAGCTTGCGTTTATGCAAAATTGAACTGTACTTGTCCAACCACATCCCAAGGGTTTCTCCGGTCATTTTATAAGTCTTTATCAGATCCCTCCGGGGCGTCCCTTCTTCGGCCAGCTTAACAACATGAGCGATCAGTCGCTTGTCAAACTTCTGATTTTTACTCGTTCTTTCTGAGTAGAACAACTCTTCTTCTCTTTCCATACACTGTTTTATAGTGTATAGCTTTTTCAGGAATGGACACGTAAATGCAGAATTCCATAATTTTCAACGAAATAAATAGGAGGTCGTATCATTGACAAAATGAGCGACCTCTTTTTTATAAATCAGTTTTGCTGAAAGTGTTTATTTTTCACTTTCGCCGGCAATTGCGCCGAATAATCCTTTGATCACCGCAACCACGATGGCCAGGAGTGCAGCAGCAAAGAAACCGCTGGTATGGAATGACGTCATCATGCTGTCAACCAAAAGGATCATCAATACGGTAATGATAAATGACACCAGGCCCAGGGTGAGGAAATTAACAGGAAAAGTCAGGATTCGCAGTATGGTGCCAATGGTGGCATTTGCGAGTGCAATTAAAATTGCGGCTATCACGGCAGACCCGAATCCGTCGATATGTACGCCGGGAACAAGATAGGAACCCAGCAGCATGGCCAGCCCCATCAATAAGATTTCGATAATTAACTTCATAATGTTTAGCTTTATTGGATGTTTAAGCGTTTGTTTTGTATGCTGGTCTGGAGTACAGGAGCAGTATGTTTGATTGCTTGTAATACTGCAAATAACAGGCCACTTTCGGTTGGTTTTTCTGCAGATAGCAACAGTATAGTGTTTAAGCAGATTGATCCTGCAGGACTGCAATTACTGCGGCAGGAACTCCCCGCTGATTCCGCGTTTAGTACGCTGATCCGGGTACTGGAGAAGGACCGGGGGGAAGATACCGAAAGAAATATTGCAGGAATATTCAGTGTTACTGACAGCAGTATTGTGTTTATACCTGAGCATACTTTTTCCAAAGGGAAAGATTATTTGGTGGTATCTTATCTCAACGCACGCTTTGCGACCGCAGGGATGTTGCTTAAAGGAAAAATGGATCATCAGCTTAAGCCGGAAGAGTATCTGCTTTCTTACTAGTGCCCTGAAGATAAATGGAAATTTCCTTTTAATAGGATTCTGAAATTCTGTAAATTAGCTGTGACGGGTTCTGGTCTTCGATAGCAGGGTTTATTTTTATTTATGAAATTAAATCCATACATTTGCAAGAAATAGAGGGGTAAGAGGGGGCTGGTGTCCCCTCTTTTCTTTTACCCGCAAATTGGTTATGCAAATAGAGAAGAGAGTAACAGCATTAGTTGAAGAAAAAATTTCTGACAGACCGGAACTATTTCTGGTTGAAGTCAGGATGTTGCCAAACAATAAGCTCATTATTCATGTAGATGGAGATGAAGGAATTAGTATTCAGGATTGTGCAGCGATCAGCAGGCACGTTGGTTTCCATTTGGAAGAAGAGAACACCATTGAAAAAGCCTATAATCTGGAAGTATCCTCTCCTGGTGTAGGTGAGCCGCTGAAGCTTAACAGGCAGTACCAGAAGAATATCGGACGTGATTTAAGCGTTAAATTGTCTGATGGTCAGTTAAAGGAAGGTAAACTCCTGTCGGTGGATGCAGAATCAATCCTCATTGAGGAGAAAGTAAAAGAAAAAGGGAAAAAGGCTCAATTGGTTGAAACCAGTCTGAACTTTGATCATATATTAGAAACAAAGGTTTTAATTTCATTTAAATAAAATGAGCAATATTAATTTAATCGATTCATTTCAGGAATTCAAAGAGTTCAAGAACATCGACCGTCCTACAGTAATTAGTGTACTGGAAGAAGTTTTTCGCAGTATGCTGCGTAAAAAATACGGGACCGATGAGAATTGCGATGTAATTGTTAACCCCGACAACGGGGATTTGGAGATCTGGCGCACAAGAAAAGTAATGGAAGACGGATTTTCGGAGGATGATGACCTGGAGATCGAATTGTCAGAAGTTAAACAACTGGATGCAGATATGGAAGTCGGTGATGACTATATCGAACAGATCACACTGGAAAGCTTTGGCCGCCGTGCAATTTTAGCTGCACGTCAGACTTTGGTTTCTAAAGTTCTGGAACTGGAAAAAGACGAAATTTTCAAAAAATATAAAGACAGGGTTGGTGAAATTGTTACCGGTGAGGTATACCAGGTCTGGAAGAAAGAAACGCTGGTGCTGGATGACGAAGGCAATGAGTTGCTAATGCCTAAGACAGAACAGATCCCTGCGGATTATTTCAAAAAAGGAGACTCTGTGAGAGCGGTGATCCTTAAAGTGGATATGATGAACAGTACACCAAAAATCATCATTTCCAGAATTGCGCCTGAATTCTTACAGCGTTTGTTTGAAATTGAGGTGCCTGAGATCTTTGACGGTCTGATCACGATTAAGAAAATTGTTCGTGAACCAGGTGAACGTGCCAAGGTTGCAGTGGAGTCTTATGATGACAGAATTGACCCGGTAGGGGCATGTGTTGGTATGAAAGGTTCCCGTATCCATGGTATTGTCAGAGAATTAAAAAATGAAAATATTGACGTGATTAATTTCACAAACAATGTTTCACTCTACATCACCAGGGCATTAAGTCCTGCAAAAATCACTTCCATTAAGCTGGATGATGTAACTAAACATGCTTCGGTTTATCTGAAGCCTGATCAGGTTTCACTAGCTATCGGACGTGGCGGACATAATATCAAACTTGCAGGCAAACTGACAGGTTATGAAATCGATGTTTACCGCGAAGCAGGTGAGGAAGATGAAGATGTGGATATTGAAGAGTTCTCGGATGAGATCGATAGTTGGATCATAGACGAATTGAAAGCAATTGGTTGTGATACAGCTAGAAGCGTACTGGCTTTATCAGTGGATGAGCTGGTTAAAAGAACTGACCTGGAAGAGGAGACGATCAAAGAAGTGATCAGTATCTTACAGTCAGAATTTGAATAAACGTTTTCTTGTGAAATTGTCTGATGTTGCCACAGGCAGGTGTCAGACAGTTTCAACATAGTTAAAAACAAATAAATACGGAAATAGGGCAGGCTTTTATACCTTTTTAAAAAGAGGAATTAGGCATGCTAGAGCCTTAAACCGATAAAATCAATTTGTGAGGATGAAAAAACAAGAATAAACGTTACTTTTGTATAAGAATTAAGAAAAAATAGGATATCAATGTCAGACGACAAACCAATAATTTTATTTAAGGCAGTTAAGGAACTTAACGTAGGGATAGCTACGGCCGTTGAGTTTTTAGAAAAGAAAGGCTTTTCTGTTGAGAATAAACCCACTACTAAACTCTCCCGTGACATGTATAATGCATTGCTCAAAGAGTTTCAGGGAGATAAAATCGTAAAAGAAGAAGCCAATCAGATTGTTATTGGTAAAATTCGTCGTGATGAACCGGAAGTAACTGAGAAAGTTGCTGAGGCACCTAGAAAAAATGTGGAATTTGAAAATGAAGGTATTTTAGTTAAGAACCTTCATACATATACGCCTCCTGTTGTTGAGAAACAAAAAGAAGAGGCTCCGGCTCCTGTTCAGGAAACAGTAGTGGAAAAAGAACCTGAAAAAGCAGACGATGCAGCAATTAAAGGGGTCAAGATAGTTGGGAAAATTAATCTTGATGAATTGAATGCGAAGACACGCCCTGCTAAAAAGGAAGAGACTCCTGCACCTAAACCTGTTCAGGCTGAAGCGGCTCCGGTCGCTCCGGTACAAGAACCGGTTAAAGTGGTAGAAGAAACTCCTAAGGCAGAAGCGCCAAAAGCTGAGGAAGCAGTTAAGCCGGTTGAGAAACCTGCAGAAGAACCTGCACCAAAAGCTGAAACACCTCAGCCTGCAGCACCAATCAAAACAGAAGAAAAACCCAAACCTGTGGAATCACCCGTTGCTAAAGCAGAGCCGGTGAAAGAAAACCAGGCGCCTAAACCTAACCAGCCTGAAGAGGTTGAGGTTATAAAAGCCCGATCGGTTAAGCTTTCCGGACCTAACATTATTGGTAAAATTGTCTTGCCGACAACACCAGAACGTAAGTCACAACCTGTGGCTTCTTCAGGTGACAGCAATGACGCCAAAAGAAAACGTAAGCGTAAAAAGACGCCAGGCGCACCCGGTCATACGGGTACAGGCCAGAACCAGTCCGGTAGCGGACAAGGTGGTAACAGTGCGGCACCAGCAAGACCTGCAGGCGCTCCGACCTTTACCAACAGACCTGATTTTAGAAACAACACGAATAATACGGCTAACAGGCCGAATTTTAGAAATAGCAAACCTGGAGGCGGCCCGAAAGAAGAGCCAACTGAAAAGGAAATCCAGGATCAGATTAAAGCAACACTTGCACGTTTAAGCGGAGCAGGTAAGTCCGGTAAATTTGCACAGCGTGCGAAATTACGCCGTGGAAAACGTGACGACGTTGCTTTATCAGCTGAGGAAGCAGCTATGGAGCAGGAGCTTCAGTCGAAAGTACTGAGAGTAACTGAATTCGTAACTGCAAATGAACTGGCCAGCATGATGGATGTACAGGTAACCAAAATTATCGGAACCTGTATGAGTCTTGGTATGTTCGTTTCCATTAATCAGCGTTTGGATGCAGAAACACTAACTATTGTAGCCGATGAGTTCGGTTATGAAATCCAGTTTGTGAAACCTGATGATGAAAGTGACAGCATTATTGAAGAAGCAGATGCTCCTGAAGATTTAATTCCAAGAGCACCGGTTGTTACGATCATGGGTCACGTCGATCACGGTAAAACTTCCCTGCTGGATTATATCAGGAAGGCGAATGTTGTTGCCGGTGAGGCAGGGGGTATTACCCAGCATATTGGTGCCTATATGGTAACTACTCCAACAGGTAAACAAGTAACATTCCTGGATACACCGGGTCACGAGGCCTTTACGGCAATGCGTGCACGTGGTGCGAAGGTAGCAGATATTGCAATTATCGTTATTGCAGCGGATGATGCTGTGATGCCTCAGACGAAAGAGGCAATCAGTCATGCGCAGGCAGCAGGAGTTCCATTGGTGTTTGCCTTTACAAAAATTGACAAACCGGGTGCAAACTCAGATAAAATCCGTGAGCAGTTATCTATCATGAATATCCTGGTTGAGGATTGGGGCGGTAAGTTCCAGTCTCAGGAAATCTCAGGTAAAAGCGGTTTAAATGTAGACCTGTTACTGGATAAAGTATTACTTGAAGCAGAATTGCTGGAATTAACAGCAAATCCTAATAAACGTGCCACTGGTAGTGTAATCGAAGCAACTCTGGATAAGGGTCGTGGTATTGTAACTACAGTTCTGGTACAGGCAGGAACACTGAAAGTTGGTGATCCGATCCTGGCAGGAAGTTACAGTGGACGTGTAAAAGCATTGTTCAACGAACGTGGTCAGAAAGTTCCTCAGGCAGGCCCGTCAGTACCAGTTCAGGTATTGGGTATGCAGGGCGCGCCTACTGCAGGTGATAAGTTCAATGCGGTAGAGAGTGAATCTGAAGCGAGAGAAATTGCTAATAAACGTTTACAGTTAATGCGTGAGCAGGGACTGAGAACTCAGAAACATATTACTTTAGATGAGATCGGTCGTCGTCTGGCTATCGGTAACTTTAAAGAACTGAACCTGATTGTTAAAGGTGACGTGGATGGTTCAATCGAGGCATTAGCCGATTCATTGCTGAAACTGTCTACTGAAGAAATTCAGATTAACATTATCAGTAAAGCGGTTGGTCAGATCTCTGAATCTGATGTATTGCTGGCTTCGGCTTCTGATGCGATTATCATTGGATTCCAGGTACGTCCTTCTTCAGGTGCAAGAAAGCTTGCTGAAGCAGAACAAATTGATATCCGTTTATACTCGATCATCTATGATGCGATCAATGAGATCAAGGCTGCGATGGAAGGTATGCTTGCCCCTGAATTCCAGGAGAAAATTACGGCTAACGTCGAGATCAGAGATACCTTCAAAATCACTAAAGTTGGTACAATCGCAGGATGTATGGTCCTTGACGGAACAATTACACGTAACAGTAAGATCCGTATCGTCAGAGATGGTGTGGTTATCTACACGGGTGAGCTGGCTTCACTGAAACGTTATAAAGATGATGTGAAAGAAGTATCCAGAGGTTACGAGTGTGGTCTGAATATTCAAAACTTTAATAATATTGAAGTTGGAGATATTGTGGAAGCCTACGAACAAGTTGAAGTAAAAAGAAAGCTGTAATAAGCTTTTGAACATCATAAAAAAGCCCTGCAGTTTAATACTGCAGGGCTTTCCTTTTTATATTCAAGCTGAAACTTAACGGTTGAAGAGTGCCTGTTTGATCAGTTTTCGAATTTGTTTGGGTGTTACAAATGACCATTCGAAGAGCTCATTCTTAAAATAGAGGCTGAAAATATTCTTGTTGCTTTTTTGTCTGACGATCGCGAACCACTTTTCGAATAATATTTCATTGAAACGTCGCTCCGGGTATATTTTAACTTTACTATTGCTGGCTTTAAGGAGTTCTAACAGCTTAATGTACCCAGAAGGCTCTTTACCTTTGAATGTATGACAAATGATCTCGTGATGTAGCCTAATCAGAGTTTGGTCGGATGGAATTCCCAGGTTAGAATGCATTTCGCTGATAATGTCTTTTTCTGCAGCAACCATCCCGTCCCATTGCAATGTAGATATGTTTGTGTCATGTACTCTGTAGGATACGAGTACGTGATCTAAGTTCGCAACACCGTATTTTAGCGAAATCCGGTAGCTTAGATCGTAATCTTCTGCAGGGGCGAAATTTCTATAGCCACCAACGGCTAATATTGTTTCTCTGTTCATCATTAAGGATGAATTGATGAAGGGGTTTCCAAAAAGCATGTTAATGCCCATATCCTGCACTGTTCCGGTGTCAATCTTCATAAATCCGGTTTCTGCTCCTTTTCCATCAATGATGCGTGCATGTCCGCCGCATAAATGAACTTCAGGATGACTTTCGAAATAAGCTACCTGCAACTGCAATCTGTCGGGGCTAGCTATGTCATCACTATCTAGTATTGCATAGTAGATACCCTGAGCCTGCTGGATGCCGAGCTCTCTCGTGTAACTTAACCCCTTATTCGTTTCATTGTTGATCAATCTGATTCTGGAATCATTGAACTGCTCTATAATGGCTACGGTTGCATCTGTAGACCCATCATTTATGATGAGTAACTCAAAATCAGAATAGCTCTGATCCAGTACACTCTGGATGGAATCTTTAATATAAAGATCTCCATTATAAACTGCCATGAATACGGTAACGTATGGTTTGCTTACAGTTTTATCCATTGTTCCGGTATGATTTGATTGCTATCATCATTATTAGTCCATTTTTCCGGACCGATTACAATTTTATTTGGATTTTCATTTAACCATGCGGCCCACCAGCTGAAGCTGCTGTTCGCAATAATATTGTGTTTGCAGTAACTCATCAACTGCATATCTATATAGCTGTTATTATGGTCGTTGCCAGAAATATAGAATTTCGGATCATCCAAATCAAGATTCTCTTTACACCACTGCAGATCGTCAGAGAAGATATAAAATACAGGGGCATCCAGCGAGGCAATCATTTTACTAATTGCCTTTTTATAATAGTTAAGGGAACAAAGGCCTCCTAAAAGCTCGTCTTTAAGGTAATCCCCCCTTCTGATATGCACAGATACACTGGTCGTGCTCTTAATCGACTGCATATATTTGGAATTATCTTCGTTCAGTGGATTCTTAAATCTGAATTCAGCCCGTATTTTTTTTTCTATATCTATAAAATATTCCTGATTCTGCCAATATCCCCAATACAACATTGGTTTTTTGTTATGGAGTATATCTTTGTCAAAAGCGAAAAATATATCCTCGACCTTATAAGTGTTTTTTAACATTAAAACCCTTCTCATTTTACGGTACTTCCATGATCTGATATGAGAGCTATACAGATTTACAGTAAAAAGCGAGGCCTGGGGAGGATGAATACCAAATACCCTCGTTAGTTCAAAGCCGTTATGTAGCGTATAATTCTCGTATCCGGATAAATCTGTTTTGACAGATTTATACCGGTGAGATAAAGCCAGATAAAAAGCATATTGAAACATTTGATTTCCCAGACCACCCAGGATTTTGACTACTTTCATTTTAAAGAGATATAAAGGCTAATATATTACTTTGCCGGGATTGAGTCAAGAATCGTTTTACGATAAGCATTGGCGAAATTTTCGAACGAAAATTCCCGTTTGACTGTGTCATATGCATTTTGACTTACTTTTGCCAATTCGTTCCTTTCCTCCATAATTTCTGTGAATTTTACCACAAAACTGGCAATAATTTGTTCCTCATCAATGGGATTATTAATCAAGTAACCATTGCCTTTATGTTCACCAATGTAAGCATTTAGCTCTCCTACGTCGGTAGAGATCGGTATAAGTCCAAAACTCATACCTTCTAAAATTACCATAGGAAGACCTTCTCTTCTTGAAGTTAATAAAACTATGTGAGCCCTTTTGTAAAATTCATTTAATACAGACTTATCATAGATGGCACCAACAAGCTGAATATTCTGCGGCATGTCTTCAGAGTCTTCAAAATCGCCAATTACAGTGAATTTAAGTGGCAATGCTAATTTCTGACATTTTTCAGCGATTGATTTAACGACATGAAATCTTTTCTCGGGGCTATTTCTTGCAACAAAAAGAACTTCAAGAATACCATTGAAATCCTTCTTCTGAAAAGGTTGCTCAATGTCAACGAAATTAGGAATGATCTCGACACGGTTTAGATAGCTTTCCTCTATAGCGTTTTCTGCATAATGATTTTTGAGCTGCTCTAATAATTTTTCGCCGAGTACAATTCTTTTATCAATCCGCCGTGTATAAGGTAAGCTACGCCATTCAGAACCTTGTTTAAAATCAGCAAAATTGTGGAGGAGATCGATAATTGTTACGTGTGGTTCTAAAAGTGGAATCATCTCATATAAGAACTCACTATTACCTCCAAAAACGATCGGCGATTTCTGTTTATTGATCATTTTAGCCAGTTTTTTGTACATGTGTTTTTTATAACTGACCTTTTCAGCCCATCTGCCCAGATTGATAACTGTAGAATTCGATTCGAATTCGTTTTTAAAGCCCTCGTTTCCAGATTTGGTCGTAATAAAACAAATAGGATCCAATGCCTTAAATAATTTTAGAAGGCTGATATGTACACGTTCTGCTCCTCCAAATGCCCAGGTGTAAAAGAAAAAGAACAATTTTCTTTCTTTGTTAAGTCCCGAATGTATTCTTGGATAATCTAAAAGCGCAGTAAAATTACTATAAGATCGTTTTATTTTTTTTATCATATTATCCTTATTAAAGCTGTAATCCGTAACTGTACAGCCTAATTATACTTTAGTCATTCTGAATAAACGCCTTGATCCTCTTAGATATATCATCTGTCGGGATGTCGAAAGGGAGCAAATGAAATAAAATATTTCTCGCTTTTTCGGTACGTCTTTTTGAAAAAGCAAAGAGAAGTCTAAATGGCATAGCCAATAAAAGCTTGGTTCGGTTAAAAGATCTTCCTGTATCAACGTGAACTTTGATGGCAACATAATACTTTAGAAGAATGGCGTCAGAATCCCGAAAACCTTTAACTAGTTGGTCTCTGAATTCAGTATTAAGTTTGTGAGCGCCAATAAAATGCTGATAAACCAACCTATCATCATAGTACAGTTTATAACCTTTCAGAGTAAGTCGCAGGCAATATTCGGTATCTTCTGCTGATAGAATATTAACTTCACTCTCTTCAAGAAATGATTGATAATTTTTATACATGTTGAGGTAGACTGATCGTCTGGTGACCAGTCCAGCGCCCCACAGTCTTGATCCAGGTTTAAGTATTCCATTTTTATCTGCCTGAGGACCGGTTGCATAATCTTGACTATGCGCTGCAAACCAATCAGGGAGTTCAGACGCATCAGTTGCAGGGATACCCCGGCCACCAGCGGCTGCAACTTCGGGCATTGTATGGAGAATGTTATATGCTTTTTCTATATAGTCCGGTGCAAGCCAATTATCATCATCGCATATAATCAGAAACTCATATTCTGCTGTCTGAATTGCCTTTTGTAGCGCATATAATTTACCTGGCTTAGGTTCTTTAATGATTCTGAATGGAATATTTTCGGGGCAATTGGCATTCCAGATCGTTTCTGCTGTTGCTATGGTATCGTCAGAAGATCCGTTGTCCGCCAAAATTACTTCCCAGTGAATGGACGGGGATACAACTTGCTGGGTGATATGAATTATTGTTTGACTCAGTCTTGCCGCCCCGTTATGGGTGCAGATAATAATCGTCATTCCGTTTTTCATGTATTTTATTTATTTCTAACTACGCCAAATTTTTCGGCGTGGTTAGCTTATTCATCTATTCTTAGGTTAATTCAGGCTTCCATATTTAGAAGGGAAGAGAATTCTCACCGCTATGTTATTGTTCCACAAAAGTTTGTAATTCAATCAATCTGCTATAGATGCCTTTTTGCCGTAATAATTCATGATGTGTGCCCTTTTCAACAACTCTTCCCTGGTCGATGACAGCAATCATATCTGCATTCATAATTGTACTTAGTCTGTGTGCAATGACAATGGAAGTCCGATTTTCCATTAATTTGTTCAATGCATCCTGAACCAGTTTCTCTGATTCAGTATCTAAGGCAGATGTGGCTTCATCCAACAACATCACCGGGGGATTCGCTAATACAGCTCTGGCAATACAAATTCTTTGTCTCTGTCCTCCTGAAAGCTTATTTCCACTGTCTCCGATATTAGTGTCATAACCATTTTCTGTATTTGTAATGAAGCTGTCAGCATTCGCAATTTTTGCAGCTTGTATGATTTGTTCTCTGGTAGCAGACGGATTAGCGAAAGATATATTATTTGCTATAGTGTCATTAAACAGGATTGATTGCTGATTAACCGTACCGAGTTGGGCCCGGATGCTTACCATACTCAGTGATTTCAGGTCATGTCCATCGATCGTTATTCTACCGGTCTGCGGATCGTAGAATCTTGGAATCAAATCCATTAAAGTTGTCTTTCCGCCGCCCGAGGGCCCTACAAGAGCCACAGTCTGGCCTTTTTTGATGGTCAGGTTAATATCGTGCAGAATTGTTTTTTCACCATAACTAAAACTGACCTGCTCAAATTTAATGCTGTCCGAAAATGTATTCAGTTGAATGGCATCCGGAACATCAACAAGTTCTGGTTTTGTATCGATCAAATCCAATACTCTTACCCCAGCAGCAATCCCGGAATGGATACCGCTAAATGAATCGGTAATAGCTTTGATTGGCTGCATGACCTGAGAAAAAATGGCAATATAAACCAGGAATTTTGCAGGGGTTAATTCACCCTGGTTATTCAAAATCATTGTTCCTCCGTAAAGTACAATAAAAACGACCACAAGTACACCCAGCGTTTGTGAGACGGGGGATGCTAATTGTTGTCTCCTGATCATTTTTCTGGTTAAATTAGAGTAAAAAATGTTCTCGTCGTCAAATTTAGTTTTGATTCTTTCAGCGGCATTGAAGGCTTTGATAATTTTAATACCACCTAACGATTCGTCTAAAAATCCAATCATCTTCGCAAAAGATTCGTGTGCCTGCTTTGCTTGTTGTCTTAACCTTTTAACGATTTTACTGATTATAAATCCTGATATCGGAATAACTAGTAGAGCAAACAGGGTTAGTTTGACGGAGATAGACAAAAGTACACCCACGAAGAATATTAATTGTACGGGCTCTTTAAAAAGGACCTGCAGTGTGTTAGTTACTGTAAACTGAACAACCTGGACATCAGAGGCTACCTTTGAAATAATATCGCCTTTGCGCTCGTTGCTGAAATAACCGACATGTAGATCCATAATATTATTGAACACAGTCTTTCTCAAATTCAATAAAGTATGAACCCTCAGATCTTCCATAAATCTTTGTGAAAAGTAACGAAAGAAGTTAGCCAGAAATACACAGACAACAATAACAGCGCAGACAACTTTTAAGGTGTAGAGCTTTCCGTAGGCAGTAATACAATAGGCAATATATTCATTGAACCGGCCAACCAGATCGAAAGTAGAAACGTTCTTTATTAATGTTGAGGGATGATCATTTGCCCCGGAAACAAATAGAGTCTCCAACAACGGCCCTAATAATGTAAATAGAAAGGTGTTAAATAATACAGCAAGAATAGTTGCTACCGCATATGGAATTGCAAACTTTTCTATGGGCTTTGCAAATGATAAAAGTCTGAAATATGTTTTGATCATGATTAATGAGGATGGCTATTTATACCTGTGCGTAGCCGTCGTTGCACCAGGATGATTTATCAGCTAATGTTCGTTTATAAATGACGTCATTCTGGGCGGAGTTGGCTCTTGAATTTATTTTATGATAAATGTGGTAGCATAATGCTGCCATTTTCAGTCGTCTCCTTTGCACACCTGAATGTAGCAGGCGGGCACCGAATTCATAATCTTCTCCTCCCCAGCCTTCAAAATTATTAAAATAACCATTAACTGCGATATAATCTTTTTTCCAAAAAGCCAGATTGCAACCTTTGATATGGTAGGGGTTAGAGGGGTCAAATATAAACAACCATTTCATGAAAGGTAGTCTAAGCGCATTAAATCTGCTGTAAAGGCCTTTTGAAAAGATTGAAAAAGTAATTTCCCTGGTTCTTAGAATTTCTTTTGACTTGCCTTCGCTAAGCATAGCGCGGCTTCCCTGTACAAAAAAACCTTGTTTAGCGGCATTACGATGATCTTCTACAAAATTCGAGTCAAGTATAATATCACCGTCAATTTCTATAATATAGGCAGATTTGACTTCTTTGACGGCCGTGTTAAGTATTCTACTTTTCCTGAATCCTTTGTCTTCATGCCATATGTGAGTAACAGGAAGTTGATAACGAGTTCTACAACCCTCGATGACATCAGCTGTGAGCTGCGAAGACCCATCATCTGCGATAATAATTTCATCAGGCATATCGGTTTGCTGAGCGACGCTCTTCAGAACAAGCTCAAGTGCCTCCGGCCAGTTGTAAGTTGAAATTATTAAAGCAACGGATGCTTTTTGATTTTGCATTCTTTAAAGTTTGATCAGGAGTGGTTTTGCTATTTTATTATTTTATAATTTTTGTACTCACCAATTCTCCAACCTGTTACCTGTTCTATTCGATGAAGCATTAATCTTCTGAATGATAAAGCAATTTTTTTAGGATTATGTTTGAAAACCCAATCCTGATTAGCAATTGTTTCTTTCATTGTAGCAGGATGGCTGTCTGTAAACGGGGCAAGAATATCGGCGACGGTCCCGAAATCAAATGTTTTGTAAGCTTTATATTGCTCTTCGGTTTTGTCTTGGGACTGATAGTAATTATTGAATCTCTTTACTTTTCCAAGCAGCAAGTCGGGGTTTCTGCAATAGGAATAATGAAAAATCCTTGCATTCAGCAGACGCACATTGAGTTTTCTGCTATTTGTCTGTTGTAAATAATCTTCATGACCAGGATATATTCTAAATCCCTGGGAGTCTTTATAGGAATATACTCCAGGTAAATTACGCACTATACGAATCTCCCGGCGATGCCATCTTCTGGTTGTTCCGATATGTTTATAGTCTCCTATAAAGTGATAAAAATTAAAAAGAAACCCTTCTACTCCGGGATCGTTTAAATTATCTTCCATCGCTTTTTTTATCTCAGCCAGACTATCTTCATGAAATACTTCATCAGATTGAATATGAAACGCCCAATCTCCCGTGCAGGCTTTTAATCCAATATTTGCCTGTTGTGCAAATACCTGACCTCCTTTAATAAGGGCGTCATCCCATACAGTATCAATTATTTTGATTTTTGGCGAGCCTATTGCCTCTATAGCTTCACGTGTACCATCGTCTGACTTCCCTACAACAGCGATGAATTCATCACATAGAGGAAGGATAGAAAGTATAGATTCTATAACAGGATACCCGTAGGTAAAACTATTTCGCATATAGGTAAAACCACTAATCTTCATGTTGGAGTCTTGTTTGTATACAGATTGTTAAACGTGTCGTGTTCTTTTTTTGCGACAAATATAAATTTTATGTTAGGGAACTGATTGATAACGAGTATTTATAAAATAAAATCAATCTTGCTAAAGAGGGTTTAACCTTTCCTTAACCTTGTCTTCCTATCAGGGTCCTTTTCTCGCCAATATATTATCAGGTAATTTTTTCTCAAGGTTTTAAAACCGGTGTCGTTAATTGCTTCTGTTTCCAGTGATCTGCCTTCTTTTCGTAGAGGAAGAACTTGCCTAATTTGTATTTGACTTTTAAATGTCCGTCGTAGTCTGTACCAAGTAAACGGAAATTAGTTTCGGGATGTTGTGTCAAGCTCTCTTTGATCGCCCTCGTATAAACCGTTGGTCCGGTCATCTGATGTACGTCATGCGGATAACGGTTGTGATTGATATTGTCCAGGACCAGTTCAATTGCTTTTTCAAGAAAAGGATGGCCCGCACTGAAAATTAAGGCCCATTGTGCGTAAAAGACAGGATCACCTTCCTTTGTGATTATCGCGACATCGTCATCGTGAATGAAATTATCCAGGCGCGAGTTGATCCCACTATCGATATCGAGATAAATACCGCCCTTTTTATATAATACCGCATATCTAAAGAAGTCTGCTTTTGCAGCACCAATATTAAGGCGCTGATAGGCAGCGTTCATTTCTGGCCCGTATTCCTGCTGTAAGAAGGCAGAAATCCTTTCGTCGTCATAGAACTCATATGTATACTCCGGGTTTTTCTTTCTGAACCGGGCAATATGCCAGCGGGTGATCATCGGAAGTTCCTTTGATTTAAAAGTCTGGTGTATGATCTTCGGTATAGCCATTGAGTTGCTTGGATTGATGTTTTTCTGGTATTCTAATAGATGGTGCAAGTTAAAACATTTCTTTCAGGATACCTTATAAGGATTATGTCAGCCTGCTCCGGCAGGCGAATCAGGAAGGTAGACCTTATATATATACCAGTTACGTTTGTCTTAAAAATAGGACTTTCTTGGCTTTTTAGGCTGCAGTATCCACAAAAGCAAACAATAGGCAGGCAAGGGATCAACTGCAGACAAAATGCCATTGTCCCATTTTACAAATAAAAAAAGTGGCTGATCAGGGACCACCAAAAGCAAGATTATAGGGGGTGCGTGTTAATTACTTGATTTATAGCTTGTTTTGCTTTTTTCTGCTGAAAATTTGTTTAAAGCACATTATCCTGATTTGGATTTTCGTATTCGTGTTAATTTACGGATCGTAAGCAATTTTCCTGAACTGAATAAATATGTTAAATTTGGAACGGAGTTTGTGTAACTGTTGTGAGAATTAAAAATTTGTTTAATTTTGCTACACAAAAAAATTATACAATTTAAAATTTGTTTAACCTTAAAAAAGAAAAAATTATGAATTATTCTACTTTAAAGAAGGGGTTGGCGTTTTCTGTTGTTGCGGTTATGGGAGCATCTACGCTTGCATCTGCACAGGAAACTCCTGAGTCCTCGTCTTCAGCCAAGGTATTTGGCGGAAGAGGCCAGTACAGAACCTGGACAATCGGTGTTAATGGTGGTGTTATGTCTCCATTCTTAGCTATCGGTGGTAAAAACGATTTCACTAACGCTGATGTTAACTTAGGTTACGGTGTTTCATTGAAAAAACAATTAGGTCATGCTTTCGGATTAGAAGGTAATGTATTCCGTGGTAAAGTTTCTGGTACTAACAAAGACTTTGCTGGTGGTAACCAATTTGACCGTAAAGACTTCGAAACTCAAATCGGTTACGCAGTTGATTTAAGAGGTGTTGTTAACGTTGCAACTGTTGATTTCTTACGTCGTGAGAATTCAGTAAACTTCTTCGTTACTGCTGGTTACGGTTTAGTAGCTTATTCTCCAAAATTCACTACTGGTTCTGGTCAAGTTGTTGACTGGAAAGATAAAGCTGGTGAGTCTAACGGATCAGGTGATAAAAAATATGTAAAAGAAGCATATATCCCAATCGGTGCTGGTGTTAAATTTAAAGTTTCTGACCGTGTTGCATTTAACTTAGGTTATACAATGCACTTTGTTGACGGAGATAACTTTGATGGAACTTATGCAAAAGGAAACAATGATAAATTCTCATACGGTTACGCTGGATTAGAATTCTCATTAGGATCTAAATCTAAACCAGATCTTAACTGGGTTAATCCTTTAGCTTTAATGTATGATGAATTGAAAGATCCATCTTTACGTCAAGAAGTTGAAGCATTAAAAACTCGTGTTTCTAATGTTGAAAAATCTGTTGAAGATTTGAAAAAAGATAGCGATGGTGATGGTGTTTCTGATCAATTCGACAAATGCCCAGGTACGCCTGCAGGTACTGCTGTTGATGGTTCAGGATGTCCACTTCCAGTAGCTACTGCTCCTGTTGCAAACGCTAATGTAACTGGTTTCGAAACTATCCAATTTGAATTCAACTCTTCAGTTTTAAAAACTGAAGCTTATCCAACTTTAGATAAATTATCTTCAGTTTTACGTGAAAACGGTGGTAAAGCCTTAGTAAAAGGTTATGCTTCTAGCGAAGGTACTGCTGCATATAACCTGAAGTTATCTAAAGACAGAGCGAATTCTGTTAAAACTTACTTAGTAAACTCTGGTGTTTCTTCAAACCAAGTAACTACTAAAGGATTTGGTGAAGCTAATCCAATTGCTTCTAACGATACTGAAGAAGGTCGTATCCAAAACCGTCGTGTTGAAACTTCAAGAAACTAATCTTTCTTAAACAACATAAAAAGAGGGCCCTGATTCAGGGCCCTCTTTTTTTTTACACTCTATGCTGAAAAGGCAGCCTCTGCTACAGAAAGTCTGCATGAATGTTCGTTTATTTTATACATTTGTTTTATGTATTTTTTCAGAAAAAAAGATCCTGACCGACCGACGAGTACTGACATAAAAATTATGCATGTCATTAATGTTGTCGCTATCACCGTTTTTCTGACCGGGATTATTTTAAAACTTTTACACCTGATTTAAGATGAAGAAAATTATTAACACTTCTAATGCCCCTGCTCCGATTGGTCCATATAGTCAGGCTGTCCTGGCTAACGGTTTTCTCTATGTTTCCGGACAAATTCCTATTAATCCTGCAACAGGCGAATTGAGCAAAGACTCTATCAAAGCAGAAACTGAACAGGTAATGAGAAACCTGAACGCTGTACTTATGGAAGCTGGGTTTGAATTCAAACATATTGTAAAAACAACTATATTTTTATCTGATATGGCTTTGTTTAATGAAGTCAATGAGGTTTATGCCGGTTATTTCAAATCGGATTTCCCGGCCCGTGAAACAGTTGCTGTAAAAGGTTTGCCTAAAGCAGTCAATGTAGAAATATCTGTTATTGCTTATAAAGGATAAGTTGGAAAAGTCTAATTTGAAGTATCTGCTCGCGGCATTGGGCTCTTTTGCACTCTGGGGCTTTTTTGCAATTCCGCTCAGGAACATCAAATCATTTCCCGCGGAAGAGATTTTATATTACCGGATCTTTACTTCTCTGATCTGCATCTGGGTGGCGATTTTGCTTTTTAGAAGGAAACAACTAAAAGCCGATCTCCAGGTTATCAGAGATATAACACCTGCGAAAAGAAAGACCTATGCCTGGCAGTTATTAATGGCTACTGTGTTTCTGATGATGAACTGGTATACGTTTATATATGCTGTTAATAATGTCAGTCTGACCTCAGCAGCATTTGCCTATATGGTGTGTCCATTACTGACGGCATTTGGCGGCTTTCTTATCCTGAAAGAACCGTTATCCGGATTGAAGCTTCTCTCTTTGGGGCTGGCGCTTGTTAGTATTGTTTTCCTGGCCACGGGTTCTCTGACAGAAGTATTGTGGTCCACTGTGATTGCTTCTTTTTATGCAGGTTATTTGCTCATTCAGCGTAAAATGCAGGGGCTGGATAAATTAAATGTGCTTGCGGCGCAATTCGCTTTGGCAGTATTAATCCTGTTGCCTTTTTATTTTTTCAGGCATCATGGCTTCCCAGACAGTTCCTGGTTTTGGTTGAATATCCTTGCTATCGCCATAATATTCACTATTATCCCTTTATTCCTAAGTTTATACGCACTGATCGGTATCCCGTCTTCAACTTTAGGGATTATGATTTATATCAATCCGATCATAGCATTTGCTGTAGCAATCCTGTATTTCGGTCAGATCATTAGCCTGAATCAGGTTTATGCTTATGCCACGCTTTTATTTTCTGTAATTTTATTCAACTCGAAGCAGCTTAGAGAAATCTTTGTCGCTAAATCCAATTGATCTTTTGCTGAATGCTGATCTAGATACAACAATTGAGTTTCTGAAAGGGGTAGGACCCAAGAGAGCCGAAGTGCTGCAGAAAGAACTGGGTATTTATACCTATGCGGATCTGCTTGGTTTTTATCCTTTCCGTTATATTGACCGTACCAGGTTCTATAAGGTTTCAGAACTGGATCCGGAGCTTCCTTATGTACAAATTCTCGGCCGGATTACAGGAAAAGAAACAATCGGAGAAAAGCATAAAAAACGAATTGTTGCACGACTTACTGACGAAACCGGAACGATAGAATTGGTGTGGTTTCAAAGTCTTAAGTGGGTAGAAGAAAACATCATGCGCGGTAAAGTGTATATCGCTTTCGGTAAGCCAACGGTATTTAATGGTAGCTTCAGCATATCTCATCCTGAGCTGGAGCCTTATCCAAGACCGGCAACAGTTACGGGAAATTTAACATTGCAGCCAGTTTATAATTCGACTGAAAAACTAAAGAAGTTTTCAATTGACAGTAAGGGTATTCAAAAACTGCAGGCATTGGTTATTACGAGCTGTTTGTCTGAGGTTAGGGAAACGCTACCTGCATATATTCTGGAGAAATACAAATTGATCAGTCGTAAAGAGGCGTTGCTTCATATTCATTTTCCTGCAGATAGTAAGATGCTGCAGCACGCCCAGCGCAGGCTAAAATTCGAAGAGCTATTCTTTATTCAATTGCAGCTTTTGGCTAATAAACAATTTCGGGAGCTTAAGTTCAAGGGACACCGTTTTAGCCTGGTTGGAAATTATGTCCATACCTTTTACCAGGACATTCTCCCTTTTGAATTAACAAACGCGCAAAAAAGGGTCATAAAAGAGGTCCGTACTGATACGCAGCGTGGCATTCAAATGAACCGGCTTGTGCAGGGAGATGTGGGCAGCGGTAAAACCGTCGTCGCGCTAATGAGCATGCTCCTGGCAAATGATAATGGATTCCAGGCCTGTATGATGGCGCCTACAGAAATTCTGGCGAGGCAGCACTATCATTCTATTTTTGAATTGGTAGGCGATCAGCTAATCCGGGTGGCTATTCTAACGGGAACAACAACCAAAAAGCAGCGTACGCTTTTGCATGCGCAGCTGGAGGCGGGTGAGATAGATATATTAATTGGGACACATGCTCTCATCGAAGATAAGGTGGTTTTTAAAAATCTGGGGCTGGTCGTTATTGATGAGCAACACCGGTTCGGGGTTGAACAACGGGCGAAATTGTGGCGCAAAAATGCAGTGCCGCCTCATATTCTGGTCATGACGGCAACACCGATTCCACGTACACTCGCTATGACGATCTATGGTGATCTGGATGTTTCGGTGATAGATGAGTTACCCGCCGGGCGAAAACCAATTGACACCCGTCATCTCTACGAGGGGCAGCGTTTACGCATGTTTGGCTTCATGAAGACTGAAATTGCTAAAGGGAGGCAGGTCTATGTGGTTTACCCGTTAATTAAAGAAAGTGAAAAGCTGGATCTGCTCCACTTGGAAGCAGGTATTGAACAGATGCGGTATCAGTTTCCCCTGCCGGACTATCAGATCAGTATCGTCCACGGTAAGATGCCAAATGCAGATAAGCAGTTCGAAATGGATCGTTTTATTACTGGTAAGACTCAAATTATGGTGGCTACTACCGTCATAGAAGTTGGTGTAAATGTTCCAAATGCTTCGGTTATGATTATTGAGAATGCTGAGCGCTTCGGACTCTCCCAGCTGCACCAGCTCCGGGGTCGTGTAGGCAGGGGGGCGGAACAAAGTTTTTGTATTCTGATGTCCGGGAATAAATTAAGCAAAGAAGGCCGTAAAAGGCTGGAGACAATGGTGAGAACAAATAACGGTTTTGAGATCTCTGAGATCGACCTGGAACTGCGTGGACCAGGTGATCTTTCTGGTACGCAGCAGAGTGGTGTGCTTGACCTGAAGCTGGCAGATTTGGTTAAAGATCAGCAAATTCTTCAGGAAGCCAGAAACACGGTTATTGATATTTTCCAGCAAGACCCTCTGCTTACTTTACCCGAAAATGCGCTTTTGAAGCGTTTTACAGATAAAAAAAACAGAGGGATTGCACTGGATAAAATTTCTTAATCTTCGTCGCTTCCGGGAAGCGATCCGGACCCGCTGTATGCCCCTTTCCGGATAACAGGTACGCCGAGATGTTTATAAAGTTCATCTAAATGAAGTAAACTTCCATTAGTTAGGTTACCCAGAAATACAATTACAATATTTTTGTCCAGATCTCGGACATATATATGTCTGAATCCATGCCACCACCCGGTGTGGTAAACCACTTTCCTACCTTTATTTCCGTCGAACATTCTCCACCCATAGCCGTAATTAAAGTGGCCGTTAACAGGTTTATTATGTCCGGTATAAGCCGAATCCAGGCTCGCTTGTGTAAGCAATCTTCCGGTTCTGAGCGCATTGTCATATAAAACGAGATCGTGAACTGTACTGTATATTCCCTTGTCTCCAACAGGGCCATCCAGGAAGTTCTGTACTACCGAATACTTCCATGTGCGGTCGTGGCCGACAACGTCAACAGGTATTTTCGGATACACTGTTGTCGAATATACATGCGTATTTTTCATGCCTGCCGGTTTAAAGACATGATCCATCATATAATCTGAATAGGGTTTGCCGGTTACCTTTTCTATGATGGAAGCCAATACCATGTAATTTGAATTGTTATAGTGAAATCTGGTATCAGGCTTGGCGTAACGGTTAGGCTTGTATTCTGCAATCAGGTTCATGACGTCCATATTGCTCATAGGTTTCTTCTTATCTTTCCATACACCGTCACTGAAATAGACATAATTCATCATCCCACTACGGTGCGTAAGTAATAACCTGACGGTCACTCCTTCATAGGGGAAATTTGGGAAGAATTTTTTGACATCATCAGTCAGGTGGATTTTACCTGCTTCTATCAATTGCATAATCGCTACACCCGTGAACGTTTTGGTGATAGATGCGAGTTCAAATTCTGAATTGATTTTGAGACTGTCCCTGTGTAGGTAGTCTGCCCATCCTAAAGACTTTTCATAGAGTATTTTGCCATCTTTGGCAACAAGCATATTTCCGTTAAATCCGTATTTTTTATGGAGATTCTGAGCAAAGTCAGCAATCCATTTATCCCCTTTTTCAGGATTATAAACCAATAAAAGACTATCTTTTTTATCATCGCTAACTGTCCGGATTTTCGGATCCGCTATTTTTTTTTCGGAGTTGGAGCAGGCACTAAATGTAGATACAGCTAGTAAAGCTGCAAAGGTAATTATACGATAAGTCATGAATTGGTTTGGTCTTTTTTGAAGCTCGAAAAATAACACTATTACCGCTTAAAACGCAAAAGAGTTTTAAACATTATAAAAGACTTTACATTCTTGTATACATATAAAACGCTATTTTTGTAATGCGTCGTTTTTTTAACGCAGCAAAACTATTTTTGAGTAGAAACAGAATATAATTACATCAAATTAAATACAGAACAAATGACTTTTAGAACCGAACACGACACCATGGGCGAAGTGCAGGTACCTGCCGATAAATATTGGGGGGCACAAACTGAACGTTCACGTAATAACTTTAAAATCGGACCGGAAGCTTCTATGCCGAAGGAGATTATCCATGCTTTTGGTTATTTGAAAAAGGCTGCAGCACTGGCGAATAATGAGCTGGGTGTTCTGCCTGCTGATAAAGCCGACTGGATCGCTAAGGCTTGTGATGAAGTTATTGCAGGTAAGCTTGATGATCAGTTTCCACTGGTAATCTGGCAAACTGGTTCAGGCACGCAAAGTAATATGAATGCAAATGAAGTGATCGCTTACCGCGCACACGTATTGAATGGTGGCGACCTGGCAGATGCATCAAAAATCCTTCACCCTAATGATGATGTGAATAAGTCTCAGTCTTCTAATGATACTTATCCGACAGCAATGCATATTGCGGCTTACAAACAGGCTGTTGAAATTACGATTCCGGGTCTGGAAAAATTACAGCAGACTTTACAAGCCAAGACCGTAGAATTTGCCAATGTGGTTAAAACAGGCAGAACCCATTTTATGGATGCTACGCCTCTAACACTGGGCCAGGAGTTTTCGGGCTATGCACAGCAGCTAACAAATAGTATCCGTGCTATAAAAAACGCCCTGGTTATGATCACTGAACTTGCGCTGGGTGGTACAGCGGTTGGTACTGGTCTGAATACGCCTAAAGGTTATGATGTACTGGTAGCTGCGAAAATTGCAGAATTGACTGGATTGCCTTTTGTTACTGCACCTAATAAATTTGAAGCACTGGCTGCACATGATGCGATGGTGGAGCTTTCTGCAGCTTATAAACGTACAGCTGTAGCTTTAATGAAAATAGCCAATGATATACGTATGTTGAGTTCAGGCCCACGTTCAGGAATTGGTGAAATTGTTATTCCAGACAATGAACCAGGTTCTTCTATTATGCCGGGTAAGGTTAATCCGACTCAGCCTGAAGCGCTAACAATGGTTTGTGCACAGGTAATGGGTAATGACGTGACAGTTGGTATTGGCGGAAGTAACGGGCATTTTGAATTAAATGTATTTAAACCGGTTATCGCAGCAAATGTTCTTCAATCAGGAAGATTATTAGGCGATGCATGTGTTTCATTTAATGATAACTGTGCAGTTGGTATTCAGGCAAATCTGCCGGAGATTAAGAAACATCTGGAGAATTCACTGATGCTGGTTACAGCTCTTAATCCGCATATTGGATATGAGAACGCTGCTAAAATTGCTAAAAAAGCACATAAAGAAAATAAAACATTACGTGAAGCTGCAATTGAACTCGGCCTGGTAACCAGTGAGCAGTTTGACCAGTGGGTGAAACCTGAAGATATGGTAGGTAGTCTGAAATAATATGAAGGGGTATTATTATCTTTTTTTGTTATTTACGCTACCCGTATTTTTGGCTTGTGAACGCAGGCCAAATGTACAGGGAAACGGGGAAGTATTTTTACAGGGTGTCTGGAATCAGGATAGTATTCCCAATTCAGAAAAACTAATGACCTACACTAGTCATCAGATTAAGTTTACATGTGATTCATTTTATGTAGATATGACCACGCATTCCAAAGTAAATTATTATGAAGATCCTTGTTATAATAACGGGGTTTGGAAAGAGTATGCAAAAGGTGTATATGAGGTTCGTAAAGACAGCCTTTTTCTGGAGGGCACTTACACCAAAGCCAATTATAAGCAGAAAGTATCTGGCTGTTATACTGTAGGGATTTACAGGAAAAGTTTCCTGATCAAGCCTGCTGAGAAAAGACAGTTATATCTGCAGAACCTTAGCGATCAGCGTGATGTGCATTTAGTGCTTAAACAGGAGATCGTCTGTGTTCCAAAAGAACTATAATTTTATTCAGCCTGTGGAATACGCAGGCTGATTTTTGTTTTGAGCCATTCTTAAGGAGGCTCTTTTTATTTATTTAATAGCATAAATTGCTCTATGAAACAGTTTAAAAAGTTGTTTTTTCTAATAGCCATTCTGGCTTATCTTCCTTTCAATGTATCAGCCTGGGGTATAACCGGACACCGTATTGTCGGGCAGATTGCCGATTTTTACCTGAATGCAAAAGCACGGAAAGCCGTCAAAAAAGTTTTAGGTACAGAAAGTCTGGCAATGGCAAGTAACTGGCCTGACTTCATCAAGTCCGATACCAGCTACAATTATATGGGCAGCTGGCATTACGTGAATCTTCCGGAAGGTTTAGATCAGCAGGGTGTTTTCAGTTTTCTGGATTCTTTTAAAGAGGCAAATGTTTACAGTAAAATCCCTGAAATGACTGCGATTTTAAAAAATAAAAATGCTAGTCCGGAAGCACAGCAACAGGCAATGCGTGTGCTGATTCACTTGGTTGGAGATCTTCATCAGCCTATGCATACGGCAAGGAAAGACGATTTAGGAGGCAATAAAATTCAGGTAAGCTGGTTCGGACAACGTTCAAATCTGCACAGGGTATGGGACGAGGCTTTGGTAGATTACCAGCAGTTGAGCTATACAGAGTATGCCAATGCAATCAATCATCCAACAAAAGCACAATTTCAGGCCTGGAGCCATGACAGCCTTAAAGATGCTGTTTTTCAAAGTTACCTGATTTGTAATGATATTTATAAATCTACCCCAGCAGAAGCCAAGTTAAGCTATAACTACAATTTCAAGTTCGTAGATGTGGTTAACCAACAATTGCTAAAGGGTGGGATCCGTCTGGCTGAAATTATCAACCGGATATACGGGTAATCTAAAGTTGAATTCAAAAAAGGGCTGCTGCAAACATTAATCTGCAGCAGCCCTTCTATTTGGTTTGCTGTCTGACCAGTGTATTTACCTGTTTGTATAATTGTGAAAACCTTTTATAAGGATACCTGTTCTGGAGGTACATCAAAACCAATGAAATATGGAAAATACAACAGTTAACCCGGAAACATTAAACGATCTGATTCAAATAAATAATGATCGCGTTGCCGGTTATGAGAAAGCAATTGAAGAGTTACAGCCAGAAGATAGCGACCTGAAAAGTTTATTCGTCAGGATGATTTCCGAAAGTCATCAGTACAAACAGGCACTTGCGTCTGCCGTACAGGGTACGGGTACAGAGTTGGAAACTGGAACGACAACATCAGGAAAAATTTACCGGGCATGGATGGATGTGAAAGCTGTGTTTACCGGACACGATAGGAAAACTGTTCTGAGCAATTGTGAGGCTGGGGAAGACGCAGCCCAACGTGCCTATAAATCTGCTTTGGAGGAAGAAGGCTTATCTGCCGCTAACAGAGATCTGATTAGCACACAAAAGGCAGAGCTCAGAAAATCCCATGACGAAATTAAAGCATTAAGGGATCAGCAGGGCTAAACCAATCATTTGGTCAGCCACTGATAGGTGTGTTACAAATGAGAGAGCCTGGTCTGGAAAGACCGGGCTCTTCATTTTAATTGGAATAAGTATTTTTTTCTGATTCTGGGTTAGTTTACAGGTGTTTATATAAAAAAAATTATATTTGCGTTATGTATAAACTCTGTTTGGGACTAGTTTTTTTAATAAATATAGTTCCGGCCTCTGCACAGTCCAGTAATTATGTACTGCAGGAGCCATATATCAGTTCGGGCGCTATCAATGTTGCTGTGTCAAGGGACGACGGAGATTTGTACTTTGAAGAGGGTGAAAAGAATGAAAAAAGTGGTGATCTGAATGACGCAATCACTTTTTTCGGTAAGGCAGCTTTTGAATATAATAATGTCCGGAATTTTTCCAGATACGGTGCGTCGCTGCTTAGACTAAGCCACGTTCATTATCTGATGCAGCACTATACCGAAGCAGAGCAGGTGATTCTGAACGTCGCTTTAAAAACGTATTCGAAATCTGGCAACAGGTCAGGGCAGATGGCTTCCTATAATCAGTTAGGAAGAATTTACCTGGCTTCAAACAAACTGACGCAGTCAATGTGGTTCTATACCCAACAAGGTATTCTCGCCAGGCAAACAAATAGCAACCTGAACTATATAGATTCTATGCTCGGCATTATAAGAGTTAAGATTAAGAAGCGGGAGTACGATATGGCTCTGAAAGATATACAACGGGTTGAATTGCTAACGAAAAATACAAATGCCCCGCAGTACCAGGTTCAATTGCGCCAGGTAAGGGCAGTGATAGCAGAGAAAAAAGCAGGGATCAGGTAATTATTTTGATACCCATGGCATCGAATTTCAAATGCAGCATGTTTTTTGTAAAAAGAATTATGCAACTGCTGGTTATTCATGTATTTAATTATTTTTGATAAAGATTACAGAAAAGAGACAGTGAGATACTGTCTCTTTTCTGTTTAATTATGAAATTGGTACCATATTGGTTGTTACTGTAGAAATGGATTTTAAATTATTAAAAGAGATGTTGAAAAGAGTATTATTAGTCACCTTCACAGCAGCAATCCTGGCGTGTCAGGCAGCTCCAAAGCCGCAGCAGCTTGTTGAAGGCATTCCTAATATTAAACCTGATGAGCAGCAAGGCCTGGTTTTGAAGGAAATTGTGACGCTTATAGAAAACTACAACTATAAGAAGATACCGTTAAACGATTCAATATCTTCCCTGATACTGGATAAATATGTCAAATCACTGGATCCGTATAGAAGCTACTTCCTGGCTTCTGATATCAAAGACTTCGAGCAGTTCCGTTTTACACTGGATGACTCATTCCGGGCGGGAGATCTAAGCGCTCCGTTTTATATATTCAATGTCTATTCCAAAAGGTATAATGAAACGTTGGACTATGCTATGGCACAGATTAAGGATAAGTATGATTTCAACAAAAATGATACTTATGTTTTTGACCGCGAAAAAATGCCCTGGGTTACTTCTGTATCTGCTCTAAACGAAATCTGGAAGAAAAGAGTAAAATACGAATTAATTAACCTGAAAATTGCTGGAACTACAGAAGCGAAAAATGTAGAGACCCTCACTAAAAGATATCAGAATCTGAAGTCACAATCTGCAAAATTGAATAACCAGGATGTATTTCAAATGGTTATGGATGCATTTACCGAGACAATAGATCCACATACTAATTATTTTAATCCGGCAAATGCTGAGCGTTTTAATGAAGATATGGCCCGTTCCTTTGAGGGGATAGGTGCGAGATTACAATTGGAAAATGATATTTTGAAGATCGCTGAAATTATTCCGGGAGGTCCTGCTTTTAAAAGTAAACTGCTGAATACAGGTGACAGAATTGTAGCTGTAGCACAGGCAACAGGTGATTTTGAAGATATTATAGGCTGGAGAATAGAAAGTTCTGTAGCGAAGATAAAAGGGCCTAAAGGCACGAAAGTACGTTTGAAAATCATTCCGGTAGGTCAGGATATGTCTTCGAAGCCAGTTGTTATAGAGCTAACGAGAGAGAAGATCATTATGGAAGATCAATCTGCCAAAAAAGAAGTAAAAACGATTCAGTCAGATGGTCATACTTACAAAATAGGGGTAATTAGTGTGCCCGCATTCTACGCAGATTTTAAAGCTGCCAATGCTGGTGATCCGAACTATAAGAGTACAACACGTGATGTTAAATTATTACTGGATACACTGAAAAGGATTGACAAGGTTGATGCAATCATGATGGATCTGCGTGCAAATGGAGGCGGTTCTCTTGTTGAATCTATCGATCTTACGGGTTTATTTATCGATAAGGGACCTGTTGTACAGGTAAAAGACCTTAAAGGTCAGATTCAGGTAAACAGCGACGAAAATGCTGGCGTTGCCTGGTCAGGACCGATGGGTGTAATGGTAGATCGTTTAAGTGCATCTGCATCGGAGATTTTCGCTGGAGCAATTCAGGATTATGGACGTGGCATCATTATCGGTACACAGACTTATGGTAAGGGAACGGTTCAATCATCCATTAATCTGAATAATTTACTGAATCCGTCATTAGTGCAGCGACTGGCTATGCTGATTCAGAAAAGTTCAGGAGCTGCAGTTAAAGTTAATGGTGCTAATGCAGCTGCTGTTCCGCCTCAGCTTGGACAGATTAACTTAACTATGGCCAAATTTTACCGTGTTAATGGTAGCAGTACACAGCATAAAGGCGTAATGCCTGATATCGTTCTGCCTTCATTCTATCCATTAGATAAAATCGGGGAAGATACCGAGCCATCGGCTCTGGCATGGGACGAGATTCGTCAATCTAATTTTATTCCTGTTGCAGATCTAAGCGGTCTTAAGCCCGAACTGATCAAAAGGCATGATGCAAGGATGGAGAAATCTCTTGATTATAAAGCGTTGATGGATGATATTGAAAGCATGAAGAAGCGTGAGCAGGAAACGTCAGTACCTTTAAATGAAACCAAACTTAAAGCGGAAAGAGATAGTCTGGAAGCTAAGAACCTGGATAGAATAAATAAGCTTCGTGCTTCACGCGGCTTGCCTGCGGTGAAAAAAGGAGATAAGATTAAAAAGGATGAGAATTTTGATTTCATACAAGACGAAAGTCTGCATGTACTTGCAGATCTGATGGGACTGGAACCTAAGCCCAGCCCTAAAGTTAATCCTTAATACAACACAGCCTTTTAATAAAAACGCCCCCAGAAGCAGCTAGCTATTGGGGGCGTTTTTTGTTGGCAAGAAATATTAAGGATCTTTCCTCTGCATCTGCATAGCCATCATTTCTTTCATTGTTTTGTTCATTCCTTCCGTAGACCCATCCAGGAATATCACGTTCCCCTCACTGTTCTCTGCGAACTGTTTAATGGATTCGGTCCACATTGTAAATAGGATCACTGAGATGTCCAGATTAGCTTGTTCCATCTCCTGTGCGGCCTTGGTCATACCATGGGCGACTTCTGCACGGAATAAAGCAATACCTTGACCACGGAGTTGTGCAGCTTCTCTTTCCGCAGCAGCAGCAATCTTAATTGCATTACCATCTGCTTCTGCACCTTTCGTTTTTGTGATTAAGAGTGCCTGACCTTCATTTTCTGCGGCGGCCTTCAGGTTATGAGAAGCAACGACCCGACTCATTGAACGCATAATTTCATCGTCGAAGGTTATATCATTCAACTGCAGATCCTGCAGATGATACCCCCAGGATTCCAAAACCTTATCAATCTGCTCCTTCACATGCTCCACAATTTCATTTCTTTGTGCCAATACATTTGCCTGTTTTTGTGTGGCAACATACGCACGAATAGAACCTTCAATAGTACGAATTAGTGCCTGCATCAGATTGCTTGCATCTACGAACTTAAAAGCGACGTTTTTGATAGTTTCTTCTCCCTGATCCAGAACGGAGTAAAGTAGCATCGCTTTAAAATATACATTGGCCTGATCCTGAGTTACAGCCTGAAATGATAACTCTACAGAGCGGTTCTGAATAGATATCCTGGAATGTATGACTTCGATTAAGGGTATTTTAAAGCTCAGTCCCGGTCTGAGCTGCCGGCGATATTTGCCGAATACGGTGACAACTCCGATAGTGCCTTGTTTAACGGTGACAAAGGAGCTGAAGAGGATGATAACTACAAAAAAAACCAGGAAGTAGAGTACGTAAGCCATAATGATATTGAATTAGTGTAAATGTTATAATATAAGAAAATATCCCCGGATAGCCACCGTTTATTATTCCCATCACTGGGATGAAGGAGCGATTCGCTGACCTTTGAAGCTAAGCCCATGCCCTGGAAAGTCCTGACCAGTTAAAGTGGCGATTTTCCAGAATGCGGTATGTAGCGGATCAACAGTCAAGCCATTCAGCTTGTCTTGTTTAACGGAAACTACGTCTGCGTAAAGAAAATCACCATTGGCTTTGATTCTGATATCCATTAGTGGTGCGAAGCCATTAGGGCCTTTAAGGCTAAACTGTCCATAGGTGCAGAAATTACCCAGACTATAGGCTATAAATTTATTTTTATAGACTTCTACAGCCCTTGTGACATGCGGACCGTGCCCCAATACAAGATCGGCTCCGGCATCAATTACGGCGTGGGCGAATGCGTAAACGTTTCCGCGATTTTCCTTATAAAAGATTTCATCTGTTCGGGGTACGTGTTCGAACTTTGCGCCCTCAGCACCACCATGAAATGACACTATTACAATATTGACCTGTTTTTTTAGAAATGAGACCAGTGCTTTAGCGCTGTCTGTCTGATTAATCGAAACTGTATTCTCGTTGGGAGCAAAGGCACAGAATCCATATTTTACACTGTCTTTTTCAAAGATACTGTAAGGATGGGATGTTAGGCCGGCATAATTAATTTCCAATGAATCCAGTAAAGCCATGCTTCTCTTACGACCCTTATTGCCGAAATCTCCGACATGATTATTAGCAAGGCTTAATAAGTTAAAACCCGCTTCTTTATAAATGCTGGCATATGCTTCAGGCATTCTGAAGGCAAAGCAGCTATTGCCTAATGTGTCTTTACATTTGGTGGATTTGCCAGAGTCAAGAAAGCTTCCTTCAAGATTTCCGAATACTATATCTCCGTTAAGATAAGAAGCAACGTTTTTAAAGCTGTCCCTGCCCTGACGTGGGGGTAGACCTGAAGGAGAAGGGTAAGCTGATCCAAGCATAATATCTCCCACTGCTATTACTTTAAGTGTGTCTTTTCCAGGTGTAGCTACAGTGTCCTGAACAGACACCGCGTTAACGGTTTCATTAATTGTCCCTGCAGCACGTGAGCAGCTGAGCAGGATAGGTATAGCAAGGCATACAGTTAGTGCGATTAGAAGCTTTGCGTAAAGTTTTACTGGATGAATCATTTTTGCCATCATTGATATCTGGGATAAAAAAAAAGTCCTTCTAATTTTAATCAGAAGGACTTTTAAATATTTTTTTAGTTTTTATTCTTCAATCAGATCTTTTTTGCCTGATTCCAGGATTCTTCCGCCTTTATAAAAGAACCTTGAATAATAGGGTTCGTTCAAATTGCTGATTACGACTCCTCTGGATGAAGAGGCGTGGGCAAAGCGATTATCGCCTAAATAAATACCAATATGTGTAATGCTTTTACTTTTGATTTTGAAGAATACTAAATCTCCTTCTTTCAGTTCATCTTTTGGCAGGGGGTCTACCATACTGAATATATCTCTTGAGTTTCTGAGTAAAGTTGTATTGAAAACTTTATCGTAAATGGCTTTTGTGAAAGCTGAACAGTCAATCCCCTTTTGTGTGTTACCGCCAAAACGATAAGGAGTTCCGATCCATTCGTAGATAAACTTGTAGAGTTTTACGTTAGATGTTGCGTCGACTGCAACACCCATAACCTGCGAAAAATATTGTGAGGCTAAGTTGTCAGGATCTGCTAATTTATTGGTTTCTTTAGTTTTGATCTGTGCATTTAATGCTGTTAAACTGCATAAGGTGACCAGGCTAGAAAACAAAAATTTTTTTATCATGTTACACTGTTAAGTTTGGGTAAACGGTACTTGCACTTAAACGTACACCACGGGGGCTTATTGTCAGGTTGTCAAAACTATGTAATTTAGTTATGTTATCCAAATGTTATCTATGCATTCACGGCAATTTAACACTTTTACATTGATTTGATATCATGCATTTTACAGTATTTCTTCGATATATTACAATAATAAAGTAGATTTGCTCTCATAAATAAAAATCAATAGCCAAAAATGAGTGCAGTAGAAATTAATAAAGATACCTATCTGAAGTGGTTTGAGTCGATGTTGCTGATGCGTAAATTCGAAGAGAAAACTGGTCAACTTTACGGACAGCAAAAGATCCGTGGTTTTTGTCACCTGTACATTGGACAGGAGGCTGTCGTAGCAGGAGCTATATCTGCGCTGCAGCCTGAAGACTCCATGATCACAGCTTACCGTGATCACGCTCATGCTTTGGCTAAGGGTGTTAGTGCAAATAGCATCATGGCCGAAATGTACGGAAAAGCAACTGGCTGTTCCAAAGGTAAAGGCGGTTCGATGCACATGTTCAGTAAAGAACACAACTTCTATGGCGGTCACGGTATCGTGGGTGGCCAGATCCCTCTGGGTGCTGGTATCGCTTTCGCTGAAAAATATAAAGGAACAAAAAATGTAAACGTTTGCTATATGGGCGACGGTGCAGTTCGTCAGGGCGCACTGAATGAAGCCTTTAATATGGCTATGTTATGGAAACTTCCTGTAATCTTTGTTTGTGAGAATAATGGTTACGCTATGGGAACTTCCGTAGAACGTACTACTAATATGCTGGATATCTATAAACTGGGTTTAGGTTTTGATATGCCATGCGCACCAGTTGATGGTATGGATCCAGTTGCAGTACACAATGCGATGGATGAAGCTGCTCAGCGTGCAAGAAACGGTGAAGGTCCGACTTTCTTAGAAATGAGAACTTACCGTTACCGCGGACATTCAATGTCTGACCCTGCAAAATACCGTACAAAAGACGAACTGGAAGAATATAAAGCTAAAGATCCGATTGAATCTGTAAGAGAGGTAATCTTAAAAGAAAAATATGCTGATGAGGCATGGATTGAAGAGATCGAAGCTAAAGTAAAACAGATCGTTGATGAATCGGTGAAATTTGCTGAAGAATCACCTTGGCCGGAAGCATCAGAATTATATACTGATGTTTATGTGCAGCAGGACTATCCATACGTCCTGGATTAATTTTTGAACATATTTCAATTTGATATTATAGAATGGCTGAAGTAGTTAAGATGCCCAAGATGAGCGACACCATGACCGAAGGGGTAATGGCGAAGTGGCATAAAAAAGTTGGCGATAAAGTAAAAAGCGGTGATGTACTGGCTGAAGTGGAAACTGATAAAGCAACCATGGATCTGGAATCATACTGGGACGGAACTATGCTGTATATCGGTGTAGAAGAAGGAAAAGCAGTACCAGTAGATGCAGTTATCGCTGTAATTGGTAAAGAAGGAGAAGACTATAAAGCTGCTCTTGATGCGGAAGGTACTGCTGCCCCGGCTGCAGCTGCAGAAGCACCTGCCAAAGAAAATGAAGAAGAAGCTAAAGAGGCACCAGCGGCAAAGGGCGCAGCATTAACGGATGCAGATCTGGAAAAAATGGGTGTTACAGTAGTACGCATGCCTTTACTAAGCGACACCATGACTGAAGGCGTAATTGCTGAATGGCATAAAAAAGTTGGAGACCAAGTTAAAGACGACGATATTCTGGCTGATGTAGAAACCGATAAGGCAACTATGGAAGTTATGGGTTATGCTTCAGGAACTTTACTACACATTGGTGTAGAAAAAGGTGCTGCGGCTAAAGTCAATGGTATTATTGCAATTGTTGGCCCGGAAGGAACTGACATTAGCGGTATCCTAAGCCAGGGCGATGCGCCAGCTAAACCGGCTGCAGATGCTGCAACTGCGGCTCCTGTCAAAGAAGCTGCTGTTGCAGAAGAACCAGCAGAAGCTGCACATACATCAACTGACGGAAGCCGTTTAAAAGCGTCTCCTTTAGCCAAACGTATAGCAAAAGAAAAAGGAATTGATTTATCTCAGGTAGCAGGTAGTGCTGATGGCGGTAGAATCATTAAAAAAGATATAGAGAACTTTAAACAAGCTGCTGCGCCTGCGAAAGCAGAAGCAAGTGCTGCAACTGAAAAAGCTACACCGTCTATCCCTGCATTTATTGGTGAAGAGAAATATACAGAGAAACCAGTTACACAAATGCGTAAGGTTATTGCCAAACGTCTTTCTGAAAGCTTGTTCACCGCTCCTCACTTTTATCTGACTATGAGTATTGACATGGACGGAGCAATCGCTGCCCGTGCAAAAATCAATGAATTCTCACCAGTTAAAATCTCATTCAATGATATGGTACTGAAGGCAGTTGCTGTAGCATTGAAACAACACCCTAATGTGAATTCTTCATGGTTAGGTGATAAAATCCGTTATAATGAGCATGTGAACATCGGTGTAGCAGTAGCTGTGGAAGATGGTTTACTGGTACCTGTAGTTAGGTTCGCAGATGGAAAATCTCTTTCTCATATTTCTGCAGAAGTTAAAGATTTTGCGCAACGTGCAAAAGCTAAAAAGCTTCAGCCTGCAGATTGGGAAGGGTCGACATTTACGATTTCTAACCTGGGTATGTTCGGAATAGATGAATTTACTGCAATTATCAATCCACCTGATGCTTGTATTCTGGCTATCGGAGGAATCTCACAAGTGCCGGTAGTTAAAAATGGCGCTGTGGTTCCTGGAAATGTCATGAAAGTTACCTTAAGCTGCGATCACCGTGTAGTAGATGGCGCAACAGGTTCTGCATTCCTGCAAACACTGAAATCATTACTGGAAGAACCAGTTAGATTATTAGTTTAATCGAGATCAAATAATTAAAAAGCTGCTTCGGCAGCTTTTTTTATGCCTTTTACTTTTTGTACTTTTGCCCGCATGTCAAATATCAAACCATCCTTAGCCAAGGGTACCCGTGATTTCTCACCTCAGGAAATGGTGAAGCGTAATTTCATTTTTGATACCATTAAAAAAGTATTTAAAAAATACGGGTATGCGGAAATTCAGACTCCATCGATGGAAAACCTGTCTACCCTGACTGGGAAGTATGGTGATGAAGGTGATAAACTAATCTTTAAAATCCTGAATTCAGGCGATTATTTAGCTAAAGCTAATCAGATAAATTTGGCCGAAAAGAATTCTTCAGCATTAATCTCTTCAATCAGTGAAAAAGCGTTGCGGTATGATCTGACTGTTCCTTTTGCAAGGTATGTAGTCATGCACCAGAACGACATCGCTTTGCCCTTTAAACGTTTCCAGGTTCAGCCGGTTTGGCGTGCAGACAGACCTCAAAAAGGGCGTTACAGAGAATTTTATCAATGCGATGTAGATGTAGTCGGATCGCCGAGTTTGTTGAATGAGGCCGAATTCGTACTTATCTACCAGGAAGCACTGACTAATCTGGGGATGAAGGATTTCACTATTAAAATTAATAACAGGAAAATCCTGAGTGGCATCGCCGAAATAATCGGTAAACCGGAATTGATTATTGACATGACAGTAGCGATTGACAAACTGGACAAAATTGGTTTGGATGGTGTGATCAAAGAGTTACTGGACCGCGGGTTTACAGATGCAGATATAGATAAACTGAAGCCAGTTATTTTGTTGGAAGGTAATAATGAGACTAAACTGGCTCAGTTAAAAGAAGTGCTGGCTAATTCGGAAACAGGACTTAAAGGGATTGAAGAACTGGAGCAGGTTTATAGCTACGTCCAGAATCTCCTTTCAGGAAGTCAGCTTAAATTTCCCGACCTGGAGCTGGATATTACTTTAGCGAGGGGCCTTAATTATTATACAGGCTGTATTTTCGAAGTTAAAACTAATGAAGCTGCAATGGGGAGTATCGGTGGTGGTGGAAGATATGATGACCTGACAGGGATGTTCGGATTGAGAGGTTTGACCGGCGTTGGGATATCTTTCGGAGCTGACCGAATCTATGACGTGATGGACGAACTTGAACTGTTCCCTGAATCTGCGACTGCCGGTACAACCGTATTAATCAGTAATTTCGATGCGCAGGCCGAACTTTATGCGCTGCCTGTATTACAGCAGTTCCGTGAGGCTGGGATTGCAGCTGAACTTTACCCGGCATCAGCAAAACTTAAAAAGCAAATGGGTTATGCAGATGCTAAATCTATCCCTTATGTCATTTTGATTGGAAGTGACGAAATGGAAAGCGGAAAACTGACACTTAAAAATATGCAAAGTGGTTCCCAACAACAATTAAATGCTGAGGAAATCACTTCAATCCTAATAAAGGAGATCAACGGCGCAGATTAATGCGATGTTAATTCTTTAAGAAAAAGCAGAAAATGTTCCCAGGAACGTTTATCTGCTTTTTCATTATACGCAGCGCCTTTCGAATTATCGTTGCCGGCGGCAGGTTCTGTAAAAGCATGCACTGCATTAGCATATGCAATTAACTGCCAGTCCGCTTTGGCCTTGCGCATTTCATCTTCAAAAGCGAGTACCTGAGCTGGAGGTACGGAAGGATCATCAGCACCATGTAAAACGAGAACAGCCGGTTTTATTGCAGAGTCACTAGCGCACTCAGGATCTTTTCCTAGTCCGCCGTGGAAGGAAACAACGCCTTTTACCGGGAAGTTGGCTCTAGCCGCTTCAATTGCGCCTGTCCCGCCGAAACAATAACCGATTACAACAATCTCATTTGGATTTGCACCAGATTTAATCAGCTGTTGTAGCGCAAGCCTGATCCTCTCCTGATAGATTTTATAATTTTTCTTATAAAACCCCGATTGCTCTGCCGCAGATTTATTGTCTGTAGGATAATGTCCCTCACCATAGATATCGGCAATGAAGGCATAATAACCCGTTTTGGAAAGTTCTTCCGCTACCTTTTTGGCGTGATCATCAATACCTTTCCAGGCAGGCAGGATAAGTATGCCTGTTTTGCCGGTTCCGGGTTTCGCAGGTATGATCGACAGGCCGCTAAGTTTTTGGTCTTTATCCTGATAGCTCACAGGTTTGAGTTGTGCGAAGGATGTCGAAACGATCAGACTAAGTACAATGGTGAGTTTCGTGTTCATATCGATAAGTTTATGGTTCAGCAATTTAAACAAACTCCTTACAATATTGTTAAAATCTCAAAGGACAATCTTATGAGAACTATATGGAAAGGATCGATTGGATTTGGGCTGGTTAATATACCAGTTAAATTATACGCAGCTGTGCAGACCAGCCGTTTAGATCTGGATATGCTCGACGGTAAAGATCATTCCAGAATCAAGTATCAGCGGATTAATGAACACACCGGAAAAGAAGTACCATATAACAGAATTGTGAAAGGTTATATGCTCGACGAACAGTATGTAATACTAGATGAGCATGATTTTGAGGATGCAAGTCCGGAAAAGAATAAAATGATCAATCTGGAGAATTTTGTTGGTATAGATGAAATTAATCCAATTTATTATGAGACTTCTTATTATGCACTGCCTGAGAAACAAGGTAAGAAAGCATATTCCCTGTTGCTTAAAGCCCTGACGGGGGCAAAAAAGGCCGGTGTGGCCCGATTCGTATTACGCAGCACGGAAAACCTGTGTGTAATTCACCCGTTAGACGATGTATTGGTTATTACCAAGATCAGATTTGATGAAGAAATCCGGGCAACGTCAGAACTGGATATCCCGAAGCCTGATACTATTACTAAGAAAGAGCTCGATGTGGGCCTGGCGCTTATCAAGCAATATACATCCCCATTTAATATTGAAGGGTTTAAAGACGAGTACAATGGAGAACTGCTCAAAATTATTAAAGCAAAAGCCAAAGGGAAACGTGTGAAAATCAAAAAATTGAAAGTTACCGAAGAAAAGAGTGATGACCTTTATAGTCAGTTGATGCAGAGTTTGGGAAAAAAAGGAGCGTGATTACCTGTCTTTATCCAGAATAGCTTCAATCTTGTCTAATAAACTATCGATGTCGAAAGGCTTGGCAAGAAAATCATCAGGTTTTTCAGGGCCATGTTCTATATTTTCAACAGTATAACGCGCGGAAATCATCAGCACAGGAATTCTGCTGGTGTGCTCCTGGGAGCGGATCAGCGTAAGCAAGTCTCTGCCATCTACATCCGGTAGCATGATATCAAGAATGATAAGATGCGGCTTATGCAAATTTATATGCTGTAAAATATCTGCGCCTTTATTTAAACCGGTCACCTGATATGCCTCACTTTGCAGTATAAGTGTGATTACATCTAGAATCGCACGATTATCTTCAACAACAAGTATGTTTTTATTGACTGACGGGCCCATGATGCTATCTGTATTACACAAATATATCAAAAACAGATCATGTTTATGTAAATTCAGATTTGTATAAACAAAAAATGAACGTAAGCGTCAAATTACCTCTCTTAATTCAATTTTGGCTGATATGTATCAGTTTTAACCACCGCTTTTAGTTCCTGGAGTATCGTATACAGACCGAAGTTGGTGCGATTTACATAAATAAAGTGTTTTACTCCCCTGGCTTGCTTAAATTCGGGCATTTTTGCAATTTTTTCACCGTAAAGGTAGAGCTCCTCAAAAAACTCAGGTTGGCTGAAATCGAAAGTTTTGCTGGTATATGGCTTGGCAAAAAGCTGGATCATTTCCAGGTAGGCTTGATAATAAAAGTCAATCTGGCTGGGAGAATCACCCGGAAGAATCATTTCTAATTTACGGAAAGCCTGTATCGTTTTTTCGCGGTCATTAATTACATCTGTAGAAATTAAGGAGAAGAACGGCTGATAAAAATCTTCTGGCATCTCTTTAATACAACCGAAGTCGATGACGCCAAGTTTCTCATCTGGTGTGATCAGGAAGTTTCCCGGATGCGGATCCGCATGTACGGCTCTGAGCTCATGCTGCTGAAAATTATAAAAGTCCCATAGTGCCTGGCCGATTTTATTACGCAGCTGTTGGGAGGGGTTCGTTGCCAGGAATTCCCGGAGATGTTTGCCTTCAATCCAGTCCATGGTAATAATTCTCTTACCTGACAATTCGGGGTAGTAACTTGGAAAAACTACATTATCAAGCACTACGCAAGCATTGGTAATCTCTATGGACCTTCTTACCTCGAGTTCATAGTCTGTTTCTTCCAGTAGACGTTCTTCAACCTCAGCGATATAGATATTAAGTTCTTTTTCACTCATCCCCAGCAGACGGAACGCAAAAGGTTTGACCAGCTTGAGATCTGAAGAGATGCTGTCTCCAACACCAGGATACTGAATTTTAATCGCGAGTTTCTTTCCATTCAGTTCTGCCTCATGTACCTGTCCAATAGATGCGGCGTGGGTCGAACTGAGTTTAAATTTATCGTAAATCGCTTCCGGATTTTTACCGAAATTCTTTTTGAAAGTGCGTACGATCAGCGGCCCCGAAAGAGGTGGCGCATTATATTGAGACTGTGTGAATTTATCTATATAAGATTTCGGCAGGATATTTTTATCCATGCTCAGCATTTGTGCTATTTTTAAGGCGCTGCCTTTCAGTTCGCTCAGCGACTTGTAAATGTCCGTTGCGTTGTCCTCATTCAACTGTGCTCTGTCCAGATCCGGATTGAATAGTTTCTTAGAATAATGTTTGATATAATTTCCCCCTATCTGGAAGCCTGTCTTAACAAATTTTGCAGACCTTTCAACTTTGGTAACCGGGATACTTTCTTGCTCGTTCATGCAGGCTTATTTCAGATAGTAAAAGATTTTTTATTTCTGGAGAGGAATTTTCCATATTCCAGTAAATTATCCAGCGGAGAACGCTGTAAAAGATCAAAAGTTACGTTGATACCCTTTTCAATAGCTTCATCTGTTTTCTCAAAGTCTGTGCTTTCGTCGTTAACCCAGAAATTCAGAATAAAGCCGAACTGTATCCATAAAGCATCCTTATATCTTTTTGTGAGAAATTTGCGATCTGCTATTTCGCCATTTTCCAGACCTTCGGCAATCAGCTCATCGGCAAAGTTTTCAAAGATTGGTCTCACACCGGAGAGCACTTCCGGAGCACTAAGTCTTTTAGGTGATCTACCTAGCGAATAGATGATAAAACTTCTGTCTTTTTTTAACAATTCAGTATAGCTGTAGAAAAAAGATAACATTTTGTCCCTGGAAGAATATTCCGTCCATACTTCCTGGCCACGGATAGCAGATAAAGTCTCTACTGTTAATTCAACCCAGATTATTTTTTCAATACTGTCAAAAGACGCGAAGAAACTGTAGAAGTCTGCTTCGGATATTTTCAGCTTCTTAACAAAACTGTAGACAGATTTCGGTTGCCCATCATGTGTCAGCACATAATCGATGTAACCGTTTCTAATTTGTTGCGCAGTTGCCATAATTGTTTTATTAATGAACGAAATAAAGGCAGGATTAGTTTTGAATCCGCATTTAATTACCTGTGTTTCACCTGCAATTTCCTGAGATTTCGATAAAAAGCAGTCATATGAGCGCAATGTTACGTTCATGAGTTTTTATTTACCCCGTTTTACGTATTTTTGTTCAGCTTGAAAGCACATCGTCAACATATCAGTCAGCTACTGGCATTCCTTTTACTCTGCGTGTTTGCTATAGCGTTAACACCATGGAGTTCTCTGCACCATCATCAGGAGCAGCAGGAAAGTTGTGCGAAGCCGGGCGACTTTTGTCAGCACAAAGTGCATATCAGTAAGCAGCAGCATAATTGTCTGGTCTGTTCTGCCCATTTCGAAAAAGATTACAGTAAAACAAGTCAAACACCTGCTATCAGTATCGGCAGTAGTTATCTCCGCTATGCAGACCTTATCGCGCATGCCGGTTATACGGCCTTAATCAGTCAGTCACTTCGTGGCCCCCCTTTGTACAGCTAATTTGCCGGCGGATTTTCCGCTGTAATTCCGGGCGAAATGCGCGGACGAAGAATTGTACAATTGATCAGGCATAATCTGTTTGCTTCGGCGGAGCAGAGGAGCCAATTTAAGAAACTTTTATGAAGAAGATATTTCTGCTCATAGCGCTGCTATGTTCAGTTTTTGCTGCATTTCCTGTTTTAGCAGTAGATAATGCAGTGCTGCGAGGTAGGATCACTGATACCCAAAACCAGCCGTTACCAGGAGCAACAATTAGTATTCCGGATCTGCGTATTTCAGCTATTGCAGGAGCCGATGGAACATTTAAATTCAGTCAGGTTCCAACAAGAGGTGCAGCGCTGGTGCAGGTGAGTTATATCGGTTATCAGACCATTACCAGAACTATAAACTTTTCAAGTCCGGGTGATTTGGATTTTGTACTTAAAGCCAGCGTAATAGAAGGACGCGAGGTGGTTATTACCGGCACAGCATCTAGCTCAGATAACCGGAAGAACAGCACCTCTGTGACTACGGTAAGTAAAGATGATCTGCTTTACCGCCCTTCAACCAATCTGATGGATGCTCTGAGCAGGGTGCCAGGCGTATCTCAGGTTACAACCGGACCTGCTATTTCCAAACCGGTAATCCGAGGCTTGAGTTATAACCGTGTCGTTACGTTGAATAATGGCGTCAAACAACAAGGGCAACAGTGGGGGGATGAGCACGGAGTTGAGATTGACCAGTACAGTGCAGACCGGGTCGAGATTCTCAGAGGCCCTGCGAGTCTTATGTATGGCTCCGATGCATTAGGAGGTGTAATCAATATTTTGGACGGACTTCCTGCACCGGAAGGAACGCTGAGAGGTGAGTTTCTGACAAACTATGCGACAAATAACGGCATGACAGGTAATTCATTAATGTTACAGGGCAATGAGAACGGACTGGTTTATAAGGTACGAGGATCTTATAAGAATGCCTATGCCTACAAGACGCCAACTGAGTATGTGCCTAACTCGGGGTTCAATGAAACTAATTTTGGAGGTCAGATTGGTTTGAATAAAAAATGGGGATATGCACATTTAGATGCTTCAAGCTTCCGTACGCGTATCGGTTTTTATGATCCGGAAAGAAATGAAGATGGACAACTGATAAATGAAGATGGAGAACCTTTCACTAAGTCAGAGAACAAAGACAGGACATTAGCCTATCCGCAACAGGATATCAGGCACTATAAAATTGCTTTGAATAGTAATATTCTGTTAGGGGAGGGTAGTTTGAAAGCGACACTCGGTTACCAGCATAACCTGCGCCGTGAGCTGGAAGAACCAGGTGAAGATCCTGCGTTGTTCCTGAATAGCTATACTTACAGTTACGACCTAAAATATTCTTTTAAAAACTTTAATGGCTGGTCTCCGGTGGTTGGCGTTTCAGGCGAGTTTATTCACAGTTTAAATACAAGCGGAGAAGAGCAGCTTATTCCTGACTTTGATTCCAGGACATTTGGAGCATTTGCATTTATCAAAAAAACGTGGGATAAAAGCACCTTTAATGCCGGTGCGAGGATCGATTACAGGAAGATGACTGGGAAGGCATTTGAAGGAGAAGAATCGAGCTTTGGCGCCTTTAGCAATCAATTTAATAGAGTGTCAGGTGCATTAGGATACACCTACGAGTTTAATGATGCCCTGAGTTTTAAAGCGAATGCAGGATCGGCATTTCGGGCACCAAATATTGCTGAGTTAGCCAGTAATGGAGTTCATGAAGGTGCATTTCGTTATGAAATTGGGAATGCAGACCTGAAACCGGAACAGAGTTTTCAGTTTGATGCGTCCTTTGATTATCAAAATCAGTACGTGAGTGCCAGTTTAGGTGGTTTTGCGAATATCATAAACAATTATATTTATTACAGAGCAGACGGCGAGACTATTGAGGCTCAGGATAGAAAGTTCCCTGTCTTCCGTTTTGTTCAGGACGACGCATTCCTTCGCGGTGTAGAAGCTATGCTGACATTGCATCCGGTACATTATCTGCATTTTGAGAATAGTTTCTCCTATACACGTGCCACGAACCGTGCAACTAAAGAATCCCTGCCATTCATTCCGGCGGCTACTTTAAGAAATGAACTGCGTTTTGAACCAGAGGTTCGCGGAACAAAACATAGTTATATTTCAGTTGGAATAGATAACTTCTTTAAGCAGAATAAAGTTGACAGTTTTGAGCAATCCAGTTCCGGTTATACGTTGTTAAATGCTGCAGTGGGCACGACGCTTAAGTTGAGTAAAAAACAGGATATTACTTTGTATGTAGCTGGTAAGAACTTGCTGAATAAAGCTTATTATGATCACTTGAGCCGCTTTAAACCAGGGAGGTTAAGCGAAGAAGAGCCAACATTGGGAATCTATAACCAGGGTAGAAATGTAACTTTTGGAGTAACACTTCCATTCACTATTAAAAATTAATAATAACACGGCTGAGCCAGTTTCTGCTCAGCGTTTGCAAACAGGAGGCGCCTGGTTTTTCTATGGATAAATCAGGCGCCTCTTTGTATATAATGCCGGAAATCCAATTTCCGTTCAATGTAATTTTAATACACACACAGCGCCTTTATCTTTAATAAAACTTATTTTTACTATTTTAATAGTAACGATATTATACCTTATTACATGTTCCGAAGATCCGTATTTACATTTTTTATAAGTGCCATTTTATGCCTGTCCGCATCAGCTCAGCAACAGGATACACTATCTATTACTTTGGAGAACGTAACTTATCCGTATCCAGTGAAATTTCTTCCAATTCAGACCGAAGGCCAGGATCTTCGTATGGCTTATATGGACGTGCTGCCAACCGGTAAAGCCAATGGCAGAACTGTGATGCTTTTTCATGGGAAAAATTTCGGAGGATACTACTGGGCAGATGTGATAAAAGCATTAACCGGAAGAGGGTTCCGGGTGGTGGTTCCGGATCAGATTGGTTTTGGGAAATCATCAAAACCATTTATTCATTACAGCTTCCATCAGATGGCTGCCTGGAATAAATTATTACTGGACGGATTGGGGATACCGAAGGCAAATATTCTCGGACACTCTATGGGCGGCATGCTTGCTACCAGGTTTGCACTGATGTATCCACAGCAGACAGAGAAACTGTTATTGGAAAATCCGATCGGTCTGGAAGATTACCGTAGTTTTGTTCCTTATACCAGTACTTCCGACCAATATCAGAATGAGTTAAAAGCAACAGCAGAAAGCATCAAACAATATTATAAAAGTTCTTATTTCGTAGTCTGGAAACCGGAATATGATAAACTGGTGAGCGTAGCAGCTGGTGTAACCAACAGTGCCGATTTTCCAAGATATGCGAAAGTGGCGGCCATGACCTTTACTATGATCTATGAACAGCCTGTTGTATATGAATTCCAGCATGTGACCGTACCTACTATTTTATTTATAGGAAAAGAAGATCATACGGTTGTAGGCAAGAGCTTGTTAAGCCAGCAACAGCAGAATCAATATGGGCAGTATAAGGTTTTAGGCAAGCAAACTGCGGCAAAGATTCCCAATGCAAAATTAATTGAATTTGATGGGGCCGGACATATTCCACATCTGGAAGTGCCCACAGAGTTTTTAGTTGCCCTTTTGGGCGGATTGTAAAGCGCAAAAAAAAGCCCTTTCTACGAGATATCTCGTAGAAAGGGCTTTTTTGGTTTATAGATGAGATCAGGATTCCAAAATTTCAAGTTGGGCAATCTGCTGCTCTTGTGTAACAGGAAATGGCTGCTGATGTACCAGGGTTTGGTAGACAGCTTCGAAAAGGTTACCGTAATTTGAAGGCTTTGCAACTATAAATTCGGTATAACGTTCACCAGCGGAGTTAATAGTAGTCAGTTTAGCTTCTTTACCTTCTGGCTCTACTCCGAAACCAGGCGTTCCGGGCTTAATACCTTTCAGTAACTGTTCTTCCTGTATGTCGGCTCTCTCTTTAACCAGTGTTCCATTTGTTCCATGTGCTATAAACGAAGGCTGAATATCAACAACCAGCATACTGGAGTACACAAAAACATTTACGCTGTCCGGATAGGTAAGGTGGATACAGAAATAATCGTCAACTAAAGTGTCTTTGCGGTTTTTGCCGAGAATTTTATGGAAGGACAGGGGGATTCCAAATAAGCTGATAGCCTGATCAAGCACATGTGGACCCAAGTCGTATTGCAGCCCGCTCGCCGGAAATGGTTCTTCTTTAAAAGCTTTAACGCCGATTGCAGATTTATACCGGTCATAACGGATATGTACTTCAGACAATTTACCCAGTTTTCCGCTTTCAACGACTTCTTTAAAAGTGCTAAAGTCACTATCCCATCTTCTGTTCTGATAGACAAGTATGTGCAGATTTTTTTTTGCAGCCAGTTCAAACAGATATTTAGCTTCAGCTGAACTTGGGGTAAAGGGTTTTTCTACTAAAATATGCTTTCCGGCATTCAGAGCCTTTTCTGCATATTCATAATGCGTATTATTGGGTGTGTTAATGACAACCAGTTCAATCTCAGAATCATTTAACAGGTCTTCAACACTTGAATAACTGATAATTCCCGGATAATCTTTGTCTGCATTTTTAGCAGAACGCTCTGTTACAGCCCGCAGTTTGAATCCCGGGTGATTATCGAGAAAAGGACCATGAAATATTTTTCCTGACATGCCATAAGCAAGCAAACCGGTTGAGATTACTTTTTCCATAATTCAAAAGTAACTAATCCTGCAAATTCGTAGTAAATTATATTGTCATAAAAAGAGGCGTTAAAAAATTTACCTTTGTAGCATGAAACCCGCAGAAATAAATGAAAAATGGAAAATTCTACAGCAAAGAATTGCGAAAGAATTTGATTCAGATCTGCCGGATCTGAAGGTGATGTTATTCCTTATAGGAGTCCAGGAGCTCGGTAAAGGACCAGGTAAGTATAGCAAAAGACAAAAAGAAGAGTTGATGCATATTGCGACCTGCAGGCTGATGAGTGAGATGGGCTTTTATGAAATAGAGGGATTGGATCAGGATGGATGGCCACACTGGAAGTTGGTTAAAGATATTCCTTCATTTGCGATGATGGAGCAGGAATTACTCCTGAAGTCATTGGCTATACATTATTTTGAAGATATCTATACCACGGAATCGTAGCAGGCACACTCCGTATATATTCCTTTTCAGGAAATTAAGGCAATAAAAAAACCGGGAAAGTCCCGGTTTTTTCGTTTTTCATAGGTATAATAAATATTTGAAATTAGCCGCCAGCTTGTGATGCTGCTTCTTTTTTCAATTGCTCATTAGCAGTAATAACAACCTCTACACGACGGTTGGCAGCTCTTCCAGCGTCAGTAGAATTATCTGCGATAGGCTCAGAAAATCCTTTACCTACTGTAGTTAAACGGGAAGCCGGAACTCCCTGAGAAACAGCATATGCTTTAACGGCAGCAGCTCTTCTTTCAGAAAGACCCATATTGTAAGTTTCAGTACCTTTATTATCAGTATGGCCGATAATTCTGATTTCTGTGTTAGGGTACTCATTTAATGAACCCGCAAGAGATTTCACGTTGTCTTTTGCCTGTGCTTTTAAGTTCGCACTATCAAAGTCAAAAAGGATACCACTATCAAATTTAACGATAATACCTTCACCTTCACGTACCACTTCTGCATTCGGAATTGCATTCTGAATTTCGGCAGCCTGCTTATCCATACGCTTTCCGATAAATCCACCCGCTGTACCACCTACCGCACCACCGATAATGGCACCAACAGCTGTATTTCCAGCTTTCTTACCAATAATAGCTCCTAATACACCACCGGCAGCAGCGCCTATACCTGCACCTTTTTGTGTTTTGGTTAAGCTATCGCAGCTCTGAAATGCCATTGAACCAATAGCCAATGCCACGCTGAATGTTGCTATTTTAAATTTTGAAGTGATCATAATAATTTCTCTATGTTAATGCCGAGTGAGAATCAAAGGTAATGCCAAGAATTCAATCAGTAAAATCTTTGTTAGGAAACGGTAAGTATTAATGTTGTTGTAAACACTTGTGTGGTAAAGAGACATAAAAGAAAACCGGGTGACCAATAATCTGTACAATCAGGATATGTATAAGCTCACAGTGCAAAATAATTTTCCAATTCCCTTAATGTATGCTCATCTTTTTGCAGATCACGAATAATCCTGCCTTTTTCGAAAAGTATAATCCTGTCACAGACATCAGTAACGTGATTCAGATCGTGGCTGGAGATTAATAGCGTCAGGCCCGTGGCATTCAAAGATTTCAAATGTGCTTTTAACCTAATTTGCGTACTTGGATCGAGGTTAGCGAAAGGTTCATCCAGAATTAGTAGTTCCGGTTTTTGCATTAAGGCCGAACAGATACCTATTTTATTCTGGTTCCCCTTTGAAAAATCACGTATAAACTTCCCGGTATCCAGGATTTCGCCATTGAAAATTTCGGTATATTGCTGTAAGCTATCGGTAAGCTGTTTTTTGCTCATTCCCTGCAGGCTTGCTATGAAATCGAAATATTCTTCCGGGCTTAGATAACCGATTAAAAAACCTTCATCCAGATAGGAAGCTGTATAATTTTTCCATTCCTGGTCTTCAGCCACAGATTTCCCCTTTAATAATACCTGCCCTTGATCAGCCCGGATAAGGTCTAGGATCATACGGAATAACGTTGTTTTTCCCGCGCCGTTATTCCCGATTACACCGATTGTTTCTCCAGCATTGATCTGTAGGTCTTCTATCTGAATAACCGTTTTTCCGGTGTATGTTTTGCGAAGTTGCTGTATCTGAATCATTATGAATTTTGTCTAAAGCCCTCTGTAATCTTATATTTCCTATATTTAAATGCTCGTGTGAGAATGTTGATTACATGCCCCTGCAGCAGCAAAGCAACAAAGCCTAACCCTGCCAATATATATAGCGCAACATATGGCGTGGAAATCCAACTGAATAAATAATAAAGCCCGACAGGCATCATAATCAGTGGCAGCGCAAGTATTATTGTAGATGCACTCACGCCCTGCCAGTTCATACTTGCTCCTTTACCCAGTTCAATTTTCTTACTGTTAAAAGTAGCGAAATATAGAACCACGACATTCCCGATTCCTATATAATAAAGACAGGCTGTAAAGTGTAATAGCAGTATCTTCGGGTTCAGGAAACCATAAGGGCTGAGAATGAGTGTGAAGAGTACCGTCCAGGTGGTCATTAAAAGTAATTTTCCCCTGAAAAAATCTTTAAGGGTCATTTTACTTGTCATCAGACCATCGAATTCTTCCCCCTGCCAGCCAAACATAAACTGACCGTAAATCGTCGAGATATTCCCGACCATAAAAATTGCGGCGAAAAAAAGCAGTCCGAACTGGTTAGCGTCCAGCTCCTTTTGTTTATAGAATACAAATCCGTAAAAAATAAAGATCAAACTCTTGCTGACTGTAGCTCTAGGGCGTTTATTACGCAAGATTAATTTGATTTCCAGTGAAGCGAGTTTACCGGGTAAACCAAATGAAGCCGGAAAATTCAGACTGAAAAGGTTTACGCTTTTACGCTTGCCGGTTATTTCTTCAGTATATAAATGATGGCGCAGGTAATTGCCATTGATCCTAAAGATTAGCAGTACCGGAAGCATAAACAGAAAGGCGATCCACGGAGAGCTTAAAATTGAGCTGAAAATAAAGTCTGAGATACCCGATAAATGATAGATCCCAAGGTATTCCAATAGCGCAGCAACACCCGCGAGAAAGAAGCCAGAGATCATTAGCCACAAATGACCAGTTGCTATCCGTTTAAGATATAGTACGGTATAATTATTCCACAGAACCAGGCAAAGCAGGGCAAAAAGATACATGGCTGCTGTGAATGTATCTGAGATAAGTAAGATTTCCGATAAAATAAAAGGCGTGAAGATAAAAAATGGAATCAGGTTAAATACGCTGAATAGCGGGCGTAGCTGTAGAAAATCCAGTATTTTCTCCTTGGGAATTCTTAAATGCAGATAGGGAACTATTGCTAGCGCAGGCAACTCCTGGAGTTGAAAACGCATTAGAAAATCCAGTGCAAAATAATAAAGCAACAGACCGTTAAAGACTGCAAATACAGACTTATCCGGAAAAAATTCAATGATCAGCTTATCTAGGTTGAACCCTACCAGCAGCGCGGTTGCCATAATATAGAGAATCAGAAATCCCATGACGAGCTGTATACCCAGGTCGCGGCCTTTGCCTTTTGAACGCCAGAAACTCAGCCACTGATGTCTGATAAAGATGAACAGCATATCGTTCCGGTTAATAGTTATATTTATCTTTCCAGTTCTGTTTTAGTTTTTCTCTGAGTTTATCTTCGGCTGGATTATTTCCGGGGTCATAAAGTTTTGTTCCACTGATCTGTTCAGGCAGGTATTCCTGCGGACTGAAGTTCCCTTCATAACCATGTGCATATTTATAGTCTTTACCATAACCGATATTCTTCATTAATTTGGTAGGTGCATTACGGATATGAAGTGGTACCGGCAGATTCCCGGTTTGTTTAACCAGTTGCTGTGCCTTATTTATCGCTTCATATGCTGCATTACTTTTAACAGAAGATGCCATATAAGTTACGGCCTGTGAAAGGATAATTCTGGACTCTGGAAATCCAATCACATTAACGGCCTGAAAACAATTATTAGCAAGCAGGAGTGCATTGGGGTTAGCATTACCAATATCCTCTGAAGCGAGAATCAGCAGTCTGCGGGCAATAAATAAAGGATCTTCTCCTCCTTCTATCATCCTTGCAAGCCAATAAACTGCACCATTAGGATCACTCCCGCGGATACTTTTAATAAAGGCAGAAATAATGTCGTAATGCTGCTCACCAGCCTTGTCATATAAGGCTAGGTTTTGTTGTGCATGCTTCAGTACATTTTCATTATCAAGAGTAATTTTGTCACCCCCGATTCCGTTGACGGCTATTTCCAGTACATTCAACAACTTGCGGGCGTCGCCACCTGATAAACGGATTAAAGCTTCGTGTTCTTTGATTTTGATCTTTTTTTGCTTCAATACTTCATCCGCCAGGATTGCGGTATCGAGTAAACCACGAAGCTCTTCCTCATCCAGAGCCTGCAAAATATAGACCTGGCAACGGGACAGTAAGGCAGAAATGACTTCGAAAGAAGGGTTCTCCGTAGTGGCGCCAATTAAAGTTACGAGTCCTTTTTCAACTGCACCCAGCAGACTGTCTTGCTGCGATTTACTAAAGCGGTGAATCTCATCAATAAATAGGACAGGGACACCCATCAGACTATCTTTTAATCTGGCCGCCCGTTCTATGACATCCCTGATATCCTTTACTCCGGAATTAATAGCACTCAGGTTAAAAAAAGGTCTGTCCAGCGTTTGGGAAATAATATAAGCAAGTGTTGTTTTTCCGACACCCGGCGGGCCCCAAAAGATCATGGAGGGTAATTGTCCACTTTGGATAGCTTTTCTTAAAACAGCATCCGGACCAACCAAATGCTTTTGACCTACATATTCGTCCAGATTTTGCGGACGCATACGTTCTGCCAATGGAGGGAGGTTTTGCATAAATATAAAGTTAAAAAAAAACAGGAGCAATTAGATGCTCCTGTCTGTGTTTGATCGTTTTCTGCTGCGGAAAAGGTCTTGCTTTTATGCCTGACTTGCACTGCTTTCACCAGAGACAGTACCTTTTGTATTATTATCAGAGGCCGGTCCGGACTGGTTAGCCGCGGTACCTGCGGTCTTTGGTTTTTTATTCCAGACCTTGCGCTGAGGTTTTCTTTTGTCTCTTCCAGAGCGGTCTGACGTAGATTTGTTTTCACTTTCTGCAGGAACTTCGCCCAATTCTTCGGGTAATGGCATCCGCTCAATGGTTTTACCGATCAGCTTCTCAATGTTTGCGAACTTTCGTTTGTCCTTTTCATTAACCAGTGTAATGGCCGTTCCTGTCGTGGCAGCACGTGCTGTACGACCAATTCTGTGAATATAGTCCTCTGGATCATGTGGCACATCAAAGTTGATCACCAATGTAATACCTTCCACATCTATTCCTCTTGAGAGTACGTCAGTACCAATTAGTACCGGAACTCTTTTGTTCTTAAATTCAGATAAAATCGCCTCTCTTTCTTTCTGGTCGAGGTCAGAATGAAAAGCTTCAGCTTTGAAACCCAATCCACGGAATACCTTACCCAGATTCTTAACTTTTTCCTTAGTGGAAGCAAAAATCAGGATGCTCGGATAGTCTACATTTTTCATCAGACGGGTGAGTAACTTTACCTTTTGTAAATCATGTACAAGGTAAGCTTGCTGGCTGATCCCGGCTGCGGGTTTGGATATAGCAATACTCACCTGTTCAGGTTCATGGAGCAAACTGCCGGCAAGTTTTCTGATCTTAGGGGGCATAGTTGCCGAGAATAATACTGTTTGTCTTTTCTCGGGCAAGAAACTCACAATTCTCATGATGTCGTCGTAAAAACCCATATCAAGCATGCGGTCTGCCTCATCCAGGATCAGATGCTGGAGCTGGTCTAGTTTTAAAACGCCTGAAGAAAGATGGGATATTAGTCTGCCCGGCGTCGCGATAATAATGTCGACACCGTCACGCATACTGCGTTTTTGCTGTTCATAGGCGATTCCATCTCCACCGCCATAAACTGTAATTGAGCTGATGTTGGTAAAGTAAGAGAGGGCTTCTACCTGTAAATCAATCTGCTGAGCAAGTTCCCTTGTCGGCGCAAGAATTAAAGTATTATTATGACGGTTTTCCGTTTGGCTGATCATATTCATAACCGGCAACAGATAAGCCCCGGTTTTTCCGGTGCCCGTTTGTGCACAGGCAATGAGGTCTTTCTTTGCCAGTATTAAAGGAATAGCTTCCTGTTGTATCGGGGTTGCATTTCTGAAACCCATGGCTAATAACCCTTCGAGTAATTCCGGGTTAAAATTAAAATCTTTAAAATCCAATATATTGTCTTTATGCGTAATGATTCTGTAAAGTAATCTTTTTTTTTTACTTCTGTTAATCAGTATAGTTAATCTGTCACCCCTGTGCCTATTTCTGCTTATCGGCGTAGCCAAATACTTTCTGTAAAACAGGTGAGGTACGAGCTCCAAGATTATTGCGGACGTCAAGTTCTTCCCTGGCTACCTGGATAAACATCCCTTCAATTGCTTTCTCTGCTACATAGGCAGACAAATCTGTATCTACCTTTTTAACCAGTGGAAGCTGGTTATATTTACCTGCAGCGTCAGACCAGTATTTAGTTGCACCCATTTTATTCAAACTAGCGGTAACTACGGGACTAAATTTTTCCATCAGCTGTGAAGTTGTCACTCTTTTAAAATAGCTGGTTGCGGCGTCGTCACTTCCCAGCAATATCTGGCTTGCATCTTTTATTGTCATTTGTTTGATGGCAGAAACGAAAATTGGTTTAGCCTCTTTGGCTGCATCTTCTGCCGCATGATTTAAACTGGTAATGACATTATCTGCAAGTTTGCCCATTCCTAGCTGACGCAACGACTTTTCGACCTTTTGTGCCTCCGGTGGAAACAAAATTTTCACAGCCGGATTACTTAAGAATCCATCTTTTGCTGACAGTTGATCAGCACCTTTGGAGATGCCAATAGTTAGGGCTTCCTTTAAAGCTGAACTGATGTCAGTAGTAGTTGGATTGTTTGAAGATTTAGTCGATTTTAAGAGATTGCCGAGATTAATTTGTCCCATGGCAGTAATGCTGACAAAGCTTAGTATCAGAAAGAAAGAGCAGATGCTCCATTTATATGTATTCATAGTGTTGTGTTACAGACAAAAATAAGCAAAATTCCAGCCATTAATCTGATAATTAGCTGTCACAGCTATTTTATATGACCCGTTTGTGTATAAGAAACATGGCTTTCCCGGAAAAAATATTTATACTTGAAGAGAATTTTCCCCGAGAAACAACTTGAAATTTATTAAAAATACAGACGGAAAGAGAGATACGGCAGATGTAGAATTGATTGCCCGGTATAAATCAAGTGGCGATCTTGAGATCCTGGGTACACTATACAGTCGCTATATGCATTTGGTTTATGGTGTGTGTCTGAATTATTTCAAGGATGAAGAGGCAAGCAAGGATGCTGTTATGCAGATCTTCGAAGAGCTAATTCCCAAACTGAGGATACATGAAGTGCAGAATTTCAAAAGCTGGCTGCATGTTTTAACCAGGAATCACTGTCTGATGGCTATGCGTAAATCTTCCCGTTATCAGACTGTCTCTATTGAAGATCAGTTTGTGGAAAATGACACATTTGTGCATCTGGATATAAGTGATGTACAGGAACAGCAGTTTACTGTGATGGAAAAGTGTATGGAAACGTTATCGGAGGAGCAGCGCCAAAGTGTTGACCTTTTCTATTTGCAGGAAAAGTGCTATAAGGAAGTAGCGGAAATTACAGGATACGAAATGTTAAAGGTGAAGAGCTATATTCAGAATGGGAAAAGGAATTTGAAAATTTGTATAGAAAAAAACAGCGGTGAATAACGATTGGTTAGATATAGCAATACTGGAAGATTACCTGGATGGTAAGCTTGATGCCAAAAGTATGCATCAGGTGGAAAAACATGCGCTTGAGGACCCTTTTGTGGCACAGGCGCTAGCTGGTCTCGCCGAGCATCCTTCTCGTATGTCACAACAGGTTTCACTGTTGCAGAAACAACTTTATGAACGAACTGCGGTACAGCGTCAGCAAAAAAAATCCAGTGTTTTTACTTGGCAGCGTTTAAGTATAGGGGCAGCTGCTGCTGTCATGTTTATTACAGTGAGTGTAATCTTTCTAATGCGCGAAAGAGCCGGAAAAGAACAGCTTGCAGCAAATCCTAAGAAAGTTGAGGTCGATCTTGGTCCGGTAACCGGACCTGCCGGGCAAAGTCTGGTAAACCCGGGTGGAGATTCTGCGGAATTACCGCAGACTGAGCTGAGCGTAGCCGCTGTTCAGCCAAAACATAAACCGGTAACATCTGCCGGAAACACCGTAGACGCTTCTACAACAATGTCGGCACCAGTTGCTGCTGATGTACAAACTTTCGGCGCAAATGATATTTCAGACTCAGTAGCCGTAAGTACGGCCGCTGTAACTAGTAAGATGGCCTCTGCCCGCATTGCCACTGCAGTGCCTGCTGCTTCTGCGCCAGTAGATGGTTGGGCCGAACTTGACACTTACCTTAACGACCATAAATCGGTAAATACACCGGAAGGAATTGCGAAGATCGTTGAGCTTAGCTTTCAAATTAATGCTGCTGGTAAGCCCTTTAATTTTAAAGTACTGACAAGCGCAGGTAAGGCTCTGGATAGTGAAGCTATCAAGTTGCTTGCTGAGGGGCCGCTTTGGGAAAAACCAGCCACTCCCGAGACCAGAGTAAACTACACTGTTGCCTTTTAGCATAAAGCAATCTGTCATTAATCTGATCCTGCTCAGTTTATTTCAGCTGTTCGTTTTCTTTTAAATCATTTAACAGTGACTCAAGCTCAGATTTCACCTCGTCTATTTCAATAAGCTGCTTTTTATGTTTGTAATTCCTGCTCCATAATGTAATTCCTAAAAGATAGGAAGTTGTGATAGCCATTGCAGTGAAAGTGAACAGGAAACTGGCACCTTTAGTTATCTCAATAATGTAGATGGAAAAGGCAAACCATAATATCGTGTTATAAATCCATATATAGACTGTGAGTGTTTTACGTTGCCATTGGATTTTCTGCAACTGGTGCCGGATAAAATCAATACTCGATTCACCTCTGTTCTCTTTTTTGAATGCGTAGCTTCGCCAGCTTACGAATAAGAAAACTATCATTGAGCAGTAAATTGCCGCAATGCTTAATTCGAATGGCCATTCATATTTACTCCGAAAAGTAAAGTACACCCAGCCGATTACCATTAGTGCCATTAGAAATCCAGCGCTCATGCACATATTTGACCACAATACTTTACGTTGGTTCCGCTGCCATTTATCAGGCAGCGCGGAATTAAGTGCTTCTTGCTTAACAGATGTGCTGACAGGCTGGGAAAGCCAGTTCTTTTGTAAATCTTCGAAATTTGTCATGGCTTAATAGTCTCCATTAGATTAAGTAAACGACCTTTTATACGGTTAATTTTTACCCCTGTATTGCTCAAACTGCTACCGGTAATTTCTCCGATCTCTTTATAGCTTTTATTTTCCAGTACCAGTGAGATGATCAGCCGGTCCTGCGGAACTAGTTGACTAATACAGAAACGGAGTTTAATTAGCTGGGCTTCCTGTTCCTTTTTTTGCACCAGTGTATCCTGATAGGGGATTTGAAAACATTCTGGTAAAGGCAAATGCTGATGGCGTTTGTTTTTGATATTATAACTAATCGCAGTGTTTACTGCGATACGATATATCCAGGTACTGGCTTTTGCCTGTCCTTTGAAGTTCTTAAGTCCCTTCCAGGCCTGGTAGAGTATCTCCTGATACAAATCATCAGCATGAGAAATATCATACAGGTAAGCTCTGCAAATACGATATATGCTCGCATGATTTTCCCTGACCAGTTCGGAAAACAAATCTTGTTGTTGATTTAAAGTATTTTGCACAGCCAGATCCTATTTATTTATTCTTTGCTGTATTAGTCCGGGCAATATCGAATTTATTACAGTTGCTGCTGGATTATTTTCAATCATGGTAAACACGGTTTTGATGGGTTAACCCCAATTTGAATAAAACGATACCCGACCAATACAGGAGCCATACGACCATAAAAAAGAGGTCGTGTCATTGATAATCTTAAGAGCTGCCTGTCCTAACCAGAAAGACATAACTTATATATTTTTGATTCATGCCAGCTGCCGTTCAGCATAAACATACACTTGTATCATTGCTTAAAGCAAACAGCCAAAAGTTGAGATCTTACGTATTTCGAACGTAAGCATCTTTGGTTCCTTTATAACAGAGAAATTAGTTAGCTAGCTTTACGCTAAAAGGCTATTGAGGCGGTATTGATAGGGTGTTCAGTCGGTCATTGGGTATATCAACACCGACTGAACACCCTGTCAATACCGTATCAACACCATTTTAACCTTTAACAATATCCGAGTTGTCCTATATTGGAATTAGTTTACAGTAAAAAAGTAAATTACTGATTAGTGTTTACATTAATAAGTGGTCTAATACAACCAACCGTTTTTAGATCGATTGCCAAATGATACCCGACCAATACAGGAGCCATACGGTCATAAAAAAAGGGTATCCATAACTATGGACACCCCTAATCAGGAAAACCTGTTTATTTTTTAAAAGAATAAGTGAATCACAGAAAAGATTAAAGCTGCAAGAGTTGCAGATACAGGGATGGTTAATACCCATGCCCAAAGTAAACTGACCGTTACACCCCAACGTACTGCAGAAACACGTTTAAGCAAACCTACACCTACAATGGAACCAGTAATCGTATGGGTTGTAGATACAGGGATACCGAAATGCTCAGTGATACCCAGGGTTACAGCACCAGCAGTTTCAGCTGCTACACCCTCGAAGGCATTTACTTTAGTAATTTTGGAACCCATTGTTTTAACGATTTTCCAGCCACCACTCATTGTTCCGAGTGAGATTGCTGCATAACAAGTAATAGGAATCCATTCAGGCATTGCATCACCTGTTTTCAGTACGTTTCCGGCAACCATCGCGACATAGATGATACCCATTACTTTTTGAGCATCATTACCACCATGCGTGAAACTTAAAGCTGCCGATGAAACCAGCTGTAATTTCTTAAACCAGTATTCAGCGACAGATGGTCTTGCGTTCTTAGACAAATGCAACAGAATAATTGATATAATCACGGAGATTACCATACCAATAACTGGAGCAAGTACGATAAAGGCAACCACTTTCAGGATAGGGGCAAGATTAATAGCAGTCATAACACCTGCGCCCATTGACGCTGCTTTAGCCATACCAGCGCCGGCAAATCCACCAATTAGTGTATGAGATGAACTGGACGGTATACCATACCACCAGGTTAGCAGGTTCCAGAGAATTGCTGCGACCAGGCCCGAAAGAATCACCTCCAGGGTAATGAAGTTCTCCACTACGGTTTTGGCTATTGTATTTGCAACTTTATGGTCTGTAAAATAGAAATATGCAGCAAAGTTGAAAATAGCCGCCCAAAGTACGGCTTGAAACGGGCTCAGGACTTTTGTAGACACAACTGTGGCAATAGAGTTAGCCGCATCGTGAAAACCGTTGATATAATCAAAGGCAATAGCCAGGAAAATAACAACAATTAATAAGGTTGATACCATTTTTTAAATTTTTTAAGCGTTCTTAACCAAAATAGATTCCAGCACGTTAGCGGCATCCTCACATTTATCAGTAGCCATTTCCAGCGTTTGCAGGACTTCTTTTTGTTTAATCAGCTCAATTGCGTTGGTTTCGAATTCAAATAATCTTGCGATAGCCAGATTACACACATTGTCTGCCTGGTTTTCACCACTATTAATTCTAACGCAGGCGTCAGCAATTACACGGATGTTTTTAAAGCTTCTCAATTCTTTGATCGCTTTTTCCAGGTCGGTACACATTTCTACAAGCAATTCTGCCAGTTTAACCATGGCGTCACCAATGTTAGTGATCTGGTATAAATGGATATTACTTGCCGAAGCGTGGATATAATCTGCAATGTCATCTACTGCACTGGCAAGGGCATGGATGTCTTCCCTGTCAAAAGGAGTAATAAAATTCTTGCTGAGTTCCAGGAAGATTGAATGGGTGATATCATCACCCACGTGCTCTAAACGCTCGATTTCATCGATATGTTTTTTTCTCTCATCCAGATCTTTAGCGCTAACTGCAAGTAACAGTGCTTCAGAAATCTTTAATACATTACTTCCTGCCTGCTCAAACAGCGGTTGGAATTTCTTGTCTTTCGGGGTAAAGAACTTAAAAAGATTATTCATGCTAACTAATAAATATGCTACAAAAGTAGGATCGCAATGTTAAGTTAGTGTTAAGTGTTAACATAAAAACCATATTTTTTTAAAAACTACCCTCCTTTTTCTAAGGTGAATGCGAAGGTGGTACCAATTTGTAAAGTACTTCTTACAGAGATAATTTGCTCATGAGCCTCCAGAATATGTTTCACAATTGCCAGACCGAGTCCTGTGCCACCTACTTCTCTGGACCGGTGAGAGTCAATTCTATAAAATCTTTCGAACAATCGCGGCAGGTGTTTTTCATCGATTCCGATACCATCATCAGTAACTTCAATCAGAAACTGATCATGGAGTTCAAATATTTTAAGAGAGGTAGATCCATTTTCCTTGCTGTATTTCATTGAATTAGAAATCAAGTTAATAAGTACTTGACGGATCTTTTCCCGGTCAGCCCTGACAAAGGCAGGGTGCATATATTTATCCTTGAAGAATAGTTTGATACCACGTTTTTTTGCTTTGTCTTCCATTGATTCCATCACTTCCTTCGTCAACAAAACGATATCAAATTTTTCGTAATTAATTGGAATTTCGCCAGTCTCAAGTTTCGAAATAGAATCCAGATCATTGATCAGGTAACTCAGGCGTTCTACATTATTTTCTGCTTTCTGCAGGAACCTCACTGCAGTTTCCGGATCATCGATCAGGCAATCCTTTAGCGTCTCGATATAACCCTGTATTGCAAAAAGCGGAGTTTTAAATTCGTGAGAGACGTTAGATAGAAATTCCCGTCTGAACTGTTCTTGCTTTTTAAGCAGTTCAATCTCATTTTTTTTGGCTCCTGCCCATTCTTTCACTTCATGCTCCACATCATTAATCGGATCGGAACTCACATATTCTCCCAGGGCATCCTTCAGATCTTTACCGAGCTTGAGATTGTGTATGAGCTTGTAGATCAGCTTGATTTTAGAATAGATGAATTTTTCAAGCAGGTAATAAAATAAGATGAAACTGGTCGCAAAGGAGATCCCGAAGGAGACCAGCATAAAATACCAGCTCTGTTGAAAATGGAAATTTACAAGCCCGATCGACAGGCCTACCGCCAGTGCGGTGATTAAAACCAGGATACTTAATTTCATAGGACCAAATTAGCATTAAATTTGATCAAAGCTAAAGGAACCTGCATTACTAAATTATTGTTTTTCTGTGAGGTATTTCCAATAGCGTTTAGGCACGTGGCGGATATGCAGGGCGGTATTTTTTCGCGCCGGAATATTAGTGCTTTTAAAATAATCCTGCCACAGCAGAGTATACAAACTTTCTTGTGCCGACTGTTGTGTGGCAGGTAGTATCGAAGATCTCAGGCCCATTTTCAGGTCGAGCTGTATTTCCTGAACATCCTGTTTATTATAGAAGATCCCATACTTTCTTTTAAGGTCGTAAATTATCCACTGCTGATCGGCATAGCGGTTTTGAAAATGCCGCTGCAATAATGGGATAACATTGAAATCCGGGTCGATTCCGCAATAATAAATTCCGTCGGCTGTTTCCTGAAACCGTATAAACGCCTCCATGCGATGTTTTTCTCTTTCCACTTTCTTTGCAGTTTGGCTTAACAAAAGCACATTAGGATCTCCATAGTTGTATTGAATCGCGGCAGGGGTTGTAAAGAGATTACAGCAGAACTGGAAAAGGGCAATCCAGGTTTCTTCATTTTCGGCCAGACAGCAACAGTGGAGCCTTCGGATCCAGTCTTTGCTAAGTTTTTGTACCAAACCCTTCCAAACGCGGCTTGCTTTCTGACTGTCATTATGAATAAACATGACATCATAGAAGGCATCCGGCTGGTGTTTATCTTTGGTTTGCAGGCTGATTTTGCCAGGTTTTCGCTCAAACCATTCGAAGACCGCAGTGAGCAGACCTTCAGTAGTTCCGTCAAATAAGTATATCTGCATATTATTCCGGGGGAGCTAAAAAAGTTTAATCTGATTGAGGTCGTGTTTCAGGTACTTGCTCTGACTTTCTGCAAGGATAAAGGCTTTAATCTGAAAGCCCTGGTAGTCTCTCAATTGTATAGGGCTGTCTGCACACTGGATAAAGTGCCTTGCGCGATTGTAGGCCACGCCGATCTTTTTTAGCTGATCGATACGGAGCCGGCCAAATTGCCTGGCCTGAACGATCTTTTTAGCAGATCCCACGCCAATTCCCGGAACTCTCAGGATCATTTTATACGCAGCGGTATTAATGTCGACGGGGAAGTACTGCATGTTGCGGAGTGCCCAGCTTAATTTAGGATCTATATCAATATCCAGATGAGGATTACTGTCATTAAGAATTTCATTGACATGGAACCCGTAAAAGCGCATTAACCAGTCTGTTTGGTATAATCTGTTTTCACGAATGAGTGGCGGCTGTGTGCCAATTACCGGGAGACGCTGGTCATGAGAAATAGGGATATAACCGGAATAATAAACACGTTTGAGCGAGAAATCCTGGTAGAACCGATGGGCAGTCTGCATAATTTCTTTATCTGTCTCCGGTGTTGCTCCGATAACCATTTGTGTACTTTGACCTGCAGGAACAAATTTAGGGACATTGCGGATAAGCTTGCGTTCCTCCTTGAATTGTACAATCTGTTTCTGTACGTAGTCGAGGGGGGTAATAACTTCCTGATGTGTTTTTTCCGGCGCTAGCAATCTCAGGCCGGCCTCGGTTGGCATTTCCAGATTAATACTCATACGGTCTGCATAAAGGCCGGCTTCTTTGATGAGTTCCTCACTGGCACCTGGAATCGTTTTGAGGTGGATATATCCGTTAAACCGTTCTTCAAGCCGTAATTTTTTGACCACACGTAATAAACGTTCCATCGTGAAGTCTGCATTTTTGAAGATACCGGAGCTGAGAAAAAGGCCTTCTATATAATTTCTCCGGTAGAAATTCATCGTTAGAGAAACTACTTCCTCGACAGTAAAAGCTGCTCGCTGGATGTCATTGCTTTTTCTGGAAACACAGTAAGCACAATCAAAAATACAGTGATTGGTTAAAAGGATTTTGAGCAAAGAAACGCAACGTCCGTCCTCAGTATAAGTGTGGCAGATTCCTGAGGAATGGCTGTCGCCTAGACCTTTATTAGTGTTTTTTCTGGTTCCGCCGCTTGAGGAGCAGGAGACATCATATTTGGCTGCATCAGCCAGAATGTTTAATTTTTCCCGAATACGATCTGACATAAGACTAATTTGCTAACAAATATAGTATTATGTTACTAAATAAATTAGTTATTTATTTTTTACCTTCCCATTCAGCGTAAAACTGGTCAAGAAACTGCAGCATAAACTCGTGTCTTCCTTCAGCCATTTTTCTTCCTGTATCGGTTTGCATCAGGTTTTTCAGGCGCAAGAGCTTTTCGTAAAAATGATTGATGGTAGGGGCAACAGAGTTCTTATAAGTTTCTTTATTGAGATCTTGTTCGGGGGGGATAGCAGGATCGTAAAGTAGCCGGTTTTTATAACCGCCATAAGTGAAAGCACGGGCTATACCGATGGCTCCGATTGCATCCAGCCTGTCGGCATCCTGTACAACCGCCATTTCGTGGGAATAGTAAGTAGTTCCACCCAGACTTGCTTTATAGCTCATGTTTCTGATGATCTGTTTCACATCTTCCACAACACGCTCTTCGACCTGGATTTTTTGCATAAATTCTACAGCCAGCTGCGGGCCTATCTCTTCATTGCCGCCATGAAATTTACTGTCTGCTATATCGTGCAGCAGGGCAGCAAGCGATACTCTCAAGGATTCGGCATTTTCGACAGCATTGATATGAAGTGCATTGTGATAAACCCGTTGGATATGAAACCAGTCATGCCCGGCTTCTGCACCTTCGAGTGTCTTCTTTACGAAAGTGATTGTTTTTTCGATGATTGAACTGATACTGGTCTCCATAACACTAAAGATAAAACAAAAAAAACCGGATTATTGTTCCGGTTTTGGTGTTTTTGGCTGGGGCCTTTCATGCTCAGGTCTTTTTGTACCGTCGTACAGCTCGTACTCCAGCAGACGGCAATCCAGTTTCCCATTATAAAATTCGACTTTTCTGGAAGCTTTCAATCCTATTTTTTTGGCAAGATCAGGATTACCGGTAAAAATATAGCCGTTATATCCTTTGCACTCCTGTTTAAGGAAATCTCCTATCCTTTTATAAGTCAGTTCAAGTTGTGAATGTACGCCCAAACGTTCACCGTATTCCGGGTTAAAGACTACAACACCTTTACCCCCCTGCGGTACCTGTGTATCGGCGAAGTCACATACCTCGAAAGTGATCAGTGTATCTACTCCTGCGGTTTTTGCATTCTTCCTGCTGATATCAACTGCATCTTCGGAAAGATCGGTAGCCACAATCTGCAGGTCTGTATTTTTTATAACCTGATCTTTCAGAATCCGGCGTTCTGCAAAGAACACTTCTTCATCATATCCCAGAATGTGCATAAATCCATAATTCATACGGAACAAACCTGGTCTTCTGTTGGTCGCAATTAATGCAGCCTCAATAGCCAGAGTTCCCGAACCACACATCGGATTAATAAATGGTGTTTTGCCGTCCCAGCCTGTACCCATCACTACACTGGCTGCAAGTGCCTCCAGCATCGGTGCTTTTCCAGGGATTTTACGGTAACCATGTTTAGCCAGTGTTTCACCTGAAGTGTCCAGGAAAATATCGGCTTTATCATCTTTCCAGTAAAGGTGAACTACAGTTTTATTTGCATCCGATCCTGAATTGGGGCGCATACCCTTTTTTTCTTTGATTCGGTCTACAATTGCGTCTTTTACTTTCAGGTTGGTGAAAAGCGGTGTAGTTATGGTTGGGTTATCCACATTTGAGGTAACCGAGAAATAGCCCGAAAAATCAATCAGGTCTTCCCATGGCATATCGACTAATTCGCGGTAAAGTTCTTCCGGATTATTTACTTCAAAACTTTTCAGGGAATACAGGATCTGACTTGCGCAACGCAGGTTTAAATTCAGTTTAATGCACTCCGAAAGTGTGAGGTGAAGCTCTAGTCCGGTAGGGAACTCCCTGACAATTTCGTACCCGAGTTCAGTCACCTCAGTTGCGAGGTAGGCGGAAAGCCTTTTGTTACAGGTTATAATAACCTTACTTTTGTTGTGGAAAACTTGCATAATTTATTGTGCGAAGTTATCAATAATAATATAGAGATTTGAATTAGAAAGTAGAATAAAAGAGTATTTGTTATGGAATTAAAAGGAAAAGTGCACGAAATCGGTGCATTACAGCAGGTGAGTGAGACATTTAAAAAGCGTGACCTCATTATTGAGTACGCAGAAAACCCTACTTATCCTGAATATATCAGGTTCGAAGCTTTACAAGATAAAACTGCATTATTTGACAGCCTTAAAACCGGTGACGACGTGGAGGTTTCCTTCAATCTTCGTGGCCGTCCATGGACTGACAAAACAGGCAAAACCTCTTATTTTAACAGTTTAGTAGTATGGCGTATCAATGCATTGACTAACAGTGCAGCAGCGGCTTCTACTCCACAATATGCACCACCGGCAGACCTGAATAGCGCTCCAGGCGAGGAAGATGATCTGCCATTCTAAGACCTTTTTTAGGAAAACAAATTGTACCATGAGTGCCGGGAATTTATTCCCGGCATTTTTTTTGCCATTACCCCGCCGGTCCTGCGGTGTTAAAATTTGTTAAAATAGCTGCTTTATCTGCCTGTCTTACTTATTTTTGGATTTAAATCCGATAAGCTTAACAGCTGCGATTCATGAAGAGAAAAAGCCTTTGGTTAATTACCGCTTTAATGACTGTGGCCTTATTAGGGGTCTTTGTAATGCAGCTGTATTACATCAGGGAAGGATACAGGCTAAAATCTCAGCTGTTTGAACAGGATGTCAATCAGGCCCTGACTGCTGTTGCAGGAAAAGCACAACGCTTAAATGCGGTAGATAATATTAATAAGAAGGATCTGGAATGGCGTATTAAGCTCGAAAACCAGCGTCGTGACCGCACCAGAAAGCTAATAGATCTCGATCAGAAATTTAAAGAAGACGAGCGTCAAAGAAAATACCGGCAGCAGAAACAGATTATTGACGAACTGAATTATCAGGACGAAATTATCCGTAAAATATATCTCAGTCCTGCTATTATATCTGAAGCAGATTTTTTTGCATTAGCGAATGAATCGACCACCCCGTTAAATGTTGACGTTAATGTCGGGTTTGATGCCGACTTAAATATGATTGGCAGTAATGTGCGCAAGACCTTCAGAATGGGAGGCACCAAGACTTTTAATATTGAGCCTAAGAAACTTCCGGATAGTATTCGTTATCTGGTCTATAGCAGGGTAGATGGCCGGCCGCTCCGGGTTTCGCTGCCTAGTCAGACCGATGAGATGAAATCAAAATTTCGTCTGGAAGATGAGGTTGCAGCAAGGCGGAAAAAGAATGAATTGAAGGAACTTCAAAGCGATACCGTTCTGTTCCATGAAAATGATTTTAATGTGCTGGAAGCGGCTGCTAAAGAGATGAGCCAGGTAGATGTGCCGCTGCGCTCCCGTATTGATCCGGACATGCTGGACACATTGCTCAGGAAGGAATTGGAGAATAGAAATATCAGATTGGATTACAGCTTCTGGTTGAAAAGTGTAACACATAATACGGTGCTTTTTCGCAAAGCCTCCGTCGAAAAAGGAGAACTTTTGCCAGCCAATACTTATCAGACCACACTATTCAGCCAGGATGTTATCCGCGATCCCGGAATGCTTTATGTTAATTTTCCAGATAAAGAGTCTTTGATCTTCAGTAATCTGGGTGTGACTATGGCTTCCTCAGCGGGACTTTTGCTGGTGCTGATCTCTATTTTCTCCTATACGCTTTATGCAATTTTGAAACAGAAGAAAATCTCCGAGATGAAAACGGATTTCATTAATAATATGACGCATGAATTTAAAACACCGGTATCTACGATTATGATTGCCAGTGAGGCGCTGCGTGACCCGGAGATTCTTGAGGATAAAACCAGGGTGAGCAGACTTGCGGGGATTATTTATGATGAAAATGTCAGATTGGGTAATCATATAGAAAGAGTGCTGAGTATTGCCAGACTGGAAAAGAGAGAGCTTCAACTTGACTATGAGCCTGTAGACATGCATACTTTAATTACTGCGGTGGTGGACAGTATGGATCTGCAGTTTCAAAAACGATCGGCAGATGTATTGCAGGAACTTCATGCAGTAAATCACGTCGTGACTGCAGACGAATTACATTTGTCCAACGTACTCTATAACCTGCTCGATAATGCCAATAAATACAGTAAAGAGAAACCGCAGATCCGTCTGACTACCCGTAATTCAGGGAATAATCTGATTATTGAAGTAGCGGATAAGGGAATCGGAATAACACGGGAACATAGTAAACGGATTTTCGACCAGTTTTACAGAGTGCCGACTGGGAATCTTCATGATGTGAAGGGTTTTGGACTTGGGTTAAACTATGTAATGGATATTATCACACAGCTGAAAGGGACAATCAGCGTTAAAAGTGAAAAGGATAAAGGTACTGTATTTGAGATCGTATTGCCGCTGGCTTAATGCTGAAGCAGGAAATTAGAGCTAACCTTATATAAACGTATAAAAAAGATAAGATGAAGAAAATTCTGCTGGTGGAAGACGACCCTAATCTGGGCATGCTGTTACAAGACTATTTGCAATTGAAAGGTAAGTTTGATATTGTCCTTTGTGTAGATGGAGAAGAAGGTCTGCGTGCTTTTAGCCGCCAGAACTTTGATCTATGTATCCTGGATGTGATGATGCCTAAAAAAGATGGTTTTGCACTGGGGAAGGAAATTCGTAAAATGAATGAGCATGTGCCAATTATTTTTGCGACGGCGAAAGCAATGATGGAAGATAAAGCTGCAGCCTACGATCTGGGCGGAGATGACTATATCACCAAGCCATTCCGAATCGAAGAGCTTTTATTGCGTATCAATGCTTTACTGAAAAGAGTGTCGGCTAAAGAAACCGTTCCCGCTGCTCCCGAACAGACTCTTTTTGAAATTGGAAATTACACATTTGATTATACGACGCAGCTGATTACCCACAAAGGAGTGCAGCAAAAACTCTCCACCAAAGAGGCCGAATTACTGCGTTTACTCTGTTTGAAGCAGAATGCCGTGTTGACAAGAGAAGAAGCATTACTCAGTATATGGCACGATGATAATTATTTTAACGGACGATCTATGGATGTGTTTCTCAGTAAGTTACGTAAGTATTTAAGGGAGGATTCCAGGGTTGAAATACTAAATGTACATGGTAAGGGTTACAAACTCCTGATCAATCTTTAGTACCTTTGCAGTTCAAATGCTGCGAAATATGTCCGAATACAATCCTGCTGAAGTTGCTGCCAGATTCATCAATTACACCTCCAGACACATTTTTCTGACCGGTAAAGCCGGAACCGGAAAGACTACTTTTTTGAGGAATCTGATGGAGCTGACACATAAAAGAGCAGTAATTGTCGCTCCGACAGGTATTGCAGCGATCAATGCAGCTGGAGTTACTATTCACTCACTTTTTCAATTACCTTTCGGGACTTATCTGCCTAAAGCTCCTGCAGTGGAGCCTTTCAATCAGTTGTATAATACCCCGCGGTCAATCGTGCGGCATTTGCAGATGAATACGACCAAGCGGCGGATATTTCAGGATCTGGAACTGCTAATTATTGATGAGGTCAGTATGTTGCGGGCAGACCTGCTTGATGCAATTGATATGGTGCTGCGTTATATCCGTAAAAATAATGAAAGCTTTGGCGGAGTACAGGTTTTGTTTATCGGAGATCTTCATCAGCTGCCGCCGGTGGTTAAAGCCAATGAATGGCAATTGCTCGGAGAGTTCTATAAAAGTATTTATTTCTTTGATGCACATGCGCTGCAGCATCATCCACCTGTTTATATTGAGCTGGAGAAAATTTACCGCCAGGCCGATGATGTCTTTATCAGCCTGCTTAACAATCTCCGGAATAATGAGATCACGGCGGAAAATATAGCATTGCTGGAAAAATATTACCGTCATGATTTTGTACCCGGAAAAGACGATAAATATATTACACTTACCACGCACAACCAGCGTGCAGACACCCTGAACAAGAAAAGTCTGGAAGAACTTGAAGGTAAGTCATATTTCTATAAAGCTACAATTGATGGTGAGTTTTCCGAAGGGTCTTATCCGGCGGAACATCGTCTGGAATTAAAGCTTGGCGCACAGGTTATGTTCATTAAGAACGATCAGAGTGGGGAAAGGAAATTTTTTAATGGTAAGATTGCAACCGTCATCAGCCTGGACGAGGACCGGATAGAGGTGCTCACAGATGGAGAGGGTGAAAAGATTGTACTGGAAAGCTTTACCTGGAAAAACATCAGGTATACAAACCATAAGGTTACCAACGAGATTGAAGAAGAGGTAATCGGTAAATTCATCCAGTTTCCGATAAAACTCGCCTGGGCTATTACTGTGCATAAAAGCCAGGGTCTTACTTTCGATAAAGCAATTATTGATATTGGGAATGCTTTTGCCCCCGGACAGATTTATGTAGCACTATCAAGGCTGCGTTCATTAGATGGTCTCGTGCTGACTTCCCAAATCTCCAGAACGGGAATCAGGCAGGATCAAAACGTATCGTTATTCTCTAAAAATAAGCAAACTCAGCAGACACTGGATGAGCAGATCAAGCATGAAAGTGAATTCTTTCTACGCAGGTATCTGCTGCAATGCTTCGATCTCACGCCACTTGATAATTTTGTTTACGAACACGTACATTCCTATTCAAAGGATATTAATAAATCTGCGAAGCAGAAGCATGTAAAGTGGGCTCAGCAACTCTTAAAGGATCTAAGTGAGGTTAAATCTAATGCGAGTAAGTTTCTTGCTCAAATACAACGGCTCTGCCAGGATCAATCAGAAGACGGGCTCCGGATTTTACTGGAAAGAACGCAGGCTGCGGAGAAATACTTTAATCCCCTGCTGCTGGACTTAAGCCGGAGAATCTTTGAAAGGATGGAACTGGTAAAACAAGACAAACTGGTTACAGCCTATTTAACAGAGTTGCTCGAAATGGAATCTTTGTTCTATGAGCAGTTTAAGAAAATTAGAAAATCTTCGGGTCTGCTGCAATGTAAGATTGATGGTACCGATTTTACAAAAGCAGAAATGAGCGGTCTGCTGAATCAGGAGGAAAGAGAAGCCCAAATGAAAAAGGTTCATGCGGTGCCCGGTAAACTTGATTTTACAGCGAAGCGGGAAAGGGCTAAGAAATCTGACGCGCCTAAGGAGCCTAAAGAAGATACGAAGGAAGTTTCACTGGAGCTTTTTCTCGATGGAAAGTCGATCTCTGAAATTGCTTCGGAACGAAAGATGGTCGTTGGTACAATAGAGGGGCATTTGGCCCATTATGTGGCCAAACAGGAGATTTCAGCGCTGGATATACTTGGAAAGAAGAAATTAGATAAAATCCTGCAGGCAATTAAGGTACTGCAAACCATGAACCTGACACCGATCCGTGCCCACCTGGGTAAAAGTTATACTTTCGGTGAGATTAAGATCGGTATCGCAGCGCATCTGGCGGAGGGAGAGTAATCAGATTTCCCCTTCGAAAACTCTCTTTGCCGGTCCGCATAAAAATATATTACTGTAGTTATCGCCATTCGCTTCAAACTGTACTTTCAGTCTACCGCCCAAGACCTTAATGTCAGTTTCAATTTTACCCTGCTGACCTTTGGTATGCGCAATCGCCAATGCAACTGCAGTAACTCCGGTTCCGCATGCATAAGTTTCGTCTTCCACACCCCTTTCAAAAGTTCTTACAAAAAGATGATCAGGGTGTTCTTCCACGAAGTTTACATTAATACCTGCTGTTTTATAATTTTCCTGATTGCGAATCTGTTTGCCGTCCTGATATACATCTTTAGTGTCCAGGCCAATTACCTGTTGTACATAATGCGGTGAGCCAGTGTTCAGCACATAATCTTCACCATCGCGGTTTAGCGCATGGACATCTATCATCTGTAGTTCGACCCAATTACCTTCAGCTGTAATTTTGGCATAGTGAGGCCCGTCGACTGCCAAAAAGTTAGTCTCACTGTCAATGATATTCAGGTGCTTAGCAAATGCGACGATACATCTGCCTCCATTTCCGCACATACTGCCGGGATTTCCATCTGCGTTGTAATAAACCATTTCGAAATCGTAATCCGCATGATTTTGAAGGAGCATAAGACCGTCTGCCCCAACGCCAAAACGCCTGTCGCACCACTGGCGGACAGTATCTGTGTCCTCCGGATTAAAGGCTCCGCTGCGGTTATCAAGCAGGATAAAATCGTTACCGGCTCCCTGGTATTTATAAAAATGTACTGACATATCTTTGGCGTAGGATTGATTTAACATTTTTTAACACTAATAGCTGTGTTTATACCTGCAAATATCGTTCTAATGGTATTAAATTTGAATACCTTGTACAAAAGAATTTCATATGCCGCCTTAAATTCAATTTGATGCCCAGTCTTGATATCATCGGACAAAAATATCGTGGCGGGCAAATCAGGAACAGAGGTTAGCTGTTCATCAGAAATAATCTTATACACAAATAGACCCGGTATTCCACCGGTTTTATAACAAATGAAAAATAAAACAACATGAAAAAAATAGCATTAATTTTCTTAGCCGCATTCGTAGGTGGCGCAGCAGCAATCGGTGGCTACAAAATGTTGGAAAATAAAACCAACAACATGACCCTTGCTGAGAAGCAGAACCTTCTTTTTGCGAGTAATCCTTCAAAAATTTCATCTGCCGGAGCGGTTGATTTTGTTCAGGCAGCCGCAGTGGTTTCACCAGCTGTCGTGCATATTCAGACTACATTTAGTTCTTCTGGTTCATCCGGCCCTTCCTCACCGATGGATATGATGGAAGAATTCTTTGGCGGCCGGGGCGGCCGCAGAGCTCAGCGTGCGCCAAGAGCAGCTTCGGGTTCCGGAGTTATTTTAACTTCTGACGGTTATATCGTGACGAATAATCACGTTGTGGACAACGCTGAGAAAATTCAGGTGATTTTGTCTGACAGACGTAAAGTAGAAGCTAAAGTAATTGGCCGTGATGCGAATACCGACCTTGCACTGATTAAAGTGGAAGCAACAGATTTACCAGTAGTTAAAATGGGTAATTCAGATAACGTTCAGGTAGGAGAGTGGGTTCTTGCAGTAGGCTTCCCGCTAAACCTGCAAACCACAGTAACAGCCGGTATTGTGAGTGCTAAAGCCAGAGCAATTGGTATTTTAGGCCGCGAACAGCAACAGCCTACAGAAGAAGAATATGAAGAGTATCAGCGTACAGGTAAAGTTCCTTCACGTACAAATTCTGCCATTGAATCTTATATTCAGACAGATGCGGCAATTAACCCAGGTAACAGTGGCGGCGCCCTGGTAAATGCGAACGGTGAGCTGATCGGTATTAATGCAGCTATCGCTTCACAGACTGGTACTAACGAGGGTTACGGCTTTGCTATCCCTGTTAATCTGGCTAAAAAAATTCTGGAAGATTTTAAAAAATACGGAAGTGTAAAAAGAGGTTATGTGGGAGTAACATTCCAGGAGCTGAATGCAGACGTTGCTGAACAAAATAAAATTAAAGATATCAGTGGTTTGCTGGTTAGTGGTGTCGTACCTGGTGGTGGCGCGGCTGCAGCTGGTATTAAAGAAGGAGATATCATTAAGAAAGTAGATGGTAAAGAGATTTTTGCCTCACCAGATCTGCAGGAAAAAATTGGCAGACTGAGTCCTGGTGACAAAGTTCAGCTGACTATTTCCAGAGGCGGTAAAGAACAGAACGTATCGGTAACCTTAAAAGGTGAAGAAACACTGGCTAAGACCAAATCAGAAACAGCAGGTAGAAGTACCGGCATGAGCATTGATAAATTGGGCGCAAGTTTTGCTCCGGCATCCGCTTCGGCTAAGGAAAAATATGGGGTGAAGAATGGTGTCATTGTAACCAGCGTTGTTCCAGGTAAACTGTTTGATAGTTTAGATATCCCGAAAGGATTATTGGTAACTACGATCAATGGTAAAGCTGTTAACAGTGCAAAAGATGTCGAGTCGGCATTACCAACTTCGAAAAACGGCAAGATTACTGTTTCAGGAGTCGGACCTAACGGAAATTACACGTTTAGTTTCAACTAACCGCCGCATTTTAAAACTTTAAAACGGGTAGCAATTAAATTTGCTACCCGTTTTTTTTGCTTAAAAAGGCCCATGGCGGCTTGTCAGGGCATTCTGATGTAGAATGTTTCTAAATAGGTTAATTCTTTTTATTTGGACTGGTATATGTATAAATTAAGTCATTTATTAAATACTTTTGCATTAATAGAACTCAAAAATAAATAAATCTAATGGCTAGTTTCGGAAACGCTTTTTCCTCATCTATAGGAAAAAAACTAATAATGGGTATCACCGGCCTGTTTCTAATTTTATTTCTTATTGTACATTGCTTTATCAATGCTTTGATATTTGTCAATGACGGTGGTTTAACTTTTAACATCGGTGCACATTTTATGGCAACCAACTGGCTGATCAGAGCTTCTGAAGTAATTCTGATGGCGGGTTTATTGCTGCACATCATTCAAGGTCTGCGCCTTACCTTTCAGAATCAGGCAGCCCGCCCTGAGAAGTATGCAGTGTATGATGGTAAAGCAAACAGTAAATGGTATTCCCGCTCTATGGGTTTATTAGGTACGTTATTGCTGATTTTCCTGATCGTTCACTTATCGAACTTCTGGGTAGTTTCACGCTTTACTGGTATTCCTACTGAAGATGCTAACGGGCACGAAGACCTGTTCGCGGTGATGAAGGAAACATTCCAGAACGTATGGCTGGTAGTATTGTATGTATTGGCAATGGGTTCATTGCTATACCACTTATTACATGGTTTTGCATCTGCGTTTCAGACTTTAGGCTGGAATCACAAGAAATACTCACCGCTTATTAAAGCGCTTGGTGTATGGTATTCCATCATTATTGCAGTGGTCTTTGCGGCAATGCCGATTGCCATGTATGCAGGGTTTATTAATTAAGGTTTAGAACGTATAACGCTAAATAGAATGGCAGATATGAATGCAAATATACCGGAAGGTGAACTGACCGGTAAATGGACTAAACTGAGGTCTTCAATGCCTCTTGTTAATCCGGCGAATAAAAGAAGTATAGAAATAATTATTGTAGGTTCAGGTCTGGCAGGTGCTTCGGCAGCGTCCACCCTGGCTGAAATGGGATATAAGGTTAAATGTTTTTGTTTCCAGGATTCACCTAGAAGAGCTCACTCAATCGCGGCTCAGGGTGGTATCAATGCGGCAAAAAACTATCAGAATGATGGTGACAGCGTTTACCGTTTATTTTATGATACAATTAAAGGTGGTGATTACCGTGCCCGTGAAGCTAACGTACACCGTTTAGCTGAGGTTAGTGCAAACATCATCGACCAATGTGTTGCTCAGGGTGTTCCCCTGGCCAGAGAATATGGTGGATTACTGGATAACCGCTCATTTGGTGGTACACAGGTTCAACGTACTTTTTATGCAGCAGGTCAGACTGGTCAGCAATTACTTTTAGGAGCATACAGCGCACTGGAACGCCAGATTGGCATGGGTAAAGTCGAAATGTTTACCCGCCATGAAATGCTTGATGTTGTCGTAATTGAAGGTAAAGCGCGTGGAATTATTGCGCGTAATCTGATTACCGGAGAACTGGAGCGTCATTTTGGTCATGCAGTATTGTTGGGTACCGGTGGATATGGTAACGTATTCTATCTCTCTACAAATGCAATGGGAAGTAACGTAACTGCAGCCTGGAAAGCACATAAAAAAGGCGCTTACTTCGGTAACCCTTGTTTTACTCAGATTCACCCGACCTGTATTCCGGTTTCAGGAGATCACCAGTCTAAGTTAACCCTGATGTCTGAGTCCTTACGTAATGACGGACGTATCTGGGTTCCTAAGAAAAAAGACGATCAGCGTAAAGCAACCGATATTCCAGAAGAAGAAAGAGATTATTATTTAGAGCGTCGTTATCCTGCTTTCGGTAACCTGGTTCCACGTGATGTGGCTTCCCGTGCTGCTAAAGAGCGTTGTGATGCAGGTTATGGTGTTGGCCAGTCTAAATTGGCTGTATACCTCGATTTTACTGCAAATACAGAACGTTACGGACGTATCGAGGCTACAAAACACAATATCCACAATCCTGACCGTGAAACTTGCATGCGTTTGGGTCGTGATGTAATCAAAGAAAAATATGGTAACCTGTTTGATATGTACAAGCAGATCACAGGAGAAGATCCTTATGAACTTCCGATGCGTATCTATCCTGCTGTTCACTATACAATGGGTGGTCTTTGGGTTGATTATAACCTGATGACGACGGTACCTGGCCTTTATGCGCTGGGTGAAGCGAACTTCTCTGATCATGGAGCTAACCGTTTAGGTGCGTCTGCACTGATGCAAGGTCTGGCAGATGGTTATTTTGTAATTCCTTATACAATAGGAGCCTACCTGTCAAAAGAGCTGGCGACTAAACCTATTCCATTGGATCACCCTGCCTTTGTTGAAGCAGAAGCTAGTGTAAGAGGTATTCTTGAGCATTTCCTGTCGGTTAAGGGAACGAAATCTGTGGATTTCTTCCATAAACGTCTAGGAAAGATCATGTGGGAGAAATGCGGAATGGCGCGTAATGCAGAAGGTCTTACTTCAGCGATAGCCGAAATTCAGGCTTTACGTAAAGAATTCTGGCAAGATGTGCGTGTTCCCGGTGAGATGAATGAATTCAATCCTGAGCTGGAGAAAGCCGGACGTGTGGCAGACTTTATTGAACTTGGTGAACTGATGTGTATGGATGCATTGCAGCGAAACGAGTCTTGCGGTGGTCACTTCAGAGAGGAATATCAGACTGAAGAAGGTGAAGCATTAAGAGATGATGAAAATTATGCTTTTGTTTCAGCCTGGGAATACAAAGATGATGTGAAGTTTGAACTGCATAAAGAGCAACTGAAGTTCGAAAACATCAAAATCGCACAAAGAAGTTATAAATAAGCTAGTACTAAAATCTCCAATACCATGAGTACAGGAAATATGAATTTAACGCTGAAAGTTTGGCGTCAGAAAAATAACAAAGCCAAAGGTAATTTGGTCGATTATAAAATGTCGGAGATTTCTCCTGACATGTCCTTCCTAGAAATGTTTGACGTTTTAAACGAGCAGCTGATCAATAAGGGAGAAGAACCAATTGTATTTGATCATGACTGCAGAGAAGGTATCTGCGGCGCATGCTCGATGTATATTAACGGAAGACCTCACGGGCCTAAAGAAGGCATTACTACATGCCAGCTTCATATGCGTTCGTTCCAGGATGGCGATACCATTGTTGTAGAACCATGGAGAGCTAAAGCATTCCCGGTAATTAAAGATTTAGCGGTAGACCGTACAGCATTTGACAGAATTATTGCGGCAGGTGGTTTTATTTCTGTGAATACAGGAAATGCACAGGATGCAAATGCATTGCCTATTCCTAAATTTCAGGCAGACTCTGCTTTCGAAGCAGCAGCTTGTATCGGATGTGGCGCTTGTGTAGCAACATGTAAGAATGCTTCGGCCATGTTATTCACCTCGGCGAAAATATCTCAGCTTGCACAACTGCCTCAGGGTCAACCAGAGCGTTACCGTCGTGTTCAAAGTATGGTTGCACAGATGGATGCTGAAGGTTTCGGTAACTGTACTAATACCGGCGCCTGCGAAGCAGAATGCCCTAAAGGAATCTCCCTGGAGAATATTGCAAGAATGAACAGAGATTTTTATTCAGCAAAATTTGTTTCTGAGGAAGAAGTTTAATAGATTTAGGTCTACGAGACAAGGATTTAACAAGAAACCCCGGCAGATTTTGCCGGGGTTTCTTGTTTTTAGGCCATGCTAAAACCTGCTGTTTATGCTTTTGCTGGTTTCTTAGTCAGCCCGAAATGGATTGGGATATTATACTTCACCCGGACTGGTGTATTACCTACTTTTCCGGGAATCCAGTTAGGGGATTCTGTAAGCACTCTGACTGCTTCCGCATCCAGGGCTGCATTCAATCCTCTTTCGACTTTAACATGGCTAATTTTACCATCCGTTTCTACGATATAGCTTAGGAACACTTTGCCCTCCACCTTATTTTTAGCGGCTGATTCCGGGTATTTAAGTGATGCGCCCAGATATTCATAGAATTTTTTCATGCCCCCCGGGAATTCCGGTTGGGTGTCAGTTTTAACGAATTCGTAGACCTTTCCTGGCTCCTGCTGCTGTAAGCCGAATTGATTTAGTGGCGTGGAGGCAAAGTAGGAATTTCCGGTGCCTGAGTTTTCGGACTTTGTCTCTTTTGTCAACGTTGCAGATGTCAGTAATAATGTTCCTGCGCAAAGAGGTACGAACAGCGCGTATTTCAATGCCGCCGGTTTTGCTGATTTTCTTTTGTTTAACATATGAATTCGGGTTTTAAGTAAAGGTTCATTGAAAAAACTATTGGTCAGTACCTGGGGATTAATCCGGAGCGCTTTACTGAGCAGCAGCATGGCATAGGCAGACTTGTCGCCCTGATATGCAGAAGCTATTTCATCTGCATAGAACTCATGGACCTGTACTATCGACTTTTTATAGGCGTAGATCACCGGATTGAACCAGCACATAATTGCCAGGATCTCAAAAAAGATAATGTCCGCACTATGTAAATGTCTGATATGGACCTCCTCATGCCTGTCAATTATCGCTGCACCAACCAATCTTCTGTCGACACATTTAAAGCTGAAAAATGAGAAGGCCACGCCCGAAAGGGGTTCGCTTATTATTTTTCTGAGTTGAATCAGACGCCTGAATAGCTTTAAGGTGAAGAAAATACCACCAGCCAGATAAATACTCAAGGCAAAACTGATCCATATGGGAGTATTGCTTTTCAATGGCGATACGCTAACCTCAGAGAGCATAATTAATATCTCCCGGGGGTTGTTCTCATTAAGGAGGTCTTTTTGCAAGGGCAGCCAGTCCTGTGGTATCAGCGGTATAAGCATCGCGGACATTGCAGCCGTGATCAGGTAATATCTGTTGAGCCTGAAAAACGTCTCCTTTTCAAGGAGCAGTTTATAGAGAAGATAAAATAGCAGCAGACTGCTGTTGACCACCAAAATATAAATAATCCAGTTCATCTTATTTCTTTTTTAGTTCATTGATCATTTTCAGAATATCATCCACATCCTTAACGTCCAGCTTTTCCTCTTTCACGAAAAACGAAAACATGCTTTCCACTGAGTTTCCGAAATAATTGCCCAGCAATTTGTCTGTGGCGTGGCGCTTATAATCTTCAAGTGAGATAATCGGATAATACAGGTGCGCTTTGCCGGCTGGCTCATGTGCAATAAATCCCTTGGTTTCCAGGATCCTGATTATTGTAGATACCGTATTGTACGCTGGTTTTGGTTCTGGAAGTAAGTCAACTACTTCTTTCACAAAGCCTTTTTTAATCTGCCATACAATTTGCATGATTTGTTCTTCTGCTTTAGTCAGGTCTTTAATTTCCATAATTCTTTTTATCTGGCTTTGTGCCGTTTGTAACTAAGCCTTTAGTTAAATGTACAAACTAAACTCTTAGTTACAAAGAGAAATATTGAAAACTTTGATAAATAAAAAAAAGGTAGCCATCCAGCTACCTTTTTTATTTATTAACTAAAACTAAACTATATATGGTGTTAATCCCTCCAGAACGGAGGAAAGGGTGTTTAGTGCAATTTAAAAGGGCTGTATTGCCCGGTCAAATACGATCTTTTTCTTAAAAAAAGCTGTAGATCATCACAGTTAAAACGGGAATCAGCATTAACAGGAATGGAGAAACAGTTGTTAATTTATCCATAATATATGTTTTGGCAGCGGATAGGCTGCTGATATGAGATTGGTAACTATTGTACATCCTGTCACTTACAAGCGGTTGTGAAAGGTGTTGATATGCTGAAGTTTTCATAGGTATATATTTTGTTGTGAAACTGCTGATATTATGCTGAACTGTTTTTTGGTCGAGGTAGTAAGCAGAAGTTTTCATCTTTATTTCGTTTTGTTGAAACAAATAGAATTATAAATTTTTGGCTGTTAAAATGTTTTATACGAAGGGGATATAATTCTAGATCAACGGCTCAAATCAGATAAACAGGCATATTTCATGGGTTTATCCAGTTCGTAGAATAAAAATGCCTGTTCGTCGATTTAAATACCGATCAATAGGAGATTTCTCGTTTTATTCCTATCAGAACGCGGTTTAATTTTAAAAATTAATAGCTTTAGACCTGATTCTTATTGTGCAAACAAATGAAAGATAATAGAGAGATCATTTCCCATTTAGCTTACTGGATGTTTATCGGGGCAATTCTTGGCCTGACGATATTTATGAGTGGCAAAAGCATATTTTCCCGGGAAGTCGTTGTTAGTCTTGGCTATTATTCTATAATCAATATCTCCGTATTCTATATTAATTATACCCTGCTGATCCCTCAGCTGCTGAAAAAGTACTGGATGTATATTCTGGCGCTTGTATTATTAATTGCTGGGATGACGGCTGCAAAAACGATCATCGCGGTATTATACAGGGATGTGATTTTAGAGCACCATGACAGTAAAACAGGAGCGCTGCAGGAAACGGATCTCTCTGTATATATGATTAGTACTGTGTTCGTGTCGGGTTTCTTTATCATTTCCAGCTGCCTGATTAAATTCATGCTGGATTGGTTCAGTAATATCAGGGTACAACGTAGTCTGGAGAATGAAAGGAAAGATATGGAGCTGCAATTCCTTAAATCGCAACTTAACCCGCATTTCTTGTTTAATTCGCTGAATAATATTTACTCACTCGCTTACCAGAAATCTGAGAAAACAGCTGATGCCGTACTTAAATTATCTGAAATAATGCGCTATATGATCTACGAAAGCAATGATATATGGGTGGAACTTAGCAAAGAGATCTCCTATCTTGAAAGTTATGTAGACCTGCATCGACTGCGTTTTAAAGATGGTGCAGCCATTGAGATGAGTATTAATGGCGAAATTAAAGATCAGAAGATTATCCCCCTGGTGCTGATCTCATTTGTAGAAAATGCATTTAAACATGGCGTGGCAAATGATCCTGCCGACCCGATTCGTATTAATATCATCGCCAATCAAAAGATTCTTCATTTCAGTATTACGAATAGGAAGAGAATTGGAAATAAGGATGAGGTGGGTGGAGTAGGTCTAAACAACGTTGAAAGGCGTTTACAGTTGCTTTATCCAGATAGATATAAATTAAATATTGTAAATTCAGCAACTCATTATACCAGCGAGCTGATGCTGGATATATAGATTATAACGAAAAAATTATTAAACAGCCCTAAAATGACTTTGAAGTGTATAGCTGTAGACGATGAACCATTAGCGCTGGATATCATCGAAGATTACGTATCGAAAGTACCTTTCCTGGAACTGGTTAAAAGAACCGAAAATGCAATTGAAGCTTTGCAGCTGGTTCAGGCAGGTGGTATAGACCTGGTTTTTCTGGATATACAGATGCCCGATCTGACTGGTATACAGTTTCTTAAAATTGCCAGTAATAAAGCCAGTTATATTCTTACTACTGCCTATTCACAATATGCGCTGGAAAGCTATGACCTGGACGTTTCAGATTATCTGCTAAAACCAATCGCATTTGACCGCTTCTATAAGGCAGTTGAAAAAGTACATAACAGACAGAATAAACAGCTGGAAGGGAATCAGACAATTGTAGCTGCAACCACTCCGGTTCCGCCACCGGCTCCGGCAAACCATTCAGAACAGGTGACAGATTTTATCTTTGTTAAATCAGAACATAAGATCCAGAAGATTGAACTGAACGATATCCTCTATATTGAAGGTTTAAAAGATTATATCTCAATTTATACAAAGAATGAGCGGGTGATCACGCTGCAGAACATGAAAAGGATGGAAGAAACTTTGCCTTCTGCAAATTTCATCAGAGTACATAAATCCTATATCATCGCACTGGATAAAATCGAAAGTATAGAGCGCAGCCGAATCAGTATCTGTGATAAGATCATTCCGATAGGAGATACCTACAGAGATGAGTTCTTCCGCCGGATTGAGAATAAGAATCTATAATATTTCGTTCTTCAGCGGGCTTAGTTTTTCATTTGATTTAAGCTTATCCGGATTGATTTTTCTGCCTGCAAAGCAATCTCCTCAGGATTCAGCCCTTCAGTGATGATAGGGCTGAGTACAGTCCAACGGAGTTTTAACCCGGCGCAAAGTGGAAATGGTCCGTATTGCACAATTTTCCAGGAATTTTCAATAGCAACAGGTACGATGAGTGCGTCGGGAACTGCTTTCAGCAGTGTAGCTATACCACCGACCTGAAAAGGTTTCATCTGTCCGTCTTTAGCACGTGTACCTTCAGCGAAGATCATTGTCGACCAGTTATTCGATTTCATTCTGCGACCCAATTTGATAATTTCAGATACGGCTTGCTTACTGTCTTTCCGGTTTATATTGGCTCCTCCTCCATGTTTCAGGTTATAGGATATGGAGGGAATACCCTTGGTAAGTTCTATCTTCGAGATAAACTTTACGTGGTATTGTCTGAGAAACCAGATCAGAGCGGGAATATCATACATGCTCTGATGATTGGCAATAAAGATTACCGGGCGGCCCTGCGGAAGTTTTTGTTTATTAATAAATGTAGTAGATGAACCCAGGAATATCTGGCAATAGGTCAGACAAAAATTAAGGTAATCTACAACCACTTTATGTGCCCGGTATCCAAATAAACGGAAAGAAATCCATTGGAGCGGATGAAAGATCAAAAGTGACAAGGTGAAAAAAAAGTAGAAAACAGGGGTAAGGATATAACCCAGAAATTTGCTCATGTGTAATTTATAATTTGCCTTCGAGTATCATTATTTTAGCTTTTAGCAGAGCGGCCACGCTGATACTATCAGTGATAGATCCATTTTCTGCCATTGTGCATGCTTCTTGCAACGGGAGGCGGCGTAAAACCAGTTCTTCGGTATCTTCAGGGGCAGCCTGTCCCTGTGTCAATCCTCTGGCTAGATAAACTATTGCCAGTTCGTCCGTAACTGAGTTAGATAGGTGTAAACGCTGTATTTCCGTCCATGAATCTGCCGAAAGACCTGTTTCTTCCTGAAGTTCCCGTTTTGCACTATCGAGTGGGGATAGATGTAACGGACCACCACCCTCAGGAATTTCCCAGCTGTAGGCTTTTAGGGGGTAGCGATATTGTCCGACAAGCCAGGTATGCATTTCATCGTCAACCGGAAGAATCCCAATAGCCAGGTTTTTAAAGCTTACCTGACCGTAAATACCTTTGCCGCCGGAAGGATTAATCACCTGGTGTTCAGTAAGACCAATCCAGTTATTTTCATAAACCAATCTGCTTTCCAATGTAGTCCAGGGATTTTCATTTTCCATGCCGCAAGATACAAAAATCTAGAATCTCCAAAAACCTGTCATTCGGATAGGCCTTAAACAAAAAATGACCGCTGTAAAGCGGTCATTTCCTTAAAATTGGCCTTCATCAGGTCTGTTGTCAACCTGTTCAGGTTTCTTCTGTTTTTTCTGGAACGTCGTCTGACCGAAGCGGTAAGAGAACGTAATGTTGCCCATCGGACCTGTCATATAGCGTTCAAAATCTACGATAGACCTGCCGTCATTGGTTACCATACCAAACTGGCGTGTGTTGAAAATATCTCTTACATTCAGGCCGAGGGAAGCTTTTTTACCCGGAAAATCGTATTTAGCGCCGCCGTCAAAAGTATACATCGACTTCCGTCTACCTTGAGCCAGTACCTGCGACGAAGTGTATTCACCTCTGAGCTGTAAAGTAATTCCGTAAGGAAGTACAAAATTGTTAGTCAGGTTAGAGTTCCAGCTAAAACCCGAATTGCCGGCAATGTCATAAGCTGGGACAGCATCAATTTTACTGTGATATACATTTACGTTTGCTGTAAAGTTCCATGCTTTTAGCACATCGACTTTAGCAATTAGTTCCAGCCCGCTCGAAAGATCTTTAGTTAAATTCTGAGGAGTAGAGATAATCACCCCATTTTCATCAGGCTGAGAACGTACACGCTGAATAAGGTCGTTCGTTCTGCGTACGTATGCACTGGAAATTAAGGTAACTTTAGGCCAGAATTTGCTGTATCCGAGTTCGAAAGCATGTACATCTTCAGGCAGCAGGTTTGGATTACCGCGACGCCAGTTTAAAGGATCACCATAATCAATAAACGGATTGGTATCCCATGGTCTTGGTCTGTTTACTCTTCTGCTGTAACTTAACTGGATCTGCTGCTCATGTTCCATTTTCTGTGTCAGATAGATACTTGGATAAAGACGTTTATAAGCAATTTTAGAAGTTGCATTTACCAATTGGTTATTCAGGTCATAACCACCGCTATTAGATACCAGGGAAGCATCTTCTGCACGTAATCCGAACTGATAACCGAATTTGCCAATCTGATTCTGATAATTCATATAGATTGCATGTACCTGATCTTTACTGTCAAATAAATTTGTCAGACGCAGATCCGGGCGGTAACTTTCTAAATCGTAGTCAAATAACTGGGCATCTGTAGTGTTGTCTGAAAAACGGATCTGGCTGCGATATCCTGCCTCCAGTTTACCTGTTTTACCGATCGAAGTATTATAATCTGCCTGAATATTATAGTTTTTGTTATCGCCCTCATTATCATTCGTACGTCTTTCGCCATTACCAGGAGCAATACCGTTCAGGCTTTGCAGATCGGTAATGTATCGCTGGAAATTGTCGTTATTACCTTTGGAGAAGCCAAAATTGAAAGTCAGCTCTTCACCTGGTTTAAACTTATGGCTATAATCCAGGTTAGTATCAAAACTCTTGCCGCTGCCCAGATTAGTATTTGTCCGGTTGCTCAGTTCGAGCGGATTACGTTGTGCATTATATTTATTAATGTCCAGTAATTCAGTCCGGTCATTATCCCTGATATTAAAACCGCCAGAAAAACTCAGAATATCTTTAGAAGTCAGATAATAATCCAGACCTGCTTTTACATTATGACTTTTATCGGTGTTTCTAGAGTCTGTCAACTGATCGGCGAAGGCAAGTTCACCAATGGGCTGCAAGTATTCTATATTATTGAAACCTCCGCCAATTCTATTTCCTCTTCTGAAAGAATAATTACCATAAAGATTCACTTTTTTATTTTGAAAACTAAGACTGGTATTTGCGTTATAGTTATCCCTGTTTCCTGCAGTAAGTGCAACATTCCCGTTAAAGCCTAATTTAGCGTTCTTTTTCAATACGATGTTAATGATACCTGATTGCCCTTCTGCATCATATTTGGAAGAAGGGTTTGTGATTACCTCCACAGTTTCGATAGAACTGGCAGGGATGGACTGCAGAATCTGCGCGACATTTCCACCTGCAATTAAAGAAGGCTTACCGTCAATCAGTACCCTTACGCCAGTAGAGCCTCGTAAGCTTACATTTCCGTCCACATCAGTCTGCACAGAAGGAACATTCGCCAGCAGGTCTGTGGCCGAACCACCTTCACTGACAAGACTTTGTTCAACAGAAAATACTTTTTTGTCTATGCCCAGCTGTATAGTACTTTTCTGGGCTGTAATCGCAACTTCATTCAGCACATTGCCTTTAGAAGCAGTCATTTTTACAGTTCCAAGATTGAAGTCTTTACCTGCAACCAGTGTCACGTTATTTTTTACCATTGTTTGATAACCAACATAGCTGATTTTAACCGTGAAACTGCCAGCGGGAAGATTTGGAATCGAAAGGTTACCGTCTGCATCAGTCTGGGCAGTACGGACAACGGCTTTGGTACTGTTATTTAAAACAACAGCCGAAGCGAAAGGAACAGTTTCATTATTTTGCACATCTACAACTTTTCCGGTAAGTTTACCGTTGCCGGTATTTTGAGCCTGGATAGCTGAAGAGACAAAGAAGTTTAAAATTAAACTGAATAATAGAATTTTGTAGATAGACAGGTTCATTAAGTTAGTGTATTTTGGTGTATTTTCTTAGGATGGACAAAGTAACGGTGCGATAGTTTAAAAAACAGGTGGTAACTATTTTATTACAACGCATATATGGTTAATTACAGTAATATTTTTGTGAATGAAGGTTTAAGCTATTCTGCCTATAAAGAATTAGTTACAAAGCGCCTTGAGAATGGTCAGACTACGGGGGAAGACAGTAGTGACGCCATGCTGCATTACAGTAAAATGAATCTTCAGCGTATGAAGCGGGTTGAAAAAACTATTCGGGTTCTGCCAGAACTCGAAAAAGAGCTTTTGGCATTAACAGATCGATACCGTCTACTGATTATTACTGAAGGCTGGTGTGGTGACGCCGCTCAGTTGGTACCGGTATTTCAGCACATCGCTTTACAATTTCCTGAAAAACTGGAGCTACGACTCGTCCTGCGTGATCAACATTTAGAATTGATGGATGCGCATCTCACTAATGGTGGTAGGGCTATCCCTGTTATGCTGATAATTAATGAAGAAGGTGAGCAGATTGCAAAATGGGGTCCCCGGCCGGCAATTCTGCAGGAAATGCTCGGTGGATGGAAGAAGGAAGAATCAGATCTATTCAAAGTAGCGGAGAAACTGCATCACTGGTACGCAAAAGATCAGACCAGACATACACAAGAAGAGCTCAGCCAGGTTTTCCGGTCTTTGAAATAGAGCAGGCAGACCGGAAGGCCGGATTAGTCTACAGTCACAGTCAGTCCTTCCTGCTGTAATATTTTACGATAGATTTCCATCTCGGTAAAAGACCCTTTTAAAACGGCACATTTGCCCTTGTTATGAACTTCCCAGGCAATCTTTTCTGCCTGTGAATCTGTATAGTCCAGATATTTGGTCATACAATGGATTACATGGTCAAAAGTATTCACATCATCATTCCAAAGAATAAGACGGTGAGAAGTCTTCAAAGAGGACAGGATCTCTTCCAGCGTAAATGATTCTTCTTTCGTTTCTGTAGTCATTTTACAAAAATAACCTAATTTCAAAAAAAAGATACGTTAAAATAAAATTATTATTATCTACTGGATCAGCTTCCTTTTGCCGAACGTGTCATTTGTGCGAATGAATCCCAAAGTTCATCTGGAATTGCTTCCAGGCCGTTAAATTGCCCGGCACCCTGCAACCATTCGCCTCCGTCAATAGTGATTACCTCACCGTTAATATAAGAAGAGAAATCGCTGAGCAGAAATGCAGCCAGATTAGCCAGTTCCTGATGCTCACCGACTCTTTTTAGCGGAACCCTATTTTTGAAATCGAACTTTTCGGCCAGATCTCCCGGTAGAAGACGTTCCCAGGCTCCCTTGGTTGGAAATGGCCCCGGTGCGATCGCATTAGTACGGATACCATATTTACCCCATTCTACAGCCAATGACCGGGTCATTGCCAATACACCGCCTTTTGCACAGGCAGAAGGCACAACATAGGCAGAACCAGTAAATGCATACGTAGTTACAATATTAAGAATGCTCGCTGGCTGTTTAGCTGCGATCCAATGTTTACCGAAGGCAAGCGTACAGTTAACCGAACCTTTCAGCACAATGTCAATTACAGTAGAGAAAGCATTCGCAGAAAGTCGCTCGGTAGGGGAGATGAAGTTTCCCGCTGCATTATTCAGCAGGCAGTCGACCTGTCCGAAAGTCTGCAGGGTTTCTTTCAACACATTTTCGACCTGTTCGTACTCGCGTACATCACAGGCAACAGCAAGTACCTTCCCGCCTGTTTCCTGCTCCATTTCTTTTGCAGTCTTTTCCAGTACATCAGCTTTTCTACTGGTGATTACTAAGTTTGCACCCAGCTTCAGGAAGTACGTACCCATTGCTTTCCCCAGCCCTGTACCACCGCCTGTAATTACAATTGTTTTGCCTTTCATGGCATCGTCCCTTAACATTGGCTGATTATACATATGCTTACTTTTTAAGGTTATCAATTAACATTTTGAGAATACTGCGTGTTGCAGGAGACCACCATTGTTCCAGCATCCTGTCCAGCGCGAGCGTTTGATCTGCTGAAGTGGCTGCTATAATTCCCGCACGGATATTCAGTTTACTTTGCTGCCAGGTCTGCGGTTCAAAAGCCATATACTTTCTGACTTTTCTTTCGGCGGCGGTCATGATACTTTCCGGCTTAACCAATTCATCTACCAGCCCGATCTTTAACGCCTCTTCAGGGTCAAATAATTTACCTTCGAGCAGACTTCTGGATGCAGCGGCATGACCCAGCCAGAAAGCATAGAGCTGAAAGATGCTGTCCGGAACAATAATGCCGACAGGTACTTCGTTCAGACCGATAATGAACTTGCCCTCTGCCATAACCCGCGCATCACAGGCCAGTGCGATCACACAACCGCCAGCAGGAGCATGCCCATTCAGTGCGGCCACCATCGGTTTTTTAAACGCAGTAATAATAGATCCAAAACGGAGAAAGAGCTCCCAGAAAGATCGGGTATCTTCCTGATCATATCCGTATAATTCGATCAGGTCCAGGCCGGCCGAAAAGAAATTATCACGTCCGGTGATTAGTAAGCCACCTATGTTATCATCTTTCTCGATATTCAGCAGCATATCCGTCAGCTCGGTGATCATCTCCCGGTTCATAGCATTTGACTTTCCTCTGTTGAGGGTTAATATAGCCAAACGGTCTTTGATCGTTACATGTATGGTGTTCATATTTTTGTCTTAAAATTAATCTACAGTATAAGTCAGGACTTTACGCCCGGGCCTTCCCAAATTATCCATTCCCTCTATTACAACTCTGTAAGTTCCGGATTCGTCTGTATTATAGAAATTTATTTTTGTATTCCCTCCGGTTCCGGTATATAAATTTGGTTTCCACCAGACCGTAGAACGCAAATCGCGGCCCTCTGGTTTTTGCTCCGGGGTGTATACCGGCGAATAAAATTCTGGGGAAGAAGTATATCCCTGCGCGAATACCGTAACAAGACCAGGTATATAACTTTTAAAGGCTGAGCGGGAGTCACCACGTTTGGTTGTGATCAGCAGGACACCACCTGCAGCACGCATACCGTAAATAGCCGTGTAATTTATACTTTTCAGGATCTCCACCGTCTCCACATCCACAGGGTTGATATCATCCAGAAACTCGGGGTCTACATACATGCCATCTACTACAATCTGCATCGGATTCTCCAGGCTTCTAACCAGATAGGCCTTACCTGTCTGAATAACCAGACCTGCAACCTTCCCTTGCAGACAGTCGGATAATCTGACACACGTGCCCAGCTCGGCAGCCAGCAAAGTCCGGTCTGCATTACCGCTTCCATTGAGATTATCTGTTCTGATAGTCTTTTTTCTTTCAGTGCGGACCTGAACCTCATTTAACTGAAAACTTCGCTGTAGCAATCCTTTGCTGGTCTGGTCATTCAAAAAAGCTTCGCTTCGCAAAATATATCTGCTGATTGCTTCATTAACATTCAATGTAATATCAGCGAAATTCTTGTTCCGAGTCGCTACCATGGCAGGCCGCAGATCCATTTTAATTTCAACATGTTTTTTGTCCTTTGCTGTTCTGGCCTGAACGACGAATTTTGTCGTGTCATTGAAAGCCAGGTTGTCAAAATTGAACCGGCCAGATGCGTCAGTCAGCGTATCAAGCAATAAAACACCATCCTTATTACTGAATAAAGAAATTTTACCGCCTGCTACAGGTTTACCTCCTGTAGTCAGGACAGTTCCACTGATAGCAAGGGATTTTTCTACACCGAATACGGGTTTTGCCTGCTGATCGGCCAGGATATCTTTCCAGCTATACCTGCTCCATCCCTGTGTTAGAAGTAAATCGTCCAGTTTTTCAAGAGTTGCCGGTTGCCGGTCTGCCAGATACTGGTTTGGTTTCTCAACATATCCTCTTAGATCTGAGGTCAGTAACAGCGTGGTGAGGATATTTGATTCATTTTCCGTTTCGGGAATTACGATATTGGTGTTGGTTACTGAGACGGAAAAACTACCGTTTACCGGTTGTCCAGCAGCAGTAGCCTGTAATGTCGCCAGGACATTTCCACGTTTTTTATAACTAGTCTCTATCCCCTGCAGGTCGATGTCAATTTCTTCGGCCGCATTATGGACAAAAGCAAGTCTTTCTGCTAGTGGTCTGTTCTGGTTGTCAAAGAGTGTCAGCCGTATAAGACCCGAAGGAAGATCCTTTTCCGGTATAAGTACGTTGGTCAGCTGCTTGTCAGAAAGAATCTTAATAGTACTTAACACCTTTTGGTTATGCTGTACCATAATTCTGAGTTCGCCCTTATCCAACATGGACTTGCTCAGCATGGCTTTAACCTGTAGCTTCTGGTCAGGCCTGTGGTTCACAGTCAGTACATACCCGTCCTGCTTTACGGGAGGAAGCTGTAAGGTCTGGGTTGATCCGTCTCTGAATTCAATTTTAGCTTGATAGATCATTCCGGGCTGTGGGCTGAGAAAGAAACTGCCCATACCTGTTTCTGCGGTTTTAAACTTTACAACCAACTGTCCGTCCTGATCCACTACAGTCCCTGTACAAGGTTCGGCGAGACCTGTTGTCCCTAAAGATTTGACACCTACTTTAGCGGGCAGACCCTCCACAAGGTATCCGCTTTCTGGAAAAAATTGTACAGCAGTTTGCGCTGACAGCCTGTGGATAGGGATTCGTTTATCAATTCTTTGCTTGTTTACCAGATCCAGCCGCGTTTGAATATATCCGGACTGTGGGTATACAGATTTGCCGGAGAAGGATAGAATGATCTCTCCATCGCTGTTTGTAAAAGCTTTACCGCGCTCCACGGTTTTGTTTTGCAAGAAAACTTCATAGCTTACCGGTCTGGCGGCGTATGGGATTCCCTTTTTATCCGTATAGCTGATCTTAGCTTCGGTTCTGGTACCACGCTGATCTGCCGTATATGAAAAAGAAGTATGTGTGAACACCTGGTTAGCCCAGGCATTTCCGATTTTAATTGTACGGTCGTAAAAAAACTCTTCACCTGCATTGCGCATATGATTAGTATAAGCCCTGATCCGGTAATTTCCTTCCTGAAGTGTATCTGTCAGCTGAACAGAACCCCAGGTTATGCCCGATGTTAAAGGTAAGATGAGCTGTTTGGAAACAGAATCTTCGGGATTGATCAGCTCAACATAAAGTAACTGGCTTAATTGCGTTGAACGATCTTCCAGATCTGTGCTGACATAGGCTTTAAACCAGATTCGGTCTCCAATTGCATAATAGGGCTTATCCAGATGGAGGTGTACTTTTTCTTGGGGATTCAGTTCTGCATAGGCATTAATTCTCCGAAGTAAAAGCTCAAGGGGATCGTCAGCATTACAAAATGCAAAAAGGAGAAAGCAGACTGCTGCCGAGAGAAAAGATAGAAGAGAGGCGCGGAATTTCATCAGGGGCTAAAATGAATTAACCCTCAAATTAAAGTATTTAAGGGTTAATTACAAATTAAATTATGCCTTTTCTCTGAAATTTATCTAATCAAATGTTGTTTTGTCTCTGTTGATTGTTAAATATCTGTATGTCCTTCTGATGTTTAGAAGGTATTCTTCCACATCATACTTTCTACAGGCTTCGTTGTTTTATTGCTATATTTTGCATTGTCTTTGGCATGATACATCGTTTCGATCTGCCCTTCAACAACGAAATAGATCAATTGTCCGATAGGCATCCCCGCGTAAATCCGCACTGGCTGTGCACAAGAGATTTCAAGTGTCCAGGTATTGCAGAAGCCCACATCACCTTTTCCCGCCGTTGCGTGGATGTCAATTCCTAAACGACCGGTGCTGGATTTACCTTCCAGAAAAGGCACATGTGCATGTGTCTCGGTATATTCGACAGTAACCCCGAGATAAAGTGTACCTGGCTGCAAGACAAAACCTTCTTTAGGAATTTCAAAATGCTGGATTTTATTGTGCGCTTTAGCGTCCAGTACCCGGTCTGTATAAGTGGCCAGGTATTTACCCAGATGTACATCGTAGGAATTTGTACCCAGGCATTCTGAATTAAAGGGTTCAATAATGATTGTTCCTTTGTCAATCTCTTCTAATATACGCTTATCTGAAAGTATCATTTGTCAAGTCTTTCGGCGAAATTATGATTAATTTAAGATACTTTTGCATTGATTTTTTAAAATAGAATGCCGGTAATCTATAAACATGAAATTGATGAACAGACTACACTAGCGGTCTGGAAAATCGAAGAACAGGAACAAGAGCTGATCTCTGGTTTGCAATTAAAGCAACATGAACTGGATTTTATAGCCAGCCTGAACAAAGGGAAAAGACTTCTCCACTGGTTGAGCACAAGATTACTGCTGCGAACCTTGCTCAATACCTCTGCTTATATTGATGTCCGTATGGATGATCACGGGAAGCCATTTCTATCAGATTCTTCATTTCATATTTCCCTGAGCCACTCCTATGATTATGCTGCAGTGATGATCGGAAGAACAAGAAGTGTTGGTGTGGATATTGAGATGATCAAGCCTAAAATTCAAAGTATAAAGCAGAAGTTCTTATCGCTTACCGAACTTGGAGAGCTAAATCTGGAAACGAACAGCCTGTATATTAGCTGGTGTGCAAAAGAAGCTATTTATAAATGGTACGGTAAGAAAGGACTGGAATTCAGAAAGCATATCCGTTTATTGCCATTTATACCTTCTGATCAGGGAGAACTTCAAGCAATTGTTACCTTGCCTGAAGGACCTAAAATTTTGAAAGTCAGTTATTTTAAAACACAAGACGGCTATATGACCGGTTATATTGTCGCTTAACAGAACCAAGATGAACAAACAAGTCAGTTTTCAAGACTGGGGATTAATAGATTATCAGGAAGCCTGGGATAAACAGGAAGCTACCCTTCAGGCTACAGTTGCAGTTAAGACGGCGAACAGGAATGAAGGGACTAGTAATCCAACACCTAATTACTTGTTCTTTTGTGAGCATCCACATGTTTATACATTGGGTAAAAGCGGGCATGCAGAGTATCTGCTGCTCGATGAAAAAGGCCTGGAGGATAAAGGGGCTGCCTTTTATAAGATTAATAGGGGTGGTGATATTACCTATCACGGACCGGGACAGCTGGTTGGCTACCCCATTCTGGATCTCGATAATTTTTTCACTGATATACATTTATATCTGAGAACACTCGAAGAAGCCGTTATTTTAACCTTGCAGGAATACGGAATCAAAGCCGGCCGTTACCCCGGATATACGGGAGTCTGGCTGGACGCGGATAATGACAAAGCCCGGAAAATCTGTGCCATGGGTGTGCGGTGCAGCCGTTGGGTAACCATGCATGGTTTTGCTTTAAATGTTAATCCCGACCTTGATTATTTCAAGAGTATTGTTCCTTGTGGAATAGACGATAAAGATGTCACCTCCATGGAACGCGAACTCGGGTATAAATTACCCATGGAGGAGGTGAAAGAGAAACTTAAAAAGCATATTGCATCACAATTTCAGATGGTAATTAACATTCTGGCAGACTGATCGGAATATTAGTAGCCAATCCGCCATCGGAAGTTTCTTTGTATTTGGAGTTCATATCCAGCGCAGTTTCCCACATCGTATTTACTACAGCTCCGAGACTTACTTTTGCTTTGTCAGGATTACTTTGCAAGGCCAGTTGGGAAGCCGTTATCGCCTTAATTGCGCCCATGGTATTCCTCTCTATACAAGGAATCTGTACCAGACCGCCAATCGGATCACAGGTTAAACCCAAATGATGTTCCATGGCTATCTCTGCCGCCATCATCACCTGTCGCTGAGAGCCACCCATACATTCTGTCAGTGCCGCTGCAGCCATAGCTGAAGAAACACCTATCTCTGCCTGGCAGCCGCCCATAGCTGCGGAAATTGTAGCACCTTTTTTAAAGATGCTGCCTATTTCGGAGGCGCAGGTTATAAATTGAATAATCTGTGCGTCAGAATAGCCGTCGCAGAAAGTAATATAATATTGAAGCACAGCCGGAATTACCCCTGCCGCTCCATTGGTTGGTGCAGTAACTACCCTGCCAAAAGAAGCATTTTCTTCATTTACGGCAAGCGCGAAACAACTAACCCAGTCCAATGTATAATTAAATCCATTACCACCTGAACGGATAGCTTCAATCCAGCTTTTATAATCGTGATATTCTTTTTTGCCGATGAGTCTTTTATTCAAAGCGGCAGCCCTGCGGCCAACATTGAGTCCGCCCGGTAAAAAACCGCCGGTATGACAACCTCTGTACGTGCAGTCCTTCATCACTTCGAAATGGCGTAGTATTCCGGAGCGGGTCTCCGCTTCAGTGCGCCATGCCAGTTCATTTTCCATTACCACTTCAGAAACTTTCAGGCCGGTAGTCAGGCACCAGTGCAGCAGATCGCCTGCTTTTTCAATTGGGAAAGGTAGATCGACCTGTTCCTTCTCTGCTCCGGTATCACCTTCTTTTACAACGAATAGAGTAGTAGGTTTCAGAAAAAGCTTTTCCATTATCCAGGAAAGCCTGAAAAGTTACTGCATTCGGGTGGAAAGGGAGGCTCTCCGAATAAAGGAATAGCAGATCTTCTGTATAGTTAAAACTTATTTTTCTTTCACCACCCAGTAACAGACCGGCGCCATTTTTCATAGCAGCGACAGTAGGTTCGACAGCATTGACGTCAAAAGTAACAGGATCTGCACCTGCCAGCCCAAGCATAACAGCGATATCAGTCCCGTGTCCATGCCCGGTTTTGGCTAATGAGCCATAAAGCAGAATCTTCACCTGGCTAACCGATTCCAGTAAATGCTGTGCGGAAAGAGCTGCTGTAAACTGCTGCGCGGCACGCCATGGCCCAAGAGTATGTGAACTCGAAGGGCCTATGCCGATTTTAAATATATCAAATACAGAGATTTGTTCTCTAAGCATGATGCAAAACTAATAGATAAAAAGGATAAAAATTTTAGAAGTGGAATTCCAGGATGTCTTCGTCCTGCAACAGCTGATCGACAAATTTGTCATGATTCCCGGGCTTTCCGGTAGCTGTCCAGCTTCCGCTTATTTTGCCATCTGACATCACTTGTACGCCTCTTTCCATTTGAAGATCAAAGTGCCTGAAATAGTCTTCATACGAGTCCAGTTTGCCTTTGTCAAATTCCCTGACAATTCGGTATTCCCGGGTAGTGGATCTGCGGATAACATATCCCTCCAGGTAAGGGAAAGTAAGTAAGGCCAGCAAAACCAGTAGTGTTACGCCTACAGCCTGTTCATAAAAACCAGATCCTATGGCCATGCCAATGGCAGCGACGATCCAGATTACGCAGGCGGTTGTCAGGCCTTTGATCCTGTTCTCTTCCCTGAAAATTACACCTGCACCCAAAAAACCAATACCTGTGACAATATTGGATGCAATCCTATCCTGACTGGTGGTTTCAATTTTAACAGAAAGAATAGTGAATAACGTTGCTCCCAAACCAATCATAATCATGGTTTTGAGACCAGCCTGTTTAGCTCTGAGCTCCCGCTCCAGGCCTATAAGACCACAAAGTAATGTAGCCAAAAGGAATTTATTAACTTCCGACTGAGTAATGAAATGACTGGCTTCTGATAGGTTTTCCATAGCTTGTTCCAGAGGTCAAAGATAAGTGCTTCCCGGCGTTATTGCATAAAAAAAGACCCACTAAAATATAGTGGGTCTTTTTTAAGCTTTATGGAGGAAGAATTACATCATTCCGCCCATGCCACCACCGCCCATAGGAGGCATAGAACCACCAGCAGGACTATCATCTGGCTCATCTGCTAATACACATTCTGTAGTTAACAACATGGCAGCGATAGATGCAGCGTTTTCTAAAGCTACACGACCTACTTTAGTAGGATCGATAACACCAGCACTGATTAAGTTTTCATAAACATCAGTACGGGCATTGTAACCGAAGTCAGCAGTACCTTCTTTAACTTTTTGAACAACGATAGATCCTTCAATACCTGCATTCTGGCAGATCTGACGTAATGGCTCTTCAATTGCACGACGAATAATCTGGATACCAGTAGTTTCATCTTCGTTAGCGCCTTTCATTCCGTCTAATGCTTCGATTGCACGGATGAAAGCAACACCACCACCTGCTACGATACCTTCTTCAACCGCTGCGCGAGTTGCATGTAAAGCATCATCAACACGGTCTTTTTTCTCTTTCATCTCTACTTCAGATGCTGCACCAACATAAAGAACAGCGACACCACCAGCTAATTTAGCCAGACGTTCCTGTAATTTTTCTTTGTCGTAGTCAGATGTAGTAGTTTCAGTAGCTGTTTTAATTTCGCTAACTCTAGCTCTGATTAAATCAGGGTTACCAAAACCATTGATGATTGTAGTATTGTCTTTATCAACAGTGATTTTTTCTGCAGTACCTAAGTATTCAAGATCAGCTGTTTCCAGTTTGTAACCTTTTTCTTCAGAAATTACAGTACCACCAGTTAATACAGCGATATCTTCCAGCATAGCTTTTCTACGGTCACCAAAACCAGGAGCTTTAACAGCTACTACTTTCAGGGAACCACGGATTTTGTTAACTACTAAAGTAGCTAAAGCTTCGCCATCTAAGTCTTCTGCAATAATTAATAACGGTTTACCAGTCTGAACCTGCTTCTCTAAGATCGGCAGTAATTCTTTCATGTTACTGATTTTTTTGTCGTAGATCAGGATATAAGGATTTTCCAGTTCTGCTTCCATTTTGTCAGCATTGGTTACGAAATACGGAGATAAGTAACCACGGTCAAATTGCATACCTTCAACTGTTTTAACTTCAGTTTCAGTACCTTTTGCCTCTTCAACAGTGATAACACCATCTTTACCTACTTTACCCATTGCTTCAGCAATCAGTGCACCGATTACTTCGTCATTGTTAGCAGAGATAGATGCTACTTGCTTAATTTTATTGTTGTCTTCGCCAACTGTTTGAGACTGAGCTCTTAAGTTCTCAACGATTGCTGTAACAGCTTTGTCGATACCGCGTTTCAAATCCATTGGATTAGCACCGGCAGCAACGTTTTTAATACCTGCTGTTACGATAGCCTGAGCTAAAACAGTAGCAGTAGTTGTACCATCACCTGCGATATCTGCAGTTTTAGAAGCAACTTCTTTTACCATTTGAGCACCCATGTTTTCGATAGGGTCTTTTAATTCAATTTCTTTGGCAACAGTTACACCATCTTTTGTGATTGCAGGTGAACCGAATTTTTTATCAATAATTACGTTACGACCTTTAGGTCCTAAAGTTACCTTAACGGCATTAGCCAAAATGTCAACACCTCTTTTCAGGGCGTCACGGGCTTCTACATTATATTTTACTTGTTTAGACATCTTTGTTTTTGATTAATCAGAATGAATTTTAAATAAAAATTATCTGCGAAATTTTAATTATTGGAGGATTAAAGCTCGACTGCGTAAATATCAGTTTCGCGCATGATTAAGTAATCTTTGCCTTCATAAGGAAACTCAGTGCCTCCGTATTTGCCGTAAATTACTACGTCTCCAACTTTCACAGTTGGTTTTTTACCTTCTGAATCTTCTTCAGAAACAGATACCACAGTTCCTTTTGATGGTTTTTCCTGTGCAGTTTCCGGAATGTAAAGTCCAGATGCAGTTTTAGTCTCTGCCGGAGCAGGCTCAACAATTACACGATTTGCTGTTCCTGCGATGGTTTTAAGGTTTAAAGCCATAATTTAATATAAATTTATTTTTTAGGGTAACATTAAAATTTGTAGATAACTACTTACTAAGTCTGTATCAGTTTTTATGCCAAGCGGGTTTAGCTTGACAAATTTACGCAGGCTTGTCAGCTAATGGATTATGCGTCTGATTTTTTGTGTCAGACTGGCAGAATAAAAAAAAGGCCCGTCAGCGTTTAAATTCTGACGGGCCTGATTATGCCTTGATAGCTTTAAATATTATTTAGCAGTATCTGCTGGTGCTGGTGCCGGCGCAGTTGTCTGCGGAGCAACATTTCCACCAATCGGAGAAGGCGTAGGTGTTTTATCCAGGTGTTCCTGAATTTTAGAACTTCCGCTGCCTGTACTGGCGCCACCGGTTTTACCAATAGTGGTAATAGCCAGAGAGATCACAACAATCAGTGTTAACAATACCCAGGTGCCTTTTTCTAAAACGTCTCCGGTGCGTTGTACACCAAACATGTTACTGCCGGATCCGCCTGTTGCAAGACCACCACCTTTTGGGTTTTGTATCAAAACAAACAGCCCTAGAGCAACACAAATAATGATTAATAAAATAATTAAAAAAAGCATAGTATGTTAAATGGTTAAATTTTCTTTTGAATACCTTGGATAAGGTCGGCAAAGTAACGGCTTTTTTCTGGAAACTTCAAACTTAATTTTTCATAAGTATCTATCGCCTTGTCGTAAAGCATTTGCTCTATGTAAATGTTAGCCAGGGTCTCTGACACCAGGTCATTCTGGTCTTCGGCACTCTTTTTAGCCTTATTTTCCGTGTCGATCTGCTCAGCTTTTGGCGGGTTGATCTGCGGGTCATTTTTAATAAAACTCTCGATCAGTTCGAACTCTTTTCCGGTATGTTTTGGTTTATCTTCAGCCTCCGGTAATTCCGCCTGCCCGGTAAGCGGACTTTGCAGGTGAAAAATATGCTCTACATATTGCTGTTGTAATTCAGGAGAGTCATTAGTTCTGGTTTTCTGAACTGCATAGGGCTGAAAGATACTCTGATGTTCTTTGCGGGTTTTAGCCAGCCACCATAAAAACGTATAGGGTAGTTTCTCATCATGATAATTACTGACACTGCTTTTTTCTTCTGGTTCAGCCGGCTCCACTTTTTCTTCGGTCTGTACTGGCGCAGTAACCTGAAGCTCCTGTTCCTGAATTTCTGCCGGAGCCTCCGTCCCAAAGTTTTGCTCAAAAGCAAAAAAATCAGAGGAAGCAATACTTTCCACAGCAAAATCATGTTCCGGCGACGGTCTGCGCGGCGCTTCCGCAGCAGGCTGTGTTCCGTTACGGAAAGGACGATATTCTGTATTTTCAGTTTCCGCAGGTTGTTCAGTTGCAGCCGCACTCAGAACGTGCAGGATTTCATGCGGTTGACTGGTTGCCGGATGCTGATCTGCAGATAGTGCTATAACCGATAAGTTCCTGGAATAAAATTCCTTCTGTTTAATAAAATTATGGAGCGAAGTCCCTCCAGTGTAAAAAGCGGCAGTAGCAAATACCTGTTCTTTTTCAGGTTCCTGCATCAGGGCCCTGGCCAGCAGTAGGTGCAGTGGCTGAAAATAAGGATATTCCTGAATTAATTCTTGCAGCATGAATCGATCAGCAGGGCCTGCTTTTGCAGGGTCCGCCAATAATTCTGACAGTTGATTTTTAAGATGATTATCCAGCTCCACGTGACTAAGTTAAACAATGAAATTTAATTTTCCTCTTTACCACTGCGCAAAAGCACGGTTAAAGATGTCTTCAGTAAGCTGAGCATTAATTTCCCTGATAAACTGCTGTTGCTGTGATTCCAGTGTCTGTCCGGTTGCAGGAAATTCTCTGAACCTTTCGAAGGACTCTTCAAAACTCTGTTTAGGGTCTAAGTTACTGGTATATTTAACGCTGATTCTAATGGTCAGTTTATTCGTTCCTGCACTTGGTGAATTATTATTTTGCAGGGAGGTCGGGCGGATATCGTAACCTGTAATCCTGCCTTCGAATATAGCATCGGCATCATTATTCCGGATCGCCAGACTAGTCTGGTTACGAATCCTTGTTTTCAGGGCTTCAGTAAAGTCCTGGCTCAGGGTAGGAATAACCAGTGGCGCATTATTCTCGAAATATAAAACAGCTACTGTTTTCATAGCCGGTGGAATAGAAGCTCCGTTTAATTTGATGGAGCAGGAATGCAGCACTGACGCGAAAGGGATCAGCAACAGTAAAAATATTTTTTTCATTGCTTAATTTAAATTCAGTTCTTTAATTTTTCTGTAGAGCGTCCGTTCTGAAATTCCCAGTTCCTGTGCAGCAAATTTCCGCTTGCCTTTATGCTTTTTTAAAGCCTTTTTAATCAGGTCAGATTCTTTATCGATCAGGGAAAGTGATTCTTCCACTTCTTCTGCATCATGCGTGTAATTATAATCTACCGGGGCATTTTGAGAAGGTTTTTTAATAGTCAGCGTATTCTCGTGGCTCATTTCCGGATCTACATCCTGGTAAAGCTGATTAATATAATGCGGGTTCTCAGCCATGATATGCGAGGTGTTACCACCGCTCTGAATAATTTCTGCAACCAGTTTTTTCAGGTCCATCATATCCTTTTTCATATCAAAGAGAACTTTGTATAAAATATCACGTTCAGAAAAATCCTCTTTATTATTGTTGTTAATAGCCATAGGAAGATTGCTGCCACCTTCATTTGGAATATAGTTCATTAGTGCCTGTGCGGTGACATTTCTGTCTTTCTCTAACACACAAACCTGTTCTGCAATATTCTTCAGTTGTCTGACATTTCCAGGCCAGCTGTAATTTGTCAGTAACTGGATAGCTTCATTGTCCAGCTGAATGCCGGGGCTGCGGTATTTATCACTGAAATCGGCAGAGAACTTACGGAATAATAAGTAAATATCTTCTTTACGCTCCTGTAAAGCCGGAATGCGCAATGGAACGGTATTTAATCTATAATAAAGATCTTCTCTGAATTTTCCAGATTTAACCCGGTTATATACATCAACGTTGGTTGCAGCAATGATCCGGACATCTGTCTTCTGCACTTTGGAAGAACCTACCCGCAGGTATTCACCGCTTTCCAGAATTCTCAGCAGGCGTGCCTGCGTACCAAGAGGTAGCTCTGCCACCTCATCCAGAAAGATTGTACCGCCATTTGCTACTTCAAAGTATCCTTTGCGCGCTTCGTGTGCGCCGGTAAAAGAGCCTTTCTCATGGCCGAATAATTCCGAATCAATTGTACCCTCCGGAATAGCTCCGCAATTCACTGCGATAAAAGAACCATGTTTACGGGCACTGATCTGGTGAATGATATGGGAAAAAACTTCTTTACCACTACCACTTTCGCCCGTGATCAGCACGGACATATCTGTCGGGGCTACCTGCCTGGCAATATCTATTGCACGGTTGAGCAAGGGTGAGCCGCCAATAATTCCAAATCGGTTTTTGATATCCTGTACGTCCAAAATAAAAGTATGTTTTGTAAAAAAATCAGTTTGTTAATCTGCAATTCTGCCCAGAAGGGTCGCTGATGTACAACGCTCAATCACGACATTTACATATTGACCGGGCTTAACATTTTCGACAGCCGGAAATACGATCATTGCATTCTGGTCATTTCTGCCGCAAAGGTCAAGGTCCGATTTTTTTGAATAGCCTTCTACGAGAATTCTAACTGTTTTGCCAACAGATTCCTGCAAACGTTTCCGGGATGACTCCTGTTGTTTCAGCAGAATTTCTTTCAGCCTGCGTTTTTTGACTTCCTCAGGAACATCATCCTCCAGTTTACGGGCGGCCATTGTTCCTGGTCTTTCCGAATAGCTGAAACAGAATGCAAAATCATAATCCACATAATCCATCATGCTCAAGGTTTCCTGGAATTCCTCTTCTGTCTCCGAGCAGAAACCCGCAATGATGTCCGTAGAGATGGCACATTCAGGAATGATACTTCGGATTGCATCCACGCGGTTAATATACCATTCTCTTGTGTAGGTCCTGTTCATCAGTTCCAATACTCTGGTACTGCCCGACTGAACCGGCAGATGGATATTGTTACAGATATTATCGTGTTTTTTAATTGTATATAGTACCTCGTCGGTAATGTCTTTCGGGTGTGAAGTGGAGAAACGTACACGGAGTTCCGGGCTGATCAATGCAACCTTTTCGAGTAATTGTGCGAAATTAACCATGGTTTCAGCCTGGTCATCTGCCTGATCAGATCCTTTCCATTTATAAGAATCCACGTTTTGCCCCAGCAGTGTAACTTCTTTGTAACCACGTTCATGCAGGTCCTGTGCTTCCGCCAGAATTGAATGCGGATCACGGCTGCGTTCACGTCCCCTGGTAAAAGGAACCACACAGAAAGAACACATGTTATCGCAACCTCTCATAATAGAGATAAAAGCAGTAATCCCATTTCCGTTCAGACGAACCGGGCTGATATCAGCATAGGTCTCCTCGCGTGATAAGAGCACATTAATTGCTTTCTGGCCTTCTCCAACCTGCTCAAGCAGTGCTGGCAGATCACGGTAAGCATCAGGTCCGACTACAACATCGACAAGTTTTTCCTCTTCCAGAAATTTAGATTTTAATCTTTCGGCCATGCAGCCCAGTACACCAACGATCAGTTTCGGGTTTTTACGTTTTTCAATTCCGAACTGTGATAAGCGATTTCTAACACGCTGTTCTGCGTTTTCCCGGATCGAGCAGGTATTAATGAAGATGGCGTCCGCTTCCTGATAATTTCCTGTTGTCTCAAAACCCTGGTCGAGCAGAATAGAAGCTACAATTTCAGAATCGGCAAAATTCATCTGACAACCATAACTTTCAATATATAGCTTTCTGGCATTAAGGGCTTTAGGTGCATCAATAATCAGGGCTTCACCCTGACGCTCTTCATCGTGTGTCTTATCTGTTAGCTGTAAATCGATCATATCGGATTAAATGTTACTAAGCGCAAAAATACTAAATATAATTCGTAAATGACAAATTGGCAGCATTTAAAAAGATCTGATGAATGTCAAACATTGTCCTGTACACATTTGTCTCTGTATACAAATACCCGGTTTATGATCGAAAATCCGCAATTAAGGAAAATATTAAAATGGACAGGCCTGACAGTCTTAACCGTATTAGTGCTGTTAACTGGAGTCTCGGTATATTTCAGTAAAAACTGGAAACCTGAACTGGAGAAAAAGATCACAGAAGCTGTCAATAAGGGGTCGCAGGGGCTATATCAGGTCAGTGTGAAAGATCTTCACCTGAACATTCTTACAGGTAGCATCAGTGCGGACAGCATCTGGTTGCGGCCGGATACGGTAATGCTCAATGCATTACTGGATAAAAAAGTTGCACCTACACACCTGTTTGAGATCCGGTTGGCGAAACTGCAGCTTCGCAGGCTTTCCCTGCTTCGCATCTGGCGTAAAAAGGAAATAGATCTGAATGATATTATCCTGAATAAGCCTTCTATTAACATGACATATTATGCCGGACAGCACCGGCCTCAGACTGAGACAAAGCCAAAGAGCCTGCATGAAGTTCTTTCAGGCACATTACATGCTGTCCGGATTAAGGCAATGCGCATTGCCGATGCAGATTTCGATTATATCAGCGGGGCCACAGGTAAGAAACTTAATTCGGTACATAAGCTGAATCTCACCGTCCGGGATTTTCTGCTTGATGAACATTCTGACGATGATACCACCCGTTTTTATTATACGAAAGATGTCAGGTTCGAAATAGCCGGTTATCAATCGCCATCTAAGGATGGGATGTATACCACTAAGGTTGACAGTATTACCGGATCGTTGCGAAAAAAAGAACTGGAGGTAAAAAACTTCAGGATGATCCCTAAATATCCTGAACTGGAGTTCAGCCGAAAACTTGGAACACAGAAAGACCGTTATGATCTACATTTTAAGCACATCCTATTTTCGGGTATAGATTATCTGCGACTAAATAGTGAAGGTGTGCTGCATGCGCAAAGTCTGCTGCTCAATTCTGGTATTGCAAAGATTTTTATGAACCGTGAATTGCCGGGTGACGCTACGCAGGATAAGACGAAGAATTTCCCTCATATGGCATTGCAGCGATTACCGGTAGCGACAACAATTGATACACTGAAACTCCGCCAGCTCAATGTAGCTTATACCGAGTATAACCCAATGGCAGAACAAAAAGGGACTATACACATTGACCATTTGAAAGGAAATGTCTTAAATGTAACCAACGATTCAGTTTCTCTGGATAAGAGTGCGGTGGCCGTTGCCCTGCTTGAAGCAGATTTGGTTAAGGCAGCGCATCTAAATATCCGGATAGATTTCAAACTTCGTTCCCCTGTCGCTGGATTTCACTATAAAGGTCATATAGGCCCAATGGATATGGTTAAACTCAATCCACTGTCCCGCGCACTGGGTTTAGTAGAAATGGAAAGCGGCAAAATCAGTAAAATCGACTTTGAGGCAGAAGGCAATCGTTATGGTGCCAAAGGTAAAATGCAGATGCGTTATACTGATTTGAAAATACGGCTGCTCAAAGTGGACGAAGATGGAGGGGCACCTAAAAAGAAAGGATTCTTGTCATTCCTTGCCAATAACATCCTGATCAAGGATTCCAATCCTCTGCCAGGTAAAGAACTCCGCGAGGTGAAAATTGATTTCGAAAGGACACCTTCCGCTTCTTTCTTTAATCTCTTATGGAAAAGTGTATTTGTCGGTCTTAGAGAAACCGTCGGACTAGGTATTGTTCCAATGAAAAGTCCGGAACAGGGGAATAAAGACATGCAGAAAAAGCTCAAAGATCGAAAAGAAAAGAGGGCGGAAAAACAAGAGGAAAAGAAAGAAGAAAAAAAGAAAAAAGAACAAGAGCGGCAGCAAAATAAAAATTAATGGGAAGCCTTTCCGACAGCTTCGAAAAATAAATATTGTGTGAAGTGAATTATGTATATTGTAAACAATAGAGCTGCTGCATGAATGAAAAATCACGAAAGACAATCAGTCTGATCAAATGGATAGTTATTACCCTGTTCCTGCTGTTTGCTCTGGCAGATGCGGCTTCGTGGTTACTGGCAGCAAGGATGCGGCCGGCTATAACGCGTGAATTGAAAGATCTCGTCCTCAATTCAACTGACAGCCTGTACAGTGTTAAATTTTCAAGGGTTAATACTAATTTTCTTTTCGGCAATGCCTCAGTAAGTGATGTGGAAATTATCCCGGATACAGTTATCTATAACAAGCTCGTGCGTCTGCAGCGTGCGCCGAATAATACCTATGCTGTTACAGTAAAGAAATTAACAATCAGAAACTTCCATCCTTATCAACTTTGGAAAGGACAGCGTTTACGGGTAGATCAGCTTCTGTTTGAACATCCCAAAGTCGTGATGACCAATAAACAGCTGGAATTTAATGAAGACAGACTGCCCCGGCCCTATAAATCTCCATACGCCTATATATCACAGTTTTTAAAAGAGATCAGCGTTCAGAGCATTGATCTTAAGGATATCAGTTTTAGCTATGTGAACAAGAACGGTGATGTGCCGGTTACAGATTCTTTAAATAAGTTGAATATCAGCTTAAAAGACTGGCTTATAGATGCAGGGTCAGCGACAGATCCCGGGCGTTTCTATTTGTTAAAAGATGTATGGATTAATCTCAGTGATTATAAGTATGCAACACCGGACAGCCTTTATCATATCGAACTAAATGAATTGTCTTTCCGTTCTTCCACCGGCAAGCTGAACGTACGTAAGTTTGGCGTTATACCGCGCTACGGAGAAATGGAGTTCGCGAGGGTATCCGGTTTCGCCAAAGACAGGTTTAGTATTCTGCTGAATGATATTGATCTGAAAGGAATAGACCTGCCTTTATATGTCAGGAAACAGGAGCTGCTTGCCAATGAAATGAACATTAGCAATGGTTATGTGTCTGTTTTTAATAACAATGAACTTCCTTCCAGAGGAACGGTAAGAATGGGTAAATTTCCGCATCAGCTACTGCAAAGTGTTAAAGGACTGGTTACCATCCATAAGCTGACATTGGCAAATCTGGATCTCAGTTATGCCGAGTACGATAGAGAAAGTAAGATGAAGGGGAAGATCACTTTCGAGAATACTTCCGGTACGCTGTTAAATGTAACCAATGAAGCTAAAGCCAAAGCTAAAAATCCGGTTATGCAGGCCAATCTTCGAAGCGATATGATGGGGCAGGGCAGGCTGATTGTAGATTTTCGGTTCGATTTGCTATCTGAAAAGGGTGCTTTCTCCTACAAAGGAGAGCTGGGGCATCTGGATGGACCACTGCTAAACAGAATTACCAAACCTCTGGGGATGCTTCAAGTTAAAAGCGGGGTGGTCAGAAAACTAAGCTTTGATATTGCTGCCGACGAGAACCAGGCGAAAGGAAAGCTTAATTTCGCATATAATGATCTTTCGGTTACGCTGCTGAAAAAGGTAGAAGGTAAAGACTGGCTGGTTAAGCAGGGGCTTATCTCCATGCTGGCCAATGCCATGGTCATAAATGCAGACAATCCAGATAGCAAGGGTAATTTCATTACTGCAAAAGTCGATTATAAACGTAATCCTACGCACTCTTTTTTTAGTTTTATCTGGCAGAGTCTTTTTCAGGGGATCAAATACACAGTTGGCCTCAGCCCGCAGAAGCAGGCTGAGATCAACAAGAAAATCCAGCAATTCGAAAAATTAAAGACCGACCGCGAGCTCAGGCGCCAGGCCCGGGAAAGAAGAAAGCGGGGATAGTACTGGCCAAACCCGACAGGTCTTCTCATCACTTATCATATCTTCTCATCCATTTGCGGCGGTATGAGCTTATACATAACCGGGGTCACAATACGTGATAAAATTGTAGAACTTATCAGTCCGCCAATCAGTACGATGGCAAGTGGTGCGATCTGTGGATTGGGATTCATGGCAATCGGAATCAGGCCACAGATGGCAGTGATAGATGTAAGTACAACAGGCAGGAATCTGGTCTCCCCGGCAATGTTTATGGCCTCGTCTATACTTTTTCCCTCTTCGCGCAACTGGTTGGTGAAATCAACCAACAGCAATGAATTTTTTACCTGTATGCCTGATAGACCAATGAAACCGATAATAGAAACAAGAGACATTGGGTTTCCGGTTATCAACAAGAATATCACTCCGCCCAGAACACCCAGCGGGATAATTGATAAAACGATAATGATTCCCTTAAATGTCTTGAACTGCAGGAGTAAAACCGCTATAAACAGAAATGTACTTAAGATGATTACAGAAAGGAAATTACCTCCCAGCGCGTCACCTTCTGATTCAGCCTCGCCTGACAATTTATAATAGTAGCCCTTGGGCATTTTCAATTTGTTGAGTTCTGGTACAATGTCCTTAAGTATATCATTTGCCAACACATTGTCCTTGGTGAGGGAGGTCACCTTGGCAAACCGTGATTTGTTGAAATGGTTGATAGCAGTAGGCGAGGTTTCCATGCTGACGGTTGCAATCTGATCAATTTGAATTGGAGCACCTTGTACGTTATTGACATAAAGGTTCTTCAATGCATCCAGATTTGAAAACTTGTCACGCGGTATGGTGATCACCACGTTTCTGGAATCACCTCTGTCATCAATATAATCTCCTACATTAATTCCGGCAACGGCCATTCTGATCACCTTGTCGACGTCGCTAGTCAATACACTTAAAGTTCGGGCCTTTTCTTTATCTATTTTAATCTTCACGTCAGATTTATAGGCATTGAGTTCGTTATTGATGAAAAAAGTTCCCGGATGTTTGCGCAATAGCTCCTCCACCTGGAACGAGAGCGACCTGAGGGTATCCTGATTCTCTCCAAAAATTCTGACCACGATATTGGCTTCGATCGGAGTGCCCTGTTCAAAATCCTTTACTTCTATTTTTGCATAAGGGAAATCGGTGAACTTACTTCTGAGTCTTTTGATCAGTTCGGTCTTGTCAATTGGACTGGTTTCCTCTTCCAATTGCACAAAAATCTGCGCGAAATCCGGTTTAATGTCTTGCTGATGCACATTGTAATAGATCTGTGGATTTCCCTTTCCTACGTTTGAGGTATAATAAATGATTTCCTTGTGCTTTTTCAATTCAGTTTCCACCAGCTTTGCAACCCGGTCACTTTCGGGGATATTTGCCTGCAGGGGCATTTTGATATTGATCAGGAACATCGGTTTTTCAGAAGTAGGAAAAAGTTTGAACCCTGCCAATGGGAATAGTAAAAAGGCCAGAACGCTCAATGCGATGGATATCCCGATAGTTACTTTGGGCCACTTCAGCGCCAGAGGCATAACGCTCCGATATGACCAAGTCAAAAAACCCTGTAATTTTTTCAGAAAGAAATTTCCTTCTCCGTGAGTATGGGTTTTCAGGATCTTGCTCCCTATAAAAGGCACTAGTGTAAGTGCTACGATCATAGAAGCCAGTACACTGGTAATAATGGCCATAGGCAGACTTCGGATAAATTCTCCGGCCATATCTGGAAGAAAGGCCAGTGGTAAAAATGCGATCACCAGCGTTGCGGTACAGCCTACAACCGCTGCCCCTATCTGCTTGGTTCCCTTTAGAATGGCATCTTTTCTGGAATGTCCTTCCCTGAGCCATCTCTCAATATTCTCGACAACAACAATACTGTCATCAACCAATAAACCCAATGCTACCACAAGCCCCACAATACTGAGTTGGTTGAGCGAAAAGCCAAGCAAGTTCATTGCAATCAGACCCAGAGCCAGTGAAAGTGGGATAGAAATCATTACGATCAGCGATGGCCTAAAGCCCAGCGGCAAAAGGGTAACCACGACCAATACGATCGCTAGTCCAAAATCAAAGCCAAGGTGCCCCAATCGTTTGGACACCATATCTGCCTGGTCAAAGTTTTTGACCAGCTTAATGTTCTCAGGTAATGTTTCGGAAAATTGCTCCAGTACCGGAGTGTACTCTTTCTTAACCTGACTGATATCCACATTGTTCTTCATCGAAGAGGTAACCAATATACAGCGTTGTCCATTGATCCTGGTGATGTGGTTTACTGTCCCATCCTTATAGCCTACCTGGGCCACATCTTTCAGATATATGATTTTTCCATTTGCATTATAGATCACCGTGTTGGCTACATCTTCCACATTCTTAAACTTGCCACTCGTCTTTACATTAAAGACCTTTGTTTCCATATTGATGCTTCCGCCCGGAATGTCAGCTGCTTCACTTTGAAGACTGCCAATCACCACGTTCAGGGGTATTTTTAATTGTGCAAGCTTATCGAGCTGCATGTCAATCCGGATTTCCTGCTCCGGCATCCCTGTATATTTCACCTCCCTCAGATTGGTGATTTTTTCCAGCTGGGTCTTCAGTTTATCCGCGTTGTCCCTTAATGTTTTGGACGAGGCGGTATTGGAGATAAGTGCAATCTGGATGATCTTTACATCTGATGAGGCAATTTTTTCTGTCTTAATCAAATAGATGTCTTTTGGAAGCTCACCATTTTTAAGGGCATTGATCTCTGTGGAGATCTCCTGGTACTTATTGTCTACATCTACGCCATACTTGAATTTGATCTGTATGGCGGCAACGCCATCTTCAACTGTGGTCAGGATCTTATCGATGTTCTCCAGACCGTAGATCTTGTTTTCGATAGGCTTCACGACCTGCTCTTCCATATCCTTAGGACTGGTGCCGGGATAAATTACCGTAACCAGGTATTGCGGAGGGTGGGTAGTAGGATCTTCCGAGCGGGGCATGGTAAAGAGCGTTAGCAAGCCCACTACCGCCACCAGCACGAATATGATCAGGGTAAACTGGTAGTTTTTTACGGCAAAATTTGTAATTTTCATGTCGGCGTTTTTACTTGATAATTTTTACGGTAGACTGTTCGTTGAGATACGCACTGTTAGAGATAACTATGCGTTCTATTCCTTCCAGTTTGTCTTTTAGGTAAACATTTTTGTTGTCAAATTTTAAGATCGTTACGGGTACCTTTCTAACGCGGTCTGTACCTTTAGGCGTAAAGATGTATCCGGTTTCTCCATCTGCCTCTACCAGGGCACTGAAAGGAATTACAGTCGTATTTTGTGAAGTATTGGTCTGGATTGCTGATTTTCCAAACATGCCGGTTGCTGGCCTTAAGTTGCCGAGCTGGAGTTTCAATTCTACCTGAAAGGATCCAATCGCGGCGTCAGCAGACTGGAGTTTACGCAGTACCGTTGCCTGGAATTGCTGGTCAGGATAGCCATCAAGACTAACAAAGGCAGATTGACCTGCTTTGATTGAGGCCCACTCCTGATCGGTTACCCCAACCTTTAAAAGGTAGCCGTCACTCTTTTGCGTAGAGTTTGTCATAATTACCGGCATTCCCCCTCCAATTACTTCACCTTCGCTGGCCACTTTTTTGGTTACGAAACCATCAGAGGCAGCATAGATTTTGGCATAACGCTGATTGAAGGCAGCGGCCTCACTTGTTTTTTTGGCAACATCCAACGCAGTCTTAGTATTTTGCAACTGTTCAAGCGTAAATACGCTGTCCTTGTAAAGGTTTGTCGCCCTTCCATAATCCCGGGTTGCCTTCTCTACCTCAAGGTCTGCCTGAGCCAACCCAGCAGCGATCTCGGTGGTGTTCAGGGTGGCCAGCAATTGCCCCTTTTTAAAAAACTGTCCTTCATCAACCAGTATACTCCGGATAACGCCGCCAATTTTAAATGAATAATTAGCTTCATTTTCGGTGCCCACCAAGCCTGTGGCCTGAATGGAATTAGTTACGCCAAATGAAGATACAGGGGCAACTTTAACCGATACGATGTCGGGCTGGCCTAAGGGACTTGTGTTTTTCGGTTTGTCTTTGCAGGCGAACAGCAGTGATGTAAGCCCAATAAGTGTGAGTTGTGTCTTGTTCATGATGTCTATTGTATGTTGAAACTGGCGTTGGCACGTTCGATGGCGGTAAAGGATATCCAGGTGTCGTATAGTGCTATATTGGATTGGAGCTGGGCGTCAACCCATTGGTTTTGTGCGTCGAGCAGTTCTATGTAAATTACCATACCCTCTTTATAGAGCTTGGTCATGTCATTATAGTAGGTCTGGGTTGTCTTTAATTGCGACTGTGCCGCCCGGTATTGCGCATAAGAACTTTGCAAGTTTGCCCTTCGTACATTTAGTTCGGTAAGCAATTGCTTGGTCACATGATTGGTCTGCGCGAATAAAGCCTGTTCGCTGGCAATGGACTGTTTAATCTTATAATTGTTTCTTCCGGAGGAGAAGAGGTTCCATTCCAATGAAATTCCCAGCAGATAATATCTGCTTTTATCATTAAACTTCCAGTCGAAAGCTTGCGAGCCCAGATCCAGCGATGTTCCGATCTTTGGTATAAGGTAGGATTTGGCAAGGCCGGTCAGGTTATTATTGATCCCTTGGGCAATCTTAAGCTTAGCTAGTTCCTCACGACCATTAACGTCACCCAGTGGCAGGTTATCCTGTGCTGGCGATACTGGAAGGTCATCGGTAAGAATAGGATCAGTCAGTGGCCTGTTCAACAGGAAATTGAAATAATAACGGGCAGATTCCTCTGTTTTCTTAGCAGCGGTTAAAGAAGCGTTTATTTTTGACACCTCGTTTTGGCTACGGATCACGGCCGTACGATTGATCTTGTTGTTATCGAAGAGTTTACGATTTACCCTTTCACCTTCTTCGAGTAGTTTCAGAAAGGATTGGTAGATGCTGATGGCATTAGTAGCCTTCAGATAATTATAGTACGCTGTTTTGATTTCCTTAACTAATTCACGTTTGTACATCAGTATTTCTGCTTTCTGCAGATCCACCTGTTGCGATTTGATCCTTTTGTTGTACACCAATTCAGCGTTTAGGATGGGTAAACTTGTGCGGAACTTGGCGTCATAGAAATTATCTGGATTGAGCAGTATACTCTGGTTTTCCAGCTGTGGAAATGAGTTGCTTCCGGTGAGTTGGTTTAGCGTAGCATAGGCCGCATTAAAAAGGTCGCCAGTGGGGAAGTCTATTGTTCTTCCACCGTCGGCTTTTGTATAGGTGGTAGAAAACGTCACGCTGGGCAGAAACATGCTTTTTGCTTCCTGAAGCGCATAAATGTTCTTTTTGAGCAGGAAGTCTTGCTCTTTGATGCTCTGATTTGATGCCAGCCCTTGCGAGATGTAGTCGTTTAGGCGGCTTTGGGCACTCAACTCCGATGGGAGTAGGAGGATCAAGAGCTGTAAAGCGGTCAGCCGGTAAATAGTAGATAGATTTCGGATTTGACTAATCATTGTATTAAATTTAAACAGTGTTCAATAAAGTAGTAAAAAAAGGGGTTAACCCTTTTCCAGAAGGTTGACCAGATAGGCATAACCATTTTCCATCAGTTCTTCGTTTGTCCTATTCGCAAAACTAACGGTTCGATCCTTACAAAAAAGGGCACAGATTCCATGTATGGCAGAGAGGAACATAAACGAGAAATAATCAGTTTCCATACCTTTAAACCGTCCGTTGTCCTGACATTCTTTAATCAGGTTATGCAGATGGTTAATTGCGCTCTGAGCGATCTGTAAACCACTTTCCTCTGAATTTTTCAAAGGTTCTTCTACGAGGAACATCAGGTCATAATAATCTTTGTTCTCTTGTGCAAACTGGATGAATACTCTACCAGAAGCCTTTAGTCGCTCAAATGGATCGATCACTGAATCCAGCACGCGAAGTTGTTTAAGTAATAAGTTAAAGCCTTCCTTATGGAGTTCCTGGAAGATTTCGCCCTTATCTTTAAAATGAAAATAAATCACGCCTGCACTATAGTTGATCTCGTTGGCAATGTTGCGCATACTAGCAAGCTCGTAGCCATTCTGAAGAAATACCTTTCTCGCACCATCTAATATTCGCTGCCGCATCTCCTGCTTCTCTCTTTGTTTCCGTTCTGTAATGCCCATAGATAATTATGATTTATAAGATGTATCAGACTTGAAAAATATTTCCATCTTATTTCTCATTTTAATTGAGGATGCAAATATATTGAACAGTGTTCAAATAACCAAATGTTTTTTATCCTGTAAGGGATTTGCTTTATTTAATAAAATGTTATGACCCTCGTAGGATTTGCGAGGCTGCCCGCGCGTAAGGCGAAAGGAAAGCTTAGTTTCGCATATAATGATCTTTCGGTTACGCTGCTGAAAATTCAGAAGGTAAAGACTGGTTGCGTACAATGCTTCTTTCTGTAGGATACTAGGCTTGCCTTTAACATTCCTTAAATACAAAGACATAGTTAGTACCGAAGTACTCCTGATCTAATCTTATGGCAATGGCAGATTTCGTTCGTCTTTTTTGCAAATTTTTAAATTTTGGTTTCTTTAAGGATTGGTGATTTTTGCAAAAGCTGCATGAAAAAATAGAATTTAACATAATCATATTTCATTAGTTCAGATGTAATGAAGATCTAAATATCGATAAATGACATAGTGATAAGTTTAAATAAACGAATGATGCTATCTTTGCCGAGATCTGCTTATTAATTATGACCTACGATTTATTTTTAGATGAAAGCTGCCATTTAGAACATGATGGAATTTCGATCATGACTTTAGGGTACGTTAAAGTGCCACACTTAGTGTCTAAGGATCTGCGACTAGGCATTAGGAGCATTAAGGAGAAGCATGGAAAGTTTAAGGAGCTTAAGTGGAGCAAATTTTCTGCAAAAAACTTGGATCTCTATAAAGAGCTGGTGGATTATTTTTTCGAAACACCTCTTGAATTTAGTTGTATTCTAGTGAAGTACAAAGAGCGTCTTGACCATTCAGACTTTAATATGGGGAAACATGACAATTATTACTACAGGATTATTTTTCATCTATTACAGCCAATGCCCACGAATGGTGATTACCGCATATTTATCGATTATAAGGATACAAAGGGTAAAGAAAAGTTAAGTAAGATAAAAGAATATTTAAATGAAAAATGCGCAGGCGTTTCGCCATTCAGGAGATTCCAACATTTAAGATCGCACGAAAATGAGTTTTTTCAGCTCACAGATCTTTTCATAGGCGCAATTGCTTATAAATCTAGAACCAATATTAAAGATAATTTGCCTGCAAATCCCGCAAAGCTTGAATTCGTACAATATTTAGAAGCGAAATCGGGCTTTTGTCTTGACGAAGGAACAACCCCGTGGGAAACCAAATTTAAAATTTCAGATCATCAGGCACCACTTCGGCAATAATGGAATTATTTGAACTTGATGACTTAATTCCTGGATTGTCTATGGATCCAACTTACGATCAATTAGATGAAATTTATGAAATATACGTTCGTGATTTTATAGATAACCCTTTTGTATTTAAGGGTCTTACGGTTAGAATAATCATGAGTGCATCTACAATCGAAGGCTATGAGGGCTACCCTGAAACATTCGTGCATTTAATTACCAGGAAAGGCAAAGGTAGGGAACGGGTATTTGATCGACATCGCGCGAACAAGGTACAATGGATTAGATGCATACTAGAAAACTATCAGGAGGAAGAAATCACTTGCTTTGATTATCCTGAATCCGATGGCATCAGTAGAGAGTACTATTGGTATAAAGAAGAAAACTTTCTAGTGATCATGCAACGAGTTACCCCAGATTACATCATAGTCAGTTGCTTTCATATTGACAGCAAACGGAATCGGGAATATTTTGAAAAAAGAGAAGACTGGTATAAAAATCAGGGATAAAAAAAATGCCGCAATTACGGTAATGCGGCCAACCAGGTCCTTTTCCCGAGGGAAATGACGATACAAATATATAATATTATTATTAATTACAATAACTATGCTACAAATATCTCCTATCTTATTATCTTGTATTACAAGATCACCAACTTCTACATCTTCTTCTATAGTTAGAGCACTTCAAAATCCATAGTCAAAAAGGTTACCGATTACTGTTTTCGCTACGTAATAAATGGCATTAGTTTATTACGGTGATTTAATCATTTTCTCGTAATTTCAAAAATTAGGTTAGATATTGGTCATACCTTCGTTTTTTGAGACTGTTATTTAATGTTTATCTAGCAGATTTATTTAACAATGATTATAAGTTGTGATAGTATGTATTATTTAGCTTTAACTTAAGCTTGGTCAAAGCACGAAATATATATAAAAACTCACATACTGTATATCTTAGTTTTTTTTCAGTAAAAACATTTTTAAGTTTCAAAGCTTACGCACTTGCACCGTGCAACTTCCAAAAATTTATATTACAATTTTGATCCGTATGCGCTTTTCTCTAAGAACGAGCGGAAGTTGCTTATATTAAAAATTTCCTCAATTGCCTTTTTCTTGTCTTTTGACCTCAGGTAATAGGCTTCCGTGATCTTATACCCAATGTAGTAACCCAGGTCTGAAGGCCTTGAGTCGGTTGCAGGATAATAGAACCATTTCTGAATATCATTACTGCTAAGTTCATTTTTAAATTGCGTCCATAATTCTTTTTCATGCATTTTCCCGTATTGGTGCAAAAGATGGTTAGCAGTAGTACCGGTTATCAGTTTACATACGAAGTCGGCGCTCCCTTCTGCTATAGCACGACTAAGGATGTTCTTGCTGGTATCGGTATAGTTCTGCTGATAATGGATTAATTCATGTGTCACTAGGGTTGGCATTTTATCCAAAGTCAAGGATTTTAAGATTTTGGAGAATGCTGGGCTTATGTTGGTGAAGTCTGAACTTTCATCCGCACAGTTTACATCAGCGCCGATAAAAAGTCCCTCGGCCATAGAACGCCCACCTGACCCCATTGACCCCATTACGATATAAACGTCAGGAAATACGGACGCAGGATAAAGCTCTTTCAGCCGCTGAAACGATTTCCTCATTGCAGGTATGGCACCTTGTACCTGAAGGGTGTTCCTTCTGATAGATCGATAATACTTATCGTATTTTTCGATCTTGGAAGCGAATGCTTCGGTAGTCCCTATGGCCGCAGTCTTAAATATTCCCAAGCCGTAGGAGCCTTTGTTAAAATAAAGTTCATCATAAATCTCCCGGCTCCTAAGCGGCGCCCGCCCGGCAGAATCAAAAGCTGCCCAGAACTGAGGTATATCGCTGGTAATAAATTTCGCCTTTAGTGGAACGGTGTTTTTGGAATGGTTTTGTTGGCCAAGACATACGACTGATGAAAAAACAGATAATACTAGGAAAATAAAATTCTTCATAGTCATAGGACAATATAGTTTTGGATTAGTTGCGCCAAAAGCAAAAACGCACTTAAAAAATTAATTCACAAATGGACCTGGAACATGTTTTTACCTAAGTTTTACATCTAAAATCTATCTGTTATAGAGCTGAGCAAGTTTGGGTAAGCGATATTACCATTATCCAATTGAAGCAGCAATGGGAGTAGTTGTGATTGTCTAACTCTAGAACAGGCACACCTGAAACACGGGCCATTGAAAAAAAGATGGAAACCTAAATGGTGCAAACCAAATGAAAAGCAACTTGTATAATTGATACAGGAATAACAAATTTGCGTGTATAGTCTATCTAAAATTAATTCAGTAAAATGTATAGCCATTTCAGGATAAGCCATTTTATATTGCAATTGCAAAACTATACAAGGTTTACAGTCGCTATATACATTACAATTTATAAACTAATGAGTTTCTTAAAGATGAATGTGTTTATTTACATTTGAAAACCCATTTATCAAGGTTCCTGTGCTTAAGTACAGCCGTATATTTTAAAATTTGAGAAGCTGGACATACCTCATCTGCAAATGTTTTTTCAGATATTTTATCGGTGTATTCTACTACAAATACGGGTTTGTTAAGATCTATATAAGATTTAACATCCTTCAGCCAGCCTTGATCAAAAGCATCTTCAGTTAATACCCAATCGAATTTAGTACTGTACTCCACCGATAATTCTTGCACATTTTTCTGACCGATACCTAAACCATTCTCATGTGCCAGTTTTATAAGATAGTCGCAATATAGTTTCGTGTCATTCAAGGTTATTTTAAAGCCTGTTTCATTTGAGTAACTATCAAGATCGTCAGGTTCTATTGCATCAAATCCTTTTTTTAAAATCATATTGATTCTGGAATTGAGCCAGGGTTTTAACTTATCCAATTTTTTAATGTTCAGCCAGCGCTCATTAGGCCACTCCGGGTATACTTTTCCAATGACATCCGCGGGAAGTAAATTAACATCAGGTCTGTCGTTTTCTATTGTCCCCACAGAAATATAGGCAATAACCTTTTTACCTTGAGCGTGTAATGTGGCTACTTGTGCGGCAGAGGTTGTAAATGCATCGACGTCCACAATTTCAGACGTAAAGGAAGCTCCGGGTTGAAGGTCATCCAGCATCCAATCGAAGGACATACCAGCCTTAGGTTGCCACCATGATGTTTTGTCAGATGGAGTTTTAACACTATCCACGATATTATCATCATCAATACTGCTGTCTTTTTTGCATGCTGAGATTAAAAGAATCATCATTGCTACGACAATTACATGTTTCATAAATTGTTTTCTTTATATTAAAAGCTTACATATCAACTCTTATAGAAAGTAATTGGCTTAGTCTTGTGGCTAAAAAAATTAGTTTGCTACAATAGCTGTAACCTCAATTTCAATAAAAATATCAGCTCTAAACAACCCTTTCACTTCCAAAAGTGTACTTGTTGGTGGCGTTTCAAGATTAATATATTGGTCTCTTACTTCTCTGTAAACAGCCGTTTGCGAAATATCTGTTATAAATATCCCGAGTTTTATAATGTCGTTTAAACTAGCACCGCAACTTTCTAAAATAGCTTTTACATTTTCGAAAATTTGAACCGTTTGTGTTCGTACGTCATTACCTACCAATTCTCCCTTTTGATTGAGAGGAATTTGTCCGGATAGCACTAACATTTTCTGATTTCCTAATGGAATTTCTACGACCTGTGACAACCCATTGATCTTGAATACTTTTTCTGAATTTTTAAACTGTATCATATTTCGAATTTTAAATAGTTCAAATTTCCATATTAGAAAGCACAACACGATTGCTAAAACTTCCATATTTAATGACTATTTCTTTCAATATATTTTTAACGTTAATTAGAATTATACGGTAAAGGATTATGTAATTTTCCGAAAATCAGAGCAATATGAATATTGAGAAAAAAGTTGAGAATAAGGACTTGTATGCGGGAACACATATCGTACTAACATCTGACAAAATTGGAACGACAGAAATTTGTAGGCAACAACATAAAACTCCATTTCATAAAACGAATATGCTCAAAGAGCATTTTTTATTATTCGCTGTGGAAGGAACAAATGAATTACAAATCGGTAATCAGTTGTTATCTTTAAAAAAGGGAGAAATGTTATTAATGAAAAAAGCGACTTATGTTGAGATTGTAAAAAGAGGCGAAAAAGAAGATGATTATATGTATGAAAGTGTTTCCTTTTCTCTGAAAAAAGATATTATTCTTGATTTTATTAAGTTAGTTGAAATGGATGATTATTCTAAACATAACACACCAAATAATGAAATTTTGATTCATCCTTATGGAATACGGTTGCAAACCTTTCTAGCATCGTTAAAGCCCTATTTTGATGATACTGAAAAAATAAAAACAGGTTTGTATAAATTGAAAATATTGGAATTACTTTATGACTTATCCGAAGAAAATCCGGTTTTCCTGCAACAATTGATGAATCTTAATCGCAATGATACCAGAGATTTAATGAATGTTGTACAAATAAATTACCTTAAGCCTTATACACTTGAAGAATTGGCATACATTTCAGGACGAAGTTTGTCAGGCTTTCGCCGTGAATTTGAGGCATTATTTCAAACCACCCCCGCGAAATGGATTCAGGAAAAACGCTTACAAAAAGCTAAAGAATTAATTTCTTCCACTCAATTAACCATTGCAGATGTTTGTTATGAGGTAGGTTATGAAAATGTTTCGCATTTTTCCCGTTTATATAAAAGTCATTTTGGCTATAATCCCAGCTTAACGAAAAGTCAGTCAAATTAGTGGAATTACGATTTTTATTTCCATGCTTGATTTTGGTGTAAAATGCCGCTAATGTTAACTCAATACCTTCAATTAAAAATTCAGGCAGCCGGCTGAATTTTAAGTACCCAGGCGTATTTGCCGGGTAGTTCCGCGGGTAGTTTAACGGTAAAGCCACCATTGCTTTTTGTCCAGGTTAACGGTTTATCTATACCAAGCAGATATATTTTTGAGCCTGCTTTTGGATGGATGGAAGAGATCTTAATTTAATCACCGCTATGCTTATCAAAAATAGCATATGTTATTTTGCCATCGGTACTTTGCGTAAATCGGATGTTATCACCTTCTTTGTAATTAGTTAGACTTTTAGTTCCATAGATCGCTTGCTTATTAATATCAAGCCATTTACCCATTTCTGCCAGACGTTCAACACTTGGTTCCGGGATCTCTCCCTGTGCGTCCGGGCCAACATTCAGCAGGTAGTTACCACCTTTTGCTGCCACATCGATTAAATTGTCGATCAGCTTTTCGGCCGATTTCCAATTATGATCATTCTTTACAAATCCCCAGTTATTGTTAATTGTCATGCAGCTTTCCCAATAATCCTTGGAATTTGACTTCAGGATTTCTTGTTCCGGCGTACCAAAATCTCCGGCAGCATTTTCATATTTATTCATTCCCGCCATACTGTTACGAGCTTTGCCGATACGATTATTGATGATCAGGGACGGCTTGAGGGTTCGTAAATAATTATAAAGATCTTTACCTTGTTCTTCGGTCCATTCAGGAGTCCACTCCCCGTCAAACCATAAGATAGCCGGATCATATTTTTTAATTAATTCTGCTAACTGTGGTTTCAGATATTCTTCTCTGTATTTACTAAAATCGGGCTTCTGCTCAGTTTTTTGTTTAGGGTTGGCATCGGGCTGGTGCCAGTCCATAATAGAATGATAAAGACCGAACTCGATCCCTGCAGCTTTACAGGCATCTGCCAGTTCTTTAATCACATCCCTTTTAAAAGGTGTCGCATCCATGATGTCGTAGTTGGTTATTTTGCTGTCCCACATACTGAAACCATCATGATGCTTAGAAGTAAATACGACGTATTTTGCTCCGGCACCTTTGGCAATGCTTACCCACTCTTTGGCATTGAATTTCTGAGGATTAAATTGTGCGGCATATTTTTCGTATTCTGATGTTGGAATTTTATGTGTATCCATTATCCATTCGGCACCACCATCCTTCCCGTTGTATTCTCCCGCAGGAACAGCATATAGACCCCAGTGGATAAACATACCAAATCTAGCATCCTGCCACCATTGCAGGCGTTGCTTTTTAGCAGACGTAGATTCTTCCAGATAATTTTTTTGGGCAAAAACGGAACAGGACAGGAGGAGCCCGGCAATAAATAAACAGATCTTTTTCATAATTGATATTTGGTTATAACAAAGAAAAGAATAAAGGACGTGATAGATTCAGTAATAATGTCCTTTCATTAAGCAATATGGTGTTAATGAATGCTTTATCTGGGAATATGTTTTGAATTTTGTTAATCCTGTCCATTCCCTTGTTTCGTTCGGGTGTTGTTAGAGTCTTCTCTTACTGTCGGTCGCAAATTACCCACCAGAACCCACAGTAACCCCACAAGACCCCACAACCGTATGGGCTCTTGTGGGGTTACTGTGTAAATTAACGTGGTCTATGAAACTGAAACCCGAAGGAGGGTTAAACAAAAACGGCGGCCCCAAATCTGGAACCGCCGTTTTCTAGCTTCTCAACAAGCTAAAGAGTTTATTCTTTATTTCAGCAAATCTGCAGGAACAGGTTTGTCCAGCAAATTGAGGTAGTAGAAACGTGCTCTTTCAGAAAAATCATGCTTTCCTTTTGTGTTCGCCCAGCCGTGTCTGCCACCCGGATAGATCATCAGTTCAAAATGTTTGTTAGCATCCTGTAATTTGTCTATCAGTTGTATCGTGTTCTGCATGTGGACATTGTCATCCATGTCACCATGCATAATGCGTAACAGACCTTTGTACTGGTCTACGTAAGTTAGTACAGATGCATTCTTATAACCCTCAGGGTTTTCCTGCGGCGTGTCCATGAAACGCTCTGCGTAACTGGTGTCATACAATTCCCAGCTGGTAACAGGCGCTCCTGCATAACCATAATCAAAATAATCGGCGCCTTTGGTTAAAGCCATTGTTGTGATATAACCACCGTAACTATGACCGGTAATGAGTAATTTAGTTGGGTTAACCCATGGCTTGGCCTTCAGCCATTGCGCTGCGGTAATGTAATCTTTCATTTCCCATTTACTTAGGTTACGGTGCATAAGCGCAACGCCTTCTTTGCCAAATTGTCCTGAAGCACGGTGATCTACAGCGATCTGGATAATACCTTCATTTGCCCACCACTGTCCGGCTGTGCCTTTCCAGGTATTGGTTACTGTTCCTGCATTAGGGCCTCCATAAATGCTGAAAATTACGGGGTATTGTTTAGACTCATCAAAATTAACCGGGTAAGTAATTACTGCTGGTAACAGGTATCCGTCATCAGTAGGAATAGAAATCATTTCTGTTTTGCCGACGGCGAATTTTCCGAAGTCCGGAGATTTGCTGTCTGCAATTTCACGGATCAGTTTACCGTTGTTATCCAGCAATGCCTGTTTTGGTGGAGTGGAAACATTGGAATATGTCGTGATAAATTGTTTGCCAGATGGAGATAAAGCAACCTGATGCGTATAATTTCCGAAGGTCAGTCGTTTTAGTCCTTTTCCATCGTAATTAACCCGGTACAGGTCGGTTGTGGTAGAGGCTTCTTTTCTTGCCATGAAGTAGATGATTTTATTTTTCTCATCCGCTTTCAGTAGTTTAGTTACCTGCCATTTGCCGCTCGTAATTGGATTAATCAGCTTGCCTGCCAATGTATACAGGTAATAATGTGCCCAGCCCGTACGGTCACTTTTCAGGATATAATGTTTATTGTCACCCAGATAAGTAATGCGTTCATCGTAATCCAGATCTACCCATGACGGTTGCTTCTCATCATAGATCTCAGTTTTTGCCCCATTATTTGGTTTAACTGCGTAGAATTTAAGGTTATCCTGTCCGCGGTTCATCCATTGAACCATTAGGTTACTACTATCAAAACTCCAGTAAGGTGTGCCAAAATACTGGTCGTCCTTAGCATTGAAGTCTGCCCAGGTTACAGCACCGCCGGAAGCAGGTACAAAACCGATACGTACTTCAGGATTCGGATCTCCAGCTTTAGGATAACGTGTCTTTTCGACATAGCCATGCTGTCCTGTCGACCCGTTAATAGGGAACATAGGAACCTTGGTATCATCGAAACGCATAAAAGCTATTGTTTTACTGTCCGGAGACCACCAGAAGGCTTTATATTGCGTTGGACGGCCTAAGATCTCCTCGAAATATACCCAGGAAGAATAACCGTTATAAATTACATCGGTCGCATCGGTGGTGTAACGGATTTCTTTTCCGCTGGTCACATCGACCGCGTAAAGATCGCCATTCCGTGTAAAGGCTACATATTTTCCATCAGGAGAAAGTGTAGGGTTCTTTTCAGCAGCAGTATCTGTGGTTAATTTTTTAGGCTCTTGTTTGCCGTATTGAATATAGACATCATTGTCTTTGATCATTACGCTTACATCGCTTTTGGGAGGGGGTGTGTAAGGAAGTCTTGTTCCTGTTTTGACGTCAACCGTGTATTGCTGACGGGTTTTAGGATCTGTTTCTATATAATGCTGTTCATCACTCCAGCCGGAGATTGTATTGATGGGATTGGTCAGAGAAGGAATTTTACCTTGTGTCTGCTCAAAGGTTAGTTTTTGCTGCTGCGCCTGTAGGTTTAGGAATAATCCGGAAGTGCAGAGTAGCAATAAAGATTTCTTCATTCGTTCAGTTTTTTATAGTTCACGAAAATAAGAAAGCAATCCGGATTATTTAATTTGTAGGCGTACAATTACCTTTTTTGTGACAGATCTAATGGAGCCATGCCAAACATCAGTACGATTTTTCCATCCTGATAAAGATTTAAGGTTTGCTCTGCGATATCGAAAGTAAAGGTCTTACCCGTAATGGCCTGGCTGAACTCGCGCTCCAACTGGTTGGATTTATCATCCAGGCAGGCCATCATCGTACTTGCGAGTTGTTTGAAACTGATTGTATTCGCAGTATGTTCGAAAGAACCGAAAATAGAATTACACCCTGAATTTCCATTTACTTTGCCTGTGGTAATGTCAAAAACTAAGAAGGCAGGTGAGTTTTCCTGAGTTTTGTTATTCAGCTGGATCAGGTTCCAGCGGTGTTTTGCAATAAACGCCCAGGCATATTCTTGACTGGTCGGATCGTCCGTTTTAACGGCAATTTTCTGCTTCTTAATAACTTTAATCAGTCTGTAGGTATAGGCAGAAGCATCTGCTGGCACATTTTTCCTTTTGGTACGCTGAACCGAAAGGGTGTAACGGTAACCCGGTGTGTATTTAAAACCTTTTATACCGCTATAAAAAAGCTCCCAGTCTTTGCTGCTTTTATACTTAACCAACATGCAGGTTTGTGGAGCAACACCTGTGCAATTAGCTGTTTCTTCTTTAACCTGCAATCTGATGACGTCTGCTTTAGCGCTGATAAAACTTCCACAGAGTAAAAACAGGGCTAAAATTGCTCCTGGCATCACTTTCTTGATTTTTGAATTGTAGATCGTTTCCATTTTGTTCTTTTTTATTTTTTGCGCGAAGATCATGCCGTTTTATACCTGTCTATTTTCAGGTAATTATGCTTTCAATCTCCGCTTTATATTAAAGGGATGTAAGGAAATTCAGATTTCCATAAAAATTTTATAGAGTTAGAGTCCGGGTGTAGCTCTTGTTATGCTTTGTCCGGATTTGACCCGGAGAGTCCTTCGCGGATTGTGTTTACAAGAAAAATCGAGTGTAGTTGGGTTAAGGATGGGTTTTAGATAGGCCAACGCTGTGTAAAAATTGGGGTAACTACGAACAACACCCGACCAAGGCTCTAAGAAGGCCTTGATAAGGCTAATATATCCTTTTCAAGGGAAGATATAATGTTGGCGAACCAACATTGAATAACTCGATAAAAAAAAACAGCATCAAGAGGCCAGTATATTGACATATGATATGATACAAATATTCCGAATCCTATTTGATTATCAGTTAATGAGGGAATTTTAATAATTTAAGTTACTTAAAGACATATTAGCTTTTCAGAATGAACTGTAGTACATTATTTAGAACCGGATGATGATCATTAACTCTCCAATTAAGGAATAGATCGGTCTGAAATGGCAAGGTGATAAATCTAATACCGGGAATTTCATGGAACATGTAAGAGTTAGGCATTACGGCTATACCTAAACCCTTTTTCACCAAGGCAATAATTGCTGAACCAAACTCCGAATGTAAGTATGCATCAGGCACAATATCATAAGTTCGAAATAACTGTTGAATAAGGTCACTGTAACTGCTTCCCCCGTCCTTTATGGGTAAGATAAACTTTTGGCTGCTAAGCGTTTCTTTCGTAAGATCCTCTGCGTTACGAAAAGGATGATTCTCGGGCACTACAATAGACAAAAAGTCGGTCGAAATCTTTTCTGAACGGATATCATCGGCATTATTGATATCCCTGGTAATCACGAGGTCTATTTTGTAGTTGCGTAGGAACTCCAGCTGATCTTCATACCGTACTTGTACAAGTTCGATCTTAAGTTTAGGATAGGCTGAAGCAATACTGCTGAGCATGTCCGGCATGATGGATGCAGATATTGAATCGGGGTGCGCAATAATTATAGTGCCGCTTTCACCTAATTGTATCTGACGGGCGTGTTCATGAAAAAACTCCAACTCATTAATTTGCACTTCCCACTTTTCTCGTAAGAATTGCCCTGCAGAAGTAAGCTTAACATTCCGTTTGTCACGCTCAAATAGCTGAACACCTAATTCACGTTCCAGTGCCTGGATTTGACGGCTAAGGGCAGATTGGGTGATATGCATCCTTCCAGCTGTTTTCCAGAAGTGGAGTTCCTGCGCAAGGGCTAAAAAATATTTGATCTGTTGAATATTCATTAATGCAATATAAGCATTACTATATGCTATAATAGCATTTTTAGGCATTACCAGATAATGTAGTTTTGTACTTATGGAACAGTTAGCATTCAACATAAGACCTTGCAGCCCGTTAGATTTAGATAAGTTGATGGTACTGATAGAAAAGCATGCCGAATTTGAAAAGGCTCTTACCGCTATAACTTAGACTACAAACCCGTTGTGAGAAACATGAAACCTATTCTTTCTCGATGGTTAAGGCAGGAATGACATATATAAAATCAGTTAAATAGATAAAACAGATGAACTGGATACTTTTAATTTTAGGTGGCTTGGCTGAGGTAGGCTTTGCTTTTTGTTTGGGAAAGGCAAAAGAATCTCAAGGAAATGAAATGATAAGCTGGTATGCAGGCTTCGTGGTCATGCTATTGGTGAGCATGGGACTACTGATCAAAGCTACGCAGACCCTACCAATTGGAACCGCCTATGCCGTATGGACAGGAATTGGTGCCGTTGGAACCGTTCTAGTAGGAATACTGGTATTTAAAGAACCTGCAACTTTTCTACGAATGCTTTTTATAATGACGCTAATTGGTTCTATTATCGGATTAAAGGCCGTATCGCATTAAGGAAATACAATCAAATAATTGCAAAATGGAAAATATAGAAATCAAGAAAGTTACCCTAAGAGATATTGAAGCCTTAGCGCAAATTGGTAAGCAAACCTTTTCCGAAACCTTCTCTGCAAGCAACACAGAAGAAAATATGGCTAAATATCTCCAAGAGGGTTTCTCCCTACACAAACTGGAAGCTGAGCTGACCGATGCATATTCACAGTTTTACTTTGCGGTTACCGGTGGTGATGTTATTGGTTATTTAAAGCTTAATACTGGAAAGTCGCAGACAGAACTGAAAGATGTTAACTCTGTTGAAATTGAACGAATATATGTTGTACAAGCCTATCACGGCAAAAAAGTTGGACAGCTACTTTACGAAAAAGCAATGCAGATATCTCAGGAAAAGAGTGCTGAGTATGTATGGCTAGGAGTATGGGAAGAAAACCCCAGAGCCATTAATTTTTATAAAAAAAATGGTTTTATTGAGTTTGATAAACACATTTTCAAACTTGGTGATGACCAGCAGACCGACATCATGATGAGAAAAAGTTTGCGTTGTAATCAGCCAAGCTTATATCGGAGCTAAAGCTCTCTCAGTTGTCATTATTACTCAAACGAAATCTAAAGGGTCAATTCAACCGCTGCTACCACGGCGGGAGTGGACCACTCAGAAACCTATGCATAAAAGTGTTTCACCCTTATTTACTGGTGGTGTGCCAATCTTATACAAGATAATACCAGATTCAGGTGCATAGACAGGCAATTTCTTTCTACCAAAGACATCGGTGATATAACCCACCTCCGCGCCCTTAACGATCCGATCACCGGCAGCCATTTCGCTCACAAAAATCCCTTGTACAGGTACAGATACATAAGCCTGTTTATTATATCTCGCCCTGACCTGAGAAACATTATTTGCTGATTTTGTCCCATACATGTTCAATTCCGCCATTAAGCGGAATAAGGATTTTTTGGCCAGTGATACTTCCTCTTTTCGCCAATTCCCAAGTCTTCCGATTTCGATACTAAGAGCAGTTACACCTTGCCTGACAGCCTGTTTGAAGGCATACATTGCTGGCTGATCCGGTGACAATATATATGGATAAGCTACAATCGTTTCAAATCCGCTGATCTCGCTCAGGCGGGAAGCCAATGCGGTCTGATTTCTGAACTGCTTGTTATCATAATAGCAGATGAAAGGAATCAAATCTTCACCAACATCTCCGCCATGCATGTCCAATAGTACATCCGTAGAGGCGAAAACCTCTTTGGTTAGGAAATCAGCCATTACCTCAGTGATCGTCCCGTCTGGGTCTCCGGGAAATGCCCTGTTCAGATTGACACCATCCAGAGGGTTTACAAAAGGTGTCCGAGTGTAGAAGGAGGTTTGGTTGACGATTGGTATTATGATTACCTGTCCTTTCAACAACGCGGGATCAATCTCTTTTCGAAACTCCAGCAAGGATAGGATCGGTGGGTATTCCATACCATGTATTCCTGCCATAACTGTGAATGTCGGACCTTTATCTCTTCCCTTGACAATCGTCATCGGGATCTGCACGGCTGTATTATTTTTGGCGCGGATAGTTAAGATAGTATCGGTAATTCCAGGCTTGCTACGTGAAATAAGCGAACGAAACCCCGCTTCCTGAGCGAAAGTGAGAAAGGAAGAACTGATCAGAAATATAGAAAGCAAGTGGGTTTTCATATCGTGACAAGAGTTTTAGTTCCTAAAAGCAACAAAGAAAAAGATAATTTTGGTGTATTTCTACACTGACTTGTCTCAATAAACGAACCAATGTCGGCGTCTAACGATGTCAAATGAACAGGGTATAAATATGCTGCAGTCGTTTCATACTTATTTCCTCCGCTATACGCTAAGGTGAAATTTTATTTATCGATATTGATACTTTTTGTTCCGCCACTTATGCTGATAAAAGCTTTTAAAGCAGGGGAAAGTGGCACATCTTTTCTATAGACCAAAATTGTTGTCATAAGGCCCAATTCCTTTGGTAGTTGGAATGTTTTTATTTTTCTATTGCCATAAAACGTACTTATGATTTCTTCTGGCATCACACTAAATCCAATTCCGGATTCAATAAAATTTACAACGCCTTCAATGGAATTCATTACTGTTTTATGATATTGGATAATACCTCTGCTTACAAGCCAAGAGTCAAGTTTAGCTCTAAATACGCAACCTTGATCGAAAACTATTGTTTTAAGCGGATTTTTTGCAAGTAAAATATCAAGATTTTCACAATCTGCCGGAGCAACAATCACGACCTGTTCGTCTTTTATTTTAATTTGTTCAAGCTCCGGAATGTCAAGAGGAGCAGGGACAAATGCTGCATCTAATTTATAATTCAATACATCACTTATTAAGCTGGCGCTCATCGCGGATCTAAAATCCAGGTCAACAAAAGGAAATTTTGAGGCAAGTTCATTAATAAGTTCAGGGCCTTTCAGGGTCATCATGGTTTCCAAAAATCCAATTTTAATCTGGCCCTTTACGACGTCACTTTTCCCAATCGACCTTTTCGCCTCATCAAAAATATGCTTGAATTGTTTTGTATAGTGAATAAGTTTTTCGCCTTCCGGAGTTAATTCGACCTTGCGGTTGTTTCTGGTAAAAAGCAGTGCACCAAACTCCTCTTCCAAGTTTTTTATACGGGTAGTTACATTCGATTGAACTGTAAACATCGCTTCAGCAGCCTTTGTAAAACTTCCATAATGCGCAACGGCTTCAAATAAATTAAGGTCATTTGTGTTCATAAATCTTAAATTAAGATACATGGTATCTTTATAAATCATTTTTAATGATCAAATATCTAGTTTACTTTTGAATAAAAAAAAAGGAAAATGAAAAAACTAAAAATAGCCTTCACAATAATCATGACTGGCTTATTAGGGAGAACAGAAATTATGGCACAATCAAACACAATTAAAACAAGTCCTGCTTTAGAAGTTGGGGTTGTTCATCACCGTAAGGTAAATGTAAACGGACTTGGCGTATTTTATAGGGAGTCGGGTCCAGCAGGAGCACCCACAATATTATTGTTGCATGGTTACCCAACATCATCACATATGTTCCGCAATCTGATACCGTTGTTAAACAAAAAATATCACGTTATAGCCCCTGATCTTCCGGGATTTGGAAATACTGATTTACCAGATCGTAAAACTTATACCTATACATTTGAAAATCTGGCCAAAACAATGCAGGGCTTTATAGATGAATTAGGTTTAAAAAGGTTTGCAATTTATGTATTTGATTATGGTGCGCCAACCGGATATCGTTTGGCACTTGCGAATCCAGAGAAAATTACGGGGATTATTTCACAGAATGGCAATGCTTATGTAGAAGGACTAAGTACGGGCTGGAATCCTATTCAGAAATATTGGGAAAATGACACCCAGGAAAATAGAGATGCGCTAAGAACCTTTTATAGCAAAGAGGGAACGAAATTCCAGTACTTCACTGGCGTTACCGATACATCGCTCTTAGCCCCCGAAGCTTATATTTTGGATCAGTATTTTCTAGATAGGCCAGAATCTGCAGAGATTCAGCTTGATCTGTTAAAAGACTATAAAACAAATGTTGATCTGTATCCATCGTTTCAAAAGTATTTTAGAACCAACAAACCAAAATTGCTCGCTGTGTGGGGAAATAAAGATCCATTTTTTCTCCCTATCGGGGCTGAGGCCTATAAAAAAGATATTCCTGACGCAATAGTGAAATTTTATGATACTGGCCACTTTGCGTTAGAAACCCATGGACAGGAGATAGGAAGCGAAATACTGAAGTTTCTCTCCACCCTTCCAAAATAAGATTTTTGGGTGTAATACTGCCTAAATGTGATCAAAGTAAGCCCAGTACAAGCTGGGCTTTTTCTAAATATCCTATAAATCAAATAAAGTGATGGAAATTAAAAACCCAGTACCACCGTTTAGCTACGATTCCGCGGTGGAGAAAGTTATGCTTGCAGAGCGCGCATGGAATAGCCGCGATCCTGAGGTAGTATGCATGGCTTATACCCTTAATACAGAATGGCGCAATCGGTCGGAGTTTATTTCTGGCCGTGAAGAAGTAAAAGTATTTTTAGCAAACAAATGGAAGAATGAGCTTGGCTACAAGCTTAAAAAAGAACTTTGGGCATTTACTGAAAACCGTATAGCAGTTCGCTTTGAATATGAATGGCATGACCAGCAAGGGCAATGGTTCCGTAGCTTTGGGAATGAACTTTGGGAATTTGATAAATGCGGGCTAATGGAAAAACGGTTCGCTAGCATAAATGATCTGGCCATTGATGAAAAAGATCGAATTCTGTAGAATAGATAAACATTAGATCAAACGAATGACCAGAGAGAATAGGCGCCAGTGCTGTCCACTAGTCAGGTTCTGTTTCTGACTGGTGGATCTGGCAACGGTCCAATTCAGATGTACAGAAAGTTTCTACCTCATCGGTTCTTCCCTGGGGTAACGTCTATTCTTGCCAAAGGCATATTATGTTTTTTTATGTTTAAAATATGGGATTAGGATCGTTTTTTATTTGTTGGATAAGCTTGTTGAACAAGGCTTCGGTACTGCCACTTTTGCTTTGTGATGCAGATTGTCCTGCCCAAAGCGAAATAATATCAGCGATTCCACCGGACTTGCCGAAGTCTCTGAGCGCTGCCGTTAAACTGTTCTGATAGGTATAATACGGTATAACCAATCCTGAGTTTTTCATTTCTTCCATGAAGCTGTTTCCAATGCCCCTTGCCCATTTTCCGGTAAATGCCTGGGTAAGTTCGGTAGAGGTATCAGTAGAGCTGAGCACACGTTCTTTGTAAACTTCGCTGGCGGCACTTTCTTCTGCTGCAAGAAAATAACTACCTAGTTGTGCGCCTGCTGCACCAAGGGTAAATACCGCTTTAATCGTGCGGTGATCAAAAATCCCCCCAGCAGCAATAACCGGAACTGACACGGTATCCACAACCTGCGGAACAAGAGATATCAAACCAACCTGCGGCAGGGGTTCCTTATCGATAAAGCTACCTCTGTGTCCCCCGGCTTCAATACCCTGGACGACAATAGCATCCATGCCAGCTTTATCCAATAATGCGGCTTCTTTAATGCTTGTTGCCGTTCCAATCGCTTTAACGCCACGTTCTCTAAGCTGCGAAAGTATTTGTGCCTCTGGCAAACCGAAAGTGAAGCTTACAATAGGTACCTGTTCATCCAGGAGGATATCTATTTGGTCATGGTGATTATAAAACCGGTAAGAGGAAATTGGTTTATGCTCAAACGGCAAATTATATTTCTTGTGAAGCGCTTCGAGATAATTCTCCATTATTTTGATATCCTCTTCACTAACCTCAGATGTTAGCGAGTGAGCAAAGAGGTTTACAGCGAAAGGCTTACTGGTTTTAGCCTTTGTTTCCTTAACCAGGGCCAGGGATTTCTCAGGTGATAACCCACCCAATGGCAGGCAACCCAAGCCGCCTGCATTGGCCACCGCTGCTACCATGGCGGGAGTTGTCACCCCCAACATAGGTGCTTGAATAATTGGATAACTGATATCCAGTAAGTGCTTAAGATCTTCCATAAACTGTATAATATGGGAGTATAGTCTTGAATCGGTTTATAAAAGTCCTTGTGTTGTATTTTTTGACCTAAGGAAAAAAATGAATAATACAATAAAGTAAGGAACGCAAAATAGTATGCCTGGCCAAGGCTGATTCCACGATCCTAATAGTAGAAATACTACAAATATGGCCGGTAGCAGGAAAAAACTCATTGCCTTATATGTATTATTATCGCGGACTTTTTCTTTAAGATTGAGTAGAATGGTAAAGCTTGAAAGAAAAAAAAAGAAATTAATGCCAATAGCGATTCCATAAGGGAGGTTTCTAAAATCTGAATCTGCTTTACCAATTAAACCGGTAGATTGCAGAACGAACACACCCAGTAAGCTAAGAACTGAGGCAATTAGAAAACAAAAAACAATTATCTTAAAGTATTTCATAGTTATGATTAATAATTTTTATGTGCTCAACTACGTCTGAGAATAGGTTATTTCTAAGACCATAAAAACGGACTTCGAAAAACAATCAACGATTTAAACACATCTAATTAAAGCGAAGATAGGAACTTCCGTTCTAAAAACTGCTCGAAAGTTGTAGCTGTAGTTGCCTCTATAGTTCGAGGGGTGGCATATGGCCCATTTGAATCACCTAAGGCAGAAAATAAATCCATCAATTCTTGTTGTACGCGTTCAGACGTTCCCCAACTACTCAGTTGAGCTTTTACCTCTTCACCAGATTGTTGTACATACTTAACTGACTTACCCATCATGGCCGATAGGCGAGATGCTGCTTGTGCTAAGGTTATGTTTTCCGGACCCATGAGGTTTAATTTCCAATGGCCTGCCCAAGTTTCACCAAGAAGATAACGTGATGCCGCTTCAGCAATATCATCTGAACTTATAAAAGGAATATCATGATCGCTGTCATAAGGAAAAGTAAAAATTCCTTTCTCGCGAATGTCTTTTGCCTGTAGTATAAAATTTTCCAGAAAATAACCTGGTCTTAACGCCAATACGTTAGCGTCAAGCTTGTCAAAAGCCGCTTCCATATCTCCACAATAGCTTACGGTTCCCAAGTTCGGCGAACTGCTGGCCCCAAGGGAAGAGACAAGTACAACTCTGTTGATTTTGTTTTGAATAACGGCAGCAACACCTGCATCAGTCACCTTTTGATACCATTCATGTAAACTAGATACGTTAAGTACTGGCGGAACTACCCAGAACAAAGCTTCTGCCCCTTCAGTTGCTGCAATCACTTGTTCCGTATTACTAATATCTGCCACTATTGATACCCCCTCACTAATGTACAGGTCGTCTAATCTTTTGAGGTTTTGACCTAGCAACAATGGTGTCGCTCCATGTGAGGCTATTTGCCTCGCCACACTGCTTCCAATATTACCTGTAGCAGCTGCAATTGCTATTTTCTTCATATTGTTAAGATAAGTGGTTGTCAATGATCTGCTGAGCTTTGTCTTTTCCCATTAAAGTCTTAAGAACGGGGAGGACATTCCAATATTCTTTGTAGTAAATGAACTTCCCGCTTTCTAATCTAAAATGGACGACATAATCCTGTTGATATAAGTCCCCTGTTGCTGGAACTTTAGTTTCGCCATGAAATTCCGCCCAATAGGAATCCTGCTCGGCCAATGGATAAACATTTAATTCTGAGAATATAATATCGGGCATATCCGGAAGGATATTATCCAGGTGTCTTCTGTAGTCATCCATGGTCAATCGGTAAGCTGAGCCTATTGATTTCGCATAAGGATATTCTACAGTTGCCGTTGGATCAAAAAGCGATAAAACAGTTTGTGTATCCTTGTTAAAAGCATCCAATAAATTCAGCAAAATTTGCTGACCAGGTGTATTTTCTAAAGCCATATTTCCTAAGATTATGTACAAAAGTAAATCCCAGACTATATATTTGCAAGTAGGCACCATTAAGTCACATAAGCACTTTAAAGTAAGATATGGACGAAATAATCAATGAGATAGGAGAAAAAAATGAAAATTATTTTAAGTTACAGCAATCTTTACTGTTGAAATCCAGTTTAGATGAAAGTTGTATCCTGAATCAGTCATTAACGCTCATAGCAAATAAGTGGACACTACTCATCCTGATGGCATTAATGCAGGGCAGTAAACGCAGTAGTGAATTGCTGAGGCAAATTAAGGGTATATCGCCAAAAATGCTCAATCAAACTTTAAAGATTTTGATAAGTTATGGCATGGTCGTCCGTAAAGTTTTTCCAGAGGTTCCACCAAGAGTAGAATATACATTGACTGAATTTGGCAAAAGTACTGCAGATCCATTGATGGCCCTGTTAAACTGGTCTGTCTCATGGGAGCCGCAACTAACAAAGCTGTATAAAGAGACTATTTATGACCTTTAATATAATAAATTTGCTGAAATGTGTAAACTAAAGGCACGCAACGGCCAGGAGGGATTAATGAGATGAAATTAAGACATTTAAAAGTTCATCAGTAATCGTATTAAGGTCACCCGCATCCGTATTACAAAATATGATTATGGTTTCTTTTGTTAATGGCAATTGAATGTAGATCGTATTAAACCCATTTATATTCCCCGTTCTTTCAATAACATCGATAGGCTTTGTCTGACCTTTAAATTGCCTGCTTCCATAATAACTGCCCAACGTTACAAAGTAAGGGGTACCATCCACCAGGCCTAAATTAATTTCTGGTGCATACATTAGCTTTTTGGAAGTTGAGTTAAGTAGCTTATTTTCAGCCAAAGCTAAGTGTAGCTTAAACAATTCTTCTGGGGTAGTGAAAATTGCACCAGCCGTTGCATAATTTTCCATGTATATGAAAGCATCATTCTTCAACGGCTTAGCCGGTAAGTCCCCGAATGCATAATTATGATATCCGTATGCTAAATTATTAATAACAGAATCCGTTTGGATTAAACCTGTATTTTCTAAGCTAAGTGGCTGAATGATCTTCTCAGATAAAACCTGACGCCAATTTTTACCGGATACAGACTCAATTATAGCACCTAACAAAATGTAATTAACGTTATTGTAGTCATACCTGGTGCCTGGCTTAGTCAGCAAGGTATCAACGATATTTTTCTCAATGAATTCTGTAATGTTAAATCGTGTTTTGTAGGCTGCAATTTTTTCCTTCGGCAGGCCGGAAGTATGAGTCAATAACTGTTTTATAGTAATTTTCGTGCTGCTTTCAGGAAGTATATCTGGAATATATTGGTCTATCGTTTTATTAATATCTAATTTCTTCTCCTCCTGAAGTTTTAATATAAGGATAGCTGTATATAGCTTAGTAATGGAAGCCACTGGAAACTTCGTTGTCGACGTAATTGGCACATGAAATTGGCGATTAGCTAGTCCATATTGGTGGGCATAGATTACCTTAGACCCTTTACCTATTAATATGCTACCATCAAATTGTCCATTTTTAACGTATGTAGTTAATATACTGTCTATTGAGCGAGCAATTAATTGTGCTTTTACATTAAATGAAATAAAAATTGAAATGATAATGAACAGAAATTTAGTTCTCATAAGTTATAAGGATAGTTGGGAATCTATTCGTTGCAATACACCAGCGCGAAGAACGATTCTAAGAATTTGCGTTTTCATTTCGTGAATTTTGTTAACAAGTAGTATACACGCTGTTAGATTGAAACTTCCTCATATAAATGATGATTTAAGGTCTTCTGGTAATCAGTAAAATATGAGCTAATATACTAATTTCCCCTATACGGGAAAATTAGTATATTTCAATTCGTGAAGGGAAAGGGTTTTTAAGAGTTCAAGTATTATGATAAGAAAAAGATATAAAGGCCCATCAAATGATAAGGAGCGTTCGACGTTAAAGCTTATTGAAGCTGTGGGAACAGTAATCAAAAACGAAGGATATACTGGCTTAACAGCTACAAATATTGCGAGGGTAGCCGGGCTAAATAGACGATTGATTACCCTTTATTTTGGAACTATAGATAATCTTATTGAAACCTATGTGAGAAGCAAAGATTATTGGATTACTGCCTCCGGCGACGCTGTTGAATTAATTAAAAAGTATACCGGAGAAAATACGAAACCTATACTGGACAAGTTGCTGCAAAACCAACTTGACTATTTTTTCAACGAAGAGGAGATGCAAAAGATTGTATTATGGCAAATAAGTCAATCTACCCAGATCATGAAGGACGTTTCTGAGGAAAGAGAGCTGCTAAGCAGGGATTTTTTTAAACTCTCTGATAGGGAACTGGAAGGAAAGGACACTGATCTAAGGGCGGTGTCGGCCTTACTGGTAGCAGGAATTTATTACTTGGTTTTACATGCAAAGTCAACCGATACACTTTTTTGTGAAATAGACCTGAATACAACGGAGGGCATGGTAAGAATAAAAAAAGCGATCAGCTTAATTTTAGAACAAACATATACGGAGTAACATTGCATCACACATCTTAAGCTAAGTGTAGAAGAAGTCATTGTCTGAATAAAAGATGTATAATATAAGCAGACATGCTTCGAAACAATTAACCCTCAGTTTCCAGTTGTTTACTCGTTAACTTTTTATGACGAACGCCCCAGTTTTCCAACTCTTTGATGACAGGTTTTAAGGAGTATCCTATTGGAGTTAATTCATATTCTACACGTGGTGGAACTTCTGCATAAACTGTCCTACTGATTATCATATTTTCTTCGAGCTTACGGAGCTGTAAGGTTAACATACGTTCGGTAATGTTTGGCAATTTCTTTTTCAGTTCCCCGAACCGGAGCTTACCGCTCAATAACCAGGAGCAGATTACCAGTGTCCACTGTCCGCCGATAATAGTTGAGGCATAAGCTTCTGGACATTCGTCACTTAGCGCGCTCTTGTTGGAGAAATTGGTCGATGTTTGTTTAATCTCAGTCAATACTTACATTTTTTATAGTACATAACAATTGGTGGGTAATATACTAATTTTATGTAGTGTGTGCTACCTTCGTGTTACATTAATTGATGATATCACTATGAAGACTTTAATAATTATTACGCACCCTACCATAAGCGAGTCTACCATGAATAAAAGGTGGATCGAGGAGCTACTTAAATTTCCAGAACAGTACACTGTTCACCAGTTATACGATGCATATCCGGACGAAAACATAGATGTCCAGGCTGAACAGCGTCTAGTCGAGCAATACGATAAGATTATATTCCAATTTCCCTATTACTGGTTTAATATTCCCTCACTATTAAAAAAATGGTTCGATCAAGTATTAACTCACGGCTGGGCATATGGTAGTAAAAGTGGGTACCGCATGAAAGGCAAAAAAATAGCGCTAGCCATATCGTTAGGAGTGGAAGAAGAGGAGTTGAGTACTGCAGGGAAGTATAAATATCCGCTCAACGAACTCACCAGGCCATTCGAGCTAAGTTTTGAATATGTCAAAGCGGACTACCAACCGGCATTCGCTTTCTACGGTTTGGAATTTAATGTCTCTGATAGCCATATCGAACTGGGGGTAAGATCATATATGAAATTCCTGACAGGTTTTTAAAAAATCCCGTCAGCCTTGTATATGCTGACGGGATTTTTTTTAGTGGAGAAGGTTCGCTTTAATTAAACGATCCAGTTCCAGCCGAATTCATCTGCGGTTACACCATAACGGATATCATTCAGTTTCTTAGCAATTGCAGGTGAGACAGTTCTGGTTGCAGGATCTGCAAGAACATGGTTTTTACCTTCGTAAGAGATCTCGCTGATCTGAGTAACTGTTGCTGCGGTTCCTACTGCAAAGGCTTCGGTAAGGGTACCATTTTCAATAGCTTCCAGAACTTCGCTGATTGCGACTCTTCTTTCTTCTACCGTAATTCCCATACTTTTAGCCAACAGGATAATCGTATCGCGCGTAACACCATCCAGGATAGTTTCCCTCACTTCGGGTGTTACGATTTTACCATCGATGATAAACATCAGGTTGGCAGCACCGGACTCTTCTACATATTTATTTTCTTTGGCATCTGTCCAGATTAACTGGTCAAATCCTTGTGCCTGAGCTTCAACAGTAGGGAGCATTGCTCTTGAATAGTTACCTGCAGTTTTTGCGGCACCTACACCACCATTGTCAGAACGGGTATAATGAGTTTCAATTTTAACCCGTAAAGGGTTGCTGTAATATGGCGCACTTGGGTTGGCCAGGATTACAAATTTGTAGCTGGACGATGGTCTTACGCCTAAAACAGGGTCTGTTGCGAACATTACCGGACGCAGATAAAGAGAGTAATTTTCTTCTGAAGGGACCCATGCTTTGTCAATGTTAATCAACGCAGCAATACCTTGCATAAATACATCTTCAGGAATCGTAGCCATAGCCATACGTACAGCCGATTTATTGAGCCTTGCGAAGTTCTTGTCGGCACGAAAAACACTAACGCTTCCATCAGGTTGTGTGTAAGCTTTCATCCCTTCAAAAATAGCCTGTCCGTAGTGAAGTGCAGATATTGCAGGACTCATCGAAATAGGACCATAAGGTAGAATTTCGAAGTTTTTCCATTCTCCGTCTTCGAAGTCTGCAACGAACATGTGGTCTGTAAAAACCTTTCCGAATGGAAGGTCTCTGAAATCTGTTTCTGCCAATCTGGATTGACCAGCTTTTGTGGTTTTAATATTTAAAGAATCTTTCACTGTCTCTGTTTTTATCTCGGTAAAATTAGGAAAAAATAGGGCGGACACCTATTTTATTTTAATATTATGGGTTTTTGCCATATGATAACACTGTCTGAGCTCCTCTAATACAATACTCTGAATTTGATCGTATGCTCAATTTTTTTGAGTGATTTAAACAAATCTTTGTCGTATTCGGCATTGATATCTGTGATTGCGTACCCGATCGCTGCATTGGTCATCAGGAACTGTCCCACAATATTGATGCTGTGTTTCGCAAATACGGTATTGATCTGTGCCATAATTCCCGGTACATTCCGGTGGACGTGGATCAGACGATGAGATTTGGCAATAAGCGGCAACTGCAGATTCGGGAAATTGATGCTCAGATAGGTTGTCCCCTTGTTCATGAAGTCCAGCATTCTTTTAGGAATGAAATTGGCATTTCTGGGGTTGTGTTTCGGATCTTCAAAAACAACGATTCCCATTTCTGTGCATTTTTTCAGATCCAGATTGTCTTTAGCATTACCGAGATAGCCTATAGTTTTCAGTTTCAGTGCCTCTTTTAACTTTTCTGGTTCTACCTTCTCTCCGTCAGCCAGCAATAACATATGCACATCCTTTACATATTTAGGCTCGAATGTCTTTTTGTGACGGATAGAGAATCCATCTGTTTTTAGCAACTGGAGGCTTTCCGGCGCTACATCGCCTATAATCAGGCATAAAATCCGGTTTTTAGGGTAGGATATAGCTCTTGGCAGATTATTCACATACAGGAATTCATCGAAGCTTGGTGTAACATGATCTGCACGGCTCACGATACTTTCCCGGGAGATATTTTCTGTGAAGGCATAGAACTTTTTGATTAGTCCGCTTTCTCTCAGCTGGAAATCAGAATATCCGTCGCCGATCCCGTAAAGATCGCCTTCCAGATTTAGCTGCTGCATGAGTTTAACCTTTCCACCTTCCTCACTTAAAGGATTGGCGTGATCATAATCTATAATTTTTCCGTCACCGGTAGTGACGAAAGTATTGGCATAAATATTTTCTTTCCGGATATGGTAAGGACTAACTACAGGGGTAATAAATTCCTTAAATCCGCCAGATACAATCAGAACCTGATCTGCATGTTTCTTGAAGAAAGCAGCATTTCTGGAAAAGGATTTCGAAACCTTCTTTTTCAGATGTTTAATTAATTGTTTGAGGTGATCTTCGGAAGCTTCCAATAAACGGACACGCTGTGCAAGGCTTTCACCGAAAGATAATTTACCTTCCATAGCCAGATTGGTCAGATCTTCGATTTTTTGAAAAATTGCTTCCTTATCCGGATGCTTTTTCAGGGAGATACGGGCGAGTTCATCCAGTGCTTCTACCTGCGTAAAAGTGCTGTCAAAGTCGATAATATAGATGCTCTTCTGCTTCATTCTAGTGGTTCTTAAGTTTTAGACAAACTTCTTTTATGCTTTGTCCAACGGGTTTAAAACGGATGCCGGTTGCAAGTGTAACCTTCTCATTATCGTAAAAGCTGCTGATCATACTGCTTCTGACTACATCTTTGGTCAGGCCGAATGACTTACCAGTGATTGCCGAAGCCACACCAGCTATTCTCCGGGCGAGTCCCAGCATCCAGGGTTTAGCCTCTTTTTGTGGTGCTTTAAGGCCAAATGCCTCTGCTATTTCTTTAAAGAGTTTGCGATAGGTATAATTTTCTGAAGAAATGATAAATCTCTCAGCTGTAACTTCGCTATCCATCAGCTTGATCATTACGGCAGCAACATCTGAAACGTCGACTATACCGACGCCTCCGGAGGTGTAAAAATTCATGCCTTTACGCACCAGTTTAAAAATTGATCCGCTGCCCTGAAAACCAGCCGAAGGGCCGATAATTACTGAAGGGTTAACAATAACCGCATCCAGGCCTTCGGTAATACTTCTCCAAACCTCCATTTCACCTTCATACTTGGAGATGGCGTAATGGCCGGAGTGTTTATCGTATTCCCAAAAATCCTTCTCTGTGATGAGCGCATTTTTTTTAGGTTCTCCCAATGCAGCAACGGAGCTCACATGGACTAGTCTTACGCCATAAAGCTGGCAAAGATTTGCGATGTTGCTGGTTCCTTCGATATTAACACGTAGCATCTCTGCCTGGTCTGAAGGAAGGAAGGACACCAGGGCAGCGCAATGAAAAACCTGTTTGATTCCTGAGAAAGCGTCTTCCAGATCTGCAGGGTCATTGATATCTGCAATAAACCATTCAATCAGCTCATTATCTGCTAAGTGTTTGGGGATTACAGCATGCTGCCTTTTTAGTGCACGCAGCTTTTTTCCCTGGCTGGTCAGCTGAAGAATCAGTTCTGAGCCTAAAAAACCTGTAGCACCGGTTACTAAAATCATTTCTTTTTGATGAGATATTATTAATATATGGTCTCAAAAATAGATATTTGAGGTCATACATTATATGAATTATGAGCTTATCTGATTTTTTATCTCCCGTAAATCCTGAAACTTTCTCTCCTGCACAAGGTTTTATGACCTCGCAGTTAGGTATGAAGACCAGTTTTTATATGGATGAATTTCCGGAATTGGGAGATCGTCGTTTCGATATTGCTATAATTGGTGTAAAAGATGATCGTCAGGCAAAGCAGAATGAAGGTTGTTTTCTTGGGCCTGATTATTTCAGGGAGCAGTTTTACCTGCTGCATGAAGGTGCTTTCGGCAGTCGTATCGTAGACCTGGGGAATATTCAGGCCGGGGCTGCCGTTTCGGATACTTACATTGCTTTGAAATTGGTTGTAGCTGAATTGATTCAGCAGGAGATTATCCCGGTAATTATCGGGGGAGGGCAGGATTTGACTTATCCGCAATACCTGGCCTATGAAGGGCTGGAACAAAAAGTTGATCTGGTTGTGGTAGACCGGAAATTTGACTTAGATGAAGATGAGCATGAAGAAGGAAGTATCATTACCGACTCGGATGCTTATCTGAACAGGATTTTATTACATCAGCCGAACTATCTGTTTAATTTTAGTAATGTCGGTTATCAGACTTACCTGGTTAGTCAGGAGAGTCTGAAAGTTATGAATAAACTCTATTTTGATGTACATCGCCTGGGAGACTTCCTGAAGGATATCAGTTCTGCTGAGCCTGTACTCCGGAATGCAAATATGGTGAGCTTCGATCTTTCTGCCATCCGTTCTGCAGATGCACCGGCTAATGGAAATGCGGGTCCCAATGGTTTTTACGGTGAGCAGGCTTGTAAAATCGCACATTATGCGGGTTTAAATGACAAGCTAACTTCCATAGGTTTCTACGAATTTAATCCGGCTTTTGATCGTAATGCGCAGACGGCAATGCTGCTGGCACAGATGGTCTGGTATTTCGTGGATGGTTTTTATAACCGTAAAAAGGATCTCCCTCTTAATCCTAAATCGGCCTACATGATTTACAGGACGAGCCTGAATGACGGATCCGGAGAAATGTTATTTGTCAAAAGTAAAAAAACTGACCGCTGGTGGATGCAGGTTCCATATCCCGGAATGACGGAAAATGAACGGTATCACCTGGTTCCCTGCAGATATGAGGATTATACCATGGCTGTAAATGGGGAAATGCCCGATCTGTGGTGGAGGACTTATCAGAAACTACTTTAATAATTACGTGATTTATTCACCTAATAGAATTTCTATATAACAATTGCCTTTGTTTTTCTAATGATTTAAAATATTGATAAAAAAAAGCCGCTGCAGACGCAGCGGCTTTTTTTTATCAATATTTTATTTATACCAGATCAAATCCGATATCTTCCCTGAAGTACTTGCCATCGAAGTAAATACGGGAAGCGTCAGCTGTAGCTGATTGCAAGGCATCAAACTGCGTGTCCTGTAAGCTGGTGATCGCAATTACTCTACCACCATTGGTTTTCACAACTCCACCTTCCAGTGCCGTTCCGGCATGAAAAGCAAGGGATTTACGGATGTTCTCTATGCCGCTGATCGCTTTGCCTTTTTCGTAGTCACCAGGATATCCGCCAGCTACGATCATTACTGTAGCTGCCGATTTAGGGCTGATCTTCAGGGTACATTCGTTTAGTTTTTGTTTGGAGGCTGCAATGAAAAGTTCTACCAGGTCATTTTCAATTCTTGGTAATACACTTTCTGTCTCCGGATCGCCCATTCTGCAGTTATACTCAATGATCAGGGGTTTATCTCCGACTTTAAACAGGCCAAAGAATATAAATCCGCTATAGTCAATACCGTCTTTTTTTAATCCATCAATTGTAGGTACGATAATCGTATCTTCTACTTCTTTCAGGAATTTTTCGTCGGCGAAAGGAACCGGAGAAACCGAGCCCATTCCACCTGTATTCAGGCCTGTATCTGCCTGACCTATTTTTTTATAATCTTTCGCTTCGGGCAGTACAACATAGTTTTCTCCGTCCGTCAGTACGAATACAGAAAGTTCAATACCAGTCAGGAATTCTTCAATGACGACTATCGCACCTGCTGTTCCGAATTTTCCGCCAAGCATTAATTTAAGTTCTTCTGCTGCTTCTTCTTTAGTCTGGCAGATCAGGACACCTTTACCCGCAGCAAGACCATCTGCTTTAAGCACTACAGGCATGCTATGGTTTTCCAGGTAAGCCAATCCATCTTCCAGGTTTTCTCCAGTGAATGAGCGGGAGCCTGGTGTTGGGATATTGTGGCGGGCCATAAAAGCTTTTGCGAAATCTTTACTGCCTTCCAGAATAGCCCCTTCTTTTTTTGGACCAATTACCGGGATGTGTTTCAGGTCTTCATCAGCCAGGAAAAAGTCATGAATTCCATTAACCAGGGGTTCTTCCGGGCCAACTACCACAAAGTTGATTTCTTCTTTCAGTACCAGCTTTTTTACGGCTTCAAAATCGTTTGGATTTAAGGGAAAGTTTTTGCCGTACGCCGCAGTACCACCATTACCGGGTGCAATGATGAGTTTTTCGCATAATGCAGACTGGCTCATTTTCCAGGCGAAAGCGCTTTCTCTGCCGCCGGATCCTAATAATAAGATATTCATGAAGCAAATATAACCGCTTTACCTAAATTTCACAGTTTACGTGCATGTTTAAATTCAGATTGAAGCGCCAGAACAGCTAGTTAACTTACAAAGTAATGACAAATTGTACAATACGTAGAAATAACCACTGAAGGACAGCGGGAAATAACAGATATTTTGTATTTTTAGCGCCTTACAACTGCCAATCTGACTTGTCAGCCGGAATGGCTTAATTGTTGTAAAATTAAGACTTTATATAAAATTTAACACAATCAAAACGATGCTAGGATTTTTAACCAAGGTTTTTGGAAGCAAATCGGAAAGAGATATTAAGGCAATCCAACCACTTGTCATCAAAATAAACGAGGAATACGCTAAGCTTTCTTCATTGAGTAATGATGAACTGCGTAACAAAACCGTCTATTTTAAAGATGTAATTGCAAAATCATTAGCAGAAATCGATGCGCAGATTGCTGCATTGAAAGCAGAAGCTGAGGATCAGCAACTGGCGCTTGCAGAAAAGACTGCGCTTTATGAGCGTATTGATGTATTGATCAAGGATAGGGACAAAGAACTTGAAGTAGTTTTATTACAGTTGCTGCCTGAGGCATTTGCTGTAGTTAAAGAAACTTCACGCCGCTTAACTGAAAATGGTACGCTGGAAGTTACGGCTTCTGCGTATGACAGGGAATATGCGGCAAGACGCAGTAACGTTAAAATTGAAGGCGATAAAGCTTACTGGGCTAATACCTGGGATGCTGCCGGAAGTACTGTTGTTTGGAATATGGTGCATTATGATGTACAGCTGATTGGTGGTATTGTATTGCACAGCGGCAAAATTGCAGAGATGGCAACTGGTGAGGGTAAAACACTGGTGAGTACGCTACCTGCTTACCTGAATTCTTTAGCCGGTCAGGGTGTGCATATTGTAACTGTCAATGATTACCTGGCACGACGTGACTCGGAGTGGAACGGTCCGCTATTCGAATTCCACGGACTACGTGTAGATTGTATAGATAAACATGAGCCGAATTCACAGGAACGCAGAAATGCTTACCTGGCGGATATCACTTATGGAACGAATAATGAATTTGGTTTTGACTACCTGCGTGACAATATGTCTCAGGAGCCTGGCCAGCTGGTTCAGCGTAAGCTGCACTTCGCGATGGTCGATGAGGTTGATTCAGTCCTGATCGATGATGCACGTACCCCACTGATTATTTCAGGTCCGGTACCTTTTGGTGATCAGCATGAGTTTCATGAATTGAAACCAAGAATTGAACGTCTGGTTAATGCGCAGAAAGATTTTGTGAGCAGAGCACTGAACGAGGCTAAAAAATCTATCAATGATGGCAGAACTGGTCCGGATGAGGGCGAAGGAGGCTTGGCTCTATTAAGAGCATTCCGTGGTTTGCCAAAAAATAAAGCACTGATTAAATTTTTAAGTGAAGGTGGCAACAGACAGTTACTGCTGAAAACTGAAAATTATTATATGGCAGATCAGTCTAAGAATATGCCTAAGGTTGATGCTGAATTGTATTTCCATATTGATGAGAAAAACAATCAGGTTGAACTAACCGAAAAAGGTATTGAACTGATTACTAAATCTGGTGAAGATGAGCATTTCTTCGTATTACCTGATGTGGGTACTGAGATTGCTGAAATTGAAAAATCTGCTTTAAGCAGTGAAGATAAAATCGCGAGAAAAGATGAACTGATGCGTGATTATTCAATCAAGGCAGAAAGGGTTCACTCTGTTAACCAGTTGTTGAAAGCATATACCCTGTTCGAAATGGACGTGGAGTATATCATTGATGAAGGCAAAATTAAAATCGTTGATGAGCAGACTGGACGTATTATGGACGGTCGCCGTTATTCTGATGGTCTACACCAGGCGATTGAAGCAAAAGAGAATGTAAAAGTAGAAGATGCTTCACAAACTTATGCTACAGTAACTTTACAGAACTTCTTTAGAATGTACCACAAATTATGTGGTATGACTGGTACAGCAACAACTGAATCGGGTGAGTTCTGGTCAATCTATAAACTGGACGTGGTTGAAATTCCAACTAACCGCGTAATGTCCAGAATTGATCATCAAGATTATGTTTACCGTACGGTAAGGGAAAAATATAATGCTGTTGCTGAGGAAATTGTTAAACTGACACAGGCAGGCAGACCGGTTCTGGTAGGTACAACTTCGGTTGAGATCTCCGAATTGCTGAGTCGTATGTTAAAACTGCGTGGTATCAAACATAATGTACTGAATGCGAAAATGCACCAGAAGGAAGCAGATATCGTTGCAGAAGCTGGTCAGGCAGGTACAGTAACGATTGCAACCAACATGGCTGGTCGTGGTACGGATATTAAACTAGGTGCTGGTGTGAAAGATGCAGGTGGTTTGGCAATCGTTGGTACAGAGCGTCATGAGTCGCGTCGTGTAGACAGACAGTTACGTGGTCGTGCAGGTCGTCAGGGTGATCCGGGATCATCTCAGTTCTTCGTTTCCCTGGAAGATAACCTGATGCGTTTATTCGGTTCGGAAAGAATCTCCAATATTATGGTGAAAATGGGAATTGAAGATGGTGAAGTGATTCAGCATTCTATGATTACCAAATCTATCGAGCGTGCACAGAAAAAAGTAGAAGAGAATAACTTTGGTATCCGTAAACGTTTACTGGAGTATGATGATGTAATGAACTCACAGCGTTCTGTTATTTATGCCAAACGTAAAAATGCCTTATTTGGTGAACGTCTGGACGTAGATATGAACAATATGGTATTCGATGTTGCTGAAGATGTGGTTACTGAATATAAAGAAGAAGGAAATTACGAAGGTTTCAAACTGGAAGTAATTAAAAATTTCTCTCTGGATACAGCAATTACCGATCAGGAATTCAGCTCGAGAAGTGTACATATCTTAACGGATAAATTATTCGAAGAAGCAACTGCTTTCTATAACCGTAAGTCTGATGCAATTATTAGCCAGGCGATGCCGGTTCTGACCCAGGTTTTTGAAGAACGTGGTGATCATATTGAGCAGATCGTAGTTCCTTTCACAGATGGTATCAGAAGTATTCAGGTGCCTGTTGAATTGAAAAAAGCAATTGCGAACAACGGTCGTGAAGTGACTAAGTCCTTTGAGAAAACAATCGTGCTTGCACTGATTGATGAATCATGGAAAGAACATTTGCGTGAAATGGATGAATTGAAACAATCAGTTCAGAATGCAGTTTACGAGCAGAAAGATCCATTAATTATTTATAAAATGGAAGCATTTAACCTGTTTAAAAACATGTTGAATGCGGTGAATAAAGAAGTGGTGAGCTTCCTGTATAAAGGTGGTATTCCTGGTCAGCAGGAAGCCGACGATGTCAGAGAGGCACAAGCACCTCAGCCGGTTTCAAATAAAATACAGGCTACAAAACCTGAGTTTGCTTCAGCTGGTTCTTCGGAAGGTCAGTTTGAGGACACCAGAGAGCAGGCTCCGCAGCAGCCTATCCGCAAAGAAGTGACAGCAGGCAGAAATGACCTTTGTCCTTGTGGTAGCGGCAGGAAATTTAAAAACTGCCATGGTGCCGGATTGTAATTTGTAATACCCATATAGAATGCCGATTTTTGAAAAAAAATTCGGCATTCTTTTTTTTAGGCCAGCTTATGAAATTATTCCTGACATTAATCCTCTGTATTTTTTCCCTTTTCTCCTTTGCACAGCAAAGAGGAGAAGTTAAGGTCATTAAGGACCCATTGATTGATTCCATGATTGAGCGTAGAATTCAGTTGAGCAAGAAACCGGCGGCTGGGTCTACCACAGCACCGGTAACAGCGGGTGGTGTACGGAAAGCCGGCCCTATTGTTAGTCAAATGGGGTACCGGGTACAGGTTTTTTACGGAGCGGACCGGCGGCAGACATTTGCGGAGCAAAACAGGTTTAAAGCACTCCATCCGAAATTAAATACCTATATCACCTATAAAGAACCTAATTATTACTTAAGAGTTGGTGATTTCCGGACGCGTCTGGAAGCCCAGAGGTTGATGAACGAATTAAGAGGGATATTCCCGACTTTATTCATCTTCAGAGAAAAAATCAATGCACCTAGTTTAGATTAATCCAATGATCAATAAAGACCAAGTACAGACATTAGCAGCACAAATATACGACGACGTAGTAGCCAACAGGCGCCACCTGCATGCCAATCCGGAATTATCTTTTCAAGAATATGAAACTTCAAAATTTATCCAGGCACGGTTACAGGAACTGGGTATTCCTTTTACTGTAATGGCAGATACAGGGGTGGTAGGTTTAATTACCGGCGGGTTGCCTTCTGAACAAGTTATCGCACTGCGTGCAGATATAGATGCCCTGCCGATAACTGAAGCCAATGATAAGCCTTATACGTCTAAAAACACAGGGGTTATGCATGCCTGCGGACATGATGTACATACTTCTTCGTTACTGGGCGTGGCTCATATCCTGCAACAGCTGAAAGCTGATTTTGGTGGGACTGTTAAATTGATTTTTCAACCGGGTGAGGAAAGGCTTCCGGGCGGCGCGAGTATAATGATCAAAGAGGGGGTATTGCAAAACCCGGCTCCGCATCATATTATCGGGCAGCATGTAATGCCTATGATCGATGCTGGTAAAGTTGGTTTCCGTTCTGGAATCTATATGGCCTCAACTGATGAGCTGTATGTAACGGTTACTGGCAAGGGAGGCCATGGTGCACAGCCGCAGCAGAACATAGATCCGGTATTGATTACTTCACATATTATTGTTGCCTTACAGCAGATTGTAAGCAGAAATGCAGATCCGCGTTTACCGACTGTACTTTCGTTCGGAAAGGTTATTGCCAATGGTGCTACCAATATTATCCCGAACGAGGTAAAACTGGAAGGTACTTTTCGCACACTGAATGAGCAATGGAGAGCAGAAGCAAAAATACTAATGAAAAAGATGGCCGAAGGCATTGCAGAAAGTATGGGTGGGAGCTGCGAATTTACGATCATGAATGGTTATCCTTTCCTGGTGAATGAAGAGAAGCTTACAGCGAACGCCAGAGCCTTCGCTGAAGATTATCTCGGTAAGGAAAATGTACTTGATCTGGATATTTGGATGGCAGCAGAAGATTTCGCCTATTATTCACAGGTTACTGATGCCTGCTTTTACCGTTTAGGCACAGGTAATGCTGCGAAGGGAACGAGTTACTCAGTTCACCATCCTAATTTTGATATTGATGAAGATGCGCTGAAGATCTCCAGCGGTCTGATGGCATATATGGCACTTAAACAATTGGGGAACTAATTTTGAAATTATTTTTTTTGACTTCGTGTATCTGCTTCCTGTACTTTGGAAAGCTCTCAGCGCAGGAAATAGACCGTTTTAATCCGGATACGCTGAAAACCATCTCCCTGGAATCCAATGTGAACATCGTGAGTGAAAAGCTAAGTGCGGAGACCTTTATAAGGGCTGTGATTAGTGATACCAGTTTTTATGAGGCTTTCAGGCGTATGAAGAAATACAGCTTCATTGCGGAGAACCGGATCTATACTTACGATAAAAAGAATAAAGTAAACGGCCGTATCTACCGTAAGATCAGGCACCGGAACACGGGGCCTGTGAAAATGGAATATCTGGTGAAGCAGGATACAGGCAAGGTTTTTAAAAAGAACGGCAAATATCAGTTGTATACGCTGGAGATGTTTGATTATATCTTTATGAATGCTTACCAGAGTGATTTCGTACCCGATGCACCGACAGGAGGCAGTAAAGGCGGGACACTTTCTGGTTATAAGGCTAAGCTGAAGACACTAATCTTTAATCCAGGAAAACCTGTGAAGGGAATTCCTTTTATAGGCAGTAAGACAGAGATTTTCACGGCTAATATGCGGCAATACTATGACTACACTTTTCAGAGTGCCACCTATCTGGATTCGATACCGGTGTACCGTTTTATAGTGAAGGTTAAACCAGGACTGAGTAAATGGACTAAGGATGGGCTAATGATCAAGGAGCTGATTACCGTATTTGATAAACGGAATTTTGAAATCCTCGGGCGTCATGTGGATATGAAATATAGTAATATGCTATTCGATTTTGATGTGCAGATGAATATTGAAATGAGTTATTTCGGCGAAGATAAACTACCCTCTAAAATCACTTATCAGGGAAACTGGAATGTTCCTTTCAAAAAAGAAGAGCGGGCAAGCTTCCTGATTCTGCAGAAGGATTATCAGCCTGATTTCAAACGATGATCCTGATTACCAGATAAACAGTCGTTTTAATTATCTTTGGTTTGAACCAAAAAAATAAATTATGTCTAAGCAATTATTGATCAGATCTGCTGCTGCGCTGCTAATAGGTGTTGTGGTCATTTCTACTATGGCCTTAAAGCCTAAAGGGAAGAAAATAATCCTGTTTGGTGATTCTATTACCCAAATGGGTGTAGAGCCCGGCGGATATGTTGATCTTTTGAAAAAGGGACTGGAACCAGCCGGCAATACTGTGATCGGTGCAGGTATTGGCGGGAACAAAGTTTATGACCTTTTTCTTCGCCTGGAAGATGATGTGCTGGCTAAAAAGCCAGACGTTGTCGTAATCTACGTTGGCGTAAATGACGTGTGGCATAAATGGAGTTCCCGTACAGGAACAGACCAGGATAAGTTTGTCCGGTTTTACCAGGCGCTGATTAAAAAAATTCAAGGCGGTGGTTCTAGAGTTGTCCTCTGTACGCCGGCAGTAATCGGTGAGAAAAAACCGGGAACCAATGAAATGGATGCTGAGCTGGACAAGTATGCAGGCGAGATCCGAAAACTGGCAGCTGAGCACCAATTACCCCTTGCAGATCTGAGGAAAGTATTCACAGCTTACGATGCTGCAAATAATCCGCAGGATCTGGAGAAAGGTATTCTGACCACTGACGGCGTTCACCTTAACGCAAAAGGAAACCAAATGGTTGCTGATGCAATTTTACCTTTAATCCGATAACCTGAATGATTAATCAGGATACTATTAGCAAAATCATGGACACCGCCCGTATAGAGGAGGTTGTCGGTGATTTTGTCTCTCTGAAGAAAAGGGGAACCAGTTTAATTGGGAACTGTCCTTTTCATAATGAAAAAACACCTTCTTTTCACGTTTCTGTAACCAAAGGTATCTACAAGTGTTTTGGTTGTGGTAAGGGTGGAGATTCGGTCCATTTTATTATGGACCATGAGAAATACTCTTATCCGGAAGCGCTTAAGTTTCTGGCTCAGAAATACAATATTGAGGTAGAGGAGGAACAGCAAAGACCGGAACATATTGCGGCCAATAATGCCAGGGAAAGTCTGTATGTGATCTCCCAGTATGCGGCTGCATTCTTCGCTAACGAACTATGGACCGGAGAACAAGGGCGGGCGATCGGGCTGAGTTATTTCAAAGAAAGGGGTTTCAGGGAAGATATTATCCGAAAATTTGAATTGGGTTATTCTCCTGACCAGTGGGATGCTTTACTGCTTAGCGCTAAAGCTGCCGGGCATCAGGAGGAGTATCTTTCTAAAACGGGATTGACCGTACACAATGATAACGGAAGAATCTATGATCGTTTTCGTGGAAGGGTAATGTTCCCGATCCATAACTTCACGGGCAGGGTTATCGGGTTTGGCGGCAGGACGCTGAAAACAGATAAAAACGTCCCGAAATATGTAAACTCTCCGGAGAGTGATATTTACCATAAATCTAATGTGCTTTATGGTTTGTTTCAAGCCAAAAAGGCCATCCGGGATGCAGATAATTGCTATCTGGTAGAGGGTTATGCAGATGTGCTTTCTGTCCATCAGGCAGGCGTGGAAAATGTGGTTGCATCTTCCGGTACGTCACTGACTGTGGAACAGATCCGTCTGATTGGCAGGTTTACGCAAAATGTAACCATCTTGTATGACGGTGATGCTGCGGGTATCAAAGCTTCCCTGCGCGGTCTGGATATGATCCTGGAAGAGGGCCTGAATGTGAAGGTTGTTAATTTTCCGGATGGGCATGATCCGGATTCCTATATGCATCGGGTGGGTGCGGGAGCCTTTAAAAACTATATCGAGAATAACCGAAAAGACTTTATCCTTTATAAAGCGGATATTCTGCTGAAAGAGGCGGGAAAAGATCCGATTAAAAGGGCAGGTATCATTCGTGATATTGTAGAGAGTATCGCGAAAATACCGGATGATATTAAGGTGTCTGTGTTTATCCGCGAATGCAGTCATCTGCTGCAGGTGGAGGAACGTATACTGCTAACCGAGCTGAATAAAATGCGTTCGGCTAAATTTAAGAAGAACGCTGCTGCACAGCCGTCTAGAAGGCAGTTCCCTTCGGCTTCTCCGGAACAGGATGGTCCGCCTGAGAATCTGTTCGACGATAACGCTAAACCGGATCTGCCGGATGAGCAGGAGCGCGCAGATGACGACCTGCTGCAGGAGCATGAAATTATCAGGCTGCTACTTGCTTTCGGGCATGAATTAGTCAGCTGGGATAATATCGACGATATGTATATCGGGTCATTTATTATTCAGAATCTGGCCGATGTTACATTTGAAGACGAGATTTGTAAGAAGATCATCGAAAGTTATAAGCAAGAGATAGAAAACGGACATTTACCTGTAGCCAATCAATTTATTAAAAGCGAGGACCGTACAATTGCCGATCTTGCGATTACACTGTCTACATCTCCTTATACGCTGAGTGAGAACTGGTACAATAAGCATCAGATCTACGTGCGGGATGAAACTGTAAATCTCAAAGCAACCATATTAGGCGGATTATTCCACCTGAAAAAACGTAAGGTCGACCGGATTCTGCTTGGATTGCTCCAGGAAATTAAAACAGAAGACGACCCTGTTAATCAGGAAATTCTAATGCAGCGTTACGCCTTTATTAAGAATGTGGAACGGGAAATCTCCCGTTTTCTGGGATCTGTAGTTATTAAATAATGAGCCTGCACCTGGAACTGGGCAGGACAGGAGAAAGGCTTGCCTCGGACTACCTGGAGGCTTCCGGTTATCTGATTCTGGAAAGAAACTGGGTATACGGCCGTGCTGAAGTAGATTTAATTGCCTGGTTTGAAAACAAGCTTATTTTTGTTGAAGTAAAAACCAGGCGCTCGGTATTGCATGGCGAGCCGGAAGATTTTGTAGATTGGAAGAAAGAAAGGCAATTGGAAATGGCTTCTTCCGTTTATATTGCCAGAAGGCAGCATCAGGGCGAGATTCGCTTTGACATAGTTGCAATTGTTTTTGAAAATAAAGACCTTTATCACATTAACCATATCGAAGATGCATTTTGGCCTGGCTGATACCCTGAAGAATATGAAATTAGTTTTAATCAGTATCATTTGCGGCGCTGTAGCGCTGAGTTCCTGCAAATCCAATGACGGCAAGTCATCTTATGCAGGTTTTAAATTACCGGAACAAGGCCAGAGTTTTGGTCTGGGCCAGGAAGTGAAAGTTGAACTGGAAATTCCTGCGAATGAAGAAGTAAAGAAAATCAGTTACCTGCTGGACGGAAAGCCGCTGGGCACACAGGACGGTACGGGTGCGTATACCTTTGCCACCAAAGGACTGAGCCTTGGTTACAAGCAGATTACTGCTATTCTGGAAAACGGAAACACGAAAGATACGGTAACAACAAATATTGTCTTGAAATCTTCAATACAGCCTAAGCTGTTCAATTATAAAGTTATTAACGTATTTCCACATGATACAAGTTCTTATACCCAGGGTCTTGAATATCATGGGGGCCGTCTTCTGGAAAGTACGGGAGAGTACGGAAGTTCTTCTCTGCGCTGGGTAGATTTAAAAACAGGCAAAGCTTTACAGCGGGTTGATCTTGACCCGAAATACTTTGCAGAAGGTTCAACTTTAATCGGCGATAAAATTATCCTGTTAACCTGGCGCGAAAATGTAGGTTTTACCTACGATGCTAAAACCCTGAAACAGAATGGAACTTTTACCTATCAGAACAGTCGTGAAGGATGGGGTCTTACTTTTGATGGAAAGCGCATTATAAAGTCTGACGGAACAAATAGAATCTGGTTCCTGAATAAGGATACTTACAAGGAAGAGAGTTATGTGGATGTGTATGATAACAACGGCCCTGTAGATCAGTTAAATGAGCTGGAATACATTGACGGAAAGATATACGCCAACATTTACCAGTCGGATAATATTGCGATTATAGACCCAAATACTGGCGCTATAGAGGCTTACGCTAATCTTACGGGTATCTTACCTGCGAAGGATAAATTTGCGAATACAGATGTCCTGAACGGGATTGCTTGGGACGCGGTTGGAAAACGTTTATTTGTGACCGGTAAGAAATTCGATAAATTATTTGAAATATCGCTGATACCGGTCACAAAATAACCGGTTTATTCTTTTGAATCTTTTGTGTCTTTAGGTTTTGCTGCGGCTGTTACTGTGCCGTCAAAGGTAATGCTCTGCTGGTTATTGCTGGTAACGACCAATGTGGCATTGCCAGTGGTGCCAACAGTCATATTGATGACATAGTTGTCTTTGACATCTTTTGGTTTGATTTCAATCTGCCAGCCGCCTTTTTTACGGTCTTTAACAGTATAACCAAATGATTTGGATTTGAACTTAATACCGTTGTCATCCGGGTTACCCCCGATTTTGGCGGTATAAGATCTGCCATAATAAGGAAGATAAGCCACAACGCTGTCTTTCTTAACAATCAGATCGTAGGATGATCCGGCGAGATTTATAGTTCCACCGCCGGTATAGCCCGGCATGCGACTCATGACCCTATTAATATCAGAAGCATTAAGCGGCTGCGCGCTCCTTGCTGAAAACACATAGTCCTGTGCGGCAATGGCACTGGCAACGGTTTGTTTGTTGTTCTGGGCCTGTAACTGAGCTGCAGGAAGCAGCAATGCCAGCACAAGGAGTTTTTTAAGCGTGTTCATCTGTTTCATGTTTTTGTGTACCTATTGGACAATTATTCGGATTAATAGTTTAACCGGCAGATGAACACGCTGTTATTTAGCTGTTTCTCCAGTTTTTATATTGGTTGATCAGACCGTTAGTAGAAGCATCGTGTGTATGAACTGGTTCATCGTCTTTCAGTTCAGGCAATATGCTTTTGGCCAGTTGTTTACCTAATTCAACACCCCATTGATCAAAACTAAAGATGTTCCAGATAATTCCCTGAACGAAAATCTTGTGTTCGTATAAAGCGATGAGTGTACCCAGGCTTTCCGGTGTCACTTTCTTCAACAGAATGGAGTTTGTCGGGCGGTTACCGTCAAAAGTTTTGAAAGGTGCAAGCTTCTCGATTTCTTCTGCAGATTTGTCGTCTTTTTTCAATTCTTCAATGACTTGTTCTTTAGTTTTTCCGTTCATTAAAGCTTCTGTCTGTGCAAAGAAATTAGACAGCAGAATAGGGTGGTGTTCACCAATCGGGTTTAAACTCTGTGCAGGTGCGATAAAATCACAAGGAATTAATCTTGTGCCCTGATGAATCAATTGGTAAAAGGCATGCTGACCATTTGTTCCTGGTTCGCCCCAGATAACCGGACCAGTTTCATAAGTAACTTCTTTACCATTTCTGTCTACATGTTTTCCGTTACTTTCCATATCACCTTGCTGAAAATAGGCAGCGAAACGGTGCATATACTGATCATATGGTAAAATTGCCTGTGTTTCTGCATCGAAGAAATTGATGTACCAAACGCCGAGCAGACCCAGAATAACCGGAATATTGTTTTCGAACGGTGTGTTTTCAAAATGCTCATCGGCCGCATGTGCACCCTTAAGCAACGCTTTAAAGTTGTCAAAACCGATACTTAAGGCAATTGGCATACCTATGGCACTCCACAGTGAATATCTGCCGCCAACCCAGTCCCAGAAACCAAACATATTCTCTGTATCAATTCCGAATTCGGCAACATCTTTTGCATTGGTGGACAATGCCGCAAAGTGCTTAGCTACGTCTGCCTCTTTTGCACCTTTGTCAAGAAACCAAGATTTTGCTGTCAGAGCATTAGTCATAGTTTCCTGTGTAGTAAACGTTTTTGACGCAACCAGGAACAAAGTTGTTTCCGGATTTACAGTTTTAAGTGTCTCTGCTATATGTGTACCGTCAATATTGGATACAAAGTGCATGGTCAGGTGGTTCTTATAAGCTTTAAGTGCCTCTGTAACCATAACCGGACCCAGATCCGATCCGCCGATACCAATATTAACGACATCGGTAATCGCTTTGCCAGTATACCCTTTCCAATTGCCGGAGATAATCTGGTTACTAAAAGTTTCCATTTTGTCCAGAACAGCATGTACGTCATCCATTACGTTCTTTCCGTCTACCAACACAGGTTTACCGCTGAAGTTACGTAAAGCTGTGTGCAGTACAGCCCGGTCTTCCGTCTGATTAATCGCTTCGCCCGCGAACATAGCCTTAATAGCTTCGTCCAGTTTACATTCTCTGGCCAGCTGAAGCAGTAATGCGATAGTGGTGTCATCTACCCTGTTTTTGGAATAATCGAGCAGGATGTCGTTAAAGATTGTCGAGAATTTTTCAAAACGCTCCGCATCTTCTTCGAACAGTTGTTTGATGTTTTTCTCATTGATCACAATGAAATGGTCTGCGAGGTATTTGTAGGCGTTTGTTTCCGTGAAATTAATGGTTGGTAGCATAAGAATGTTTTCTTTTAAAATGTAATTTCTCTTTTCCGATATCATGCAAACAAGTAGTACCGGGTTAATGTTTAGAATAACAGGAAGTCCACCTGTTGGATTTGAAACGTTATGTATTCATTATCAGTTGGATTGGTGATTTTCCAGTTGATTTTATTTCCTAACTTGTATTCTATAGACAAAAATAACAATCACTCTTAAAAAACGGTTATGTTAGAGAATTTAAATCAGTTGGTGAAAGAAAATGCACAGGAAGCTATTTTGAACAATAGCGCTGTGCCAGACGAGCAGAACGAAGCAGCCGTTTCTGCGGCTTCCGGATCAATTATGGAAGCTTTGCAGTCGCAGGTATCTTCCGGTAACCTGGCTAATCTGGTTGCTGCTTTTAAGGGTGGAGATGTGCAAAACAGCAATGTTGTACAGGAAGCTTCCTCTAGTTTTATAGATAAATTGTCAGGTATGGGAATTAATCTGGAATCTGCTAAAGGAATTGCAGCTTCTCTGATACCCGGAATTGTAGGTCAGTTTGTAAACAAGACAAATGATCCTAATGATAGTTCTTTCAATATACAGGATATTATTACGAAAATATCTGGTCCGGATGGCAAATTCCAGTTGTCAGATCTGACGGACCTTTTTAAAGACGGTAATGCAGAGCCAGGCTCTGCTGATAGCCAGGGAGGTGGTATTGTCGACAAGCTGAAAGGTTTATTTAGTTAAGCGTTTTTATGTGGTTATACAGGGGGTGTCTGGCTTGTTCAGGTACCCTTTTTCTGTTTTATATGTTATATTTGTGTTATGACTAAAGAACAAATACAGGATTTAAGGGACAGAATAGCGTCCCTGAGGAGGCATCTTTGACGTCGAAACACGACTCGAAGCTATTTATATAGAACAGGAGCTTACCTTACAGACAGATTTTTGGGATGATCCTAAAAAGGCTGAAAAGCATTTGGCAGAAATGAACGCAAAAAAGGTATGGACAGATGCCTGGCAACGTGTTAATGCCGAATTTGAAGATACACAGGTGTTATTTGATTTCTTCCAGGCTGGTGATGCCACTTTGGAGGAAATGGAAGAACAGTATGAGCACTGCCGCTCGATGGTAGAAGATCTTGAGCTTAAAAATATGCTCAGCAGTAAAGAAGATCAGCTGAACGCTGTGATGCAGATCACAGCCGGTGCAGGTGGTACAGAAAGCTGTGACTGGGCAGCTATGCTCATGCGGATGTATATCATGTGGGGAGAAAAGAACGGTTACAAGGTAACTGAACAAGATTATCAGGCAGGTGAGGTTACAGGTGTCAAATCTGTCACAATGCAGTTCGCAGGAGACTTTTCTTACGGTTATCTTAAAGGGGAAAACGGGGTACACCGTCTGGTCCGGATATCGCCATTCGACTCCAACGCACGACGACATACATCGTTCGCTTCGGTTTACGTGTATCCGCTTGTAGATGATACCATTGAGATTGAGATTAAGGATGCAGATATTGAGTTCGAAACCTTCCGGTCCGGTGGTGCAGGTGGACAGAATGTGAATAAGGTGGAAACTGCTGTCCGGTTATACCACAAGCCTTCGGGCATCGTAATTAAAAACCAGGAATCACGTTCCCAGTTGCAGAATAAGGAAAATGCACTTCGTTTGTTGAAGTCTCAACTCTATGAAGCAGAAATGCGAAAAAGGATGGAAGCCTCTGCAGCTGTAGAAGGCTCTAAAATGAAAATAGAATGGGGTTCGCAGATTAGAAACTATGTGCTTCATCCTTACAAACTGGTTAAAGACCTGAGAACGAATTATGAGACCTCAAATGCACAGGGTGTGCTGGATGGAGAATTAAATGATTTTCTGAAAGCCTACCTGATGGAATTTTAATATAGAAAGAATGAAAAAGAGAAGCTGGCTGATTTATATATGTTTAAGTCTGATGGGTACACAACTGACACGTGCGCAGGAGGTAATGGCGCTGTATCCGGGAGTAATCCCCGGAGCAAAGGCTACACCTGCTGGTTATAAGGAAATACCTGCCATACAGGATGGCAAAATAACCGGTTTGAGTAAGGTGTTCTTTCCTGAGCTCCGTATATTCCGGCCAGCAAAAGATAAAGCTAATGGTACAGCTGTGATTATCTGCCCTGGCGGCGGATACGCACATCTGGCCATTTCCCACGAAGGAGATGAGGTCGCCAGACGCTTCGCGGAAAAAGGCATAACAGCCGTCGTGCTGAAATACCGATTGCCAGACGATGCAATTATGGAGAATAAATCCCTTGCGCCGCTTCAGGATGCACAGCAGGCAATTTATGTCTTGCGAAAAAATGCAGCTGCCTGGGGTGTGGATCCAGCCAAAATTGGAATTATGGGCTTTTCTGCCGGAGGGCATCTGGCCGGTTCATTGACTGTTCATTATAAGGATCAGCAAATTCAGAATGCAGAGAAGCTAAATCTTCGTCCTGACTTTTCTATACTTATTTATCCGGTTATCAGTTTCGGCGCATCTACACATACCGGATCGGTTAACAACCTCATCGGTAAAGATGCTTCTGCGGAAAAACGGAATTATTTTTCTAATGAACTGCATGTAACACCACAAACGCCCCGTACTTTCCTGGTACACGCAAATGATGACACAACGGTTCCGGTTGAGAACAGTATCCTGTTTAACCAGGCCCTTCAGAAAAATGGCGTTCCTGTAGAAACACATCTTTATCAGGCCGGCGGACATGGATTTGGTCTGCACAACCGTACAACCTCTGAGGATTGGTTTGTAAGTCTGGAAAACTGGTTGGTAGAGAATAATTTTCTGAAAGACTAAATAAAATTTTCGGAAAGGATGTCCTGCAGTTCTTTTAACTCGGCTACCTTCTCTGCTGAGCCCAGATTTTCATAGGCGGAGATCAGGTTGCGGATAATACGGCGGATGATCTCAACGTTGCTGCACGGAGCATAAAAACCTGGCATTGGCTGCAAATTAAGCTGGCGCAGAAACTGGTCTACATCATGCTTGCCGAAAATTGCGCCTTTGTTAAAGGCATTAATATAAAATAGAACACCGAACTCCTGCTCATCTCTTTTGGTTTCATCTATATACCCCAGGATAAAATGCTGCGGCAGATTGACACCGTAAACAGGGATATCCAGCTTCTGTGCTATAGTGCAGTAAATAATGGCTAATGAGATCTGATTTCCTTTCCGGGTATCCAATACCTGGTTGATATAGGAGTTCTGCGGGTCGTGATGATTTTTAGTATTACCGCTGAATCCGTTGATCTTATAGAAGATATGATTAATCAGTTTTATTTTCTCTACAGAACTCATTTCATGCTGAAGGCCAAGCCATACTTCCCGCCTGATTTCTTCAAGCTGGTTAATGACCCGCTGTTCGTCAAGATCGGGATATTGATACCGGTTAATAACCAATGCACCTTTTAGAAGGTCAAATGCACCACTCTGGTACCATAGTGAAAGATCCTCTTTGACATTGTTAAACTGAATCTGATGGACTATATTTTCTATTCTTTCCTGAATCAGGGTATCCAGTGATTTTTCCCATTCTGTCTCCAGAAACTTAACCACAGCGTTGCCATGTTCGAGGAGTCTTTTCTCTACTTCACCATATACTTCCTGATCCGGGTCTTCCAGTAGCCTTATTAAAGCGTCTATTTCTTTACTATTTTCCATTCGATGCCACTTTCATTTGACGTTTACTTATTTTTGCTGCTATATGGTACTACAATTTATCAGCGATTATCTGAAGCATCGTTTAACCGCCAAAAGCAGGCATGGGACACATTCTCCGTTTGTTTATAAACTAGTGGATGAGGTAATTTACGATTTTTCTCCTAAAGCCGAATATGGTGTGATTGAGGAACAGCGAAAAAAACTTTTGCATGACGATGCGCTGATCACCGTAACTGATCTTGGGGCTGGCTCACACCTGAATAAGAACAGGCAAAAACGAGTGAAGGAAATTGCTAAAAATGCATTAAAGTCTCCCGGTCTGGCACAGCTTATTTTCCGGCTAGCCAGATACAGTGAAGCGAACCGGATTGCTGAACTGGGAACCTGTCTGGGAATTACAACTGCCTACCTGGCGAAATCCCGCCCGGAGGCTGAAGTGGTAACCATGGAAGGCTGCCCGCAAACTGCTGCAAGGGCTGCACAGAATTTCAGGGAACTTGGGTTGGAGCGGATAGAATTGCAGGTTGGAAATTTTGATCAGTTGCTGCCTGAGTTTATCGAAAAACAGGATCACCTCGATTTTGTATATATCGACGGAAACCACCGCGAGGATGCTACCCTGAATTATTTTAAACTATGTCTGCCGAAAGTGCATGAAAATACACTGTTGATCTTTGATGATATCTATTGGAGCGAAGGCATGAAGAGAGCCTGGACTGAAATTAAAAATCATCCTGATGTGACGGTAACAGTAGATTTATTCTGGATAGGACTAGTCTATTTTAAAAAGGGGCAAGCCAAGGAACATTTTAAAATCAAGTACTAAAAGGCTTCGGCCAGACTCAGGTAGAAACCAGATTGTCTGGCCTCATTAGGTCTTTTCTCGCCAACTGCATAGTCAGCTCTGACACTCAGTCCTTTTGCCGGGTCATAGAAATACCGGATACCGGCTCCCACAGATGGTTTAAACTGTTTAAAGGAGAAGTCACCGTTAGCAAATACCCTGCCCCCGCCGCCAAATGCAACCAGTCCAAAGCGGTTACTGAATCTGTAACGAAGTTCGGTTTGCGCAGCCAGTAGATTTTCATCCCGGTACCTTCCCGAATAATATCCACGCATCATTTCGTCATTGCCGAGTTGTGGCAGCATATAAAATGGAGTATTACTGCTTTGTACGGTATGGTATATGCCATTAACACCCAATACAAATTTTGGTGAAAGGGACCAGAAGTTACGCAGAACTAATTTGATCTGGCTGCCACTGAATTCTTCGCCGCTGAAAAACTTCGGTGCATACTGATAAGATATCCGGCCAAAGAATCCATGGGTAGGGTAATTATTGGAGTTTCTGGTATCATAGGTTTGAGAGAGACCTACAAATATTGTTGAGCCTCCTGGTCTTCCCTGCTGCAACTCATAGATACCACCTGCTTCTTTATCTTTAAAGCTATAATGTTCATACCCCAGTGAAGCACCTGTATAAGCAAAAGGCAGAATATTCTTTTCGATGTCAAACATCATTTTCACCTGATCCTGAACCAGACGGTCTTTGCTGGCCTCCAGTGTTTGGTTGCCGGTTCCGTAAAAATCAAATGGCGTACTTCTAAAACGCATCTCTCCGATCAGGTGCCATGCATTCGCCTTTGTCCAGACATCTCCTTTAAGGGTTACATTATATTGTTTCTCGGTCGAATAGGAGAGGACCGTAGAAAAGTTCGAACTCCGGTTGGTGGAATCCTTTTTATCCAGATAGGTTGAGTATAAACCTGCCAGGCCGAATTCAAGGCCGACTTCTTGCGAATACCTAAGTAAGGGCAAAGGCATGAAACTTGCTCTCCTTGTACTGTCTACTTTTTCGGAAAGCATTTTCCGGATTAGTTTCATCTGTGCAGATGCTGAAAAGGTAATGCTTAGTAAAAGTCCGCAAAGCAGGGTTCGTTTCATCAGGGATATTAATTGTATATCCGGCGAAAATAAACATTTTAACGGAATCCGGGCTCAGTTCTCATCAGCGTATAGACTTCTTTCATGAACAATGCTTCATCAAGCAACTTAAGCAGTTGAAGGAGTTCTTCTTGCGTGAAGGCAAAACTGATGTCCTCATGTGGTGTGTGAAGTAATATTCTCTCGCGCTGATCGGGAAATGGCATTCCTGATTCGCAATACCGGTATTCATCCAGCATAGATTTAAAACTCAGAAAGTCCTGTTCACTAAAATTTAACATTAGATTTTTATGCCATACATAAATAACGTGGCAGGACGGGCAATGGGATACCGCTGAATCTTCCTGGGTACTGAGGACTATAGTTTTGCACATAAGCTCTTCTTTTAAGCGTATTTTCAAACTTAGCATATTATTTATAAAGATTCTAAATAAAAGAGAAAATTCTGTTGAAACTGCTTTTAATGCAGGTTCTGACAACTTATTTTTTGTTAAAAAAAATAAAAGGCAGTATTGGCAGTTAAAGGGGGCGGCTACTATTCCAGGTTCCTGTCCGGGACATACTTAATTCATATAAATTCCCTATTTTTGCGGCTCAGAGCCCTTTATTGTATGTTTTTATAATTAATATAATCTAATGGCCTGATTTTTAGATACAAACATAAATGAACGTTTGCGGTTCTTCTGTCTGGAAGGATTTGCATAAACAAAACTAAGCAACAATATAATTTATTTAACATGAGTGTAACAAGAGGACCAATTTCTAAATTTATGGAGACTAATTATCTCCATTTCAACGCAGCTGCTATGATGGATGCGGCTAAAGGCTATGAAACGCATTTGGATGAAGGCGGTAAAATGATGATTACTCTTGCCGGTGCGATGAGTACAGCTGAACTGGGAATTTCCCTTGCTGAAATGATCCGTCAGGATAAAGTTTCTATCATCTCCTGTACCGGTGCCAACCTGGAGGAGGATATCATGAACCTTGTTGCGCATTCACACTATAAACGTGTTCCGAATTACCGTGACCTGAGTCCGCAGGATGAATGGGATCTTTTGGAAAATCACTATAACCGTGTTACGGATACTTGTATTCCTGAAGAAGAAGCTTTTAGAAGGTTGCAAAAACATATCCACAAGATATGGAAAGATGCAGAAGAAGCAGGTGAGCGTTTCTTTCCACATGAATATATGTACAAGATGTTGCTGAGCGGCGATTTGGAACAATATTATGAGATCGATCCTAAGAACTCCTGGATGCTTGCGGCCGCAGAAAAAAATCTGCCGATCGTTGTACCGGGATGGGAAGACTCAACCATGGGTAATATCTTCGCGTCTTATGTGATGAAAGGTGAGCTGAAAGCAAGTACCATGAAAAGTGGTATCGAGTATATGGGCTACCTGGCTGACTGGTATATTAAGAACAGTGCTGGTAAAGGTATCGGGTTTTTCCAGATCGGTGGTGGTATTGCAGGTGACTTCCCGATTTGTGTGGTGCCAATGTTATATCAGGATATGGAAATGGAAAATATTCCATTCTGGAGCTACTTCTGCCAGATCTCTGATTCTACGACCTCTTACGGGTCTTATTCAGGTGCTGTTCCAAACGAAAAAATCACCTGGGGAAAACTGGATATTAACACACCGAAATTTATTGTGGAATCGGACGCAACTATCGTCGCTCCATTGATTTTTGCCTGGATATTAAAAATGTAATTAATTTCCAAAATCCTGGAAAAAAAAATGGCTAAAGGAGAAAACAGCCGGACGAAGAAATTCGGCTGTTTTCTTCGTTTAAAGCCATAAAATGCAAATATTTAGAATGATTATAAATTGTATTTACTGTCATTTCTTTGTCATTGGTAACTTAATAAATTTTACTTTTGTGGACGTTTTGGTGGCGAACAAGAGTTTAAACATCAATAGCGTTTATTACAGTTTTTTAAAAAATAGCATAAAATACTCATTATGAGGAATATCTCATTGATCATTAGAAGAGTTTGGAAGTCGGCATTTATGTTTACGGCTCTATCTGTTTTAATCGTTTCTGGTACAAAAGCACAAGACGCAGTAGAAGGTAGAAAAATCTTCAAGGAAAAATGTACTTCATGCCACGCCCTTGACCGTGATTTGATTGGTCCGGCATTACAGCCGCTGATCCCGACTAAAAGTGAAGAATTCTTGATCAAATGGATCAACAACGCTCCTGCTTTTATCGCTTCAGGTGACAAAGAGGCTGTTGAAGCTTCTAAATGGAACCCGAATGCAGATATGACTGCATTCCCGACCTTAACACCGGATCAGATTAAAAGTATCCTTGCTTACGTCAAAGCAGGTGAGCCGAAAAAAGAAGGTGAAGTTGCAGCAGGCGCTGGTGCTTCTGATGAGGTTTCAAGTTTCTCTATCGCAGGTATCGTTGCTGTTATCCTGATCTCTATCGCAATCCTTATTATTTTAGGAAGAGCGATTAAAATGCTGGAAAGACTGATCCTGAAAAAACAAGGCGTTGAAATTATCGAGGAAGAGAATGTATCTATGGCTGCCGGTATCGGTCAGTTATTTAAAAACAAGAAATTCGTATTCTTCTTTATCCTGTGTCTGGTAATCAGTTTAGGTTCTTTCGGATGGATGGGTATGTGGAACACAGGTGTTCATACTGGATACCAACCAACACAACCGATTAAATTCTCTCACGAATTGCACGCAGGTGTAAATCAGATTGACTGTCAATATTGCCATGCTGGTGCATTTGAGTCTAAAAATGCAACTATCCCTTCGCTGAATGTTTGTATGAACTGTCACAAACAGGTTCAGGGTAGAGATAACCATGATGGTAACATCTCTCCTGAGATTCAGAAAATCTACAATGCCCTGGGTTATGATGCAGACAACATGTCTTATGACAAGTCTAAAGAAAAACCAGTTGAATGGATTCGTGTACATAATCTTCCTGATTTCGCTTACTTCAATCACTCACAACACGTTGTAGTTGCTGAAGAAGCTATCCGTAAAGAAAAAGGATTAAAACCTAACGAGCCTGTATGTTTTGCATGCCATGGTCCGGTAAATACAATGGAAGAAATCTACCAGTATTCTCCACTGACTATGAAATGGTGTATCAACTGTCACAAAGATACCCAGCTGGAAGTTAAAGACAACGCATACTACACCAAAGTGATCGAAGCTCACGAGAAGATCAAAAAAGGTGAAAAAGTTACACCTGCATTATTAGGTGGAATGGAATGCGGTAAATGTCACTATTAATAGAGTTTAGTAAAGAACGTTCGATAAACAGTAATATAGCTTAAATGGAAAGCAATAAAAAATACTGGAAAGGCTTAGAGGAATTTAACAAGACCTCTGAATTTGTGGAAAGCAATAAAAACGAATTCGCAGAGCCGCTTCCAATAGAAGATGTTTTAAATGAAGCAGGATTAAGTACAGTAACTCCTCGCCGTGACTTTTTAAAAGCCTTAGGCTTTGGTCTTGGTGCAGTTACGTTAGCGGCTTGTCAGCCAGCTCCCGTACACAAAGCTGTACCTTACCTGATTAAACCTGAAGAAGTAATTCCGGGTATCCCGAATTATTATGTATCAAGTTTCAATGGTCAGCCTGTTCTGGTTAAAACCAGAGAAGGTCGTCCGATCAAGATTGAACCGAATCCTGGTGCAGGTGTCTTTAATCAGGGTACTGATGCTCAGGCTCAGGCATCCGTTCTAGACCTGTATGATGTTTCAAAACTGAAAGCACCGGTATTAAAAAATGAAGAAACTACCTGGGAAAAACTCGATGCTTTTGTTGCCGCTGAATTAGCTAAGGCTAATGCTTCAGGAAAGAAAATCAGAATTGTTTCTTCTTCGGTAAACAGTCCTTCTACTAAAGCTGTTGTTGCAGATTTTACTGCGGCATACCCGGCAACCAAACATGTTCAATATGACGCGGTTTCCTACACAGGTATTATTAAAGCAAATGAAAATAGCTTTGGTAAAGCAGTAATTCCTAAATATAATTTTGACAAGGCAGACCTGATCGTAAGTTTCGGAGCTGACTTCCTGGGTACATGGATCAGTGGTGAAGAACACACTGCTCAATATGTTTCCAACAGAAATAATAAATCCCTGGCTAAAGGTAAAATGTCACGTCACTTCCAGTTCGAAACAGGAATGAGCATGACTGGTACCAACGCCGATACCCGTATCCCGCTGAAATTATCAGAACAGGGTCCGGCTTTACTTGCTTTATATAATGCATTGGCTGAAAAAGCAGTGCTTGCTGGCGCTGCATTACCTAATAATGCAACTGCTGATAAAGCATTAAAATTAGTTGCAAAAGAATTATTACAGCAAAAAGGAAAAGCCCTGGTGGTTTGCGGTTCTAATGATGTGTCTACTCAGATCCTTGTAAACGCAATTAACTCCATTATCGGTAGTTATGGTACGACAATAGATCTTGACAATCCTTCGAAACGTTATGCTGGAAATGATGCTGAATTCGCAGAGTTACTGAATGAGATGAGCAGAGGCGAAGTTGCTGCTGTGTTCTTCCTGGGTACTAATCCTGCTTATGACGCACTTAACGCAAAAGCATTTACTGATGGTTTAAGTAAGGTACCTTTAAAGGTTTCTTTCTCCGACCGCAGAGATGAAACTGCTGAGCTTTGTGACGCTATCGCAATTAATCTGAACTACCTTGAATCATGGGGTGATGCCAATAGCTACGAAGGAAATTATTCTATCGTTCAGCCAACCATCAATCCTGTTTTCAATGCACGTCAGGCTGAGCAAAGTTTACTAATCTGGTCTAAAGCTCCTGTTACTGATTATTACCAGTATGTTCGTGGTAACTGGGAGAAAAATATACTACCTGTTCTGGGTAAATCCTGGAATGAGTTATTGCAAAGCGGTACTTTCACGGCTGCTGCTAAACCTGCAGGTGCTTATACTTTCAATCTTTCTCTGGATGCAGTCGCAACTTCAATCGCTAACAGCAGCAAAGCGCTGGCGAAAGATATTGAACTTCATGTTTATGAAAGTACAGGTATGCGTGACGGTCGTTACGCTAACAACGCATTCCTTCAGGAATTACCTGATCCTGTTTCAAAAGTTACCTGGGATAACTATGTAGCTATCGCGCCTAAGTTCGCCGAGAAACTGGAACTGAAAGAATTTGATGTAGTTGAAGTAAAAGGAAGTAATGGTTATACAATTACTTTACCGGTATTAGTTCAGCCGGGTCAGGCTCAGGGTACTGTTTCTATCGCATTAGGTTACGGTCGTACCAAAGCTGGTAAGGCTGGTGACAATGTAGGTAAAAATGCATTCCCATTCCTTTCATTCAGCAACGGTACTTTACAGTATGCAACTACGGTTACAATCAGTAAAACCGGCGCTACTTATGAATTAGCACAAACACAAACACACCACTCTTTCGAGGGTAGAAATATCATCCGCGAAGCTACTTTCACTGAATTTGTGAAAAATCCTTCTGCCGGTAATGCTAAACACGGTCATAAATCGTACGATCTTTGGGATAAATGGGAAACTCCTGGTAACAACTGGGTAATGGCTATTGACCTGAATGCTTGTACTGGTTGTGGTTCATGTGTGGTTGCCTGTAACGTAGAAAACAACATTCCTGTTGTTGGTCGTGACGAGGTACGCAGACGCAGAGAGATGCACTGGTTACGTATTGATCGTTATTATAGTTTCCAGGAAGGTGATAAGAGCGTTTCTGAGGAGAAAGAAATTGCACACATGGACAATCTTGACCATGTAACGGTTGTTCACCAGCCGATGTTATGTCAGCACTGTGATCACGCTCCTTGTGAAACGGTTTGTCCTGTACTTGCAACTACACACTCTTCTGACGGTCTGAACCATATGGCTTATAACCGTTGTGTAGGTACGCGTTACTGCGCGAACAACTGTCCTTATAAAGTTCGTCGTTTCAACTGGTTTAACTACTGGAACGATTCACGTTTCGATAACTACCTGAACAATGAATTTACTCAGCTGGTACTTAACCCTGATGTAACTACACGTTCAAGAGGTGTAATGGAAAAATGTTCGATGTGTATCCAACGTATCCAGGATGGTAAATTAACTGCCAAAATGCAGAAGCGTCCATTGAAAGATGGCGATATCAAAATGGCTTGCCAGCAGGCTTGTTCTGCAGGTGCGATTATCTTCGGTGACAGCAATGATCCGGAATCGGAAGTTTCAAAAGCATTACGCAGCGAACGCGTTTACTATGTGCTTGAAGAGATCAACACGCAACCGGGTATAGGTTACATGACAAAAATTAGAAACACAGATTCATTACCAACAGTACAAGCGTAAGCTGATATTAAAGAAAATACATTATGTCAGGACATAACGAATCAATTTTAAGAGAACCACTAATCACCGGACAGAATATCACGTATGCTAAGATTACGGATGATATTTTAACTCCGGTTGAAAACAAGCCGAACAGGGCGTGGTGGATAGGTTTTATTGCCTCCCTTTGTGGAGCCACTTTATGGCTCGTAGCCGTTAGTTATACCTTCTGGTTTGGTATCGGCGCATGGGGGCTGAATAAAACAGTAGGATGGGCCTGGGATATTACCGGCTTCGTATGGTGGGTAGGTATCGGTCACGCCGGTACACTTATTTCAGCTGTACTCTTACTGTTCCGTCAAAACTGGCGGAACTCAATTAACAGATCTGCAGAGGCGATGACCATCTTCGCCGTTATCTGCGCCGCAACATACGTTGTTTCCCACATGGGGCGCCCCTGGTTAGCTTACTGGGTATTACCTCTACCAAATCAGTTTGGTTCTTTATGGGTAAACTTTAACTCACCGCTGGTTTGGGATATGTTTGCGATTTCTACTTATTTCTCTGTATCCTTACTATTCTGGTATACAGGTCTATTACCGGATATCGCTACTATTCGTGACCGTGCTACTGGTCTTCGCCGTAAAATCTACACGATTTTCTCTTTCGGCTGGAACGGTAACGTTAAGACATGGCAACGTTTTGAGACTGTATCACTTGTGCTTGCAGGTATCTCAACGCCACTGGTTCTTTCGGTACATACAATTGTATCCATGGACTTTGCAACTTCGGTTATCCCGGGCTGGCACACCACAATTTTCCCTCCTTACTTCGTTGCCGGTGCGATTTTCTCTGGTTTCGCGATGGTATTAACGTTATTACTTATCGCACGTAAGGTTCTGGGTCTTGAGAACTACATCACCATGTTCCATATTGAATCGATGAACAAAATCATCATTCTTACTGGTTCCATCGTAGGTGTGGCTTATTTAACAGAATTCTTCATCGCCTGGTACTCAGGTTCTGAATACGAAACTTATGCCTTCGTCAACCGTTCAACCGGTCCTTACTGGTGGGCATACTGGATGATGATGACTTGTAACGTAATTTCTCCTCAGTTGTTATGGTTCAAGAAAATCCGTTTAAGCATCACTGCTACCTGGATTCTCTCAATCGTAGTTAACATTGGTATGTGGTTTGAGCGTTTCGTAATTATCGTAACTTCATTACACCGTGATTACCTGCCTTCAAGTTGGGCAATGTTCTATCCGACATGGGTTGACGTAAGTGTATTTGTTGGATCAATCGGAGTATTCTTTACTTTATTCCTGTTATTCCTGAGAGTACTTCCTTCTATTGCAATCGCAGAGGTGAAAATGATTCTTAAGTCTTCTAGTGAGCAGGAAAAACTGAAACAGATTAAATCTGGTCACCTGGATAAAGCTCAGGTAAAAGAGTACGTAGAATCATTAGAGAAATTTGATAGTGTTAAACAAGAAGAATACGCAAAAATATAACAATGAGTAATATCAAATATATTTTAGGCAGTTTCGGCGATCCGGACGAAATGATGCATGGCATCGAAAAGTTACAGGAGAATAACATCTCGATTTATGATGTATATACGCCCATGCCTATCCACGGCATCGAAGCCAAACTAGGAATTAAAAGATCAAGACTGGATGTTTTCGCATTTTTCTGCGGGATCACCGGTACAGCATCTGCATTCGCATTGATCTATCTGACCTCTGTGGTGGACTGGAGACATAATATTGGAGGTAAGCCAGCCATGGCACTACCGGATTTTATTCCAATTATGTTTGAATTAACTGTACTGTTTTGTGCATTTGGTTTAGTTGGTGCTTACTACGCGTCTACTCACCTTTTCCCGGGTAGATCACCTAGGGTAATGGATCTTAGAGCATCCAACGATAGATTTATTATCGCTGTAGATGCTAAGCAAAATGCAGAACACAGTAAAATTGACGGGTTATTAAAAGAAGCTGGTGCTATTGAAGTTAAGCACAATGAAAGGAAGTATATTAGCTATGAATAAGAATAAAATAGTTGCAGCCTCATTTGTTCTTTTGGCCTTTGTTGCGACGCTTTCAGCCTGTAAGGATAACAAAAGTACAGGACTGGAATATGCAAGAAATATGTATGATCCTCTTGCTTATAACCCTGATCAGCCGAACAATAATTTCGCTAACGGACAAACTGCACAAACTCCTCCTGCAAACACTAACCCGATAGGGTTCGTTAAGTATGAGTATGCAAATACTAAAGAAGGTTACGAAGCTGCAGGTGCAAACCTGAAGAATCCTCTTCCGCATTCTGAGCAGAACCTCTTGTCTGGTAAACATTACTATACCGTATTCTGCGGTCCTTGTCACGGTGACAATGGTGATGGTAAAGGTCATCTGGTACAAATTGAGAAATATGCCGGAGTTCCTGCTTACCATGGTGACGCTGCTTCATCACGCGGTGGTGCTATGTCAGATCTGAGCGAAGGCAAAATCTATCATACAATTATGTATGGTTTAAATAACATGGGATCACATGCTTCTCAGCTAACTCCAGATCAAAGATGGAAAGTCGTGATGTATGTTCAACAATTACAAAAAATACAATAGAAAAGCAGATATAAATGGGAACTCACAATTATAATTTTACTGAGCAGTTTGAGTTTACAGGAAAGGCGAAAACTTTAAGTATCGTGGCTATTGTCATCGGACTTGCAAGTATCGGCTATGGTTTTTCTGATCATGGACTTCATGAACGGACTTTTGCCAACCTGTTATTAATGGCGTACTACTTTGCATGTGTATGTATGTCAGGCGCATTCTTTTTAGCTGTTCAGTTTGTCGCACAGGCAGGTTGGTCTGCATCTATACTCCGTGTACCTCAGGCTATGGCCAAAGTACTACCTATTGCAGTAGTGATTTTAATCGCTATCATCGGAGCTGGTCTTTATACACATAACCTTTATCACCACTGGAATGCCCCAGGTCTTACCGACCCGACGGATCCTAACTATGATAAATTAATTGACGGTAAATCGGCATTTTTAAATGTGCCTTTCTTCCTTGCCCGTCAGGTAATATTTTTGGGAGTATATTGCTTCTTCGCTTTATTACTTTCTAAACTTTCTACCAACGAGGATCTGGAAGGTGGATTAACTTCTTATAATAAGAGTTTCAAGTACTCTTGTATATTTTTAGTTATCTACGGATTCACAACTCCAATTTTTGCTTTTGATACCGTGATGTCTCTTGAGGCTCACTGGTTCTCTACAATGTTTGGCTGGTACAACTTCGCAGCAATGTGGGTGAGTAGTCTTGCTACTATGGCAGTGATTATCATTCTGGTGAGAAAAGCAGGTTATATGCAATGGGTTAATAATAGCCACCTGCACAACCTTGGTCAGTTTATCTTTGGTTTCTCTATTTTCTGGACATATGTATGGTTTGCTCAATTTATGTTGATCTATTATGCTAACATGCCGGAAGAAACTGTGTATTTTTACAAAAGGTTTGAGTTTTACAAATTCTGGTTCTACCTGAATTTAGTAATGAACTTCCTTGCTCCGGTTCTTCTGCTGATGGACCGTGACAATAAAAGACACGAAAATATCTTACTGGGTGTTTCAATAGTGGTACTTTGCGGACACTGGGTAGATTACTACCAGATGATCATGCCGGGTACTGTAGAAGAACATAACGGTTTTGGTATTATTGAGATAGGAACAGCTATTGGATTTGTAGGATTATTTACCTTTACAGTACTGTCTGCACTAAGTAAGAGCCCGCTGATTGCAAAGAATCATCCTCTCCTTGAAGAGAGTCTGAATCACCAGTTGTAATTATTGGTTAGAGAGTATATAAATTAATAGTATAGTAGAAGTACATCGTACTACTTTTAAGAAAATGAGTTTAAGAAAATTTATAAGCAATAAGACAATAGCGGCCCTGGCAGTGATTGTTACTGTGTTTGCAAATACCAGCGCATTTGCACAAGAAGCTGCCGCCGGTGCTGCCGCTACGGCTGCAAAACCGATCGATATGTTGCCGATTTACAAATCGGTTGCATTTTATACCCTGTTATTTTTACTGGTTTGCTTATTTATAGCAATAATCGGTAAAGCTTTGCGGGTATATGAGTTAACACGTGAAGCTCAGGACAAACCTGAAGGAATCAACTGGAATACCATTAATGCGGTTCTTTTCATACTTTTCTTAATAGTTGGTCTTGGCGGTGTATATTTTGAATATACAGTTCATGGTAGCATGATCCTGCCTGACGCGGCATCGGAACATGGTAAGAAAATTGATCAGATGTTTAACATCACGCTGATCCTTACGACAATTGTTTTCATCGGAACACATATTGTATTGTTTGTATTCTCTTATATCTACAAACACTCCGGAAAGAGAAAAGCTTACTACTATCCGCATAACAATGCTTTAGAGCGTATCTGGACTATCGTTCCTGCTTTAGTTTTAACTGTTCTTGTTTTAATGGGCTTCCTGACCTGGAGATCAATTTTCTACAAAATTGAAGACCCTAACAATAAGCCTATAAGCATTGAAGTTACTTCTCAGCAGTTCTCCTGGACTATCCGTTATCCTGGTGCTGATGGTGTTGTTGGTTTGAAAAACTACAAACTGATCACTGGTACAAATGGTTTAGGTATGGACTTTAATGATAAGAACAACCTTGATGACCAAATGGCAGAGGAAATGGTTATTCCGGTAAATAAACCGGTAAGATTAATCTTAACTAGTAAAGACGTATTACACAGTTTTTACATGCCGCATTTCAGAGTTCAGTTAAACACTGTTCCCGGTATGACTTCTTACTTTGAATTTACGCCTACAATTACTACCGCCGATATGCAGGCAAAGGTTAATGATCCAGCTTTTAAATTCTTGTTCTTATGTTCAAAAATTTGTGGATCTGGTCACTATAATATGCAGAAAGTTGTTCGTGTTGTTTCTCAGGCTGAATATGACGCCTGGATTGCTGAGCAACCATTAATTATAAATAATGATCTGAGGAAAGAATTTAACTTACCATTAGTAGCAGATCCTGCTGCAGGAGCAACTCCGGCTGCACCTGCTGATAGTACTGCAACTGCTGGCAAAGATTCTTCTGCTGTAGCAATGAACAAACCGGCTTTAAAAAAATAATTATACTGGAATAGCGCATTATGTCAACTATAACATTACACGATACACATAACAATGATCATCATGACGGACACGATCATGGTCATCACAAGGAAACTTTTATAACGAAGTACATTTTTAGCCAGGATCACAAGATGATCGCTAAACAGTTTTTAATAACTGGTATCGTTATGGCTGTTATTGCCATGGGATTGTCGATTTTATTCCGTTTGCAATTAGCATGGCCAGATAAAAGTTTCCCTATTTTAGAGACCTTTTTAGGTAAATGGGCAGAAGGAGGAAGGATCAAACCTGATTTTTACCTTGCCCTGGTTACCATTCACGGTACCATCATGGTATTCTTTGTACTGACTGCCGGATTGAGTGGTACATTCAGTAACTTATTAATTCCGCTTCAGCTAGGTGTACGGGATATGGCTTCGCCTTTCATGAACATGCTTTCATACTGGTTATTCTTTGTAGCCTGTGTAATTATGATGGCTTCATTCTTTATTGAAACGGGACCTGCAAGTGCCGGATGGACAGTTTATCCGCCGTTATCTGCTATTCCAAAAGCTATTTCTGGTTCAGCCATGGGTATGACTTTGTGGTTAATTAGTATGGTCTTATTTGTTGCTTCTCAGCTAATGGGTGGTATCAACTATATCAGTACTGTATTAAACATGCGTACTAAAGGTATGGACCTTTGGAAAATGCCATTAACTATCTGGGCTTTCTTCCTGACAGCTATTCTGGGAGTGTTATCTTTCCCTGTATTAGTTGCTGGTGTTGTTCTGTTAATCTTTGACCGTAGTTTCGGTACAAGTTTCTATCTTTCTGATATCGTAATGGGTACACAGGTGTTACCGAATGAAGGTGGTTCTCCAATTCTTTGGCAGCATTTATTCTGGTTCCTTGGTCACCCAGAGGTATATATTGTAATTATGCCTGCATTAGGTATTTCTTCTGAGGTTATCTCTGTGAACTCAAGAAAACCAATCTTTGGTTACCATGCGATGGTTTACTCACTGATCGGTATTACAGTGTTATCATTTATCGTATGGGGTCACCACATGTTTGTAACGGGTATGAATCCATTACTGGGCGGTGTATTTATGATCACGACTTTAATTATTGCGGTTCCTTCTGCAGTAAAAACATTCAACTATCTGGCTACTTTGTGGCGCGGTAATATCAGGTTCACTCCAGCGATGCTTTGTGCAATCGGTATGGTTTCATTCTTTATCTCTGGTGGTTTAACAGGTATCTTCCTGGGTAATGCTTCACTGGATATTAACCTGCATGATACTTACTTTGTTGTTGCTCACTTTCACTTGGTAATGGGGTCTGCTGCAATCTTCGGTATGCTTGCCGGTGTTTATCACTGGTTCCCTAAGATGTTCGGTAGAATGATGAATGCTAAATTAGGTTACCTGCACTTCTGGCTTACTTTTATTTGTGCATACCTGGTATTCTTCCCATTACACTTCTTAGGTCTTGACGGTGTTCCGCGTCGTTACTATGCCTTCACTGAGTTTGAATTTATGCAGAAATGGGTTACCGTTAACGTATTTGTAACCTGGGCAGCGATTGTAGCGGCTCTGGCACAAGTAGCATTCCTGTTTAACTTCTTCTACTCAATTTTTAAAGGTAAAAAAGCTACACAGAATCCTTGGGAATCTAATACATTGGAATGGACTACGCCTGTTGAGCATATCCATGGTAACTGGCCGGGAGAAATTCCAACAGTTCACCGTTGGCCATATGATTACAGTAAACCTGGTGCAGAAGAAGATTTCATTCCTCAAACTGTTCCTTATTCTCAAACGATGCATTCAAACATGCCTCATGATTTTGAAGGTAATGCTGAGTCTGAGCGTATCCAGAGAGAATGGGATGCTGCTAACGGTATTGTGCGCGAACAGCACTAATTCCAATATAAAATAATGAATGAGGTTATCTGGTTGAGTTTATACTTAGTTCAGTAACCTCATTTTTTTTAACCTTTTCAACTACATGGTTACTAAATCTGAAAATAGATTTATCCGGCTTAACCTGATAACTTTAATCGTCACACTGGTGCTCATTCTAGCGGGTGCAGTTGTCCGCAGTACGGGTTCCGGAATGGGCTGTCCTGACTGGCCTAAGTGCTTTGATCAGTATATTCCGCCGACCTCTGTTGATCAGTTGCCCCAGGATTATAAAGAGAAGTATGTAGCTGGAAGGATTGCTAAAAACGAGCGTTTCGCAAAGCTGCTTGATAAAATGGGTAAATCTCATCTGGCTAACAGTATCCGCCATGATGAGACAATCGCCGTTCCGGAAGAGTTTAACGTCGCCAAAACCTGGACCGAGTATATTAATAGGCTTACAGGTGCCGTTACTGGGTTTTTGTTGGTCGGACTGGTCATTTGTTCTTTCGCGTATAAGGGAAAAGCCAATAGGCTTATTGTCCTGAGCTTGCTGAATGTTGTGATTGTTATTATTCAGGCCTGGCTTGGTTCAATTGTTGTTTCTACAAATCTGGTTGCCTGGATTGTAACCGTGCATATGCTGTTGGCCATAGTGATTCTTGCCATTTTGGTTTATACGCATTTTTATGCGGATAGTTTAAACAGGGAACGCACCATCATTATATCTGGTACAGGCTGGCTAAAACTATTAGTGTCGGTTTCGGTTATTCTCAGCATTATTCAGATTGTTTTTGGTACTGAAGTGCGGGAAGCTATTGATGAGGTTTCCAGAAATTTACTCTATGAACAGCGGAATACATGGGTTGCTAAAACAGGTGCCATTTTTCAGTATCACCGGGATCTCGCTATTTTTGTGGTGGTCGCTAATGTGGTGATTTATCAGTTGATGATGAACAAATTTGGGGGTAAAGCCAAAGAATTGAGAATGTCTAATATGATCATACTAGTTTTGCTGATTCAGATTGCAAGTGGATTAATATTGTCTAACTTTGCACTGCCTCCTTTCGCTCAGGCAACGCACTTAGTGTTCTCAACAGTACTGTTTACCCTGCAGTTTTACCTCTTTTTACAGGTATACCGCACACGGACTTACAATCAATAATATTAAACATACAGGAATTGAAATTATTTTTCTCAGATCTATCTAAACTCATCAAATTCAGACTTACATTTCTGGTTGTGTTTTCCGCTTCCATTACTTTTTTGATTGGATCCAGAATGCAGGTTGCCAGAGGTGAAATTCCAGGAATTGACTGGGGCAACTGGCTAATCCTGGTTGTGGGTGGATTTCTTGTCACCGGTGCGGCGAATTGTTTTAATGAGATTATTGAAAAGGACCTGGATAAGCTAATGACCCGTACAAAGGACCGTCCCATGCCTGCTGGCAGAATGACAACCGGGCAGGGTTTGGTTATGGGACTTATTATGGGGATGTTCGGTACCTGGTTACTTGGTAAATTAAACCTTGAAACCGGACTGATCTCTGTCTTTTCCATCCTGTTATACGCATTTGCTTATACACCTTTAAAAAGAAAATCTCCTATTGCCGTATTTGTCGGTGCTATTCCAGGAGCGTTACCCCCGCTTATTGGCTACTTAGCTGCAATGGGGCATGTTAAACACTTCTTGCCTATTGATTATGAAATAGCAGGGATATTATTTTTAGTTCAGTTCGTATGGCAGTTCCCACATTTCTGGGCTATAGCCTGGGTGCTGGATGATGATTACAAAAAGGCTGGATTCCGTTTGCTGCCGACAAAGAAACGTGATCGCGTTAGCGCTGCATTTGTATTTATTAGTGCGTTAGTCTTGATTCCGGTTAGTTTGATGCCCACATTTTACGGATTCGGTGGGTATTATATTGCTGGGTTTTCCCTGATTGCAGGGTTATGGTTCCTTTGGTATGCTTATAAGCTGCTGGTAAACCTGGATATCGAAAGTGCGAAAAAAGTTATGTTTGCTTCATTCTTTTATATTCCATTGGTTCAATTGATTTTGTTATTTGATTTTATAGGTAAATAATATGGTACATACATTAAAACAGGAAGATGTAGAACACGATTTACAATCTTCAACCAAAGCCAAGAAATTCGTACTCTGGCTGTTTGTAGTTTCTTCGACAATTATGTTTGGAGGATTTACGAGTTATTACATCGTTTTTGCAGCATCTAAGGGCAAAGGACATGGTCTGGTTTTACCGGATATGTTCACTTACAGTACATTGGTACTTGTTCTAAGTAGTATTTGTCTGTTTTTTGCAGCTCGTGCTGTACGTCAGCAGAATATTAGTGCACAAAGGAGCCTGCTTTGGGTTACATTAGCACTCGGACTTGGATTTGGTTATTTACAGGTCGATGCATGGTCTGCTTTATATCAGACCGGAGCGACATTAGTTAATAACAATGCTGCAATTTCGGTCATTTACATTGTTTCCGGAATGCACTTACTGCATATCTTTGCAGGCGTTTGTTTTATTTTAAACAGCCTTTGGGGATCTTATACTAAGGTTCCGCAGGAGAATGCGGTTTATCGTATTGAAATTGCTTCTATATTTTGGCATTTTATAGATATATTATGGATATATCTTTATGTTTTTTTACTTTTGAACAGTTAGACTTTTTAACAAACTATTACAATTTTTAAAATGAATTCATTATCACAATTAGATCAGGTAAAAACTACTCCATGGAGTGGCGGCCGTTCACCGTGGTCGGTAGAATACGGAAAAATAATGATGTGGTTTTTCTTGCTATCTGATGCATTTACATTCTCTTCCTTATTAGTATACTACGGAGCTCAACGTTTCTCTAAGTTTACATGGCCTGATCCGGATCTGGTTTTCCAATCTATCCCGGGTATTGTGGATACAGGTGCGCCTTTGGTGTTTGTAGGTATCATGACTTTTATCCTGATTATGAGTTCAGTTACTATGGTTCTTGCTGTAGAAGCTGGTCATAGAATGGCGAAAAAAGAAGTTGTAGGCTGGATGGTCGCTACAATTATCGGTGGTTTCATGTTCCTTGGCTGTCAGGCATTGGAGTGGAGTCACTTACACCATGAAGGTTTCTGGTGGGGATCTATTCCTGCAGCTGATAGGTTACAGGATTTCTTTGTAGGCCCGGTTTCCAATGTTTCTGCATTACAGTTTGCTAACTTATTCTTTACGATCACCGGGTTTCACGGTTTCCACGTATTTACGGGTGTCCTTTTAAACATTATCATTCTGATTATGGCGATGAACGGTACATTTGAAAAACGTGGTCATTACCTCATGGTTGAGAAAGTTGGACTTTACTGGCACTTTGTTGACTTGGTTTGGGTATTCGTATTTACCTTCTTCTACCTAGTATAATTTTCCATCTTTAATCTTAATCACATGTCTGAACATAACATACAAAATACAGAAGAACATGCACATGATGAGCATGCTGGTCTAAGCAAATCTAAAATCTGGCAGGTATTTTTTATCCTGTTAGGTATTACGGTAGTTGAATTTATCATAGCCCTGGTTATTTTGCCAAAAGGTATGATGGGACATACGACAGGTAACGTTCTTTATATTTTACTTACAATTCTGAAAGCATATTATATCGTTGCTTACTTTATGCACCTTAAGTTTGAAAAAACCGGTCTACAGCTCGCGCTGGGGCTAGCCTTTATATTTATTATATACTTCATTGTTCTAATGCTTATAGAAGGCGGGTATCTTCATTTACACATGTCACTTCATCCATGAGGTTAACTTCAATAAAGAAAGTATTAATCCTGGTATCGATTTTAGCGGTACCAGGATTTTTATATTATGCACTCGTTAAAGAAGGTAAAAACAGGTATAAGCCTTTGCCTTTTTTTGGCCCTAAAGAGGTTGCATCGACTTTCCATTCCAAAATGGGCAAACAAATTCCTGATACTATCTATCATATGCTTCCCGACTTTAAATTGTTGAATCAAGCTGCTGACAGTGTAACCTGGAAGTCGTATGAAGGAAAGATTATAGTGCTGAATCTATTTTACACACAGGGTGATAACTATGCAGTTGAATTTGCCGGTAAGGCAATGAAAAACTATATGAACACTTATAGGAAGAATCCACTGGTTCATGCGATAAGCTTAAGTATAGATCCGGTTGCAGATAAACCTTCAGAATTGAAAAAATATGCTGACAAAATTGGTGCGAATGCCGGTAAATGGGATTTGTTATCAGGAGACAGTACGGAAATCTATCAATGGATTAATAAGGGACTTTATATAGATGCTCACCAGGGTATAGAGAATGGTGAGAAGAAGTTTATATACAGTAACCTTTTTGTACTACTGGACCCACAGCATAGAATCCGGGGGTATTACGATGCGACTAATCAGGAAGCACTCTCTAAACTCGATGATGAAATTAAAGTTCTTATTGCTGAAGAACTCAGAAATGTCCGTGATGGCAGATAATGCCCAACAATTTAGCTAAACATGACTACTTTAAATGATAAATTTTTCCTGCGTCTCATCTGGATTGTGACAGCAGTAGTACTTGTTGTTGTAATTGCATTGAAGCTTGTTCCGGCACCGGAAACAAAACCTTCATTTATTTATTTGCTGCCACATTTGATTGGCGGTATCAACGCAACCTGTGCTGTATTACTTGTAATTTCCCTGATCTTTATCAAGAAGAAAAATATTCAGGCCCATAAAATCACCAACATAATTACATTTATGTTGTCTGCAGTGTTTCTTATATTCTATATTCTCTTTCACCTGTACGAGAAAGATACCAAATATGGTGATATTGACCATAATGGGATTTTAGATGCAGCTGAACTCGCGGCAGTAGGCGCTACGCGAATGATTTACTTCTTTATTCTAATTACCCACATCATTCTTGCTGTAATTGTGTTGCCACTTATTCTGGTGAGTTTCCTGCGCGGTTTCAGTATGCAGGTTGAGCGTCACCGTAAGATCGTAAGATGGGCATTTCCTGTTTGGTTATATGTTGCTGTATCGGGAGTTATTGTATACTTGATGATCAGTCCATACTATAACTTTTAAGATTAGTATAATTAGCGGATACAGTTCTTTTTTGACATCACTGTGTGAATCGCCCCTTGCTGTCTGAATGCTATAAAGTTTATATTTGTTGTCATGCCAATAGGCTTATTATAAGCTGAGATTATATATACCGCATGGTTTGCTTTGAATTAAAAAATATCATACACATGAAAAAGTTTTTAATTATCTGTCTGCTTTTCTGCAGTGCTTTTATCGGCACTGGAATTTCAACTGCCTCTGCGCAATGTGCTATGTGTTCGATCAGTGCTGAACAAGGTACTAAGAATGGTAATACACAGGGAAAGGGATTAAATACAGGCATTGTTTATCTGCTGGTTATTCCATATATCTTAATTGCTGGTATCGGTGTTTTATGGTATAAAAAGTATCGTACTTCAAAGTTTACGCAAAGCTCCTGATCGGTTGCCGGATATGGTAAAAACCACAAAGCTATCGGCAGTAATTAACGGAAAATGTCCGCACTGCAGAAGAGGCGACATATTTACTGGAAACCTGTATGGATTTAATTTACAGCGTACTAACGAGAATTGCGGTCATTGCGGACAGCGCTATGAAATTGAACCTGGATACTTTTATGCGGCGATGTATGTCAGCTATGCTATGAATGTAACAGAGATGATCGCGACAGGCTTTGCGACCTATATATTTTCTGGCGGTAATCTGGAGTTCGATTCTTTATGGTTATATGTTTCCGTTATTTTTGGAGGCTGTTTTCTGCTTTCCCCATTTAATTACAGATATTCCCGAATTATTTTATTGCACTGGCTCTCCCCGAGAATCGGTTACAATCCAATATATGACAGACCATGATTAAACCTGAAAGCCTTAATTTTTTAGTGGAACTCGCTGCCAATAACAATAGAGAGTGGTTTGCAATCCATAAACCCCGTTATGAAGTGGCAAGAGAGGACGTCCTTAATTGGGTCGAAGAGTTGATTCCCTTACTTGCAGCTGCCGACCCCGCTTTTCCACTGGAAACTAATCCTAAAAAGTGCCTGATGCGGATCTATAGAGATGTCCGTTTTAGTAAGAATAAAGATCCTTATAAGAATAATTATGGGATTTCTTTTGCTGTAAAACAAAATGGAGGACCCGATTACTACCTTCACATCCAGCCTGGCAATTCATTTTTCGCAGCAGGATCCTGGATGCCACAGGCTTCAGATTTGAAACTCATTAGAGAAGAGATTGATTATAGTGCAGAAGAGTTTCAGGAAATTGTTAATGAGAAGCAATTCAGCAGTCAGTTTGAGTTATCTTACTCCGATACGCTGAAGAAAGCTCCCAAAGGATATGATCCGGAAAATCCTATGATTGATTATTTAAGATTGAAGAGTTTTATAGCTTCATTTCCGATTTCCGATACTGACCTTTTTAAACCCGAAATAAACAATCAATTAAAAAAAGCTTTTCAGGGAGTCTATCCTTTTGTTTCCTTCCTCAGAAAAGCATTAGACCAATAAATAAGATGATTAAACGAATTTTTCTATTTTCTGCCGTTGGATTAATGGTGAGTGCATTTACGTCATGTGTTGTAATGTCCCCTAAAAAATATAAAGCTTTGCTGGCGAATAGAGACTCTCTCAATACAGATCTGGGCAGCGCAAGGAACTCCAATGAAAGCCTTGAAAAGACTATCGGACGTTTGAAGCAGGATACAGCAGACTTATATGGTAAGCTGAATGAATTAGGCGGCAAATATAAAGATGTAGACGGCAAGTATAAAACACTCAAGAGTAACAGTTCATCAGCAATTAGTAAGCTGTCTGATGACCTTAAAAAACGTGAACAAAGGCTGAAAGAAGTCGAAGATGTATTACGCAAACGTGATGAAGCAACAAATCAGCTCAAAGAGAAACTACAGCAGGCTTTATTAGGCTTTACAAAAAGTGGGCTGACAGTTGAGATGAAAGACGGTAAAGTATATGTTTCGCTGATGGATAAGTTATTGTTCCCATCCGGCAGTATCGTTATTGATGAGAAGGGGAAACAAGCCTTGACTCAACTTGCTAAAGTATTGAAAGAACAGCCTGATATCATTATTGCTGTCGAAGGCCATACTGATTCGCAGAAAATAAATAATCTGGGGCAGATCAAAGATAACTGGGATCTGAGTGTGTTACGGTCCACTTCGGTAGTTCGTTTTCTAACTGAGAATGAAAAAGTTCCCGGGGTTCGGTTAACTGCCACTGGAAAAGGAGAATTCCAGCCTTTGGAATCTAATTCGTCAGCGGACGGCCGAAGCAGAAACAGGAGAATCGAGGTGGTATTATCACCAAAATTGGATGAATTATATAATTTGATTAAGCAATAATCCTGTTATAAACTATAAACTATAAACAAAAGCGGCTGTATCATTTTTTATTTAATGATACAGCCGCTTTTGTTTTATAGGAAAATGATTCGTTATCTTTTATGTTGAAGACTTACGGTTAAGCTTATTAGAATGGACTTTCCAGATCATCGAAGGAAGCCAGTACACGGTCTTTATCAGAAAGTAAAAATTCAGATTCAGCTAAATGACTCGTCCAGTCAATATTCAGATCCTTATCATTCCACATTACACCGATCTCCGCACCTTTATCAAAATATCCAGTCACTTTGTAACTGAAAATAGTGTTGTCTTCTAAGGTTAAAAAACCATGTAGAAATCCAGGCGGAACCCATAGCTGTTTGTTGTTTTCGCCGCTAAGTTCAACACTGAAATGCTTACCATAGGTTGTAGAATTTTTTCTGATATCAACTGCTACATCTAGCACTTTGCCCTGAATCACTCTAACTAATTTACCCTGTGGAGAGGGGAAGTTCTGAGCATGCATACCTCTGAGTGTGCCTTTCTGTGAAAAGCTCTGATTATCTTGTACAAACTCTGCTTTAATTCCGGCTTCTGCCATTACTTTAGCATTGTAGCTTTCGAAAAAATAACCTCTGTTATCCTGCCATACTTTAGGTTCGATAACATACAGGTCATGTATAGGAGTAGGGATTATATTCATATTATTAATCTATAAATTCCATAATGGTGTTAAAGGATACATATTTGTCCTTGAACATGATATTCATCCGTTCAATAAACGCAGGTGCATAGTCATTTTGATAAATATCGCATGCTTCCTGATTTTCTGCAATAAATTGCACACAATAGGTAAGTCCTTCGTTTGGTGAATCTACTACCTTTAGTAAACGTTTAGAAATGAACAGGCCAGTTTCCATTAGTTCAGGCAGGTATTCTCCCTGCATCCATTGCATCCAGGCTCCGGCTGAAGCCTCTTCAATAATTAAAGTTGCGTTGTATAATAGCATGTTGCAAATATATCATATTGAATCCATTTGATAGGTGATTTCTATGTTCATAATTCTCCCGAAGGCACGAAAAATTCAATGCCAATGTGTATATAAGAATGCACGTATTTTAATTGTTACGTACTTTTATTTTGCTTCAAATGAAATTTCATTATTTTGAACTATTAACGGAGTTAGAAAAGTAACAATATTGGTGTACTCCAATAATACACAAAAGCCGTTATGTATTTTTGCACGCTACACTATGCTATGAATGTAAAGCTTAAACTACTGTTGCCGGTTCTCTTCCTGCTATTCTGCAATGCCTGCAAACCGGAAAAAACAGTAAGGATAATCCCTGTAGCTGACTTTTTTAAATCACTGGATAAGAGTTTATACAGTATCTCTCCCGATGGGAAGAAATTATCCTTTGTGCAGGTACAAGGTAAAAAGCAAAATCTTTTTGTAGAAGATCTCGCTACAGGGACGACAGAGCAGATCACGAAATTCGAAGAAAAAAATATTAAATATTATTTCTGGGTTAGTAATGAAGAACTAATTTATTATAAAGAGAAAGCAGGAGCGGAGCGATTTTCGGATATTTTTATAATAGACCGAAACGGCGACAATGAACGTCAGTTAAGTAATAATGGCAGGAGTCGTATGCGCGTACTCAAAGAAAAACTGATAGACGAAAAATATCTGTTAGTTTCATCTAACCGCAGGGATTCTTCGGTATTTGATGTCTATCGCTTAAATGTCAGAAACGGGAAGATGGATATGGCGGCGCGGAATCCCGGTAATATTATTGATTGGTTTACTGATTCAAAAGGAAACCTGAGGCTTGCTACATCCAGCGACGGTGTGAATCAGACGTTGTGGTACAGGGAGAAAGAAAATCAACCGTTTAAAGCCGTGGTGACGAATAATTTTAAATCTACCTTTAAACCATTATCTATTTCAGAACAGAATCCGAATATAGTTTATGCTATTTCTGATGTAAACAGAGATAAATGCGCGCTTGTAGAGATAGACTGTAATAAAGGAAAAGAAAGTAAAGTACTCTTTAGTAATGATACGCTTAACGTCGTAGATGCACAATACTCATCCTCTAAGAAGAAGTTCTCCTTTGTGATTTGTGAGACCTGGAAGAAAGAAAAATTCTATCTGGATAGCAATGCAAAGAAGCTGTACAGCAAACTGGATCAGCTTTTGCCAGGTACGGAATCCCGGATTATTGATCGTGATATTGCAGAGAACCTATATGTGGTTAGAACATTTACCGACAGGAATCCAGGCTCTTATTACCTGTATGATGTGAAGAAACAAAATGTGCGTAAGCTTAGCGACTTTAATCCGGTGATCAAAGAATCGGAGATGAATGAAATGAAGCCTGTTACTTTTAAGGCGCGTGATGGTCTGAAGATCCAGGGTTATCTTACCTTGCCACAACATCGGAATCCAGTTAATTTACCAGTAGTAGTATTGCCGCACAATGGTCCGGGAAATAGAAATATCTGGGAATATAATGCTGAAGTTCAGTTTTTGGCCAACCGTGGATATGCTGTCTTTCAGATGAATTACCGGGGATCATCGGGATATGGCAAGAACTTCATGGCAGCAGGGTTTAAACAATGGGGTGGTAAAATTCAGGAAGATATTCATGACGGCGTGAAATGGCTGATTAATGAAGGAGTTGCGAATCCATCCAAAATCGCTATTTACGGTACAGGCTTTGGTGGCTATATTGCCTTAAATAGCTTATATTCAAGTCCGGGTATGTATGTTTGTGGCGGGTCGAATTCAGGAGTCATTAATTTATTCAGTTATTTAAAATCAATTCCACCATTTTTAACACCAAATCTGCAGATGTATTACGAAATTATTGGAAATCCGGTAACAGAAGTGGACTATATGCGTCAGGCATCTCCGGTGTTTCATGCCGATAAAATCCAGGTTCCTGTGTTTATCGCACAAAACCCGCAGGATCCGAGAAGTAATTCGGGAGAGGCCATTCAATTTGTTAAAGAGCTGAAGAAAAGAAATGTAGAAGTGACTTATCTGGAAAAAGAATACAGCGAGTTTTCCCCTCAGGGTGAAGATGTCCGTCAGAAACTTTATACAGCATTGGAACATTTCCTGTCCAACAATTTATCGGGCAAATAGTAAATTATGCATTCTGAACATTACAGCGGCTACCGTAAAAACTTCTCCCTGATTCTGATATTTATCGTCTTAATCTCGGTGCTTTTTATCCTGTCCCTGTTTCTTGCCTATAATTTCAGTAAAAAGTTTATAGAGAATGAGTTTGTCTCTGAAAAGGTTAAAGTACTAGAAGAAAGTATCAAACCTTATAATGAGTTCTTTCAGAATAAAGTGCCGGAGATATCTTATTATAACGGATACCTCGACTCCGCTACTACAGCGAAATTTGTGGATACTATTTTAAAAACCTATCCCTTTGTTTCTAAGGTTGTCTTTTATGATCTTGAGGTTAATAACGGACCAGTCAGAGACGGTCTTAACACCGGACAGTTCTCCCTAGGCCCGAAATTGGTCTATCAGTTTGGAGATTTAGTGCCTATGGACTCCGTGAAGCTTTTTTCCAGGGACGAGACAAAAAAATTCAATCACAGGGATGATTTCAATGCTCTGGGTATAAAACTCATATCTTACGTTGAAAATCTCGACACAACAAAAGTGCCGGCACAGGATGAGCTATTTACAAATTTCAGTAATATCCGGTCTAATAAGATCACTTATCTTAATATCCCCCGTTTTGAAGATCTGAAAGTTTATAAAGAGATGCTGCGTAACAAGCTGCACCCGTCGCCCGTTTACCAGCAGGATATGTTATCATTTCATATGGATCCTTATAAGATTCGGATTATAAATTCGCGCCCGCTGTTATATCAGAACATCAGAATAGAGCCGCTTACTTACGATCCTTTGAATACCTCATCTGAATATATTGCAACGGAGATTGCCCTTCCCGGTCCGTTCTCCGACTATAAGCTCTATTTTATTTCAGCCAAATCATTCGTGGATAAAGAGATCAGAAGTTATTTTATTCCAATTTCGCTCGTCATGCTGCTGTTTTATAGTCTGCTCGTATTGGTTGCGTATCTTATTTTCCGGAATCTGAATATTAACCACCGGATGTTTAAGCTGCAATACGATTTCGTGAATAACCTTACCCATGAGTTTAAAACGCCCGTCAGTGTCATTAAAATAGCTGGAAACAATATCAGGAGTGCTGCATCGCTTACAGAAAGAGAGCTGAAGATGTACGGTAAGATTTTGGATGAAGAAGCAGATAAGCTCAATGGACTGATGAATAAATTACTGGCCTTCACACAAATTGAAAATAACGCCATAGAGCTCAATAAGGATATCGTAAATATGGAAGATTTTATAGAAAGTACTATCGAATCCCATACATTGAAACACCCCGACTTTAATGTGACTTATGAAGTTTCAGGTTTCAGCACTTTTATTACAGATCCCGTGCTTTTAGGAAGTCTTTTTGATAATTTAGCAGAGAACGCCTATAAATATTCCAGACCAGAACTTAAAAGGCTGCATATTACGGCGCGGTTGATAAAAGGAAAAATTGTGCTTAGGTTTACAGATCAGGGGATAGGTATTCCGGCACCGGAGATTAATCATATCTTCAAGAAATTTTATAGAATCCAAAATCAGTATAATCAAAATGGAAGCGTGGGGCTTGGCCTTGCATTCTGTAAAGAACTGGTTAACTATATGAGTGGAGAGATAAGCGTAAAAAGTAAAGTAAACAAAGGAACAGAGTTTAAAATCGTACTGCCTTATAACAATTAATGATATGTCTAAAGGAATTAAAATACTGATAGTTGAGGATGATGAAAATTTAAGATTCTTGGTTGTTCACCGTCTGAAATCCGAAGGATATGAGATCCTGGAGAATGGCGATGGTGAAACAGCAGTCAGAACGATTATGGACGAAAAGCCGGATATTGTTTTACTGGACTGGATGCTGCCGGGAAAACAAGGCTCGGAAGTCTGCGAAGAAGTTCGTAAGCAGGGATTCGATAAATTAATTATTATGATGACTGCCAAGGCACAGGATGTCGATAAGATCGACGCTTATACATTTGGTGTTTCTGACTATGTGACCAAGCCATTTAATATGGATGTACTGGTTGCCATGCTGGAAAGCAAAGTGAAGTTTTTGCTTAATAACGACCGTTCGGAGATACACCGTTTTGGCGACATGGAGCACCATCCGAATATTCATACCCTTTTCAGAAGCGGCAAAAAAATTGAGTTAACTATTCTGGAGAACAGAATTCTTTTATATTTCCTTAGAAATCCGAACAAGGTCATTAACCGGGACGAGCTGATGCTGGTTGTCTGGGGGTACAATTCTGATGTGAATACCCGTACGCTGGACATGCATATCGTAAGATTGAGAAAGAAAATTGAACTCAATCCGGACAATCCGCAATTATTGCAGACTGTAAGAGGTATTGGTTACCGTTTTAATGCAGGTTAATACAGCTTAGAATTAGAGTAGAGAACAAAATAATCAAAAGACATAAAAAAAGCACGCTGTTTTAATTCAGCGTGCTTTTTTTATGTCCGGAATGTTTTCTAACATTATATAGAATAATGCATAGAGCAATCATTACGCCCTTTTCAATGTGAAAATAGTAATTTCAGGCAGGATACCCACCCTTCCCGGATAACCAAGAAACCCATATCCCACATTCACATATAGCTGTTGCTGTTGTTCCTGGTAAAGACCAGCCCATTCCTTGTAAATATATTCAACGGGGCTCCATTGAAAATGCTCAGTTCTGACACCAAATTGCATACCATGCGTATGCCCGCTGAACATCGCATCGATCTGCGGATATTTAGGTAGAACCTCGGCTCTCCAGTGTGAAGGATCATGTGAGAGCAGTAGTTTTACCGGAAGATCATCTGTGTTCTTTACAGCAAGCTCCATTTTTCCATATTTCGGAAAGCGGCCCATTCCCCAGTTTTCGATACCGAGGATGCCAATCTCTTCCCCGCCCACTTTTAATCGGCGGTTTTCATTCATGAGCAGGTCCCAGCCCATCAGTTCGTGTGTTTTAATCACATCTGCAAGGTTTTTAGCTTTCGCAGCTGAAGGCTCCTTTCCAAAATGATAATCTCCATAATCGTGGTTACCCAGCGTAGAATACACACCCAGAGGAGCCTTGATCTTGCTGAAAATATCCTGGTATCCGCGCATTTCATTGGCCATATCATTTACAATATCGCCGGTGAAGAAAATAAAATCAGGCTTCTCCCCTAAGAGCATTTCTACACCCCCCAATACAGCGCGTTTATTATAGAAACTGCCTGAGTGGATATCAGAAACCTGCCCCATGGTAATACCATCGAAAGCAGCAGGCAGATTAGGTAAGATCAATGTTTTTCTGCGGACCTGGTAATCATATGCACCCGAAGCAATGCCCCAGGTTAAAGACGTTAAGGGAACAGCAGCAGCCACTAGCCCGGCTTTCACCAGAAAGGCGGAGCGTGTGATTGGCTCAGGACCACCGTCAGCGATCACAGGAGAACCATTATGTTCGTTTATACCTGCATCCTCCACAACTTTCTTTTTCCTGAAAACGTAAACGACCAGTCTGCGCAGGTCATCCAGCAGCAGGAAAGGCAGCATTACAATTTTACAAGCAGTAATCAGGAAAAAAGAAACCATGATTACCGAACGCAGTGATAGATAAATATTCAGGTAGATACCCGCAAAGACACCTACGATCAGCAGGATACTAATTGACCAGTAAATCTTTTTGAACCCATCACGTACAGGTTTGGACCAGGATTTGAAAACCGCCAGAACGGCATTCACAAAGTAGTAGTCAAAGGCTATTATCAAAAGACAGCCAGTAATCAGAAAAGGTAATCTGCCCATAAAATCAGGTAAAATCTATATCATCTTCGTCCGAACCGGCAGTGAAGAGACTATCGAACATATCAGCGAAAGTAAATCCGCCGGTTAAGAATTTTTTGCTTAGTTGAGAATGCTCGGCAAGACCATGCAGGATGAATTCCATCAGCAGCAGGATTTGTGCGGCACTCAATGTATGGTGGAAACGTTTTGCAAGGTCATAAAGGCCATTTACCTTCATTAACTCCGCCTCATATTCCGCATTGGTCATATCGTCAGTTATGGCCATTGTGTACCCCTCGGTGAACCAGTCTGTGATTTCCTGATACGGATTTTTTCCTTTGCTCTTTTTGATTTTTTCAGGATCAGGGAAATAGATTGGGAATAAAGCCTTAATTGCTTTACCTGTAAGCGTGCCTGCTATTTTCGCCGGACCTTCCATTTCACCCTCATAGACAAGCTCGATTTTTCCGGTGATGGCAGGAATAATGCCAATCAGGTCGGCCAGTCTTACTGCCGTTCTTTCTTCGCCACTTACCAGAACCCTTCGCTCAGCAAAAGAAATAAGGTTTTCGTAAGCAGAGATTGTCAGTCTGGCAGAAACACCAGATTTCTGATCTATATATTCACTTTTTCTAGCTTCAAAAGCGATCTGTTCAATCAGGTCTTTTACCAGTCCATCTACTTCCACACGCTGCAGCTGTTCTTCGGTAACCCTTGCTTCCTGGAAAGTGATTTTGCGGGAAATAGCGATCGTTTGTGGGTAATGCGTTAGTATCTGACTTTCAATTCTGTCTTTCAGTGGTGTCACAATAGAGCCCCTGTTCGTGTAATCCTCCGGATTTGCAGTAAATACGAACTGTACATCCAGCGGGAGACGGAGTTTAAAACCACGGATCTGAATATCCTTTTCCTGTAGCATATTAAACAAGGAAACCTGGATTCTGGCCTGAAGATCAGGCAGCTCATTGATCACGAATATTCCACGGTGTGCACGCGGGATCAGACCAAAGTGAATGACTCTTTCATCGTTGTAGGTTAACTTCATTGCCGCCGCCTTAATAGGATCGACATCACCAATCAGGTCGGCGACCGTTACATCAGGTGTAGCTAGTTTTTCCGTATATCTTTCAGAGCGGTGAAGCCAGCTTACGGGCGTATCCTCACCCATACGGGAAATAATATCTCTTCCAAACCAGGAAATAGGGTTTAAAGGGTCGTCGAAGATTTCGCTCCCTGTAATATAAGGGACATACTCATCCAGCAAGTTCACCATTAACCTTGCGATTCTGGTTTTCGCCTGCCCGCGAAGACCGAGCAGCAGAATATTATGACGGGATAAGATTGCCGTTTGCAGTTCAGGTATTACTGTTTCATCGTAGCCGACGATGCCTTTAAAACCAGCAGCTTTATTCTGGAGCTGGGTAATAAGATTCTTGCGTAATTCCTCTTTTACGCTTAATGAAGTATATCCGGCGTTTTTGAGGGCGCCAAGCGTTTGAATTAAATTATGGTCCATAGATAGATGCCGAATTATCGAACTGTTTTTTTTCTGTTGGTAATGAAATCTTCAAAAATGTATTCACCAAGACCTTCCAATGAACTGTAGAAAGCCCTTCCGTCATTAATCTTGGTAAATTCCCGCACGAAGTGCTGGAGATAGGGGTCTTTGGCAATCATAAAAGTAGTAATCGGTATTTTTAACCTTTTACAATGAGCGGCCATGTTCAGTGTTTTGGCGACAACCTTACGATCAAGACCTATACTGTTTTTATAATAGCGTCCATTTTCCTTGAGGCAGGTAGGTTTGCCATCAGTGATCATGAAAATCTGTTTATTAGGTGTTTTTCTTCTGCGCAGAATGTCTGCAGCCAGCTCCAGGCCAGCACAAGTATTCGTATGATAAGGGCCAACTTCCAGGTAGGGAAGCTCCTTTAGAGTAATTGGCCAGGCATCATTACCGAAGACTACAATATCCAGACTATCCTTTGGAAACTTAGTTTTGATCAGCTCTGAAAGGGCCATAGCAACTTTCCGGGCAGGTGTGATCCTGTCTTCCCCGTAAAGGATCATAGAATGAGAAATATCGATCATCAGCACCGTTGCTGTAGTCGTTTTATAGTCCTTTTCATGCACTTCCAGGTCATTCTCGGTCATGATGAAATCGTTGATCCCGTGATTGATCTGTGCATTCTGAATAGAAGCTGTCATATCAATCTGATCGGCACTATCTCCGAAAGAGTAAGCTCTGCGGATCGCGTTGTTTTCATCACCAAGGCCAGATAAGTTACTCGTATGATCACCTTTTCCAGATTTCCGGAGCTGTCCGAATATCTCTTCCAGTGCCGATTTACGGATTGTTTGTTCAGATTTGGCAGTGACTTTAAAATCCCCCTTTTCGTCAGGAGCGATATAGCCTTTTTCCTTAAGATCTTCAATAAAATCGCCGATACCGTAATCATTGTTGGTGAAAGAATGCAGCTTGTCCATTTCCGTCATCCAGGAAAGAGAAGAAGCAGCATCGCCGGCTGTTACATTGAGCAGTTGCATAAATAACTTAAACAGATCGTCAAACCCACCGGCCACCTGCTTTTCAGGAACAAATTTAGAAAATTGGAAACCTCTCATATAATACAATTAACGATTGATCTAAGGTAAAAGTTTGGGTTGCCAATAATGTTACCTGCAAGTCAAAATACCTGAGGTAGAATTTATTAGGAAGGCGAGTTTCTGGCTAGTGCACTTTCTGCGCGCTTTACCGCCAGTTTTTCACGATAGTGTGCATAAGGAGCTTTAAACGCCATCTTCATCAGACTGTCCAAACCACCCTTCACAGCAAGATTATACAAGCTTTGCGCTTTTCTTACCGGAGAGGCGTCCCAGGCTCTTAAGCTGAGTGAGAAAGAACCGTCAAGATATTTCATCCAGTGCCACATTCCTGTAGGCATAAACAAAGTATCACCATGCTCCAGGAAGACCTCGTACCCTTCAACACCGTTCAGTGCAGGGAACTTGTCAAAGTCCGGATTGGCCACATCATAATCTTCCAGTGCATACGTGGCGTTTGGAATACAGTATAACCTTTCTTTCCATTTATTGTCGAAAAGAATAATATGCTTTCTTCCGCCAAAATGGGTATGGAATAAATGCGGGAGATCTATGTCGTAGTGCAGGAAAGTTACCGAATTAGAGCCACCAAAGAACATGGCAGGCATGCTTTCAATAAAGCCACCCATTAAATCTTTGGGTAAAACGATATCATCTATCAGGCTGGGTACATGCTTGAATAAATTAAAAAAGAAGATTCTGAGTTCAGTAGGTTCTCTTTTAATTAGATCCAGGTAGTCTCCAAACTGCATTTTTGCTGTAGGAGAATTAATAGGGCGTGAGGGGTCGGCCTTCGCATTATCATAAAGCGGTACCTCCAGGTTACCTGCAATTTCTTTCAGGTATTCCGTTGTCCATTTTTCTCTTGCAGGCCAGCTTTTTGTTAATCCTTTTATAATTAGTGGTTTTCGCGGGTTCAGGTAATTTTTCTTAAAATCCGCGGGGCTGATCTGCTCGACAGTATCAACCGGTTTAAGGATGAAGCTCATAATCAAAAAGATAAAATCTAGGCTGCAAATTGTGAATTAAATTCTGAAAACGGGTATAAATACTAGTATGTAACCTAATTTTACTCAGGTTTGTGATTTGCTAAAGCCTTATTGGCCCTTTTAAAGGCTAATTTTTCCTTCCAGTCCATATATTTAAACCTGAAGTTACCCTTCATAAAATCATCGAATTTACGCTGTATGGTTAAGTTAAAAAGACTTCTTGCTTTCACTGACCATGATTTATCCCAGGCTCTCAGACTGATAGAAAAAGAACCATCAAGATATTTCATCCAGTGCCAGTATCCCGTAGGCATAAATAAAGTGTCGCCATGCTCCAGGTAAGCTTCGACACCTTTTACACCCTTCAGCGCAGGAAATTTTTCAAAATCAGGATTTTCGACATCATAATCCTCAAGGGCGTATGTCGCATAAGGAATCTGGTAGAGGCGGTCTTTCCATTTGTTTTCAAATAGAATTACATGTTTGCGGCCATTGAAATGTGTGTGGAAGATATGGGCCATGTCAATATCATAGTGCAGAAAAGTAACGGATCCTTTTCCACCAAAGAACATATTCGGATAACTATCCAGAAAACCTCCCATCAGGTTTTTAGGCGCAATATAATCCTCCAGTAATTTGGGCGCATGTTTAATCGGGTCGAAAAGGAAAATACGAAGATCGGTCGGTGTGGATCGGATTAAATCAATGTAATCGCTGAATTTCATTTCCGAAGCAGCGGCGTTAATTGGTTTGGAAGGATCAGCTTTAGAACTATCATATAAAGGTACCATCTTGTCGCCGACTACAGTTTTCATATAGTCCATAGACCATTTACTATACGCGGGCCAGTTCCTGGCCATATTTTTAATAACCAGGGGTCTGCGCTTCTTCAGATAATTCTTTTCGAAATCTTCTTTGGAAATATCATCAACGCAATCAATTTGAGTGAGATCAAACTTCATGTTACATTAATATTGGTGGTCAAAATTAAATAAAAATCATGCTTTTGTAATTACGAGGAGCTTTCAAAACAAAATCCTTACAAAAAGTAAACATTAACTTAACCTGAGAGAACCGGAAATGTTCTCTCTGTGCAGGAGAATCCTGTAATCTGCCGGTAATTTTACCAATGCACTGCTTTTGACCAAATCAAATTTAAATTTTTTCTGCGATTTCCTCAGGGAGCAGGAAAAGCTCCGAAGCGATATAGTCAGCAAATAATTTGCCGTCAGGCGTTAAAGTAACGACTTCATTTTGCTCGGTAACCCATTTCCGCTGTTTGAAAATTTCCACGTTTTTTTTCGTTTCCTCTGCAAAGACCTTACCAAAATCCACTCTTATTTTGCTGAGATCTGTACCCCACATTGTACGCAGGGAAGTCATGATATATTCATTGAAGCGATCGCAGATATGCAGCTCCTCTACTGTTTCCGCTAGCTGGCCATTTTCCAGAAAATTCATGTAATGCGCATTGTTCGCCACGTTCAGATAGCGGTTATAACCATCGAATCCGTGCGCTGACGGGCCAATGCCCAGATAGGGAATACCACGCCAGTAATTCGTATTGTGAACAGCATGTTTACCAGGGAGGCTGAAATTAGAGATCTCATATTGGTCAAAACCTGCGATAGCCAGTTTTTCAGTTAATAAGGTAAACTGAGCTGCTGCCTGCTCATCATTTACCGGAACCTGTTTCCCTTTTTTGATTGCCGAGGCCAGTGCAGTGCGGGGTTCGACCGTCATGGCATAGGCCGAAATATGTGGTGTCTGGAACGAGACAGATTTATTAATGTTTTCCAGCAATTTGCTGTCCGTCAGCAGCGGATAACCATAGATCAGGTCTATACTCAAGTTTTCAAATCCTGCATCCTGACTTCTTTTGATACAGGTTTCGGCCTCCTCTGCGTTATGTGCGCGGTTCATCCAGCGTAAATCTTCTTCAAAGAAAGATTGAATTCCGATACTGAAACGGTTAATAGGTAATTGCCTTAATACGGCAATTTTTGCAGCATTTAGATCATCAGGATTCGCTTCAATCGTTATTTCGGCATTTGTCGCGATAGAGAAATGACGTGTTATTGTATCGAAAATTTGCTGAAAAGACTTTTCTGGCAGCAGAGAAGGTGTACCTCCACCAAAATAGATACTGCCAAGATCATCTTTGACACGTTCTTTTTTCATGACGATTTCTTTGCAGATTGCATCTGTCATTTCCTGCGTATACCGCAAAGAAGTGCTGAAATGGAAATCACAGTAGTGACAAGCCTGTTTGCAAAAAGGGATATGAATATAAATTCCGGACATGTGATTAGAATCGTAATTGAGGGTGAGTGGCAGTAGATGTACTGATAGCTCAAAGGTAGGAATTATGAATCTAATCGGGGGGTCATTTATTCTGCCTCTGATCCCTTTACGTATGGCCGGAAGTAGAATCGCGTTTGATCAGTACAGATTTCAGAACTGGTATTTCTTCCGTTGTAATATATTTTTTATCAAGCAGTTTAAAAAGAAAACCCGCTGCTTCCTGACCAATTTCGAATGCGGGCTGCGTAATTGTGGTGAGAGACGGGTTTAACAGGGCTGCTGTGCTTAGATTGGAAAAACTTAATATTTTAACATCATCCGGAATCCGCAGATCCAATGCTTTACAGGCATTATAGGCTGGAATTACCATCTCTTCCACAGAAGAAATAATGGCATCAGGTTTCTGGATTATCAGCAGGTTTTTAATGCGGTTGTATGTTTTGTCTCTATCTGGATCATGTGTAACCATTAGGCCCTTGTTGAAACTCAACCCTTTATTTTTCAGGGCATCAAAATAGCCCTGGATTCGCTTTTTTCCAGTATCAAGCTTGCTCAAAGCAGATAAGTAAGCTATATTTTTACAACCATTTTCGATCAGGTGCAATGTGGCTTGATAGGCGCTTTGGTAGTCATCGGTAGTAACTTTGATCGCGTCAATGTCGTCTAAGGCCCTGTCAAAAAACACCACCGGAATCTTTTTTACCAAACTTTTGAAGTGCGAACTATTATTTGTGCTGCTGGAGATTGAGATCAGAATACCATCAACCCTTCCGCATACCAGACTTTCTGTAAAAGCAGTTTCTATTTCACTATTCTCATGTGTCTGATAAATCAATACATGATAATCGCGTTTGCGGGCAATCTCTTCAATTCCATTGATAGCCAGTGAAAAAAAGCTGTTTGCAATTTCGGGGACAATTACTGCTATCGTTTTGGTCTTCTGGCTGCGCAGATTACTTGCGGACGGATTTCGCTCATACTTCAGCTTTTTAGCCAGGGCCAGAACTTTTTGCTTGGTCTCTATACTAATCTCATGGCTGTCATTCAATGCTTTTGACACTGTGGCAATAGAGACATTCAATTCTCTGGCTAAAGTTTTTACAGTTACATTCTCGGTCATTCTTTTTTTTTCAGAACTGCTTAATATTAAAGCAATTCACTTAAACGTATTCGTAAATAAAAAATTCAATCAGCCTTTAATTTAACATCTTTATATGGAGATTTATGTATGAGCGCGTTTTTTTATTTACCATCGGTACTGCAGCATGTGCTATCAAAAATATCATCAATTATAAATTTATCTTATGAAAGAGTTTGAAAAAGACGAGATCTCCCCGTTATCAAGTCTGGATGTCTGGGAAGATGATGTATTAAAAAGATACCCTGAGCCGGGAGTTCCTGCAAAAACGAAGGATGAATTTAGAAATTACGACAGTCCTGAAATTGACTCTGTGCGTGAGTTTTACAGGTTAAATCACAAGTACCAGACCTATGAGAATGTCCTGGCAAAAAAGGAAAACTTCCTGAAATTCGATAAAAAAGAGTTACCATGGTGGGCAGCGATGGAATATCTAAATACACTGATTGACGATTCCGATCCCGATACCTCTTTAGACCAGCTGCAGCATTTGCTGCAAACAGCAGAAGCGATCCGGGCAGACGGACATCCGGACTGGTTTGTACTTACCGGTTTTATACATGACTTGGGAAAAGTATTATGCCTGTTTGGAGAGCCGCAGTGGAATGTCGTTGGAGATTCGTTTCCGGTTGGGTGTAAATTCTCCGATAAAATTGTCTTCCCGGAATTTTTTGATGCCAATCCGGATAGCAAAGACGAACGTTACAATACAAAATACGGTGTATATACACACCAGTGCGGGCTTGATAATATCCATATGTCCTGGGGACATGACGAATATCTCTATCATATTACCAGGCAGCACCTTCCTGAAGAAGCCTTATACATGATCCGGTATCATTCTTTTTATTCGCAGCACAGAGAAAAAGCTTATGACCATTTATTAAATTCACATGATCAGAAGATGTTTAAATGGGTCGATAAATTTAATCCTTATGACCTCTATTCAAAAAGTCCGAAACCACCCGTAGTAAGTGAATTAAAACCTTATTATGAAGACCTGATAGCAAAATATTTACCAGATAAAGTAGCCCTCTAAACAAAGCACCCGAAATTAACAAAGAAGCCGCCTCAGCTATAAACTGTTGCGGCTTCTTTATTTACCCAGAACTAATTTAAAGGGTCTGCTAGTTAAAGCTTAATTTCAAAAATGCTCAGGCTAATGTTTCTGTAATGCTCTGGCAGTTCCGGGCTCCACTCTACATCAGTTACACCCAGAAAAGTAAATCCGCAGCTGGTATAATATTTATTGAGCCTTTCGTTACCACTCATGGTATCTATCCGGATATAGTCTTTTTGGTGTTGTTTACAATATTCCTTGGCCCATTCTACAATCTTCTTCACATAGCCGCCACCCCTGAAAATTGGGTTAGTTGCAATTCTGTGAATATAAATTGCCGGGTCTGCATCTTTCTCTTTCCAGATTGCACGATCTTCCTCTTTAATTAGGAACGTACAGGCAATAGTTTCTCCTTCTAAAATAACATAGTGCCGGCCTTCTTCAATTTCCTGAAGGACTCTTTCGCGCTCGAAACCTTTCCAGTTTTTATTGTTTACTGTCTTTTGGTATTGTGTGGCGGCGTCATAAACTGAAAATATTTCATCAATATTTTCAGGTGTGCTTTTTAAAATTTCCATGTGCAAAAATTGATAACCGGGACGGTAGAATTATATCCCGGCGGCAAAGATAAAAGAACAGCCTGTTCATTTAAACTTTATCTTGTCCGGTAGTGTACGCGGCATGTTCGGTAACGAACAATAAATGGGAATTACTGGCCGCAGAACCCCGTTAAAGTTAGATTTGCTAAATTGGCATATCATTGGCAAAGCAGAGTTAAACTCTGTAAATTTTAGGCATGTTTATATTAAATCTCAAATTAGCGTTAAGAAATCTCTGGAATAATAAAGTCTTAACTGCGATTAATATTTTCGGATTATCTGTAGGGCTGAGTGGTTTTATCCTGATACTGGTTTACGTAAATTTCGAAAACAGCTACGATAACTGGAACCCGGTAGCAGACCAGGTTTACCGGATTTCTGTGATTGATGAACCAGGTGCAGAGGAATACCCAACCAGTCCGGGAGAGCTGGCTCCGGCTTTAAAAGCAAATCATCCCGAGATCCTCTCTTATGCCAGAATCTATATCTGGGATTTAAAACAGAGGCTTGTCGGAGATCCGGGAAATGAACATTATGTAGATCATATTCTTGGGGTAGACAGCAGTTGGTTTGATCTCTTTCCCTACAAATTCATTTATGGTAATGCAAAAACGGCGTTAGCTTCTGCTGACAACATCGTCCTGAGCAGTAAAACCAGCAAATTGTTTTTTGGTGATGCCAATCCGGTAGGCAAAACCATTAAAATAGATCAGAAAAAAACCTATCACATCACCGGCGTTTACGAAAATCCGTCGAGCCCTGAACATATGCCAAATGATGGCTTTGTAAAAGCAGGATCCAAAGGTGAGGGTTGGGGAAACGCTAATTTTTTCAGCTATCTAAAGTTAGCCGAAGGAACAAATATTACTCAGTTCAGAGAGAAAATCAATCAGACAGCCGCTAAGCTGCCTATTGCAGACATTTCTAACAAAAAGAAAATTCAGCTGCTGGTACAACCAGTTAAAGATATTTATTTGAAGGCCAATGCAGTACAGGATATTGCCAGCCGGGGTAATGCGGCAAATCAGAGATTACTGTTATTGGTTTCCGGCCTCCTGCTTTTTATCGCCTGCATGAATTTTACAAATTTATCCATTGCACAGTCGTCCAGAAGAGCTAAAGAAATTGGTGTAAGGAAAGTGATGGGTGCGCGTAAACGAGAACTTATCATCCAGTTTTTGACTGAAACTGCCGTGCAATGTTTGCTCGCAATGGGCCTTGCCTGGGCCATCGCAGAAATATGTCTCCCTTTATTAAACAAGATGATGGGTACAACACTAGTGTTATATACGCCACTTCTGTTAAAAAAACTGATGTTACAGATCGGGATAGTGATGGTCATAGTCACCTTAATTGCCGGAGGATATGCCGCATTCTTTCTTTCCGGCTTTAACCCTTCAAGGGTACTTAAAGGAGATTTTACAAGAGGACAAGGTAGTCTATGGTTAAGAAAAGTATTGATAGTTTCTCAGTTTATAATTGCAGCGGTATTTATTTCTGTCCTGTTTATTATTAACAAGCAGGTGGACTACATGAAAAATAAAGACACTGGTTTTAATAGTGACCAGGTGATGGTATTTAAGATCCGAAAGGATGAAACACGCACAAACTTTGAATCATTAAAAGAACGTCTGCTAAAAATAGACGGTGTAGCTAAAGTCGGCCGCGTTAATTATTACCCTGGTGTACAGGGAATGCAGGTTATCGGTTCCAGTTACAAAGATACGCAGGTGAATGATCTGAGTGTAATTACTGTTGATGCAGACTATTTTGACGTGATGGGCATGCGAGTAGCTGAAGGCAAACTATTCTCCGGAAGACGCCTTGCAGACTCGTCGGCTGTAGTGGTCAATGAATCAGCAAGAGATAAATACGGTCTCCAGAAAATGGTTGGTGAGCAATGGATTCGTAACTGGCACATTGCTGGAATTGTTAAAAATCATATACAGAAGGGCATGGAGTCTGAGGTAGAGCCCATGGCTTTTGTGATTGAGACAGAGAATTCAAATTCAGCAGACCACGTTGTAATTAAGGTTGCACCCGGTAACTTCCTGCAGACCATCAAGGAAATAGAGTCGGTCTGGCAGACAGCAGAACCCTTCCCATTCGAATATGAATGGCTGGACAATAGCTTTCAGCAGGTTTATATCCAGTATATTCACCTGAGCAAGCTGTTTAACATTTTTACGTATGTGGCACTCTTTGTGGCCGTACTCGGGCTGTTTGCGCTGGCTAGCTTTGTTACTAAACAGAGAACCAAAGAGATAGGGATCAGAAAAGTTCTTGGCGCAGATGATTTTCATATCGTTAAGCTCATCAACGGAAACTTCCTGGGGTTAATTCTCATTGCAAATATTATTGCGATTCCGCTCGCTTTCCTATTGGGAACAACCTGGCTGAAAGGATTTGTATATCGTACAGATATAGACATGATGCCCTTTTTGTATACCATGCTTATTTCCTTGTTCATCAGTGTGCTTACGGTCAGTGTAATGGCATATAAGGCTGCAAAGACGATAGTTGTTAAAGCACTTAGATATGAATAGCCGATCCAGTCTGCCAGGATATTTTCGTTAGGAAGACGTATTCTCCTGCTTCAATTGCATTGCCCGCTGCAGGAAGCTTTGATTTTTTAAGGTATCCTCAGCCTGCTGGATAGCCTGCAGGAGGTTATGCTCATTGTCGGCTATTTCCTGCAGTACAGTGATCATCAGGGCCCAGACTGGTTGCATACGGATAATAAGTTCTTTTCCTTTAGCCGTCAGCAATAATAAACGTTTCCTTTCATCGATTTTGTCCTTTTTAGACCGGATGAGTTTCTGTTTCTCCAGTTCTTTTAGCAGGCTAATGGTAGAAGGGTGTGTGTAACCGATTTCGTTTGCTATTTCAACGACGCTTAAAATTTCCTTGTGGTGCAGGGTTAACATGACAGGGAACCATTTAGGTTCAAAGTCAATATCAAAGCTTTTATAAAGTAAAGCTCCGTCCTTTCTGAGTTGCTCACTCAGCCGCTGTAATCTTGTAGAAATTGCAAGTATGCCAGATTCGTCTATGATATTCATCCTTTTAATCCAGGGGTAAATTACAAAATACATTATCTGCACTCATTAAAGGAAAAGTCTCTGGAAGCGACTCCTTCGCTATGCGGACAAATCCATTTTTTTCATAAAATCGCAGCGCTGCGGCCAATATTGTAATCGTACCGAGGTAAAGATTGTTCAACCCTTTTTCACGGCTGCTGTCTATTAACGTGTCTAGCAGGAGCTGAGCAATTCCGAATTCTTTACCGCGAAACTCCTTTTTAACAAACATTTTCCTGATGGCACCCGCTTGCGCATCAAATTTAATCAATGCAATTGTACCAACCAGCTCACCGTCCGCAAAAGCTCCCCAGAAACATCCACCATCCCTATAATAGAAATTTTTAATCTCCAGCAGGTCGGGCTGATCGGCCAGCGTTATGGCAACATTAAATTCTTTTTGCTGAATACTTAAAATCAGATCAATCACTTGTTCTGCATATTCATTTTCTATGGGTGAAATCTCAATTTTCATTTGTTTTTACTTTATAATATAAAACTACGTAGTCAAATACATATATCCAAATATATGGTGTCATATCGAAAAAATAAAACCAGAACTGCGTTATAGGAATGGAAATTATAAAAGCATAAATTTGCAACAAACCATAATTCCGTTAAATTTAACCTGATGCTGAAATCCTTTCTGGTAACTTTTTTGTTGTGTCTGATCATTGGTCAGCCTCTGCTATTTGCACAGGAAGATGTAAGGTTAACAGATTCTGTCCCTGTCAGGCCACAATACCGACGGGCAGTTAATCAGGATCCTGCCTTCCTGGCACGCCAGCGTTTTGTAACGGATTCCATTATGACCCACACCTGGCTCGTTCCCGATTCTTTAATAAACCGGTCCATTATCATTGATAGTATTATAAAGGCAAATGTTTTCGAAAAACTAGACCTTGATGCCTGGTTTAAAAAGTACGGGCACCTTAAAAAAAAGGAGAACCGTTTGCGGACAGGAGAACCGCAGCCGAAAGGGCAGGGCTGGGTAATTGCAGTTATAGTTGTCTTGCTTGCTTTTTTTGGAATACTTAGAATTTCTTTTCCAAAACAGCTCCAGAGCATCATACAGGCGTTTTATAGCAATAGAGGGTTAAATAATCTCAATAAAGAAGACAATGTTTTCAGCTCCTGGTCATTCCTTTTTTACTTTATACAGTTCGGCTTTACCATTGGCATGTTCTTCTATCTGGTAGCTCAGTACTATCAGTTGGCCTACGTAAATCAGGGGTTCCGTTTCTTCATTAGCGTGTCTGTTCTTGTGATGGTTTTTTACGCACTAAAAATCCTGTTTCTGCGTATCCTGGGCCACCTGTTTAATGTTCAGAAGGCCGTACATGAGTATGTTTCTATATTATATTTAAGTTATTTTAATATCTCATTATTGTTTATTCCGCTTGTAGTGGCTTTTGGTCTTTCACCCCTCCAATACGGTATATATTATATTGTTTTGGCTTTTGTAATAACCATACTAATCTTTACGTTTCAATTGATCAGAGCTGGTGTTAATATATTATCTCACTATCGGTTTCCTAAGTTCTATTTATTTGTGTACTTTTGTGCCCTCGAAATATGTCCTATTTTGATATTAATCAAGGCAATAGGTTTTGAGCTGTAACTAGGTAAAATGCAAGAAAAAACAGAAGATAGGTTGCGTAAAGTAAAAAGTATACTGATAACTTTACCAAAACCCGAAACAGAGAAATCCCCCTATTTTGAGTTAGCAAAGAAGTATAACTTAAAAGTTGATTTCCGGTCCTTTATCCATGTAGAGGGGGTACCCGCCAGGGATTTCAGAAAAGATAAAATCGCATTAGGTGATTATACTGCTGTTGTATTTACAAGCAGAAATGCAGTAGATCATTTTTTCAGAATTTGTGAAGAAATGCGCTACGAAGTTCCTGCGGATCTTAAATACTTTTGTAGTTCAGAATCTACAGCATTATATCTTCAGAAATACATTCAGTACCGTAAAAGGAAGATTTTCTTCGGAAAACAGACTGCTGTAGACCTCGCAGAGGTTCTCAAAAAGCATGCATCTGAGAAATTCCTGTATCCCTGCTCTGATGTAGCAACGGAAGACACCATGAATTTCCTGGTCAAAAACGGATATGACCTGACACCAGCAGTATTGTTTAAAACTGTCGTCAGTGATTTATCTGATCTGGCCGATGTGACATACGATGTGATAGGTTTCTTTAGTCCGTCAAGCATCCAGTCGCTTTACATCAATTTTCCGGAGTTTCAGCAGAACTTTACAAGGATTGCTGCCTTCGGTGTAAATACACATAAAGCGGTAACAGACAGTAATCTTATCGTGGACATCGCTGCTCCATCACCGGAATCTCCTTCGATGATTATGGCGATTGAAAACTATATCAAAAAGTCTAATAAATAGATTCCGCATCAGGGATTGACAATTGAAGGGAGTTAATTCCCGAAAATATATTGAAAACCAGATTCTTGCATTTGCAGGAACTGGTTTTTTTTGTTGGTGGCAGTTTAAAAAGGTCGAAATTTGCGCCGCAAAGGCCGGCACCTGATTCTACGAATCAGCTGATGCCTTTACGCGCAAAATTTCGAACTTTTTAAACGTTTGACACCATCGGGGGTGTTGTCCGGTATGGGGGTGATTGGTCGATTTGTTTGTTGACGAATTGTTTGTTGACGAATTGTTTGTTTAGCGAATTGCGGGAATGGGTAACGAATTGTTTGTTTGGCGGCTAGATTATTACAAAATAAGGTATGCTATTATGCACCATATTCCAATGAAGGTAAGACCAGTATACAATTCCCAAATATGTTTTTTTAAATCTTTAGTAATTAGTAATCTATAGAGTATGTAAAGTGCGAAGATTATTATTAGCAGCGGAAGCATTAAAATTCTCATAACAGTAAATATTTTCAGTATTTATGGGTTATAAGTAATATATAAAATTTAGAAGTTAATCGTCCTATCTATTTTCGATAATGATACTTTGTAATCCATCTTTAATCTGCTTCAGTAAGTATTATAACTATACGGTTTTAAGTAGTATCAGGCCAGTCTTTATGTTGCCAATTATATATCTTGAGCAAATTAGTAATTGTAATCGGCTCAAATATGCCGAAATCATGAGCCGATTAGACGTAATAATCGGCTCATGATTAAATCTTATAAGAAACAAATACATCAAATGCAATCCACAACAGAAAGCGATTGAAGTAATCTCTTGGATATTGAAATTTCGGACCGGTAGGGATCTTTTTGAGCTTGGTTTTTAGGATGCTGATTTTATAAAGTCATCCTTTATGAATTCCCATTCCTTTCTTTTCAGACAAATGGGGTTGAAGTCAGGATCGGCTACGGAGAAATCTGTAAAGTTTTTTAAAATGAGATCTGGATCATGGGTCCACTCAAAGCGTTTCCGGTGCAGTTCAATCATGTCAGCGATTGTATAAGTTGGCAATAGCTCATGCAAATCCCAAAAATCTTTTTTTCTTCCTCCCCTTTGAACCACATCTACTTTCATTGCTATAATTTCCTCGATTGTCGCCAGCCTTACTCCATCTTCGAATATAAATTCCTGAAAAAAAGGATCTTGCGAGTAATATAGGTCAAGCTTTACCAAGTTATCTCTGGAGGAGCCAACAAGGTAAGATTTTCCCATACCCGGTTTGGCACCGAAGTCTCCTTGCACGTAGTCAAAGTTGTCAATTAGAAACTTCTCAATTGCCTCAAAATCGATCTTTCCGTAAAGCGTGGAATCTGCAAAGAGATCAATATCTACTGACATCCTATGACCAAGGTGCAAACTTAGTGCTGTGCCACCTACAAGGCGCATTTCGGAGAGTTCCTCTGCCGCCATAAGTTTTAACAGGCTATTTTTGAGTAGGTCATCGACTGTATTCCACTTTAACATCTATTTTGATTTAAGGGTTTTCATAATGGGAATGTAATTATCTTTTATCCCGCTTCTGCCTGTAACTGATTTGATTTTGCTTCTGCCGTAAAAGTCCAGTAGCGTTTTCTTTTCGATATCATTTCCGCGCTCGAAGACCCTCTGAATTATGCTGGTGGACTGCTTTTGCCAGTCGATTTTATTGATATCGGTATCCCAAAAAAGGATCTTTCTCAAGTTTTTCAGGTCAGGAGTCGGCCCGGGTGACTTTTCTTTTTCTTCTTTTAGGTCATAGTAGGCCTGTAGTATAAGCATTGTACCTTCCTCAAGACAGAGTACTCTGTCAATCTTCAGGGATATGGATGGAGTAAGTCTTCTCCGTGCTTTAGTGATGTCGTTCAGGGTCTGGGGGAGTATATTAATGGACAAAGCAAAAGGTCTTTTTTTTATTCCTCTTTTCTCAAGCTCATGTGCCAGAATTAGTCCAGGGTGAATTCCTTTGTATCTGATCATTGATTTTTCCATATCCAAATATAATCAATTTTGGTTATATATTTTTAGTTTACTCAGTAGTTGCTTTTCTCTTTAAGTACATAGCGCCAGGTAATTGTCCACCCGATCTACCCATTTAAGTGTTTTCTTAGAGTCTTGGTCGTGTCTCGTTCTTAGTTGGCCCATTTTTTTCATAGGGTTGGAACGGCTTTACCCTATCCTTGACCCATTTATAAGTATTTGGAGGTTCTTGAATAATGGGGTGTAGTTGTCAGAATAGTTTTTTGACAAAATCTAAACTGCTGCATGTTCATATGCTGATGTTTTGGTTTTATTCGGGCCATATGGTGGTATTGTTCGACTGGAACCCGAAGAACAGGTGAGTTCGACCCGGACCTGACCCGAGGTCGACCCGGAGAAGGGCAAATTTCCAGTTTAGTGGATTGAGATATCCTTTGGTTTCATTCGGGTCTTGCTTTGGTTTCATTCAGGTCTCGCATTGGTGTTTTTCGACTGGAACCCACAGTTTACCTACAAGAACTCACATCTTACCCACAAGAACCCACAAGTTGGTGGGGTTGATGTAGGGAAAGGTGTAAATATGGAGGGTGTGGATCGAATCAGACCCGAATGACATCGTATGAGAAATTGGTAGGCAGAGTTTTTTAAGTTGCGGGGTTACTGAAGTATTTGAGCAAGGTTTGTACCTGACTTTTGTTCAGGACCGCGGCGAGTTCCGCTTCGGTTGCCAGTTTAATTCTTTTGACGGATTTGAATTGGCGCAACAATTTGTCTGCTGTGGTTTTGCCGATGCCGGGAATAGCTTCGAGTTCGGTTTTGAGGGTTCCCTGGTCTCGTTTTTTGCGGTGAAAGGTGATGCCAAAACGATGGGCCTCATCACGCAGTTGCTGAATAACTTTAAGCGTCTCGGATTTCTTATCCAGGTGCAGGGGATAGCTGTCGCCGGGGTAGTAGAGTTCTTCGAGCCTTTTGGCGATACCGATAATCGTTACCTGGTTATGGATGCCCAGTTTTTTCAGGCTGCTCACAGCAGAGCTTAGCTGACCCTTGCCGCCGTCAATGATAATGAGTTGAGGTAACGGGTCGCCTTCGTCCAGCATGCGTTTATAGCGTCTGTAAACGGCTTCCTCCATGGTAGCGAAATCGTTTGGCCCTTCGACGGTTTTAACGTTGAAGTGGCGGTAATCTTTTTTGGAAGGTTTAGCGTCTTTGAAAACTACGATTGCAGATACAGGGTACTGCCCCTGGAAGTTCGAGTTATCAAAACATTCGATATGCACAGGAAGCTGTGTCAGCATCAGATCTTTTTGCATCTGTGCCAGGATGCGGTCTGTGCGAAGGTCCGGGTTAAGTTTCTCGTACTGGTTCAGCTTTTCTTTTTTGAAGAAGAGCACGTTCTTATGGCTCAGGTCCAGCAGGTTCTTTTTCTCTCCTAATTTAGGGACGGTGAACTTAAGATTCTCGTCGGTCAGGTTCAGTTCAAAAGGAACGATAATTTCGCGGGAAGTACTGTTGAATTTAGTGCGGAATTCCGTGATCGCAATGCTCAGCAACTCTTCATCCGATTCATCAAGCTTCTTTTTAATCTCAATGGTTTGGGTCTGGATAATGCTGCCATTCATGATCTTCAGGTAATTCACGAATGCATAGCGTTCGTCGGAAGCTATGCTCACTACATCAACATTGGTAATGGAACTGTTAACCACGGTAGATTTACTCTGGTATTTTTCAAGTACCTGCAGCTTCTTCTGGTAGAGGTGTGCAAGCTCGAAGTTAAGGTCTTCTACAGCAGTTTTGATGATTTGTTTTACCTCACGGATCACGTTGCCGATCTTACCGTTCAGGATATCTTTAATTTCAGAGATGCTGTCCTCATAATCTGGTAAAGACTGATGCGCCTGGCAAGGGCCCTTGCAGTTACCAATCTGATACTCCAGGCAAACTTTAAATTTACCTGCAGCAATATTCTCAGGGCTGAGTGGCAGGTTACATGTCCGCAGGGGGTACGTTTCTTTAATCAGCTCCAGGATAGTATGCATCATACCTACGGAGGCGTATGGCCCGAAATAGGTCGAGCCATCTTTAATCATTTTACGGGTCCAGAAAACACGTGGGAAAGCTTCTTTCTTGATAATAATCCATGGGTAGGTCTTATCATCCTTGAGCATAATATTATAACGCGGCTGATGTTTTTTGATCAGACTGTTTTCCAGCAGCCAGGCATCAATTTCCGTATCGACAATAGTAAAACTGATTCGACGGATTCTGGAAACCAGGACGCGCGTCTTACCATTCATCTGGTTATCCTGATTGAAATAGGAGCCTACGCGGTTACGCAGGTCCTTTGCCTTGCCGATATAAATCAAAGTATCCTCAGCGTCCCAGTACTGGTAAACGCCGGGGCGGTGTGGTATATCTGCTAACGCTTTCCTGTGATCAAAAATGCTCATTTAAAACCCTAACTTCTCGTCCAGTTCTGTGGTGTCTGTTTGCTGCTGCTGATATTGGTTGCAGTCATAAGTGATAGAAACCCCGTTTTTAGGGAGTTCAAAATCTCCCCGGCCAACTTTGAGTTTCGGATTGGCATATACCTTTTTCAGGAATCCACCGAAGATAGGAAGCGCAGTTTTGGCACCCTCACCCTGTCTGGTACTGATAAAGTGAAATGCCCTGTCTTCACAGCCTGTCCATACACCGGCAACCAGATCTGGCGTAATGCCAACGAACCAGCCGTCAGAATTGTTTTGTGTAGTACCTGTTTTTCCACCTACAGGCGTGGTAATTCCATATTTACTAATCAGGCTGTAGCCATAACCGTTCTTCACAACGCCCTCCAGCATTCTGGTCATTACATAAGCCACATCTTCGCTCATAGCCGGATGTTTCTGTGGTGTCTGACTAAATAGTACGACACCATTTTTATCTTCTATCCTCAGGATATAGGTAGGCTGTGTCCAGATTCCTTTATTTGCAAAAACACTGTAGGCACCCACCATATCAAATACCGAGGCGTCAAAACTACCCAGTGCAATCGACGGATACGCGGGTACATTAGAGGTGATGCCCATTCTCTTGGCCAGTGTAGCTACAGCGGTAGGACCAACTTGTTTCATCAGGTACGCTGCAATATAGTTTTGCGAGTAAGCAAGCGCCTTCTGCAAAGTTACATAACCCGGTAATGTTCCTCCCGATTTAGGAGTCCATGGCGCACTGCCCGGAACTTCTATGGTAACCGGCTCATTCAGTACCTGGAAGCAGGGAGAATAACCATTTTCTATGGCGACAGAATAAGTAAATGGTTTAGCAGTGGAACCCACCTGGCGGGTACCCATTTTAACCTGGTCATATTTAAAGTGTTCGTAGTTGATACCGCCAACCCATGCTTTCACATAACCTGTTTTTGGATCCATTGCCATCATCGCGTTACGCAATAATAATTTATAGTATTTGACAGAATCCACTGGTTTCATCAGCGTGTCAATATTACCTTTCCAGGTAAAAATGCTCAGTTTGGTCGGCGTATTAAAATCTGCTTTGATTTCTTCGTCAGATTTACCTTCCAGTTGCAATGCTTTATAACGATCGGAACGCTTGATACCTTGTTCGATCTGCATTTCGTTGCCTTTAAATGGATTTTTCCCCTTCCAGCTTTGGGTAAACTGATCCTGCAAAACTTTCATAGCTTCTTTCTGTGCTGCTTCAGCATACACCTGCATATCATAGTTGATCGTTGTAATAATACGCAGACCATCCCTGTCCAGATCATAAGGTGTACCATCGGCTTTTACAATAGAACGTTCCAGGAATATTTTTTTGATATCACTTTTTAATACCGCCCGGAAATAAGGGGCGATCCCGTCATTCACAGTTGCAGCACTAAACTTGAGGTTCAGTGGCTGTTGTCTTTCCTGCTCGAATTCCTGTGGCGTAAGCATATCTTCTTTCACCATGTTAGCCATTACTGTATTCCTTCTGGCCAGGGATCTTTCCGGATTACGGGTAGGTGAGTAACGCGTAATACCCTTCTGCAGGCCAACCAGTGTTGCAGCCTGTGGTACGGTTAATTTATCGGGAGTAGTATTGAAATATACTCTCGCTGCCGATTTAATTCCATAAGCCTGGTTACCGAAATCAACGGTATTCAGATACATCGTAATAATTTCCTCTTTCGTATAGTTCCGCTCCAGCTTAACAGCCACAATCCACTCCTGGAATTTCTGCATCAGTCTTTTAGCGAAATTGCGCTGGCGGCCTTCTTCAGAAAAAAGGTTTAATGCAAGTTGCTGGGTAATGGTACTTGCACCTTGCTTTTTACCAATCAGATTATAGAATATGATAGTAAATGTCCTTTTAAAATCTATTCCTGAGTGGTCTTTGAAACGAGTATCTTCCGTAGAGATCAGTGCATTGATAACATTCGGGGAGATTTCCGGATAAGTGACATTGGACCGGTTCTGCACAAAGTAAGTGCCTAGTACACGTTTGTCTTCGGTCAGGATCTCTGTTGCCTGGTTGCTTTTAGGATGTTCAATATCACGGAAAGAAGGCAATGTGCCGAACAAGCCAAAACCCAAAGCGACAATGAAGAGTGAGAAAAGGATCAATCCTCCAATCAGTAATTTCCAGAGGGTCAGGTTATATCTTTTTATCTCCGCAGCTGAAATATTTTTGGTCATTGTGTATAATTGTTTTTGTAGAATTCTGAATAATGGTTTCTTTACTGAGATAAAGCCGGAGTAAAATTAACCTCTGCAAAACTACTAAAGTTCCGAAGATATATCTTTGGTCATTATCAATTTCTATTAAAGAGCGCTCTAAACTGCATTCGGTGCTGTTTTGGCGGGTAAGCAGGCATTTTTCAAATCCGTTGTGCCGGGTTTTGCATTCCTTCGGCGAGCGCTGTATCTTTAGCGGTACGGGCGAGCTGCCATTAAACTTTATGGAAGAACAGGAAAATAAGAAAAATACAACAAATTTCGTAAAATACTCAGGTCTGGGTTTTCAGATGCTGGCTACCATAGGCGTGTTTGCGTTCGGAGGGTATAAACTGGACGAATATCTGAAGAATGCGAAACCAGTCTGTATGGCTATTTTCGGGCTTATAGGTGTGATTATTTCTCTTTATCAGGTGGTCCGGCAACTGAACAATAAAGATAGTTAGCTTATCAAATTACAAAAATTGACTGGATGTGCAGAATCCTTTTAATACTTTTGTAAAAAATAATTATTTTGACACTCCCCCGATTTACTATCCTCTATCTGATCTATGGTCTCGTTCTGGCCGGGGTCGCTGCTGCTCTTCCATTTCTCTTTCCGGATACCAGATTATTGGTAGATAAATTCTGGTTATTGTTCGGATTCCTCGGCGGGCTTACATATATCGCGTATTTAACTGCATATATCGGAATCAAAATGGACCCTCAGGCCGGTGTAGTGGCTATTATGGGTTCGATTGTACTCAAAATGATTTTTTCATTGGCTTTTGTGCTGATTTACAGCCTGAACAGCAAAGAAAAGGGGGTAGTTTTTGCACTCAACTTTTTTTCTTTATATTTATTGTTCAGCTTCTTTGAAATATACTCGCTGTTGTGTAACTTGCGCCACCAAAATAAATAGTAAAAATCTGCCAGTAAATGGATTGTAGCCACGTTTTTGATTTTAAAGTTAATAGGTTAACTGTTGTATTTGCGCTTTTTTTAGCGTTTTTCTTTGTAACACCGGTGTTATACGCACAGGAAGACACATCGAACGTAACAGCGACCGCTCATGCCGAACCAGAGGCAGAGAAGAAGTTTAATTTAGGGAAGTTTGCCCTGCACCATATTGCGGATTCGCATAGCTGGCATGTAATCGGAGATACCTATATCGGTCTTCCGGTAATGCTGTATACGAATACAGGTCTGGTTGTTTTCAATTCCAACGATTTCCATCATGATGATGAAGCGAAACTGGTTGTTGAAAAAGGTGGTCAGCGTTTCGTGAAATTGCATGAGAAAATTTATTATGCATCTGAAGCGGCAAATGAGCACGGTCAGTATGTAGAGGTAGATGAAAATCATCATTCTTTAAATAAACGTCCACTTGATTTCTCTATAACTAAAAACGTTTGTACACTGTTCATCTCTGTTTTGGTTATCCTTGCGGTATTCCTGAAAGTAGCCAACGGTTATAAAGTAAGAAAAGGTTTATCTCCGAAAGGATTGCAGTCTTGGATGGAGCCTATCATCTTGTTTGTACGTGATGATATCGCTAAGCCAAACCTGGGCCATAAATATGAAAGATTTATGCCTTACCTGTTAACTGTGTTTTTCTTTATCTGGTTTAACAATATGCTTGGTCTGATTCCTTTCCTTCCGGGAGGAGCCAACCTGACTGGTAATATTGCAGTAACGGTAGTTTTAGCTTCGATTACTTTAATCCTGATTCTGGTTAACGGTAACAAATATTACTGGAAACATATCTTCGCCCCGGACGTTCCATGGTGGTTGTATATTGTTCTGGTTCCGGTTGAGATTATCGGTATCTTTACTAAACCTATCGCTTTGGCTATTCGTTTATTTGCGAACATTACTGCAGGACACATTCTTGTGCTGGCGCTGATCGGATTGATCTTCGTTTTCAACTCGGTGTACGTATCCTTCGTATCTGTTCCTTTTGCCCTGTTCATTGGTGCTATCGAATTACTGGTTGCATTTATCCAGGCATTTATTTTTACCATTCTGTCTGCCCTGTTTATTGGTATGGCGATAGAAGAACACCACTAATTAGAATTTTTAACAATTAATATATATAATCATGATTACAGGAAGTATTGCTGCAATTGGTGCTGGATTAGCTGCTATCGGCGCAGGTGTTGGTATCGGAAAAATCGGTAGTTCAGCTATGGAAGGTATTGCCCGTCAACCGGAAGCTGCCTCTAAAATTCAAACTGCGATGTTAATCGCTGCTGCATTCGTTGAAGCAGTTGCGCTTTTCGCAGTAGTAGTTGCATTAGTGTAACTAAAAGATAATAGTATTGTACTTTGCAGGGTTGCTGCAAAGTACAATCTATCTAACAAGAAATTAGAATTAACCTATATATATTGAGATGGAATTATTAGTACCGGAAATTGGTTTAGTTGTTTTTCAAACAATAGCTTTTCTATTGTTGATGTTTATTTTAGCCAAATTCGCATGGAAACCTGTGCTGGCGGCTATTAAAGAACGCGAACAGACAATTGACGAAGCTTTGAACAAAGCTGAGCTGGCTAAGCAGGAAATGGTTCGTCTGGCTGCGCAAAATGAGGAATCCATGAAGGAAGCCCGTGCAGAAAGAGACCTGATCCTTAAAGAAGCTAAAAACCTTAAAGACACAATTGTTAATGAAGCAAGAGTTCAGGCACAGACTGAAGGCGCTAAATTAATCGAGAAAGCAAAAATTGAAATCGAGAATCAAAAGAAAGCTGCTTTAGCTGAATTGAAAAATCAGGTTTCTTCCCTGTCACTGGATATTGCTGAACGTGTATTGAGAAGCCAGTTAGCAGATCAAGCTAAACAACAGGATTTAGTTGCAGCACTGTTGAAAGACGTTGAATTGAACTAATTCCTTGCCATCAAATTAAAATGAACATGTCAGAAAATAAAGCAGCATCAAGATACGCCAAATCATTAATTGACCTTTCTACGGAGCAAAACTCTTTGGAAGAGATGAAGAATGATATGGTTTTGATTGAGCAGGTTATTGACCAGAATTCTGTTCTGGAGGCTATCCTGCAGAACCCGGTTATTCCATTGGATAAGAAATACGCTATCCTGAATGAAATCCTGAGTAAAAGTGTAAGTCCGATTACAAGTTCATTCCTTAAACTGATCGTTAATAAAGGACGTTCTGCCATTTTATTTGATACGACCAAAGCTTTCATCAGACAATACAATGTAATTAAAGGTATTGTAACCGCAGAAGTTTCTTCAGCTACACCGTTAACTCCGGAGAGCAAAGCAGAAATTGTAACTGTTGTGAAAAGGGAAACCGGTGCAAATGAAGTAATCGTCAACGAAAAAGTTAATGAAAAACTTATTGGTGGTTTTATTCTTAAAGTTGGTGATAAACAATTTGATGCCAGCATCGCTGGAAGTCTAAATAAATTAAAAAAGGAATTTGCCCAGGGTGTGGTTTAATTCCATTATTCAAACAAGAATTACAAAAGAAATAATATAAAATTATGGTAGAGGTAAGACCAGACGAAGTATCGGCAATTATCAGGCAACAATTGTCGGGCTTTAAATCAGAAGCCGAACTTGAAGAAGTTGGTACCGTATTACAAGTGGGTGATGGTATTGCCCGTGTTTATGGTTTAACTAAAGTTCAATCAGGTGAGCTAGTTGAATTTGAAAACGGCTTGCAGGGTATTGTTTTGAACCTTGAAGAAGATAACGTTGGTGTGGTACTTTTAGGCCCGTCAAGCAATATCAAAGAAGGGGATACGATTAAACGTACTAAGAAAATCGCCTCTATCAAAGTTGGTGAAGGTTTACTTGGCCGTGTTGTAAATACATTAGGTGAGCCGATCGACGGTAAGGGACCAATCATTGGTGAAACTTACGAAATGCCGATCGAGCGTAAAGCTCCGGGTGTAATTTACCGTCAGCCGGTTAATGAGCCATTACAAACTGGTATCAAAGCGATTGACGCGATGATTCCAATCGGCCGTGGTCAGCGTGAGCTGGTTATTGGTGACCGTCAAACTGGTAAAAGTGCCGTTTGTATTGATACCATTATCAACCAAAAAGAATTTTATGAAGCAGGTAACCCTGTTTTATGTATATATGTAGCTTGTGGTCAGAAAGCAAGTACAGTAGCAAACGTTGTACGTACTTTAGAAGAAAACGGTGCAATGGCTTATACTGTTGTTGTTTCTGCTTCTGCTGCTGATCCTGCTCCACTACAGTTCTACGCACCTTTCTCTGGTGCTGCTATTGGTGAGTACTTCCGTGATACAGGTCGTCCTGCACTGATTGTTTATGATGATTTGTCTAAACAAGCTGTAGCTTACCGTGAGGTTTCCCTGTTATTGCGTCGTCCACCAGGACGTGAGGCTTATCCGGGTGACGTGTTTTACCTGCACAGTCGTTTATTAGAGCGTGCGGCTAAAATTAACGCGAATGATGAGATCGCAAGAAACATGAACGATTTACCTGAATCCCTGAAAGGTATCGTTAAAGGTGGTGGTTCATTAACTGCTTTGCCTATTATCGAAACTCAGGCTGGTGACGTATCTGCATATATCCCAACTAACGTAATCTCCATTACTGACGGTCAGATCTTCCTGGAGTCTAACTTGTTTAACGCAGGTGTTCGTCCGGCGATCAACGTAGGTATTTCTGTATCACGTGTAGGTGGTAATGCACAGATTAAATCAATGAAAAAAGTTGCTGGTACTTTAAAACTGGATCAGGCACAATACCGTGAGTTAGAGGCTTTCTCTAAATTCGGATCTGATTTAGATGCTGCAACCAAATCTGTACTGGATAAAGGTTCAAGAAACGTGGAGATTTTAAAACAGGGACAATTCTCTCCAATGACTGTAGAGAAACAAGTCGCTATCATTTATATTGGTACTAAAAACCTGATGCGTTCTGTACCGGTTAACAAAATCAGAGCTTTTGAAGCAGAATACCTGCAACAACTGGAACAACGTCACCCACAAACATTAGCTGCTTTAAAAGCTGGTAAACTGGATGATACTATTACATCTGTATTGGAGACCGTAGCTAAAGAACTTTCAGCTAATTACTAATAACAAAAGGAAGAAGATTAAAAAAGAATGGCTAATTTAAAAGAAGTAAGAATTCGTATATCATCGGTACAGTCTACCCAGCAGATTACCAAAGCCATGAAAATGGTTTCGGCAGCAAAACTGAAAAGGGCTACTAATGCGATTATACAGTTACGTCCTTATGCGACCAAGCTTAAGGAAATCTTAGGAAATCTTTCTGCCAACCTGGAAGGATCTTCATCGCCTTTTATTGAAGAACGTGAGCCGAACAAAGTACTGATCGTTGCTGTTTCATCTAACAGGGGACTGGCTGGTGCATTCAACATGAATGTTATCAAAACAACCAACAACCTGATTGCTGAGAAATACAGTAAACAATTTCAGAATGGTAATGTAAGCATTGTAGCTATTGGTAAAAAGACTCAGGATTTTTACGAGAAACGTAACTACAAAGTGATCGGTAACCACAATGAGGTTTACGCAGCCCTTACTTTTGAGAACGTAACCAAAATCACCGATATGATTATGGACGGCTTCAAACAAGGCAAATATGATCGTGTAGAATTGGTTTATAACCGCTTTAAAAACGCTGCCGTTCAAATTTTAACTACAGAACAACTGTTGCCTTTACCTAAAAATGAGCAGCCTGTTGTACAAACAAATGTACACCACCAGGTAGATTATATACTGGAACCTTCTCAGGAAGAAATTGTGAAGGAGTTAATTCCTAAATCAATTAAAATCCAGTTATATAAAGCTGTTCTTGATTCTCATGCTTCTGAGCATGGTGCAAGGATGACCTCAATGGATAAAGCAACTGAGAATGCGGGAGACCTGTTGAAAGCGTTAAAGCTTTCTTACAACCAGGCTCGTCAGGCTGCAATTACAACAGAGCTGACAGAAATTGTCAGTGGTGCAGCAGCACTGAACGGATAATAACCGTAAACATATTTTGGAAAAAGGGCTTCTTTATGGAGCCCTTTTTTTGTGCCCGTATAATTTCTTTATTTTTGCACCGGTAAAAGAATTACAATATGAAACAAATGCTTAGAATGGCAGCACTTGCCTGCTTTTTTCCTTTAACACTGGCAGCGCAACAAACAACAGTTGCTTCGCCCGCTAATGATTATGCAATTGCCGTGGCCTGGCAACAGCACTCAGGTGAGTTCAGGGCCTTGTCTTTTCAGGCATTCAACTTTGCAAGGTTATCGCTGGTAAACAGACTGACATCGGCCGATCCGGCTAAAAAGAATTGTGTCATTGTAGATATAGATGAAACCGTACTTGATAATTCACCTTTTCAAGGTCACGAAATACAAAAGGGGATTAGTTACAATTTGAAAGACTGGGGCGAATGGACCAGCCTGGGGGCGGCAGATACTATTCCGGGGGCTTTAAGCTTCCTGAAATTTGCAGCGGACAAACAGGTGGAAACATTCTATATCAGTAACCGTACAGCAGCTGAGCATGCAGGTACCCTAAAAAATCTCCAGAGACTGGGTTTTCCTAATGCAGATGAAGCGCATTTGCTGTTGAACACTGCAACTTCAGATAAAGAGCCCCGCAGACAGATCGTGCTGAAAGATTATAATATTTTACTGCTTTGTGGTGACAATCTGAGTGACTTTAGTAATGTGTTTTACCGCGAGGGCAAGGATACCCGGGAACAGGTAGATGCTGCATGGCAGGAGTTTGGTAATCATTTTATCGTTTTACCGAATCCGATGTACGGTGACTGGGAGAAAATTCTTTATAAAGGTTCGGGGTTAACAGAGGAAGAAAGATCCGCACAGCGTGTGCAGGGTTTGAAGGGGTATGAAATGAAATAATTCTCTTTTAATCATGCCGTTTTAAAAGAAATAATCTTAATTTTGCTAGCAAATTATAAAACACACAAAAATGGAGCAAACGCCAAAACACAATACTAAAAGCATGCAAAATGCAAATGAAACTTCAATATATAAATTATTGATAGTCGGTATCGTTGTCAGCATCGTGGGAGTTTATCTGCGTTTTGCAATGGATTCTACAATACTATCTTTGGTTTCCTGGATAATTTTATTCCTTGGTGCTTTTATCTGCTTCAAAGCGGTATTTAAAATTCTGAATTCTTAAGACAAATACCGGTTTATAATTCCGGTCTTTATATTTATAAGAAAAGCCCCTGATCGTACTCGTTCAGGGGCTTTTTTGCGTTTAAGCAGGTAATCAATTAATGATTACCTGCTTAAACGCTGAATTATTTAACTCTTTTCTGATTGTCTTTTGCAAAAGCTTCCCAGCCGGAATAGGATTTTCCGCTGCCGCTAGTACTCACGCGCTGAAAGGAATGACAGACTGCAACTGCAAGTCCGTCGGTTGCATCCAGGAATTCTGGTGTCTCCTTGAACTTGAGTAGTGTCTGCAGCATTGCAGCGACCTGCTCTTTACCTGCATTTCCATTTCCGGTAATGGACTGTTTAATTTTTCTGGGTGCGTATTCGAAGATTGGAATGTCTTTGGATAGCCCTGCCGCCATAGCAATACCTTGTGCACGTCCGAGTTTAAGCATAACCTGGATATTCTTCCCGTAGAAGGGTGCTTCCAGTGCCATAACATCTGGTTTGTATTGTTCTACAAGTCCTACAGTTTTGGCAAAGATCCTTTGTAATTTAAGGAAATGGTCGTCCAGATGGTCCATCCGTACAATTCCCATACTGATCAGTTCTATTTTGCTCCCCTTCTCCAGGATCACGCCGTACCCCATTACCGAAGTACCCGGATCGATCCCCATGATTACCCTTTCCTTTTTTCCAACCAACATACCGCAATATTAAGCATATTTGCATAATATAATTTAAAGCAATTTGATATCTAAGTATAAAACCATAGTCTCCACACTGCTCAAAGTTAGTATTGTCACCCTGGCGTTCTGGATGATCTATACCAAACTAAGTTCAAACAGTAACCTGAAAGACTTCAGAAAATTGATTGAAGCCATACCGCAGCCGGAAATTACGATGGTTTTGGGTATCGTTGTCTTTTTGATGCTCGTTAACTGGGGGCTGGAAGCTTTGAAATGGCGCCGGCTAGTACGGCCGATCGAAAAGCTTAGCCTTTGGAGGTCGCTGGAATCTGTATTCTGCGGACTCACCTGGGCGGTGTTTACGCCGAACAGGATCGGGGAGTATGGAGGGAGGGTGTTTTTTCTCTCACCTAAACGCCGGATTATCGGGGTAGTGGCTATGGCCGTTGGCAATATTGGTCAGATGGTACTTACCAATATCTTCGGTGCCATTGCAATCTGTATATTCCTCTATCGTTTTGCAGATCTGGATTATCGGCTTGAATATGCGCTAATAGCGCTATCTACCATGTTTTGCCTGTTTTTTATTATCTTTTATTTTAATATCCGCTGGCTAAATGGTATTCTGCTGTCTATGCGGTTTACCCGTAAATACAAGAAGTTTTACAGTATCCTGGGGCGTTACCAGAAAAAGGAGCTGTTTAAGATTCTGTTGTTTTGCGTGGCTCGTTATTTGGTATTCAGCACGCAATATTTTATTCTTTTCTTCTGGCTGATTCCTGATTTGTATTATATGGATATTCTGATGATGACCTGTATCTTGTTCTTCGTGCAAAGTACTTTGCCTTCATTGGACTTGTTTGATATTGGTGTCAGAAGTGTAACGGCATCTTATTTCTTTAGCTATGTCACAGATCAGGATGTAGCTGTGATTGCCTGCACGGCAAGTATCTGGCTCATCAATATTATTATTCCTGCTATATTAGGCTCTTATTTTGTTTTTAAACTGAACTTTTTTGGAACTCTTAAACGTAATTAATACGATATCTGTTATTTTAACGCTGGTTTATCTGGTCGTTGTCTTTGGATTTATCCGGGGCTGGGGCAAGCTGATCAGTTTTAAACCGGCGGGTATAAAAGCCCGCACAATGGTTTCGGTAATAATCGCTGCGCGTAATGAAGCCGGCGGTATTAAACGGACTATAGAATGCTTGCTGGCACAGGATTACGATCCGGCGTTAACGGAGCTCATTTTTATTGATGACCATTCTACAGATCATACGGCAGAGGTGGTCTTGTCTTATGCTTCCCGCGGCGTAAAGTTAATTTCCCTGAAAGCTGATGCCGCTACAAATTCTTATAAGAAAAAAGCTATCCAGACTGCTATAGGGCAGGCAAGTGGTACATTGATTATCACTACTGATGCGGACTGCCGGATGGGTAGCCGCTGGTTGAGTACTGTAGTAGCCTGCTATGAAGAAAAAGGTTATAAAATGATATCTTCTCCGGTGGTCTATGATGAGGAGCGTAGTTTCTTCGAACGTGCACAAAGCCTTGAGTTCCTCTACCTGATCGGGTTGGGTGCTTCCACGATCGGTAACCAAAAACCTTCGACCTGTAATGGTGCAAACCTGGCCTACGAAAAAGAGGCCTTCTACGCCGTTGGCGGCTTTCAGGGAATAGATGACCTGGCTTCCGGTGATGATGAGCTGTTGCTGCATAAAATGGCCGCTGCTGATGATAGTTCAATAGGGTTCCTTAAAAATAAGGACGCAATTGTCTATACCCATGCCAAACCCAATCTGCGGGAATTTCTGCAGCAGCGTAAACGCTGGGCATCTAAAAGTACCCGTTATAAGAATAAGTCTATTATTGTGCTTGGCGTATTTGTATGGCTGTTCAATCTCAGCATTTTGATTAACTTGATTACTGCACTGTTCATGCCGGAGTTCTGGCCGGTACTGGTCTGCCAGCTGCTCCTGAAGATTGGAATAGAATATTATTTCCTGCGGAGTGTCACTGCTTTTGCAGGCAGGACGTCTTTACTTAAATTATTACCGGTCCTCAATTTGTTCCATATTCTATATATCATTTACATCGGTATTGCTGGTAACTCGGGTAAGTACGAGTGGAAAAGCAGGATTGTCCGCTGATATTTTTAAATTTGCAACATGTTATTGAATTGTTTTCAAATAGAACACCTGGAAGCCGGTTGTGATGAAGCAGGCAGAGGTTGTCTTGCCGGACCTGTTTTTGCAGCTGCAGTTATTCTACCAGCCGATTTTATTGCCGGACAACTGAATGACTCCAAAAAACTTACGCATGCACAAAGGGCTGCGCTTCGTCCCTTAATCGAAAGGGAAGCATTAGCCTGGGCGGTTGCTTCTGTAGACAATATCGAGATCGATGAGATCAATATACTCAATGCCTCGTTTCTGGCCATGCACCGGGCTATCGAAAAGCTTCAGCTCAGACCTGGCTATTTAAGCATTGATGGTAACCGTTTTAAATCATTTCCACAAATTCCGCATAGTTGTATTGTAAAGGGAGACGGCAAATATTTAAATATTGCTGCTGCTTCTGTACTGGCCAAAACCCACCGCGACGAATACATGGAAAAGCTGCATCTGGAATATCCGATTTATGACTGGAAACAAAATAAAGGTTACCCCACCAGAGTACACCGCTCTGCAGCTCTGGAACACGGGCTTACGCCATATCACCGTCAAACATTTACTATTTCTTCACCAGACCTCTTTAGCTTTTCAGAAAACGATGGGTAATAAACAGAATGGTGCATGAAATATTGGTTAAGACCTGATAAACAGTATTTCCGATTGACTTACGATAAAAGTATTTGCTAATTAGTTTAGTATTTTTATTCGGAAATATTAATTAACTTTGTATTATGCAGGCATTTAATGTAGATAAAGAGAAAACGCTTAACGCTGCGCTCCTTATTCTAAATAAACTTGGTAAGGCAGATTACCATAGGGTTTTTAAAATCTTGTATTTTGCTGAACAGCAACATCTAAAGAATTATGGTCAGCCGTTAACTGGTGACGTTTATCAGGCGATGCCTTACGGTCCCGTTCCGTCGTTTCTTTATGATATTTTTAAAGCTTCAGAAAATCAGAGTTCACCATTCCATGAGGCATTGGAGTTGTCAAAAGCTTTCACTGTAACCCGCAATGAAAAAATTCCTTACGTCACACCCAATCGCGAACCTGATATTGATGAATTATCAGAATCCAATATTGATGCGATTTTAACCTCAATTGATGAGAATCAGCAGTTGAGTTTTAGAGAGATTACCGATAAATCTCATGATTCGGCATGGGCTAAGGCGGAAAAATCCAGTGAAACAGAAATGTCTTATTTAGATATTGCAGAATCTGTTGAGACTGCGCCAGAAATGCTTCGTTATATTTTGCTCAATGCTGAGAATAATAATCTTAGAGTTTCTTAATGTCGCTTTCTGACTCTTTCCCAGAAAATTTTAGACAAGAATTTGTTCAGAGGAATCTTAAAATTGGTTCAGTTATCCGTTTATATGTCAGGGATACTAATCCTCCAAAACAGAAACGTTTTGTCTTAGTTGGACAGTCTTACGACAAATTAATTTTTGCAGCCATTTTTATAAATTCCGAAATAAATCCAAATGTATTTCCTACTCAGGAGCTTAGAGATTTAAACTTAGAATTAACTGCGAAGGACAGGCCTTATCTATCTCACGATTCTTATGCAGATTGCTCAAGTATATATAAACGAGATGCAGATTGGCTATTAACTATTATCGGTGAAGATCCAACAAAAATTATTGGAGAAGTCTCCGGGTTTGACCTAAAAGAGATAAGAGAAAAAATTAAGGCTGCTCGAACTATCACTCCGGCCATCAAGAAAACTTTTGGATTGTTTCTTTAAGTTCAGAGTTTATCGGAAGTTTTACGTGATGTCAACCTAAATTGGCATAAACAAGATGGTTATCGTTGTAAAATACACCACATCACCGTCAAACATTTACCATTTCTTCACCAGACTTCTTTAGCTTTTCCGAAAACGACAGATAATTTGTATTTTGATCGGATTGAAAGCACTAATTCTCAGTAACAGGGTTCCTTTTCCTCCAACCAGTGGTTATCCTATCGTTGTTTACAACACAATGAAAGGCTTATTAAATTTGGGGGCAGAGATTACTTTGTTCTGTATCAACCCAAATTCTCATCGTATAGATGTGGATGATATTTATGATCCGGTGTTTGAACAGATCAAATTTCATTCTTTTGAACTGGATACGGAGGTTAATCTCTGGGACGCGTTTTTCAATATTTTCAGTAACGATTCTTATAATGTTTCCCGGTTTTATGATGACGATGCAGCTAAGATGTTAGAGAATCTGCTCCGGGAAACTGAGTTTGATGTAATACAGTTTGAGGGGCTCTTTGTTGTACCTTACCTCGATACTGTTAAGCAATATAGCAACGCCAAACTGATTTACCGGGCACATAATATAGTTTTTGATGTCTGGGAAAGACTGGCAAACAGCGAGCGGTTTACACCCCGGCGCCGATACCTGCAATTTCTTGCCCGCCGTCTCAAAACTTACGAAACTGAACAGTTTAACCGCTTCCACCGTATTTTTGCAATCAGTGAACCCGACCGGCATAATATTCTGCAGTTTGGTTGTGAAATACCCATAGATGTTTTCCCGGTTGCACTTGACTTTGAAAAATACCTTATTGATATATCCAAAACGAGCTTTCCAACCTTATTCCATATTGGTGCGATGGACTGGCGGCCAAACAAAGAAGGATTGGAGTGGTTCATCGAAGAGATCTGGCCCGATATAGAAAAACTGAATTCTGAGCTCCGGTTTTATATTGCCGGAAAGCGGATACAGCGGCATTTCTATGAATATGATTCCGAAAATCTGGTGATAGAGGGTGAGGTCTTCGATGCCGTTGAATTCATGAATTCCAAAGCAATTATGATTGTGCCTTTGCTATCGGGGAGTGGGATGCGGGTAAAGATCATTGAGGGAATGGCCATGAAGAAATGTATTATCGCAACCAGTTTCGCCGCAGAGGGGCTCAATTGTAAAAATGGTTATGACATCCTGATTGCCGATACGCCCGATGAATTCTACCGTTGTATTCTGCAATGTCTGACCCGGCCAAACCGCTGGCGGGAGCTGGGTGAAAATGCACGAAAAACTGTAGAGCGTGATCATGATCTGCGGGGTATTTCCAAAAGGATGCTGAATGTCTACACTCAATTAGTAAATGGATAAAAATTATGTACTTTTGCCCTCAATTTTTAAGAGTAAAAGCGCATGAAAAACACCGCATTAACAGATAGACACATTTCATTAGGAGCCAAAATGGTTCCATTTGCAGGATACAATATGCCCGTTCAATACGAGGGCATCAATGCAGAACATGCTACAGTCAGAAAAAGCGTAGGCGTATTTGACGTAAGTCATATGGGTGAATTCATTATTAAAGGTGACAATGCGCTGGATCTGATCCAAAGAGTTGTCAGCAATGATGCTTCTAAATTATATGATGGTAAAGTGCAATATGCTTACCTTCCGAATGAAAATGGCGGTATCGTAGATGATTTACTGGTTTACAGAATCGACGAGAAGACTTATATGCTGGTTGTGAATGCTTCGAATATTGAAAAAGACTGGAACTGGATCCAGAAGTTCAATACTGACGGGGTGGAAATGCACAATATCTCTGAAAAAACATCTTTATTGGCGGTACAAGGTCCGAAAGCTGCTGAGGCTTTACAGTCACTGACTGAAATTGACCTGGCCTCTATGGAGTATTATACTTTTACCAAAGGAAAGTTTGCAGGTGTTGATAATGTGGTCGTTTCTGCTACAGGTTATACTGGTGCAGGTGGTTTTGAAATTTACTGCGATAACGAGCATGCGGAAGCAGTTTGGGATGCTGTATTCCAAGCTGGTGCCGATTACCAGATTAAACCTATTGGTTTAGGTGCGAGGGATACATTGCGTCTGGAAATGGGTTTCTGTTTATATGGTAATGATATTGATGACACAACTTCGCCAATTGAAGCTGGTTTAGGCTGGGTAACTAAATTCACGAAAGAATTTACAAATTCTGCTGCGCTGAAAGCTGAAAAAGAAGCTGGTGTTAAACGCAAGCTAATTGGTTTTGAAATGATTGACCGTGGTATTCCGCGTCATGACTATGAGATTGTTGATGCACAGGGAAATGTAATCGGTAAGGTAACTTCCGGTACGCAATCTCCATCCCTGCAAAAAGCAATCGGTATTGGTTACGTAAATAAAGATCAGGCGAAAGAAGGCAATGAGATTTTTATCAGCATCAGAAATAATGCGATTAAAGCCAAAGTTGTAAAATTCCCTTTTTATAAATAATTAATTATTGCAAATAGCTGCCTCCCTCTTTTTATGCAAAGAAATATTGAAGTCTGCCTGACACCTGCCCTGATCGGTCTATATGATATCACAGAAAGTATAGTTGTGGTGATTGACATTTTAAGAGCTACCTCTTCGATTGTCTATGGGATCGAAAATGGTGCCACCTCCATTATTCCGGTGGCCCAGGTGGAGGAATGTCTGAGTTATGCAGATCAAGGCTATTTACTGGCAGCGGAGCGAAACGGAGAAGTTGTCCCGGGTTACGACTTTGGCAATTCTCCGTTTTCCTATACTGCAGAAAAAGTATCCGGTAAAACAGTTGTCTTAACCACAACCAATGGTACCAAAGCTCTGCAACTTGCCCGGCCGAATGCGAGTCAGGTGGTTATCGGAGCCTTCCTGAACCTGGATGCGCTGTGCGAATGGCTAAAAACACAGGATAAAAACGTGCTGTTGCTATGCGCGGGATGGAAAGATCAGTTTAACTTAGAGGATACTGTTTTTGCTGGTGCAGTGGTTAGTGCATTAAGGGACACTTTCAGCATGGCAGATGATGCAAGTGTTGCAGCAGCAGATCTTTATCAGTTAGCTAAGGACGATTTGAGAGCCTATATTGGGAAATCGTCCCATTCTCACAGAATGGCAGCCTTAAATATCGAAAAGGATGTAGCGTTCTGTCTTCAGCTGAATACCTGCCAGGCAATACCTGTACTGGAAGGTGAACGTCTGGTGCGGTTGAAAACGGTCTAATTCTTTGTTTTATTTCTATCCATATTATTAAGCAGTTGCTTGAAACCCAGATCCTGCTGAATGGTCTTTAGTGTTTCTTCGTAGGCGAGCCAGTAAATAGTTTCTGCTTTTTTCATATCGAAAGTGCTGATTTCGCCCATTCCTTTGGGCTCAATCATGAGGTCACAATATCCTGCTTTGCGCTCCATATCTTTATTGACAGACATCATACCGGTTCTGGTCATGAGTTTACGCAGATTGGTAATCTCACCGACTGGTTTAAGGTGGTTGCAGGAAGAGCCAATAATAAAGTCACAATCTTCGAGCAGGGGTTCCACAGGAAAGTTATTTAATATCGCACCGTCGACATACATCTGTCCATCAATCATAATTGGTTTAAAAATCCCCGGAATACAGCTGGAAGCTTGAATTGCACGAATTAAAGGGCCTTCACTAAAGTATACGAGTTTACCTTCGCTGAAATTGGTTGTGGCAATAGTCAGCGGAATCTTTAATTTCTCTATCCGGTCTTCGGGAAAAAATGTTTTGAGCAGCTCAGAGGTATGTTCAATATTAATCAGTCCGAGTGTCCCTAATGTTAAAGCGGGGCGAATAAAGCGCAGTAATTTGGTTTCCATAAAGATATAAAGTGCTTCTTCGGGGTCTATGCCTGCCGCATAAAATGCACCTACTATAGAACCTGCACTCGTGCCGCTGATATGGCTGAAGGTAATGCCCGAATTAATTAATGCTTTTAATACACCGAGATGGGCAATTCCCCTGATACCTCCTCCGGATAATACAATTCCTACTTTAGTCATATCTGCTCTTTTTTCTTGCTGCTTTTATTCTTGTTAATTCTTCATTACTATCAGGATACTGCTATTGTCAATGGTGTATCCTGATTTTCATTAGTAAGCTATTTATGACACGGAATAATGTTTGTATCTGGTTTATTCCCCTGTCTGCCCGAAATAAATGACAGGACAAATAGAAAAAATAGATAGATTTGAACTCTATTAACGTTATTCATGACTAACAAATATAATCAGAACGTTGCGGAAACCTCAATAGCATCCGGCTAAAATGTAAGCATCCGCATCCTGATTATTACAAAATCTTAAATATTGTAAATTACACATGATGAAAAAATTACTGACTATCCTTTTATTTTCCCTTCTTGGTAGCGGCGTATTTGCACAAAATTTTACGGGTCCGGATTATGGTTTCCGTTTAGGTCTTACTGCCCACCCGAATTTCGGCTGGTATAAGCCGGAAACTGGTAAAAGTAACGGGGTTAATGTAGGGTTTGCCTACGGTATGATGGCCGACTTCAATTTTGCAGAGAATTATAGTATCGCTACCGGTATTACAATAACCACAATCAACGGCAGGACAACGGAAGTTGGGAGAAACACCGCTTTTGCCGACGGTTCTCAAAACAGGTTATTCGACCTGAAATATATGATGCAGTATGTGGAGGTTCCGTTGACAGTTAAATTAAAAACTGATAAAATGGGAGAGTCACGCTGGTATGGACAGTTTGGTTTGTCGAACGATTTTAAAACTAAATCCCGCATGGATACCAGACCGGATCCTGTCGATAAAAGAGAAATAAATCAGGGAACAAAATTCTACCGTGCTGGTTTAATCATTGGTGGTGGTTTGGAATATGATATCGCAAACCATACGAGCGTCGTGATCGGATTAACTTTTAATAACGGATTTACGAATATAACTTCTGACAGTAACCGTTCTGTAAAGAACCATTATTTCGGACTTAATTTAGGGATGTTTTTCTAAGTAGCAAATCATGAATATTACCCTTGCACAGCTCAACTACCACATTGGTAATTTTGAGCAGAATACAAAATCAATTATAGAGCAGATCAGCGCTGCTAAAGCAGAGGGTTCAGACCTGGTTGTTTTTGCGGAACTTGCTGTTTGCGGTTACCCGCCCCGGGATTTCCTTGAATTCGAGGAATTTATTAGTCTTTGTGAAGCTGCAGCTACGCAAATAGCCGCTGAGTGTATGGGGATTGCCTGCATTATTGGATTGCCGGTTAAGAATGTGCAGCCTGCTGGTAAGGATCTTTATAATGCAGCTTATTTTATTGAAGATGGCAAGGTTAAAGCTATTGTTAAAAAGGCTTTGCTGCCTAATTACGATGTTTTTGATGAATACCGGTATTTTGAGCCGGCTACTGAATTTGACTGTATCGAATACAAAGGTTACAGAATAGCGCTTACGATTTGTGAAGATCTCTGGAATATTAATAATAATCCTTTATATATCTCTAATCCGATGGATGAGCTGATTCTACAACAGCCAGACCTAATGATTAATATTGCAGCTTCTCCGTTCTCTTATCTTCACGATGAGGAAAGAAGGCAGGTACTGTCAGATAATGCAGCAAGGTATAAATTGCCGCTGTTATACGTCAACCAGGTGGGTGCACAGACAGAGCTGATTTTTGACGGCGGTTCTATGGCCTATGACAGTCAGGGGCAATTGCTGGATGAAATGCCTTATTTTGAAACTGCTTCCCGAACTTACCGTTTTGACGGAAAAGGTTTTCCTGATTTAAAACCGGTAGCACACCAGCCTGTAAGTGATATTGCACAAATCCATGATGCGCTGGTAATTGGTATTCAGGATTATTTCCGCAAATCTGGTTTCAGTAAAGCAGTACTGGGTCTTTCTGGTGGAATTGATTCTGCGATCGTATGTGCGCTAGCCTGCAGGGCACTGGGACCCGAAAATGTAATGGCTGTTTTAATGCCTTCTAAATATTCTACGGATCATTCGATTAAAGATGCGCTGGATCTGGTAGAAAACTTTGGGTGTATGCACCAGATCATTCCGATTAAGGAGGCTGCCGACGCATTCGACTTAATGCTGGCACCTGCTTTTCAGGGTTTACCTTTTAACCTGACGGAAGAAAATATCCAGGCCAGAACCAGAGGTGTAGTCGTAATGGCTATGTCTAACAAGTTTGGTTATATCCTGCTGAATACATCTAATAAAAGTGAATGTGCAGTTGGCTATGGTACTTTATATGGTGACATGTGCGGCGCAATTGGTGTTATCGGTGATGTTTATAAAACGCAAATCTTTGAGCTGGCCCGTTATATTAATAAGGAAAGGGAGTTTATTCCTGAAAATACGATAGTTAAGCCGCCTTCTGCTGAGCTTAGACCTGATCAGAAGGATTCAGATAGTCTCCCTGATTATGATACGCTGGATGCGATCCTTTATCAGTTTATTGAACTGCGTAAGACGTCTGCCGCAATTATTGAACAGGGGTATGACGCAGAATTGGTCAGAAAGGTTATAAAAATGGTAAATGGTGCAGAGTTTAAACGCTACCAGACCCCACCCATCTTAAGGGTGTCTCCAAAGGCTTTCGGACAAGGCAGAAGAATGCCTCTTGTCGGGAAATATCTTCCTTAAACCGGAATTAAATTTACAGAAAAAGCTCATCAGCAAACCATTATGGAATGTCGATGAGCTTTTCTTATTAAGGGTGTTTTATGCTTTTTTTCTACTGAATGCTTTCAAGGGAATCAATAGTGCCAGCCCGATGCCGCAAAGGCTGAGCAGCTGAGCGATGATATCTCCGCTTTTGGTATAAAAGGTGAGCTGGTCGTTCAGATTCACATCCATCTTCAGCGCATCTCTTTTCCACCATCCTGATTGTTTAACAACGTCCCCGCGCTGATCAATAAAACCTGAAATACCAGTGTTAGCAGAGCGGACTACCCAGCGGCGGGTTTCTATCGCTCTAAGTTTGGCATACAGGAAATGCTGATCTTTTCCGGAAGTATTTCCCCACCAGCCATCATTAGTGATAATCGCAATAAGCTGCGCACCGTCTTTAACGGATTGACCGATCCAGCTACCCCAAAGTGATTCATAACAGATAACAGGGCTTACGCCTACGCCACTCTGTGAATAAAAAACGCCGGGATCGTCCTGCCACCCCCAGCCGGATACTGTGCCGCCCAGGCCTGCGAATACAGGGGAAAGGAACGATAATAATTTAGGGAAAGGCATTTTCTCAACACCAGGAACCAATTTGGATTTATGATAAAACTGCACATTCGGCGAATTCTCTAACTGTACAGCAGTATTAAAATGATCGTAATAACGTCCGCTGTTTGGATCCAGGGATGATGAAATAGTTTTTTGCTCGTTATAAAAACGCATGGTTTCCATCCCGGTTATCAGGGTGCCGTTTTTGTACCGGTTTAGAAACTGCTGTAAGCTGTGGAACTCACGGCTGTCTCTGATCTTCTCTTCGTCAACATAGCTAGGGAGTGCCGTCTCTGGCCAGATGAAATATTCTGTATTGACCTGCGCAACTGAATCGGATAATTTAGTTAAGATATCTAGCTGGTTGGCCGTGGACATACCACCCATTTTCTCATAGGGGTCTATATTGGGTTGTACCACAACAACATTGACCGGCATCGGTTTTTCCTGGTAATTGTAATATTTGGCAAGTGAAATCCCTACTGGGATTAATACGAGCAGCAACCAGCCAAGTCCAGTCCTGATTTTCAGGTAACCGGTATTTTGCTGATAACTTTTCCAGGCTTCAAAAGCGAGAATATTACTCAGAATGATCCATACGGAACCGCCATACACGCCGGTAGTTTCATACCATTGTGCAAGCTGATGCATTCCCGCGAGTCCATTGCCCAGAGTCATCCAGGGGAAGGCAAGGTCCCAGGATGCATGGAGATATTCCATACTTACCCAAAAGCTGACCAACCCGAAATATGCTAGTTTTGGGCTGGCTGTAACTAATTTAAGGCGGTAGAACAACCAAAAGGCAAAGGTCATTAATAGTGCACCCAAACCATAGGGAATGAGTGACACCAGAAGGGCTACCACAGGATTGTTATAAGCACTTATGGCGTTATATACCCAGTAAATGCAGGCTGTATTCCAAACCAGAAAAGTTAATCCTGCTGTCAGGAAAACCTGCTTTCCTTTTTTCGGGTCTGGTTCTGACATAATCCTGCTGATTGCTATAAACAGGGGAACCAGGGCAACTAATAATAAAGGGGTCGTGTAGGGAATTGGTGGCCAGGCCAGCCAAAGTAGAAAAGCACTGGATAGTGCCAGTGCATAATTTGATTTTATCTTCATCAGAGACTATAGATCAGCTAAAATACTTGCTTTCTTGGCTTCGTATTCTTCCTGGGTGATCAGTTGTTTATCGTAAAGTGTTTTGAGTTTTCGGAGTTTCAGCGTGGTTTCATCTTCTGGTTCCGGGGCAGGTTCAGGAGCTGGGAGGTAAACTACGGGTTCTGGTTCCGGAATACTTTCCTGTACCGGAATTTCTGTGATAACCAGCGGTTGCTGTGATTGCTGCTGCTGTGCGGCACGTCTTTCTTCCAGTTCTGTATTTCGCTGCTGTTCTTTAAAAGCCTCAAGCTGCTCGTAGGCGGCCTGGTAAAGTTTACGTGCCTGTACTTTTGGGATATATTCTGTAATGATATTCTCTCCGTGCTGCGGTACACAAATGAACTTAGAACCGAAGAGTTCTTCTTTAAAGGACACTTCTTTAATGCTTTTCCAGGAAATATCCTTGAAGTTCATAGTGATACCGAAATTAGCTGGTTCACAATAAAAGATCCTTTTATTACTTACTACGATGCAGTCGGGAAGCAAGTTTACTGCTGGTTTTTTCTGTACAGCCAGATAAAGAAGTTCTTCGCCGGTAACCAGCATATCACTCAGTTTGCCTAATACTTTTTCAACAGCTTTAGGATCTTGCTCATCATTTAAAAATCTTTCGGTTATATTCATTTTATACCTTTTTATCTGTTTACCCTGTTTTTAATTTGTTTACCCTAATATCCCATTCGGAAATTTGATTCTTCAGGGAATTCTCTGCAAAGGCTTTTCTGGATCTTAATCTTCGTCTTCTTCGGGCTGATCTTTACGGTAACTTCTTTTTTCCTTTTTCTGAGGCTCCCTGCCAGCGACACAAATTACGAATTCACCCTTTAAGATATTGTTTTCGAAATGTGATTTTATTTCAAGAATCGTACCTCTTACTGTTTCTTCATACATTTTTGTCAGTTCCCGGCTCACGGATGCCTGGCGGTCTTCACCAAAATAAGTACAGAATTCTTCCAGAGTCTTTAGCAGGCGGTGCGGGCTTTCGTATAAGATGATAGTCCTTTCTTCTGCAGCGAGTTTAGTCAGTTTGGTTTGTCTTCCTTTTTTAACTGGCAGGAACCCTTCAAAAACAAAGGAATCAGTCGGCAGGCCTGAATTAACCAGTGCAGGGACGAATGCTGTTGCGCCAGGCAGGCATTCTATTGGTAAATCGTGCTTGAGAACTTCCCGTACGAGGAAAAAACCGGGATCAGAGATTGCCGGTGTCCCCGCATCTGAGATCAGGGCTACTTGTTTACCTTCCTTCAGAAAACGTATAATTTCAGCAGTAGCCTGGTGTTCATTGTGCTGATGATGGGAGTAGGCTTTCTTGTCTATTCCGAAATGTTTTAGCAGTGGTGCGCTTGTCCTGGTGTCTTCTGCCAGGATCACATCAGCTTCTTTCAGGATACGTATTGCTCTGAATGTCATGTCTTCCAGGTTCCCGATCGGTGTCGGTACCAGAAATAGTTTGCCGCCTGTGGTATTCTCCAAAACTTGTTATATTTGCTGAAAAAAATAAATAATGCTGCAAGTTAACTATATCCGCGAAAATAGAGAGAAAGTTTTAGAACGCTTAAGCGTGCGTAATTTCAAACAGCCAGAGCTGGTTGATGAAATTATCAGAATTGATGAAGAACGCAGACAAACTCAAACTTCACTGGATAACCTATCTGCTATTGCAAATTCAAGCGCCAAACAAATTGGTGAACTGATGCGTAATGGTAAGAAAGAGGAGGCAGAAGCGATTAAACAAACTACATCAGCTAACAAGGAACAGATTAAACAGCTGTCAGAGCAATTGTTAGCGGCCGAACAGCAGTTGCATCAGGCTCTGGTTCAGTTACCTAACCTTCCAGCTGAAGCTGTGCCTGCAGGCACTACGCCGGAAGAAAATGAAGTTGTTTATACACACGGAAGCCCTGCTGTATTACACGAAGGTGCTGTTCCGCACTGGGAACTGACGGCTAAATATGATATTATAGATTTCGAACTTGGTACTAAAATAGCCGGCGCAGGATTCCCGGTTTATAAAGGAAAGGGAGCACGTCTGCAAAGAGCGCTGATTAACTTCTTCCTGGACCGCGCGACGGAAAGTGGATACCGCGAAATGCAGGTACCTTTAATGGTAAACGAAGCTTCTGGTTTCGGCACCGGACAATTACCGGACAAAGAGGGGCAGATGTATCACGTAACTGAAGATAATCTGTACCTGATCCCTACTGCGGAGGTTCCTGTCACTAATTTGTACAGGGACGTTATTCTAAAAGAGGAAGATCTGCCAGTCAAGAACACGGCTTATACACCATGTTTCCGCAGAGAGGCTGGTTCTTATGGTGCACATGTGCGCGGATTAAACAGGCTGCACCAGTTTGATAAGGTGGAGCTGGTACAAATCGTTCATCCTGAGCAATCTTACGCAGTATTGGAAGAGATGAGCCTGTATGTGCAATCCTTATTAAAGGAGCTTGGACTGCATTATCGTGTATTACGTCTTTGTGGTGGTGATATGGGCTTTACTTCTGCTATGACTTATGATATGGAAGTGTGGAGCGCTGCACAGCAACGCTGGCTTGAGGTTTCTTCTGTATCTAATTTTGAGACTTATCAGACGAACAGACTTAAGTTGAGATATAAAGGTCATACGGGTAAAACTCAATTGGCACACACGCTCAATGGAAGTGCATTGGCTTTACCACGTATTGTCGCTGCTATTCTGGAAAACTGTCAGACACCGGAAGGTATCATACTGCCGGAAGTATTGGCTGCATATACAGGATTCGACAGAATTGATTAATAATCACTCCTAGTTTAAAGGGCATTCATTTTTGATGAATGCCCTTTTTTTATTTAGAGACCGCCAGCTTTCCGGTATTACCGAAGCGTTCTGCGGATTCTGCATAAACACCTTTTTTGAAAAAAGCTTCAAGTTTTTCGTTGAATTCCCCACCATGGTTTGAATTAGCAAAAAATACATAACCGTCTTTACGCTCCATATTTATCCGGTAATAGGATTGGAAATTTCCATTATCTCCGCGATGGTTATTATCTGGTGTAGTTAAACCTGGTCTGACGGATAGACCAAGACACCAGGCTGTATCGCCGTCATGATCTGCAGGATCAGAGAGTACGACCTGAGCTTTAAAGAATTCTTCTATGCTTTGACGGGAAAGGCCCGAGTCATTCATGAGTGCTGTCAGAAATTTAGCATACGTAAGGGCCTCTGTATGTAAACCTCCGGCCGCACCAAACCATGTTGAGTCCTGGCCGACTATCGAAGCTGGCCAGTTGTCGCGTGCCTTCTTATCGACATAACCTGTAACTTTGTGTTTGGTAATGAAAGGGTTGGTGCTAAACCAGGCATATGGTAAACCCATAGGTGCCGAGACTTCCCGCTGGAATAATTTATCGAGTGTCTGCAGACTATTTTTAGTTAATTGTGCAATAACCTTAGCCAGATAATAATAGCCTTCTCCGGAATAAGAAAACTCTGTTCCCGGTTTAAATTTTAAATACAAGTCCCCTTTTGGGATATTTCTGCTACTATCGGCGAAATTGCGCGTTCGCCAATTTGGAAACCCTGCAGTATGGCTCAATACCATACGTGCCGTGATTAATTTATAACGTTCGTCGTATGCAATATCAGGATAGGGCAGATAGGTGTGTAAAGGTGTATCCAGACTCAGAATGCCCTTATCTACGAGTCTGAGTACAAAATATGTGAACATAGTTTTAGATAAGGACGCGGCCTCAAAAATGGATGATTTGTTTATCCGTGTATGATTAGCCAAATTGGCGCTGCCAATTGCACGGTGAAATACAATTTTCCCATCATTGATTACTGCTATGGATAAGCCAGGAACTGCGCCTGAATCTATTTGTTGTTTTAGAAACTCATCCATTGCCTTATCTGAAACATAAGTTCCATTCAATGTTCTGATTTGCGTGTAAGCATTTGTCCATAATAGGAGCAAAAGGATCAATGTGAAACCTGTTCTAATCATTGCTGACGTTCTCATGGCCATAACTGATTACCCGGGCAAGTTTCCACAAACCGTCTTTAAATTCCCAAACCTGTACAAATTTGTATGTTCCGCTGATCTTTTCCTCCTGGCCTTTATTGGTATGGTAAAAACGATGGGTGCCGATTTCAACTGCTCCATATCCTTTTAGCGGGTGTACTTCAAGACTGCTTTTTATAAGCTCACGGCGAATGTGGTTACCTCTTTCACACATTTCTTTAATAGATAACATTTCATTGGCAGCTCCTTTTGTGAAGCCCCCCAGATCATGGTAAAATTCCAGGTCGTCTTTTATAAACTTCCGGTATGTAATGCTGTCACAGTTATTGAAGGCCTGAAACATCAGGCTGTCTGCTTTAAAAATTTCCTGATATAATGGGGTCTCTGCAGTTTTATTCTGTTGAGAAAAGCCTGCATGTGCGCAAAGCGTCAATAGGCCAAGCATAATGGTTTTACGGATCATCATCGATAAGTTTTTGTAATGTTTGATGAGCCTATGCCAATCCAAATGCCATGATAGAATACCCTTATCAGGGGTTCTTAAATGCGGATTTTGCGCTTGAAGTGTTCATTAATGAACATGTAGATGTCCGTTAATATTCGATGTAAAATAGAAAAGGCGTTCAATAACTGAACGCCTTTTATTATAAGTTTTTGGTGATTCTTACAGAACCAGGATCAGTACCAGGATGATAATGATAATAGCACCCACAGAAAGATAAACACCTCCGCCTAAAGCACGGGCCTGATGTTTCATTTCCTTAAGTTCTTTACGCAGTTCTTTTTTCTCTGCTTTGGAAAGATTAGACTTATCCATGGATTTAATTTCTTCCACACGATTTGTAATTCTTTCTAATTTTGCCTTCTGCTCGACGGTCATTTCTACCTTATCTTTAGTAGTCGCAGCAGAAACTGTGTTGACACTGATACCTAACATGAAAATCAGCGTAAGGGAGTAAATTAATTTTTTCATAGTTCTAAATTTTTGATTGGAGATGATTGTTATTTCTGGATAACAAAAAACCTACCAATTTCCTGGTAGGTTCTTTTTAAGGGTGATAAACATCCTTTTTCAATCATTATACTGATTCTATTGCTCCTATAACCCCGATTTATCTGAAGGGAGTGTAGTTTACAATAGGCATTATTTAATTTCGAATACAGTATTCATCTGGTAGTTTAATTTGATTTTTTTGAAGTCAATATCCGGGGATACCATTCCACCAGAAGAATCTTCAGCCATTGATTTCATCATCATTGGGCTTGAACGGTAGTTCATCTGTGGAAATGACTCATTATTGATCTCCTGGATGTCTAGTGGCGCACCAAGCTGAGAACCTATTGCTTCAACCAGATATTGAGCTTTCTCCTTAGCGTTCTGTAATGCTTTAATTTTTAATTCCTTTTTTAGTGCTTCTATTTTGGAGTAATCAAAGCTTTCAATGTTAGTATAAGCAATGCCTTTTGGGTCAATCGCTGCCATTAGCTGGTTCCATTTGTTCAGGTCAGTTACTTTTAGTCGGTATTGTTTACTTACTAAAAAGTCAGGGTTTTTCTTTTTCTCAGCAATTGTGTTATAGCTGGATAAATTATTGATCATCAGGTTTTCCGATGGAATCCCCGCTTTTTGTACGGCATTAAAAAGCTGTGTTTCTAATTCGTTAATTTCAACTTTTTTCTTGCTGTTTCCATCTTTAAGATACTCCTTAAGTGAGATGCTCAGGTAGATGATATCCGGGGTAACTTCGGTCTCAGCAGTACCGTTGACAGATATTTTCTTACGTAAATCGGCTTGCGCCATAGCATTGAAACTGAAAAGGGCAACGATAGCCAGGGTTAATAATTTTTTCATGATAATAATTTTTGTGTGTTTAATGAATAGATGTAAAAATCGTGCCGTTTCCATAACACTAGATTTAAATTCACAAAAAAAGCTATCCTACAGGAGGATAGCTTTAGTCTATAAGTGTTTTTAGTGTGTTTAGTCTTCCAGTAATTCGTTGTTAGGACCAATTTCTTCTGTGACTTCTTCCTTGAAGTAAGTTTTTTGAAAAATCAGGATTGTAACTACACCAATAAATATGGCGGAATCAGCAATATTGAATACCGGACGGAAAAAGATGTATTCTTCGCCTCCCCAGATTGGAACCCATTTGGGAAATACACCCTCCATTAAGGGGAAGTAGAGCATATCTACTACCCGTCCGTGGAATAGTGTAGCATAATCATAGATCCTTCCGTAAAACACAGAATCTATAATGTTGCCTAATGCACCTGAAAAGATCAGTGCCACATTCAGGATGAGCCCTCTGTGGTACTTATGTTTAATCATATAATGAAGCCCGTAACCAATACCTGCAACAGCTAAAATACGGAAGAGTGACAAGGCAAGTTTTCCGAACTCCCCGCCAAACTCCATACCGAATGCCATACCGTTATTCTCTGTGAAATGGATAATAAACCAGTTGCCGAGAATTTTATATTCCTGCCCGATAAACATATTGGTTTTAATCCACGTCTTTGAAAGCTGATCAATCAAAACCACAAGTAATATCAGAAGTATCGGTTTAGTATAGCCTTTCATTATGCTTGTTTCAATTTAGCTTCCATACTTAAAGTTGCATGTGGAACTGCACGTAATCTTTCTTTCTGAATCAGTTTGCCGGTTTCACGGCAAATACCATAAGTTTTATTCTCGATGCGTACCAATGCAGCTTCCAAATTCTCGATGAATTTTTTCTGACGGGCAGCAAGCTGGTTCAATTGTTCTTTCTCTAAAGTAGCAGATCCATCTTCAAGCGTTTTGTAAGTTCCAGAGGTATCTTCAGTTCCATTGGAATTAGGGCTGCTTAAGGAATTGGTCAAAGACAAGAATTCTTCCCTCGCCATGCGTAATTTTTCCTGGATCAATTCTTTGAACTCCTGAAGCTCCTGGTCTGAGTAGCGTGTTTTCGTTGGTTTTTCCATAGTAATTATTGTTTTGCAATCAAAATTTGTAGTTCAACATCATCGATCACTATTTTGTTTCCTCCATCCAGAGCAGTCTGTAGTGAAATGTTATCGGCAAGAATTTCCGCGCAAATGTAGTCTTTATTCTTTTCTACTGCAGTACTTATCAATGAATGCTGTTGTAAACTTACTGTAATGCGGTCTGTAACTTCAAAATTAAGCTCTTTTCTCAGGTTCTGAATTCTGTTAATCAGCTCCCTTGACAAGCCTTCTTCTTTAAGCTCTCCGGTAATGGTAACATCAAGTGCAACCGTCAGGCTGCCCAGGTTAGTTACCTGCCATCCGGGAATATCCTCCGCGATAATTTCTACGTCTTCCAGCAGGACTTCATAGCTGGTTCCAGGGACTTTAAATAAGCCATCCTTTTCAAAGACAGCCAGTTCTTCCGGGCTCAAAGCAGTTAGCAGAGCCGCTACAGTTTTCATATCCTTACCAACTTTCGGGCCTAAAGCCTTGAAATTTGGTTTTAACTTCTTTTTAATAAATCCGGCAGTGTCGGTAATGAATTCAATGTCTTTGATATTTGTCTCAGAGAGAATGATATCTTTCACCTTTTCAACTTTTTGCTCAAAACCTTTATCCAGTACAGGAATCAGGATCTTGGCTAATGGTTGCCGTACGTTAATACTCATCTTCTTTCTCAGTGAAAGTACCATTGAAGAGATCTGTTGTGCAAGTTCCATTCTTTCGTTCAGGTCCTGGTCGATCAGTGAGGTGTTGCCAGATTCCCATAGGCTCAAATGAACAGATTGTTCTGCAGTAACAGCCTTACCTACTGATAGGTTCTGGTATAACCAGTCTGCAAAGAATGGTGCTACGGGAGACATTAGCTGAGAAATGCGTACCAAACAAGTATACAGCGTTTCATAAGCTGCTTTCTTATCGTCTGTCATTTCACCTTTCCAGAAACGACGGCGTGATAAACGGATATACCAGTTACTCAAATGCTCATCTACAAAAGTCTGGATTGCTCTGGCTGCTCTTGTTGGTTCATATGTTGCATAGCTCTCGTCAACTTCATTGATCAGCTTTTGCAGTAGAGAAAGAATCCAGCGATCTAATTCACTACGGTCTTGAACAGGTGTCTCATTTTCCGGATCGATTTCGAATTTGTCGATATTTGCATACAGTGCAAAGAAGGCGTAGGTGTTATATAAAGTACCGAAGAATTTTCTTCTTACTTCGTCCAGGCCTTCTGTGTTAAACTTCAGGTTGTCCCAGGGAGAAGCATTACTGATCATATACCAGCGTGTGGCATCTGCACTGTAAGTGTCAATCGTATGGAATGGATCTACACCATTGCCGAGACGTTTAGACATTTTATTGCCGTTTTTATCCAGTACGAGACCGTTAGAAACAACATTTTTATACGCGATTCCACCGTTACCCACACGAGCATTCACGGCTTTAATTTCTTTACTGGTTTCGCTCAACATCACTGCTATAGCATGTAGGGTGAAGAACCAACCACGCGTTTGATCTACACCTTCTGCAATGAAATCTGCAGGATATGAATTTTCAAACTCTTCTGCATTTTCAAACGGATAATGCCACTGTGCATAAGGCATAGCTCCACTGTCAAACCAAACGTCAATCAGGTCTGCCTCACGGAACATACGTTCACCTTTTTCTGATTTCAGGATCACATCATCTACAAAAGGACGGTGCATATCTTTCAATTCAAAAGCGGCATCCATAAACCCAGCCTCAACAGCCATTTTAATTTCAGCATTCAGCTCTGCAATTGAACCGATACATTTCTCTTCCGTTCCATCCTGAGTTCTCCATATTGGAAGCGGTGTACCCCAGTAGCGTGAACGGGAAAGGTTCCAGTCTACCAAATTTTCCAGCCAGTTCCCAAAACGGCCTGTACCGGTAGCTTCAGGTTTCCAATTGATGGTTTTATTCAATGCCACCATTTTCTCCTTTACCGCAGTCGTTTTAATAAACCAGCTGTCCAGTGGATAATAGAGGATCGGTTTATCAGTTCTCCAGCAATGTGGATAACTGTGTTCGTATTTTTTAACGTCGAAGGCTTTATTATCTTCTTTCAGCTTAATCGCGATTAATACATCGGTCGGTTTGAAATCGGATGCCTGACGCTCTTCGTCTGTATAATATTCCTCCTTGACATATTTCCCAGCGAAATCTGTTACTTCGTCTACGAATTTACCTAGTTTATTCACTAACGGAAGTTCATTGCCTTGCTCGTCTTTCACCATAACTGCCGGTACGCCATTCTCTTTGGCAACCCGGAAATCGTCTGCTCCGAAAACAGAGGCAATGTGTACGATACCTGTACCGTCTTCTGTGGTTACATAATCTGCGGGAATTACACGGAATGCTTTTTCTTCCAGTTCCGGATTAGTTACATAATCCAGTAACTGATGATATTTCAGGCCACAAAGATCTTTACCCGTAAATTCAGCTGTAACTGTCCAGGGGATCAGTTTATCGCCTCCTTTATAGGCCGTAAAATCAAGGTCTTTCGCATCAGCTTTGAAATGTTTGGCAAGTAGATCTTTTGCGAGCACCAGGCTAACGGGTTTGAAGGTATAAGGGTTGAAAGTTGCCACTTTAATATAAGCAATTTTCTCACCTACTGCCAGTGCACCGTTGGATGGTAAAGTCCATGGTGTAGTTGTCCAGGCGATAATCGCTGTTTCTTCCTGCTCATTACTGAACAGAACTGACATCAGTGGATGTTCCTGATCTTTTTTAATAAAGAACTGTGCCGTGATCGAAGTGTCTTTCAGCATTTTGTAGGTTCCTGGCTGATTAAGCTCATGAGAGCTCAGGCCAGTACCTGCAGCCGGGGAATAAGGCTGTACGGTATATCCTTTATAAAGCAGTCCTTTATTGTAAAATGTCTTTAAGATCCACCACAGTGATTCGATATACTCATTTTCATAAGTGATATATGGTTTTTCCAGGTCTACCCAGTAACCCATCTTTTCAGTCAGGTCATTCCAGATATCTGTATAACGCATAACTTCTTCACGGCAGGCAGCGTTATAAGCTTCCACAGTGATTTTAGTACCGATGTCTACCTTTGTAATACCTAGTTTCTTTTCAACAGCAAGTTCGATTGGTAAACCATGCGTATCCCATCCGCCTTTACGTTTCACCTGGAAACCTTTCAGGGTCTTGTAACGGCAAAAGATATCTTTAATAGCACGGGCCATAACGTGGTGTATACCAGGCATGCCATTTGCGGAAGGCGGACCTTCATAAAAAGTAAATGGGTTAGCTTTAGAGCGGGTAGAAATACTCTTCTCAAAGATATTTTCCGCTTTCCAAAATTCCAGTATCTCTTTACCTATTTTAGGCAGTTCTAATTGTTTAAATTCCCTATACATCAATCCAGTATCTTAAAAAAATAAGGATGCAAAGTTACGTATTAAGAATGAAAAATAGTAGAAGTGTCAAGAATTACATTGGAACTCAGATTCTTCAGCTAGTTTGATTTTTGATATATATATTTACTGCCAGAAATTAACCTCAACACCTGCATCATGATCAAAACAATGAAACTTCAAAAAGCTTTAATTGCTATTTTATTGGCTGTTGTGGCTCTTGTGACATATTTAATGAGCGATGAGGATAGTAGCTGGAGTAAATACCTGCTTGAACTTTCAGGTTTTTTGTTCATGCTAGGAGGGTTCCTCTTTCTTTATCCAATCTTGTTTTCACGTAAGGATAAAGAAGGCTGTGTGGAACTTGACCCTGAAGCTCCGGTACAGGCTGAAGAAAAACAGAATTTACAAGAATAATGTAAACCTGTTCTAAAATATATAGAATTTCAATTAAAAATAGCTCTTTAGGCCATAGCAATGTTTGAATTTAAGATCTGCCTAACCTTAACCATGTTGTTCATTCCTGAAATAAGTATACCGGTTAGCTTGCTTTACGCTAAAAGGCTATTGAGCCGGTATTGACAGGGTATTCAGTCGGTAATTGGGTATATCAACACCGACTCAACACCGTATCAATACCCTATCAACACCGTTTTAACCTTTAACAATATCCGAATGTGAATGCAGATTCCATACTTTCTCAACGAAATAAAAAAGAGCCCGGTGGAATACCGAGCTCTTGCACAAAAAACTTAATTTTCTAATCTGTCCAACTTTTGGGGTTTACTTCAATGATACAGGCTCTTTATTTTTAATTGAAATTTTGACAGTTTGAGCCTTTACCAGAATTTTACGTAAAGGGCAGTGATGATTAAAAGCGTAAGGATAATCAATGCCATGGTTGAAGGTTTAACTTTAAACATGGATTTGTCCAGTTCAAATGCTTTCGGATTAATTTTAGGTCCTGCAAAACTCATCACAATCATAATCAGCATTGTGAAGCCGAACGATAATCCCATACAGATGTGAAAAGGAATTTCATAACCGCCGTTTCCATTCGGATATGCAGTGTAGAGTATATTTTCATTACCCATAACCGCAGGGGCAAACTCGTTGAAAAACACAGAGAAAATGAAACCCGCAAGGACGCCTGCAATAGCCGCAGAGCCAGTAGTTCTTTTCCAGAACATTCCTAAAAAGAACATAGCAAATACACCTGGGCTGATAAATCCTGTATATTTCTGTATATAGGTGAATCCACCCACACCGCCAATGCCCAGGACGTCATTCCAAGTGAAAAGTATTGCCAGAATCAGCCCCGCAAATACGGTAGTCCTTCCCACCAATACAAGTTCTTTTTCATTCGCATCTTTTTTGAAATACTTTGAATATACGTCTAATGTGAAGATGGTTGAGATACTGTTTACCTTTCCGGCAAGAGAAGCTACGATAGCAGCTGTAAGTGCTGCCACAGACAGTCCTTTCAGTCCGGTAGGGAGGAACGTGAGTACTGCAGAATATGCACCGTCCTTGCCGCCTATCAGCTGCGGGAGATGGCCGCCTTTGTAAAGAACATAAGCAGCTATACCTGGAAGCATCACTATTAAGGGCATTAATAATTTAAGTAACCCTGCGAACAGAATTCCCGTTCTTGCAGTATGCAGATCGGCACCCAGCGCGCGTTGTGTAATATACTGATTGCAGCCCCAGTAATTTAGATTGATGATCCAGATTCCTGCAACATAAGAAGCCAGTCCGGGGAACGTCAGGTATTTGCTGATCTCGTTTTGTGTCGATTCTGCAGTAGGCTTTGGAATAATCATTTTAAAATGCTCCGGAGCTTGTTCCATCAGCACATTAAAACCAGCAATTGCATTGCTGCCCACGCCGAATTTCTCACCAACTACTGTTAATGCAATATAAGTGGTAACTAATCCGCCCAGAATCAGAACGCCCACCTGGATTACGTCTGTGTACGCCACTACTTTCATTCCTCCTAATGAAATAAACAGTGCGAAGACAGCCAGTGCAATCATAATGATATGCAGATAACCTCCTCCTGTCAGGCCATTAATGGCGACTGCACCGAGATAAAGAATGGATGTCAGGTTAACAAAGACATACAAAAATAACCAGAAAATAGCCATAATTAAGGCTACGGATTCATTATACCGGGTCTGGAGAAATTGTGGCATGGTATAAATCTTATTTTTGAGGTAGACCGGGATAAACCAGACAGCCACAATAATTAGGGCAATGGCTGCAATCCACTCATAGGCAGCTACAGCAATACCAAGGAAAAATCCTTCGCCACTCATACCGATGAATTGCTCAGCCGATATATTGGATGCTATTAGTGAAGCTCCGATAGCCCACCACGTTAATGTGCCTTCAGCCAGGAAGAATGCTTTCGCATCCTGTTCATCTTTTTTCCTTTTATGGTATATCGAGTAGCCGTATCCTGATACAACCAGAAAGTAGATAATGAAGACCACATAATCTGCAGTCACTAAACTATTGCTCATAAAGTATATTTGGTTAGGTAATTCCTGGATTTATCTGTTTAACTGGTAATAGGCATCATTCCATCTAAGGTCATTCTGCAGTTGCTGAATTTGCGTATGGTTATCGATACCAACGTATTCAATGCCCGCCATGCCCGCGAAATCGGTTAGGTGTTCTGCAGTCAGGTTTTCGCTATAGCAGGTATGGTGTGCACCTCCGGCATAAATCCACGCTGCGCACCCCGTTTTCATATCGGGTTGTGGTTTCCACAATACTCTGGCAACCGGCAGTTTGGGCAATTCATGCTCCTGCTGGACGCCATCAACTACATTTACGAGCATTCGGAACCTGTTGCCCATATCTACTATAGAAGCATTTAATGCCGGACCATTCTCTGCGTTAAAGATCAGTCTTACCGGATCTGCTTTCCCGCCTATCCCCAATGGATGAACTTCACATTTTATTGGTCCTTTAGCTAATGCGGCATCAACTTCTAGCATGTGTGAGCCCAGGACAAAAGAGTTGCCGGGTTCAAAATGGTAAGTGTAATCTTCCATGAAAGCATTCGCACCTTTAAGACCACTACCCATTACTTTCATGGTTCTGACTAGTGCTGCCGTTTTCCAGTCTCCCTCACCGGCAAAGCCATAACCTTCACTCATTAAACGCTGTACTGCAATTCCAGGTAATTGGCTAATGCCATACAAATCCTCGAAAGTGTCGGAGAATCCCTTGAAATTTCCGTCTTGCAGGAAGTTACGCAGACCTATTTCAATCTTGGCCGCTTCACGTAAAGAAGCATGCTGTGCAGCTCCTTTTTGCAGGTTTACAGCCAGTTCATAGGAGTCGGCATATTCTTTAACCAGACGGTCAATATCTGCATCTGAGGTCTGGTTTATAACTTTAACAAGATCGCCGATCCCATAAGTATTTACGGAGTAGCCAAACTTAATCTCTGCCTCAACCTTATCGCCCTCAGTTACCGCAACGTTACGCATGTTGTCACCAAAACGTGCAAATTTTGCTCCCTGGAGGTCTGCCCATCCAGCCGCAGCCCGCAGCCATGCACCTACACCTGCCCGTAATTCCGGATCTTCCCAGTGACCTGCAACTACTTTTCTGTTAATGCGCATTCTGGACATGATGAAACCGAATTCGCGATCTCCATGCGCACTTTGATTCAGATTCATAAAGTCCATATCCATCGTGCTCCATGGGATATCACGGTTAAACTGGGTATGCAGGTGTAAAAGTGGTTTTTGCAATATTTTTAACCCGCCTATCCACATTTTAGCCGGTGAAAATGTATGCATCCAGGCAATAATGCCTATGCAGTTTTCTGATTGATTGGCCTGTTGACAGACCTCATAAATTTCCTCATGCGTCTTAACAGTTGGTTTAAACACAATTTTTACGGGTATTTCCGATGCGTCATTAAGCGCGGCTGCAATTTTCATGGAATGTTCAGCAACTTGTCTCAGTGTTTCCTCACCGTATAAATGCTGGCTTCCTGTAATGAACCAGGCTTCTGATTGTTTAAGATTTATAGTCATCTGATTTTTTTTATTGGCCGTAGTATGAGTCCGAGCCGTGTTTTCTTTCGTAATGTTTTTTAATTAATGCTGCTTTCATTGGCTGAACAGCAGGGTTTATCTGCATAGTGAGAAAAGCCATTCTGGCCAGTTCTTCTACAACAGCGCTATTGTAAACGGCTTTCTCTACAGTGCTACCCCAGGTAAAAGGGGCGTGGTTACCCACTAGAATCATTTCCGTTTCCTTATAGTTCAATCCTGAAATTTCCAGGTGTTCCATAATCTGGAAGCCAGTCTCATATTCATAATTACCACTGATTTTTTTATCATCCATCGGCGGCGCGCATGGTACTGCAAGTGTCGTGTGGTCAGCATGAGTGGTGCCAAAGACCGGGATTGGTTCCAATGCCTGGGCCCAGGCTGTTCCGTAAGTAGAATGGGTATGAACAATTCCGCCTACTTCCGACCAGTGCTTATAAAGTACGGCATGTGTCTGCGTATCTGAAGAGGGACGTAGATTCCCTTCGACAGTTTGACCGTCAAAATCTACGATAACCATTTTTTCCGGTGACAATTCTGAATAAGGAACCCCGCTTGGTTTAATCGCAAAAACTCCTTTTTTCCGGTCTGCGGCACTGGCATTTCCAAAAGTAAAAAGTACTAGTCCAAAGGCTGGCAACTGCATATTCGCTGCATAGGCCTCTTCCCTGATATCTTCGTAGTTATTCATTTGATTTAAGGTTGATGTTGTTCAATAAAATTTCCCAAAGCCAGATACTGACCAAATCTGGACTCATAATACCCCACCTTTTCTGGTTCTGGTTCATAGACTGCGTCGAATCCACTTCCCATGCCCTTCATCGCCTCTTCCACAGTGGGATAAATCCCGGCAACTACTGCGGCAAATATGGCGGCGCCTAATGCGCAGGTATGTTCGAACTGATGAATGCGTATTGGCATATTGAGAACATTAGCCATCATCTGCATAATATAAGGTGACTTCTTCGCCACACCGCCGATGCCTATAATTCCCTTTACGGGGATACCTTCGCTGGTAAAACGATCTACAATGTTTTTGGCACCGAAACAGGTAGCTTCCGCTAGTGCACGGAACATTCGGAGCGCATCGGTGCCCAGATCCAGGTTAATCAGTGCACCTTTTAATTCCTGATTGGCGTCTGGTGTCCTTCTTCCGTTAAACCAGTCCAGACCAAGCTCATCGTCAGCAGATAATGGCAGTAGCGCAGCCTGTCTGCTTAATTCAGGAATTAGCCGGTCAGTCAATTCCTGTTCCAGTGCAGCAGCAGTTGCCGCATCGATCAAGGCTGATTGCGCAAGCAGGTTTTTTAATGGCCATGACAATAGTTGTCGGAACCAGGCATAAGTATCACCGAAAGCCGATTGCCCTGCCTCCAGACCTGTCATTCCGGGAATAACAGATCCATTGACCTGGCCGCAGATACCGTGGATAAGTTTACCGTTGATATCAGCCGCAGGGGCGACAAGAATATCACAGGTTGATGTACCCATTACCTTACTGAGATGATAAGGTTCGATTTGCCCACCAACAGCACCCATGTGTGCATCAAAAGCGCCTACACCGACCTGAACTGCAGTGTGCAGGCCTAGCTTTTCTGCCCATTCTTCTGACAGGGTGCCGGCAGAGATATCGGAAGTATATGTTTCTTTGAATAATCTTGAGGTGAAGCCATTTAATAGGGGATCCAGTGAACTGAAAAATTCTTCAGGTGGCAGTCCCCCAAATTCCTCTGCCCAAAGTGCTTTGTGTCCTGCAGCACAGCGACTTCTTTTCATGCTGGTAACGCTGGTTCCTCCGGTTAGCAGAAAAGGGATCCAATCACAATGTTCTACCCAGGAATAGCAAGCTTCACGAACTGCTGCGTCTGCGCGTAAGGTACGGAGTAGTTTTGCCCAGAACCATTCCGAGGAATAAATGCCGCCGCAATAGGAGAGGTAATTTGTATCAAATTTGACTGCATGCGCATTGATTTGTGCAGCTTCTTTAACAGCAGTATGGTCTTTCCATAGTACGAACATAGCATGAGGATTATCTTCAAATCCTGGTAATAATGCGAGTGGGACCCCGGCTTCATTCACTGCTACGGGTGTCGATCCGGTTGTATCTACTGCAATAGCCCGTACGGCCGAGGCAATATCCTTTTCTTCAGCCTGTGCCAGACATGATTTTATCGTATAGATGAGTCCTTCCGTATAATCCAGCGGATGCTGGCGAAACTGGTTGCCGGAGGGGTCACAATATAAACCCTGTTTCCAGCGGGGATAGTTGAATACCGAAGAAGCAATTTCTTTTCCGTTCGTTGCGTTGATCAGGACGGAACGGACAGAATCTGAACCGTAGTCAACCCCGATAACATATTGGTCTGTTTTCATCAGTTTTATAATTTGGTTAGCTAATGGATATACCATCAGATTTATAAATGTCTAATTAACGTTTATTTATTTGGTAAACGAAATTATTTAGGAAAAAAGCAGATAATTTTTTTTCAGTGTCGCAAGAGAAATGCGGCGGACTGGTAATCAAAACTTGTCTGATTACTGTTTCAGGAAAGATTATGGGATGAAATGGCGAAAAAAGAAATGGCCGGCGATTGCCGGCCATAAAGATTAACTAATCAGGTTTTCCGGATTAGGAATGAAATTCAGAAAAGCCTGGAACTTGGCTTTATATTTTTTCTTGTCTAGTTTGAAATAGAAAGCACCTTTTTTAGAGTTAGATTTATCTTTCTCTTCCAGCTTGATCAGCAGGCCTGTAGAAGTTAGTTTACGTATAAAATTACGGTTGTCAATTTTCGTATTGTATACGCCTTCGTATAAACTTTGCAGCTGCGGGATAGTGAATTTGCGCGGTAACAGCTCAAATAACAGCGGGTGGAGTGCAGCTTTATACCTGATTTTCTGTTTGGCAATTTCCACCATTTCATCATGATCAAAGATCAGCTTCGGCATTTCGTTAATCAGAAACCATTCGGCATGGTACTGGTCACTGAGTTGTGTCTCATATTTATGAATATCAATTAAAGCAAAATAGGCTACAGAAACTACACGTTCCATCGGGTCACGGTCTGGACGGCCAAAAGCATGTAGTTGTTCCAGATAAACTCCGTCCAGTCCGGTCAACTGAAGCAGAATCTTGTTGGCTGCCTCATCCATGCCTTCGTCGGGATTAATGAAACCACCCATCAGACTCCATTTATCTTGCTCGGGTGCAAAGCCCCTTTTGATCAGCAGGATTTTTAAATGTTCACCATCGAAACCGAAGATGATACAATCTATAGCAACAAGTATGCGTTTTTTATTCGTAGCGTCGGTCATTAGTGGTGTTTTAGGCTAATTAGATATAATGACTAAATTTGATATTAATAATTTTTACGCAAAATATGAAGAATTTATATTAATTGTTGTTATGACAGTTAATATAAATTTGACTAATTTGCTTTTGCTAAATATAAACATGTAATTATGAAATTGAACCGTTACGTCTTTCCTGCAGTGGTATTATTTGCAGGATTATCTACTGCCTGTACTTCTGAACGCGCTAAGCAATCAGCGGTAGACTCGCTGAACCATAGTTCTGCTGCAGTAGCTCTGCCCGATTCGCTGGCTTTTCAGGGAAAATATAATGAACAGGCAACTCATTTATACGTATTAAAAAATAAAAGTGGCGATGAAGCCGCAATTACCAATTATGGTGGCCGGGTAGTGTCGCTGCTTGTAAAAGATAATAAAGATCAACTCGTCGACGTAGTCCTGGGCCATGATGCTATCGGACCTTACCAGGAACAACCGGAATCTTATTATGGCGCCCTGATCGGCAGATATGGGAACCGTATAGCAAAAGGGAAATTCACCCTCAATGGTAAGAGCTATCAGCTGCAGGTAAATAATGGCTTAAACTCATTGCATGGTGGAACTGATGGTTACCAGGCCAAAGTTTGGACCGGCGTGCAGGTAGATCCGCAAACCCTGGAACTTAGTTATACGTCCAAAGATGGCGAAGGCGGTTATCCTGGTAATTTACAGGTTAAAGTTACCTATACGCTACAGGATGATCATTCTTTAAAGATCGCTTATGAAGCAAAAACAGATAAAGCCACGCCAGTTAATCTCACTAATCATTCCTTTTTTAATCTGAACGGCGCTGGTGATCCATCGGTATTGGACCATATCGTTCAATTAAATGCTGATGAATATACACCTGTTGATACCGCTCTGATACCAACCGGCAAGCTGGCTAAAGTTGTGGGTACACCTTTCGATTTCACCAAACCAACGCCAATAGGAGAGCGGATTGATGCAGACGATGCTCAGCTTAAAAATGGTAAAGGATATGATCACAATTTTGTATTGAGAAAAGGGGCAGGTCTGAAGCAGGCCGCGATAGTAAGCAGCCCAAAAACAGGGATCGAAATGGAAGTGCTTACCGACGAGCCAGGCGTACAGTTCTACACCGGAAACTTTATGACGGGTGAAAAAGATAATGGAAAAGGAAAAGGCCGTTACGGATACCGTTCTGCTTTCTGTCTGGAAACACAGCATTTCCCGGATTCACCGAATCAGGCATCATTTCCCTCTACCATTTTACAGCCAGGTAAAACACTTAATTCCACAACTGTCTATAAGTTTTCTGTCAAAAAATAAACCTTAGAAAACAAAACGGCGCGAATGTGATTGTTTAATTGTACACCTAATTATTTGATATGGAGTCAGAAAACAACTTAGAACAACAAGCGGTCGATACGATTCGCGTGTTATCAATAGATGCAGTGCAGAAGGCTAATTCCGGTCACCCCGGAATGCCTATGGGAGCTGCGCCAATGGGTCATGTGCTGTATGCACATACGATGAATTATAATCCTGGAAACCCTGAATGGGCAAACAGGGATAGGTTTATCCTTTCTGCTGGTCATGGCTGTATGTTGCAGTATAGCTTATTGCACCTAACCGGATTTGATGTCAGCATAGATGATCTGAAAAATTTCAGGCAGCTGCACAGTAAAACTGCCGGACACCCCGAACATGGATTGATCGATGGTGTGGATGTCACGACCGGTCCGCTTGGGCAGGGGTTTGCTAATGGAGTCGGTTTTGCCATTGCGCAGAAGCATTTGGCTGCCCGGTATAATAAACCAGGCTTCCCGATTTTTAACTATAAAATATATGCCATTTGCAGCGATGGAGATATGATGGAGGGAGTAACTTCGGAAGCAGCATCGCTTGCCGGGCATCTCGAGCTCGGTAACCTGATTTATCTGTATGATGACAACCATATATCCATTGAAGGCGATACAGCAATATCTTTTAATGAGGATGTCGCTAAAAGATTTGAGGCTTATAACTGGCATGTTCAGGTGGTGGAGGATGGAAATGATCTGACAGCTATTCAGAATGCGGTTCGTAATGCACAACTCGAGACACAGAAACCATCCCTGATTAAAGTCCGTACACAGATCGCTTATGGTAGTCCGAATAAAGTAAATACTGCCGGAGCACATGGTTCGCCCCTTGGTCCTGATGAAATTAAACTGGTCAAAGAAGGTTTCGGTTTTGACCCTGAATCCTTTTTTGAAGTTTCTGCTGAAGTTGCAGATTTTTATAAAAAAGCTGGAGACAAAGGTAAAACGACTAATCAGAAATGGGATGAACTCTTTGCTGCCTATGAACAGGAATTTCCCGACCTGGCTGCTGAGTATACACTTGCCAGAAAAAAACAATTGCCGGAAGGTTGGAAGGAGCAGCTTCCTGTATTTGAACCATCCAAAGATAAAATGGCTACCCGTGTAGCCTCAGGAAAAGTTTTGAATGCGATTGCTGATAAGCTGCCGGGATTAATTGGTGGCGCGGCTGATCTTGCACCGTCCACTGAGACATTATTGAAGAAATTCACCAGCTTTAGCAGCGAAGACAGGGGCGGAAGGAACCTTCATTTTGGAATCCGGGAGCACGCTATGGGGTCGGCACTTGTGGGTATGGCACTAACCGACGGTGTAATTCCATACGGAGCTACATTTCTAATATTCTCTGAATATATGCGTCCTCCGATCAGGCTGGCCGCCATCATGAAAATCAGACCTATATTTATCTATACACACGATAGTATAGGTTTAGGAGAGGATGGCACAACTCACCAGCCAGTTGAGCAATTAATCGCATTACGAGCAATTCCCAATATTACTTTAATCAGGCCTGCAGATGCAAATGAAACTGCACAAGCATGGAAGGTTGCGCTGGAACATAATGATGGTCCGGTGGTACTGGTTTTAACCCGTCAGGGTCTTCCCGTCTTGGATCAGCAGAAATATGGAAAAGCAGAAGGATTGGAAAAAGGAGCTTATATTCTTTCTGAAGCATCTGTCGAGGCGAAACTGATACTGATTGCTACAGGTTCCGAAGTTGCGCTTATATTGGAAGCACAACAAGATTTGGAAGCTGCCGGAATTCCTGTTAGAGTAGTAAGTATGCCTTCCTGGGAGTTATTTGAAAAGCAGGATGCTGCTTATAGGGAGTCCGTTTTTCCGAAAAATATCCGTAAAAGACTCGCCGTTGAGACCGGTTCCCCTTTAGGCTGGCATAAATATGTTACAGATGAAGGAGATATCCTGGCTATGCATACCTTTGGTGAATCTGCTCCGGCAGAGGATCTGTATAAGGAATTTGGTTTTACAAAAGAGAATGTGATCAACAAAGCGAAAGCACTGCTGGATTAACCATTCGTAATAAGGTAAAAGGCGCTGAGACAAAATCTCAGCGCCTTTTTTAATTATATATCTTTGTTAAGATAGCTACTTCACCCATTAATGAGAATCACTGCCGCCGGTAATTTTTGAAAGCAGATAAAACGCACCTTTAGTTGCGATCCTTGCATCTTCAGAAAGCGTTTCAAGCGGACTGATCTGGATAAAGCCCAGTTCGGCAGTGCCCGTTTTCACTTCAAGTTTTCTGAAATGAACTTCTTTCGAACCTGCTTTAGTTTCGCGCTTACCTTGATCCTCTTTCTGATGATTATCAACTACAAAAATATATTCACGTCCTGCCGATCTAACTACAGCATCCTGTGGAACGGCTGTGGTGTGCTCTTGCCCGATATTAATTAATGCGGTTACATACATACCCGGAATAAGATTCTTTCCTGCCTGATTATCTATAACAGCATGTACAGTTACGCCCTTACTTTCATCTTCAAAAGATTTGTTGATACCGGTAATACGACCCGTTACCTGCTGATCATCCTGATTAGTGAGCTGAAAGTTTACTTCCTGACCATTTTTAACTTTCATCAGATCCTTTTCGAACACAATCAGGTCACAATGAATCTTGGAATTATCAACAACTTCCATTACTGAAGTGCCAGGCTGAATAAAAGAGCCGGTATTTGCAGTGATCTTCCCGATGGTACCCGAGATTGGAGAACGCAGTGGAAAACCATGTTTCATTTTTCCTGCAGAAACCTCTCCCGGAGAAATACCTAGCTGGCGTAATTGATTTTCAATTGCAGCAATACCAGACTTTTCAGATAAGTAGGCCGCTTCTGCAGACTGAAAGAATTTGCCGGTACCCGCCCCAGCCTGACGCAACTGCTTTTGCCGCTCATATTCGGCAGACGTATAACTAAAACTGTTTTTTGCAGAAAGGTAGTCCTGCTGTATTTTTAGCAGGTCTTGATTCTCAATACTGGCAAGGACCTGTCCCTTACGCACTTGTTCGCCTTCCAGCACAGAGATATTACTGATAATCCCGCCTGATAATACACTTACATTTGCCCTGTTTTGCGGCGGAACTGCAAGCTGTCCGTTCGCTTTGACTACGGTATGTAGGTTTTTCATAGACACAGTGCCTAGTTTTATGCCAACAGCTTTCATCTGCGCTTCATTCAGCGCTATTTCTTCTTCCTCATGCCCATGTTCTTCATGAGAAGCTTCTGCATTTTCTCCTTTTCCCTGTTGACAGCTTTGCAGTAAGAGGAAGGGAACGAAAAGCAGGAGCAGGGTGACTTTAATTAGATGCTTCATTTTTTTCTCCTTTTAAATAGTGTAACTGAATAACCGATTGATTGCTGCGGTCTGCGGCTTCCAGATAAGACAGTCTTGTCTGGACCACTGCAGACAGGTGTTGCACATATTCCATGTATCCGATTTCTCCCAGACGGAAAGATACCTGGGCAATACGCAGCTGTTCCTCTGCCTGAAGTAGGCCCTCAGATAAGTACCATGCGAGCTCTTTGGCAGAAAGTTGGGCTTGTTCCTGCTCCTGTACATATTTGAGTTCCAGCAGCGACCTGTCTTGCTCCAGTGTTTGCATGGCAACCTGCAGTGCAATTTTCTCACTGCTAATCTTTGATTTGCCTGCTTTAAACCAAAGTGGGACCGCAATTCCTGCCTGGAACCCTGCTATCCTGGTCCCTGGAAAATAGGTTCTGGATATATTAGCCGGGTTAAAGCCTGAAATAAGCATTTGCTGGCTGTAGCCGACATTAAAATCGGGCATAAGCCTGGCCTTTTCTACTTTTATTTTTCCAGATATGACCTCAATCTGCTGTTGTGCATACAGCAGCTGCGGATTATTGCTTAAGACTTCCTTACTGACAGATTTGTATTGTAATAAAGGTAAACCTGCAGCCGGCAGTCTGATTGATAAAGATTTGCCTGTCAACTGTTCCAGAATACGCTGCTGCTGATCTTTAGCAGCGATAGTTCTCATTAATAACAATCGGATTTCCTGATATTTTTGTTTTGCCGTCATCAATTCCAGGCTGGAGGTCTCACCCGTTTTAAATCTGGAAGTCGCCTTTTCCCGAAAATCCTGGTAGATACTATCCTGATAATTTAGCAAGCGGATAGTTTCCAGCTCATGCAGCAGACTGTAATATGCCTGGGTAATTGCTTTGCGCACTTCCATTGTCGTCATTTTGCCGGCGTTAACAGCAAGACCCGTCTGACTTTCCAATAGTTTATGCTGACTGGTATATAATCCTGGCCATGAAAATTCCTGGCTGATACTAATCGCATTGTCATTGTTTCCGCCGCCAGTTGGGTCTTGACTGAGAGTGAATACCGTTTTAGGCAGGTCGGTTCCGGAACCTTGCAGGGCTTTGGCCTGTTCAATGGTTAAACCGGCCTGCTTAAGCTGCCGGTTACCGGTTGCGGCATCTTCCAGCAGCTGGTTTAGCTGCGTATCCGCAGCTAGTTCTGTCTGTACAGGTTTAGAGCGGAAATCCTGTGCCTGAATTGTGCCCGTACCTGCCAGCACAAGAAATAATACTGCCAGGGTTTTACCTGTTTTACCCAGCCCTTTACTCTCGTCTTTTCCGCTGAACAGGATATAAAGACAAGGTAGAACGAATAGTGTCAGAAAGGTAGCCATTAACAGTCCTCCGATAACTACTGTGGCCAGTGGGCGTTGTACTTCTGCTCCTGCACTACCTGATAAAGCCATAGGCAGGAAGCCAAACGAGGCTACGGCTGCGGTCATTAGGACAGGTCTAAGTCGAATCTTCGTACCTTCCAATACCCGCTCGTAAATATCGGCTACACCCTCTGCTTTCAATTGGTTGAAAGAACCGATCAATACAATTCCATTTAGTACTGCGACGCCAAAAAGAGCGATAAAGCCAACTCCTGCTGAGATGCTGAAAGGCATATCCCGCAGGTGCAATGCAACAATACCGCCCATTGCGGCAAGAGGAACGGCGGTAAAAATCAGCAGACTTTGTTTCACCGAACGGAAGGTCAGGTAAAGTAAGGCAAGAATTAAAAGCAAGGCGGCAGGAACTGCAAGTGATAACTTTTGCTTGGCTGCCTGGAGGTTTTGGAACTGGCCACCATAGGTAATGAAGTATCCAGTTGGCAGCTTCACTTTCTGATCAATCAGCTTTCTAATTTCTTTCACTGTACTCTCTACATCCCGGCCACTAATATTAAAACCTACGAAGATCCGGCGTTTGCCATCCTCGCGACTCACTTGAGCCGGAGCTTCCTTGAAGCCGATATCTGCTACCTGGCTTAGCGGGATGCGATGTCCGGAGGGCAGCGGAATCAGCAGGTTTTCTACATCGGTAATATTATTCCGGAGTTCATCCTGCAGCCTTACGACCAGATCAAACCTTTTCTCCCCCTCAAAAACAACTCCGGAGACGCTCCCGGCAAATGCAGTTCGCAGGATCATATTCACATCGCTGATATTCAACCCATACTGGGCAATCTTATTCCGGTTATAGTTAACCGTAATCTGGGGCAGGCCACTTACTTTTTCGATATAAGGCTCTGATACACCCTTTACAGGTGCGATAAGTTTAGAAATTTGTTCTGCCTGGACAGCCAGAACATCCAGATCTTCCCCAAAAATTTTAATAGCAACATCCTGGCGGATTCCAGTCATGAGCTCGTTAAAACGCATTTGCATTGGCTGAGTAATTTCTACTTGAATTCCAGGAATCAGTTCAAGCTCTTCCTCCATCTTTTCCATCATCTCGTTGCGCGTCTTTGCAGAAGTCCAATCTGATTTAGGTAGCATAGACAACATCATATCGCCCCTTTCCAGTGGCATAGGATCTGTCGGAATCTCCGAACTTCCGATCCGGGTAACCGCTTGTTTAACCTCGGGGAACTTAGCTTTCAGTAAGGCCTCTGCTTTGCCGAACGTACTTACGACTTCGGATAATGAGGTACCCTGCATCATCGAAATTTCTACGGTCAGATCGCCTTCTTCCAGAACAGGAATAAATTCGCCGCCCATCCGGCTGAAAAACCAGATTGACAAGACGAAAAGCACTAAAGTAATCGAAACGATAAAGGTTCGGATACGCAGAACTTTAACTAATGCGTTGTGGTAATACCGCTGTAAATGGACTATCATACGATCAGACCAGCTCTCCTTATGTACGGTGTTTTTGCTGAGAAACAAGGCGCTCATCATTGGTACATAGGTAAGTGAGAGGATAAATGCTCCTAAAATGGCGAATACTACAGTTTCAGCCATGGGACGGAACATTTTACCTTCTATGCCCATCAGGGCAAATAGCGGCAGATAAACAATCAGAATAATCAGTTCACCAAAAGAAGCGCTGGTTCTTATTCTGGAAGACGCCTGATAGACCTCTTCATCCATTTCTTTTTGTGTAAGCCTGATTTTTCCGCTTTCATTTTTTCGTGTGCTTAGACGGAAGACTATAGCTTCAACGATAATGACTGCGCCATCCACGATCAACCCAAAATCTATAGCACCAAGACTCATCAGGTTCCCGGATACACCGAAGAGCCGCATCATAGCGAAAGCAAAAAGCATAGCGAGCGGAATAACAGAGGCAACTACAAGTCCTGCCCGCAGATTACCTAATAACAAAACCAGAACCAGGATCACAATCAGCGCGCCCTCCATCAGATTGGTTTTTACGGTGCTCATGGCACGGCCGACTAACTCCGTCCGGTCAATGATCGGTTCAATAACGACACCTTCGGGAAGTGATTTTTGGATTTGTGCCATACGGGTTTTTACAGCCTTAATGACATCATTAAAGTTTTCACCCTTCAGCATTAAAGTAACCCCTGCTACTGCTTCACCTTCCCCATTCCGGGTAACCGCGCCATAACGGGTGGCGCTTCCAAACTGAACTTTAGCAATATCACGGATTAAAACCGGCCTGCCGGCAATATTCCTGACGACAATACTTCCGATTTCTTCCAGGGAAGCAACCTGGCCGGTGCCGCGGATGAAATACACATTATTCTGCTGTTCAATATAGGAGCCGCCCGTGTTTTCGTTGTTCTTTTCCAGTGCGGTGAATATCTCTGGAATGGTCAGGCCCATTGCATTTAGCTTGTCATTGTCAAGCCGCAACTTCATATTGCTTCACAAAGCCGCCCCAACCGCTTACTTCGGCTACGCCCGGTGTTCCTGCCAGCTGGGTTCTCACCAGCCAATCCTGCAGGGTACGCAGATCGGTCGCACTATATTTTCCCTCGTAGCCCTTTTTAGTGTGGAGGACATATTGGTAAATCTCTCCCAATCCCGTAGTTATGGGAGCCAATATGGTCTTGGCGAGAGCTGGCGGAATATTGGCCTCCGCCTCTTTTAATTGTTCATTGACCTGTTGACGTGCCCAGTAGATATCAGTTTCATCCTTAAAAACAAGGGTGATCACAGAGATTCCTGAGCGGGAAACAGATCTTTTTTCCAGTATGCCCGGAATATTGGCCATGGAAAGTTCGATAGGAGCGGTAATATATTGTTCTACTTCCTGTGCACCCAGGCTTGGTGCCTGGGATATAATCTGTACCTGGTTATTGGTAATATCCGGCTGTGCATCTATCGGTAAATGATAGATAGAATAAATGCCCCAAAGGATGAGTCCAAAGGTCATTAGCCCGATAGCTACCTTGTTCCTGATAGAGAACGAGATAATACGGTCAAACATAAAAATGGTTATAATAGCAGCCAGAAGGGCTGCAATAAGCAAAAAATAACAAGATAAGCCAATGAATTGGCTGGATTAGATGCTTAGGCTATTTGCGGCGGCTGCCAGACGGGCATACTGATTTCGATATATTTTCCTGCCTGGTAAGGACGTGTATTAGTCTGGTGTTCCTTCACCGGAGTAGAAGTGAGACTCATAATTTTCGCAATACTGGACGTTGCACAGCAGGTGCAGTTGCAAAAGGGAGAACAGTGATCTGCAGATAAGGCGTTTTCATGGTTTTGCACAGCGACCTTGAGAGTTACTTCTATGCCTGAGGGTACAGGTTGCTCATCGGCACAAGGCACGAAATTCAGCAAGCTGACCATCATTAAACAGAAAAGTGCAATTATCCGCATAAAGCAATATTTATGAGCTGTTTATATTCAGCACGACAAATATATCTGATTTAAGCCGGAATGCTAAAATACGATTGTCTTTTAACTGTCAGATACTGTATTTTGTTTTAACTTAAAAAACAGGTAGATGAATTGCCGGGTCTGGATAAACTAATAAAGGTAACCTGGTCTCGCTGGCAAATTTGCTGGTGTCGCTCTTTCCAAAGAGATTTTCCAGGAAAGTTTTTTGTCTATGTACCATCACCAGAATATGGCAGCTTACTTCTGTAGATAACCAGCTTAGTCCTTCTTGTAAATGCTCTTCTTCTACACTGCGGTAGTATACTTTTGGATAATTGATATGGGTAGCTACCTCTTCCAGAAAATTTCTCACCTGTTCACCTGGTTTGGCGTTTACTGTTAAAGGGGCATGAATGTGTGCCAGCATGATTTCTGCTTTAGTATGTGTAGCCAATGTCGCGAGGGAAGAAATTACGGCAATATCACTATGGCTTAAATCTGTGGCAAAACCGATTTTACAAAGTTTGCTATAAACTGCATGCTCAGGCACTATCAGTACAGGTCTGTTGGTGCCTTCCATTACGGCCGCCATATGATTTCCCCCGATCATGCCTGATAATCCTTTTTTGTGACTGCCCATTACCAGCATCAGGTTATTGCGGTCTGTGAATAATTTATCGAGTTGAAGAAACAGGGGGCCATCCTGGAACTGGTAAGTGATTTTCGGTTTATAGGTGGTGTCAGTCAGCGTGAGCAACGTTTCCAGTTTCTTCGCTTGTAAAGTAAGTTCACTGATAGCACTTTCTCTGAATTCATCATAAACTTCCGGCGGCCAGGCCACCGGCATCCCCATGCTTTCTGCGACCGGCAGTTCAAAAGCATGAAACAATAATAAATCCGCGTGAATAGAAGCAGCCATATGCAAGGCGTAGATTGCTGCATTTTCTGATCTTGGAGAGAAATCGGTGAGTACGGTCAATGTTTTCATGATTGCTGTATTTTAGCAGGTGCATATCCGCTGAGACGTGCTACCATACTATAAAGTTATAAAACAGCATTTGTTTGTTGTTGATTTCTGTCAGTAATATAAGTGATGCTGATCAGGTTTTATTCCTGATCAGCGGATTCCTCATCCTTTTTGATAATTAGGGAACTTCCGTTAAACACTTCTCTGTTTGATCCTGTACCTGTTGTATCTGGAAGAGCCTCTTCAGCCTGCTCTTTGACAAGTTTATCAAACTGACTTGTTGGGTTCACATCTTCCTGATTTTGTTGTGCGTTCTTTTCTTCTTCCATAATAACTCTTTTAACATTTATGATCTCGATGTGTTTCAAATTTTTAAAAACCAGTGAAAGAGCTAAAACATTATTATCGGGATAATCCTGCTGAATGTTTAGTTTTATACCAGGTTCAATTAAAATCTTATGAATTATGAATAACAGCAATAGGAGTCGTGTTTTTGTTGCCGGATTGCCGTTGTTGCTGCTCTTTTTTGTTACGGGTTATGGCGCGGTCTCCCAAACTGTACTGCCTATTCCACCAAACATATCTTCAGCTTATAAAAAAGGTACGAGAGATTTATCCGGTGCTGCCGGTAAAAAATACTGGCAAAATAGTGCAGATTATCAGTTAAAGATTGAATTTGATCCAGCCAGCCGTTTGTTGAAAGGAAAAGTAGAAATCGATTATATGAATAATAGTCCGGATACCTTGCGGCAACTGGTTTTTAAACTCTATCCGAATTTATATCAGAAAGAGGCGATGCGGACAGTTCCGGTTTCTGCAAAAGATTTGACCAGTGGCGTGAAGATCGATGCTGTTACGATTAATAACCAGACGCAAGACAGTACAAAGCGGAGTATCAGAAGTACAAATATGTATGTGCGGGGTGTGAAAATACCTCCTCATGAAAAGGTACATGTAGAAATTGATTACAACTATATTTTAAACGAAGGCTCTTTTGTCAGGACAGGCCAAGTTGAGCCGGGCGCCTTTTTTATCGCTTATTCTTTCCCGCGCATAGCAGTTTATGATGATATAGACGGCTGGAATGAATATCCCTATACCGGGCGGGTCGAGTTTTATAATGATTATTGTAATTTCAATGCAGAGATTACCGTGCCCGGAGATTATCAGGTATGGGCGACAGGTGAGCTGCAGAATACAAATGACGTTTATTCGGAGAAAACTGCAGCGCGCATAGCCGAATCTGGAAAGAGCGGCGAAATTCTTGATATTACTACGGTACAGGATCTTAAATCCGGTATGGTGACCAGAAAAAATAAGACTAATACCTGGAAATTTAAGGCCAGCCATGTAACTGATCTGGCATTTGCAATAAGTAATCATTATGTGTGGAAAGCGTCGAGCCTGGTCGTCGACCCGGTTACGCAGAGACGTACAACCGTGAATACTGTGTTTAATCCAGAACATAAAGTTTTTGAACCGGTAATTAATTATGCCCACAAAACTGTCGCTGCAATGAGCTATCAGTTTCCGGCTCTACCTTTCCCTTATCCCCATATTACGATATTCGAAGGTTTAGACGCCATGGAGTATCCGATGATGGTAAATAATTTGCCTTTTGAAGATAAACAGGAAGTCATTCAATTTACTATGCATGAGATATTTCACACACTGTTCCCTTTTTATGTCGGAGTAAACGAGACAAAATATTCTTTTATGGACGAAGGCTGGGCTACGCTATCTGAGTTTCTGCTCTATCCTATGGTTGATACTGGTCAGTTTAAGCACGATATCAGTGATATCAATAAATATTCGGGCACCGAGGAAGATCTGCCGCTAATGACACTTACTTCTCAGCTTTCCGGTAAGGCGAGGTATATGGACAAAGATCTGAAACCAGCCCTGGGGCTCCATTATCTGAAGGAAATGCTCGGGGATAAAATATTCCTTAAAGGACTGAGACACTATATTAAAGAGTGGGCAGGAAAACATCCGACACCTTATGATTTTTTCTATACGATGAATACCGGTACTGGCGTAAATCTGGACTGGTTTTGGAAAAGCTGGTATTTTGAAAAAGGAGTTCCTGACCTGGCTATTAGTAAAGTTAGTAGTAAGGGCGCCAGTCATAAAGTCGTTGTTGGTAATGTAGGTACATCACCAATACCCATACATCTCACTGTTTTATTTAAAGACGGAACTACCCAAATTCTTAATGCCAGTATAGCCTGCTGGAAGGATGGTAAGCGAAGTGTCACTTTTAATTTCTCTGCAAAAAAGCAATTGAAACGAATTGTGCTGGGTGATAATTTTGATGCCGACGTCAATCCGCTCGATAATATGTGGGAGGCCAGATAAAAACCAGGCATAAAAAAAACCTTTCAGATTCTGAAAGGTTTTTTTGTGGGAGATACTGGGTTCGAACCAGTGACCCCCTGCTTGTAAGGCAGGTGCTCTGAACCAGCTGAGCTAATCTCCCTTTGGTTCTGCCATTTATTATACAGGACCGGCTGTCCTGATTTAAATAATTACCTTTCGGTTATTTATTTGGTGGGAGATACTGGGTTCGAACCAGTGACCCCCTGCTTGTAAGGCAGGTGCTCTGAACCAGCTGAGCTAATCTCCCCTTGGTTCTGCTCTTTGCGCCTTTTGGCTAGCTGAGCAAGCTATTCCCCGTTGTTGGGAGTGCAAATATACACCTCTAATTTAAAACACCAAAACTTTTTTAATATTTTTAAGAGAGAACATCTTCCAGGATTTGATGAGATTTAATTTCTCCAAAAGAAGCAGTATGTAAGTTGTAGTAAACCAGTATTTTATCAAGGATAATTCTCCGGGTGGCATTATCTATTTTTATCTCATTTAAATTTTCGAAAGAGGTTGTGAAAAGCTGAATAAACAGTAAAGCCTCCTTTTTCTGAATAAAATACGGGTGTAAAGGAGGGAGGGATTTAAATTCACCTTCTTGTAGGTCGAAGTAACTTTGATCTGTTTTATGTTCCATACTTGGCGCGAAACCAAGAAACCTGGTCAATTTCAATAAAAAAGCGAGGTGAAAACTCGGATTTGCCTGTGCCGTCTCATCGATCCAGCACAATGAGTTAAAGATGTAATTAAATAAATGCTCATCTGCATGCTGTTGCCGGATACTTTTATACAGCACTTCATTCAGGAATATGATCATTGCACTTTTAATCAGATCATAAGGGATGCTGCGGAATACCGGGGTAGGCAGCAGTTCTGAAATCCGCTGAATCCCGATATTGGGTTTATGGTACACGACCAGATCCGCCAGATGAAGAGATTGAAGCATATTCATCCTGATCTTTGCTTTCGGTTTTTTCACGCCGTTGATCATATAAGACTGGATACCGAATTTCTCCGTGAACATTTGTACCACCACACTGGTTTCGCTGTAAAGTGTCGTTTTTAGTACTATTCCACGCGTCTTATACAACATAGCAGATGATTTTTGGAATGAAAATAACCGCACCTGTCAGGATTGCAATAACAGCAGCTATCAGTACAGCGCCGGCAGCTATATCCTTTACACGCCCGGCTTTCTCGTTGTAATCCGGAGATACCAGGTTAACCAGAACCTCAATTGCTGTGTTCATGAGTTCTGTACAGAGTACTAAGCCACTTACTAATATTACCGATAACCATTCAGCCGTACTGATTTTCAGAAACCAGCCAGCTAAAATAATTGCAGCTGCTGCAAAAAGGTGAAATCTGAAGTTAAGCTGGGTGCGGACGGTATAAGCAATTCCGGAGAATGCATAGCCAAAACCTTTGATGAATTTGTGCATAGCATAAATATTGGTCAAACATATAAATTAATAAGCATATTTGCTATATGAGATGAATAGGTCATTTTGTACCTTGTGCCTCCAATTATAGAAGCCTGAAGCACGTTTAGAAAGCTCCGTTCTTCTTAATTAATATTAAATAATTATCAATTTCAACGATTCAATCCAATATGGAAAGTAAGTTAGCCGAAAAAAAACCAAGCTCTGTTATCCCAATGATTACTATGACCCTGCTGTTCTTTATGTGGGGATTTATTACCTGCATGAATGATATACTTATTCCGCATCTGAAACAGCAGTTTCAATTGAATTTCCAGCAGTCCATGCTGGTTCAGTTTGCTTTCTTTGGCGCTTACTTTATCGGATCAGTAATCTATTTTATGATCTCTTATTATAAAGGTGACCCTGTTAATAAAGTAGGTTATAAAAAAGGAATTATTGCCGGCGTGTTATTATCGGCAGTAGGTTGCTGTCTTTTCTACCCTGCGGCATCATTCTCAGTTTACGGTATTTTTCTAACGGCTTTGTTCGTTTTAGGACTGGGCTTTACTATTTTGCAGATCACCGCAAACGCTTATGTTACGCTTCTTGGAGATGAAGAAGGTGCGTCCAGCAGATTAAACCTTACGCAAGCTTTCAATTCATTCGGAACTACAATCGCTCCGGTACTTGGTGGTCACCTGATTTTTACGCTGTTCACTCAGAACGGACAGGTTACTGCAGATTCTACGCGAATTCCCTACCTTATTTTCGCAGGTATCCTGGTTTTACTAGCTATAGTGATCAGCCAGGTTAAATTGCCTTCATTCAGTACTGATGCAGAAGAAGAAAGAGGATTGGGTGCTTTAAAATTCCCTCAACTGAAATTAGGTGTCGTAGGTATCTTCTGTTATGTAGGTGCCGAGGTTGGTATCGGAAGTTTATTAATTGCATTTATGGAGAAACCCGATACAATGGGCCTGCCAGAAGTTGTTAGTAAAAACTATCTCGCTTTATTCTGGGGGGGTGCTATGATTGGTCGTTTCCTGGGCGCGATTTCATTAAGTAATCTGGCACAGGCTAAAAAGATACTTTATATGATAGTCGCGGCAGCGGTAGTTTACCTGGTTATTTTTAGCATCGTCGACCTCACTTTTGCACAGACGAGTTTCTTCCTTGTATTTATCGTATTAAATATCCTGGCATTCTTTGTAGGCCGCTCTGCACCTGCACGCACATTGGTGTTGTTTGCCGTAGTTAACGTGATCTTACTACTTGTTTCTATTTTTAGTAAAGGTGAGATGGCAGTGTATCCAATTTTAGGTATTGGATTATTCAATTCGATTATGTTCTCTAATATCTATACCCTTTCTATTGCCGGATTAGGTAAATATGTGAGTCAGGGATCTTCGTTACTGGTAATGGCTATTTTAGGTGGTGCAATTTTACCTTTGGTACAAGGAAGTCTTGCCGATTCTGCCGGTATACAGGATTCCTTCTTTATTCCTGTTGCCTGCTATATTTACATCCTGATCTTTGGATTATACTGTATGAAAAAGGTTAAAGTAGACCCTGATCTGAAAGTGAATGTAAACCATTAAAATTTATTGCGGAAACGCGTGAGAAGAGCCTGGTCAATGAAAGTTGAACAGGCTCTTCTGTTTTATGGAACCTTTCGAACTCTAATTTGTTATTCTTTTAGAATACAATCATAATTAAGATCCATGAAATTATTAGAGAATAAAGTAGCTATAGTTACAGGTGCTGCCTCCGGTATCGGAGAAGCCGTCGCCCATATTTTTGCTGAGGCTGGCGCCAAGGTTGTTGTATCTGATGTCGACCAGGAAAATGGAGAACGCGTTGTCGCAGAACTTAAGTCGCAGGGGGCAGATGTAATTTTTGTGCAGGCTGATACCTCAAAGCCAGAAGACAATGAAAAATTAGTTAAAATTACAATCGAACAGTTCGGTGCATTACATATCGCTGTAAACAACGCCGGTATCGGTGGACCTGCAGCCCGGACAGGAGAGTATCCGGTTGACGGCTGGGATAAGGTAATTGCCATTAATCTCTCCGGTGTCTTCTATGGCCTGAGATATCAGATTCCGGCAATGCTCGAGCACGGAGGTGGAAGTATCATTAACATGGCTTCCATCTTAGGGCAGGTGGGCACCAAGTTATCAGGTGCCTACGTAGCGGCCAAGCATGGAGTTGTAGGTTTAACAAAATCTGCTGCGCTGGAATATGGAGAGCAGAATATCAGGGTCAACTCCGTAGGCCCCGGATATATCCGGACCCCATTAATCACTAAACACCTCACTCCAGAGCAAATGGATAATCTGGTGCAGCTGCATCCGGTTGGCCGCCTGGGTGAATCCAAAGAAATTGCAGAGCTCGTATTATGGCTTGCTTCAGATAAAGCTTCCTTCGTTACAGGAGCTTATTATGCGGCAGATGGCGGATATCTTGCCCAATAAATAAGATTAACGCTTACCTTTGGGTAAGCGTTATTTTATGTCTATTGAAAAAAACTCCCTCCATCCAAGAAATCTTCACCGTTCCAGGTATGATTTTCCAGAATTAATTCAAACCTCTCCTGAGTTGGAGAAGTACGTTTCAGAAAATCCTTATGGCGATCTATCTATAAATTTTTCTGATCCTGAAGCTGTCAAAATGCTGAACAAATCTTTGCTTATGCATTTTTATGGATTGCAGGAATGGGATATCCCTGCAAACTATTTGTGTCCACCAATTCCGGGAAGGGCCGATTACATTCATTATCTGGCAGATCTGCTTGCTGCACTAAATGGGGGTGAAGTCCCTCGCGGTAAACAAATCAAAATATTGGATATCGGTACAGGTGCGAACTGTATTTATCCTATCATTGGGCATCAAGTGTATGGATGGTCATTTACGGGAACAGATATAGATAAAAAAGCTATTCATTCAGCCGAAAATATTGCCGCTTTAAATCCAGTATTGCAGCATGATTTAAACTTCAGACTGCAGCATTATCCTTCCGCTATCTTCAAGGGAATCTTTAAACCGGGAGAACTGTTTGATCTTACCCTTTGTAATCCACCTTTTCACGCGTCGGCAGAAGAAGCATTGGCGGGGTCTAAAAGAAAGGTGCAAAATCTGAGTAAAGGCAAGAAAACTGTGCCTGTATTAAATTTTGGTGGTCAGCAATCAGAACTTTGGTGCAAAGGCGGTGAGTTGGAATTTGTCCGTAATATGATTACCGAAAGCAAAGAATACGCAAATCAGTGCTGTATGTTTAGTTCCCTGGTGTCAAAAAGCGCGAACCTTCCACCTTTATATGCCGCTTTGGAAAGAGCAGGGGCGACAAGGGTTGAAACGGTTTCGATGTCTCAAGGGCAGAAACAAAGCAGATTTATAGCCTGGACATTTCTTAACGATCCAGAATTGGAGGATTGGCGTGTAAAAAGGCTGACTAAAAAAAGTTAGTGAAAGAGTAATACCTTCACCTGTTTTCCGTTTAATTTACCGATCACTGCATCGGTTTCAATATCCCTAAACTCCAATGGGGATTTTTTATTATATTTCAGAATCAGGTTACAGTAAATATGGGCACATTTCATCCAGTTTTGGGCAAGCAGTACGTTCTTCCACAGATTGGATCTGAGCCAAACGGTTTGTCCTTCGATACGCACAAATTCCTTTTCCTGAAGCTGGAGCATAGTATCGATGATTTTTGCATGTTGTGCGGCCTGATTAGGCGACTCCTGTACTTTTTTATTGGCGTAGATCATGTTTATAATGCTGAAATGACTTGCTGATCCGGTAAAACTAAAAATTTTGAAGCACAAATTAATATCTTAACTTTAAACCATGTTCGATAAAACCACGTATCAGGCCGCCAGAATTATTGCTCCTAAAGTAGAAGCTATTTTTGCGCAGCACCTCGCGAAAGCCAGGGATAACGGGGAAGAAGATCTGGCTCCGCTGCCCTCCGCACAAATTGTCGAGACTATAATTGATGTGACTTTCTGGGCCAGTATCCGGAAAGAAGAGGGACATTCTCCTAAAATATCCCTTGCTTTTCTATCTCCCGCGCAGGCGGGAAATCCCTTGTTGTTTAAACAGCGGCTTCCGCTTAATCCTGCGGTACTAACTAAAATAGCACCCGGAGTGGAACGTGCTGGTATCCATATAGGAATCTGGGAGGAAGAAGGTGAGTTATTCATCTGGGGAACCACCACAAGTATTCCTAATTTTTGTTTTGTTCTTGACGTTTCGGAACCAGCTTTGCTGGTTATTAAGCACCGCAGAATATATGGATTTGGTAAATTCACGAACCTTGCGGTACTTAAAGGAGATCAGATTAAAATTGTAGATACTAACTCTGCTAATGTTCCGGACAGCCCGCCTATGCTGCTCTCCCTGCTTGACCTTACTGCGCCATCGTATTGGAATGATACCGTTAATGTATTGATCCAGCTCGCCGTATCTATGAGGTCGCACCAGCGTGGAGGCACTTTACTGGTTGTACCGGGCGATAATAATAATTGGTTGCAATCTATCATCAAGCCAATCCAATACGGGGTTCAGCCGGCTTTTGGCGGACTGTCGAACCTGCTGAGGCAGGATCGTAAGGAGGCAAGTCAGATCTTTTGGCAGACGGCACTTAAAAGAGAAGTGGAACATCTGGCAGGACTTACTGCAGTAGACGGCGCGACAGTGATTACTTCGGATTATGAACTGCTCGCGTTTGGTGCTAAAATCGGGCGGGCAAAAGGAAAGGAACCGGTGGAGGAACTGTCCTTTATGGAGCCAATTGCCGGCGGTGATGCTGTCCTTATTCATCCCGCCAAAGTTGGCGGAACGAGACATTTATCTGCCGCTCAGTTTATTCACGATCAGAATGGTGCAATTGCGCTGGTGGCTTCACAGGATGGGCACTTCACCATTTACTCCTGGTCTACCCTGCAGAGCCGCGTTCAGGCACATCGTATTGACACATTACTACTTTAAAATATGTTTTGTGTCCATTTAATCTTAATGGACTGAAAATAAGACACAAAAAAAGCGTTTGGGTCTCCAAACGCTTAAAAAAAATAAGTACTATATCTTAAGACTTATGTCCCGTTTCAGGAAAATAAAATGGCTCCGGCAATCACACCCAGGAATAATAGAAGCATAACTATCCGGTCTGCATTGATCCATTGTTTCTTGGTTAATGCAGCTTTTTCTGCTGATCGGTCCTTTCTGGCTAAAGGGGGAAATAATAAACTTAATTTCACTAACATAAGCGAATTCTTAAAGGTACAATCAAGAATAAACAAACTGTGCGCCAAAATCTTTGAATCTGCTAAGATGTTGATATTTAAATTTTTCTATGACATTCCTGTTATTTCCAGCTCTTAATTTCTTTAAATATCATCCTTCAATTCAGTAATTTTTCTCTAATATTTCTTAATTCGGATTTAAAAACAGGATTTTTCTAATGTAATTCCCATGATTTTGAATCAAATGAGTTATTGATTCAAATTTTATTTAACTGATTATCAAATAATTGTATTTATATTTTGTATTCATATAGTACTATGTATTGCATATTACTATACAAAGCATATATCTTTGTATTATGATTGCAGAAAATACACAAACACAAATGCGCAAGGGCATACTTGAATATTGTGTGCTCCTGATTATCTCAAAAGGAGAGATATACGCCTCGGACATTATCGCAGAATTAAGAGCTGCCAAGCTGTTGGTTGTGGAAGGAACGCTTTACCCATTATTAACACGACTGAAAAACAATGGCTTACTCAGCTATAACTGGGTAGAATCGACTTCCGGACCTCCGAGAAAGTACTATGTACTAACACCCGAGGGCACGGCAATACTCGGGCAGTTGGATGGGACATGGCAGGAGCTCTCGTTTGCTATTGATCACGCAAAAAATGCTTCACTATCCTAAGCCCCCATAGATAACAGGCTAAACATTAATAAGACATAAACAAATATATTCCGATGAAGAAGACATTAAATATTAATATAGGGAACTCCATTATTCACATCGAGGAGGATGCCTATGAAATACTCACACAATATCTGATCGCTGTTAAGCAGCATTTTGGGAAAAGTGCTGACGATTTTGAGATTGTAAAAGATATTGAGAACAGAATCGCAGAAATGTTTGCCGATATTTTGCAGGCACAGCACAAACAAGTTATTCAAAAAGAAGACGTCGAAGTCGTAACTGGTTTAATGGGGTCCGTAAGTGATTTCGGAGATGCTGAAGAGGAAGAACAACCTGTATTTACTGCTGACAAAGAAGAAAGACCTGTTTTTGGCGAACGCAGGATCTATAGAGATACAGAAGATGCGATGATTTCAGGTGTCTGTTCCGGCTTAAGTTATTATCTCAAAATAGACGTTAGTATATTAAGGGTAATCGCTGTGATCACTGCTTTGATGGGAGGATCCGGCGTATTAGCTTATCTGATTCTCTGGATTACTATCCCTAAGGCACATAGCCGATCGGAAAGAATGGCAATGAAAGGTGAAGCCGTTAATCTGAAAGGGTTCAAAAGGAATTTTGACCAGGAACTGGCCCAGTTGAAGGATAATCTGCAACACGCCAATGCACATATCCAGCCAATGGTTAAACGTTCGGGTACGTTTATCACCGAATTTATTGAGGTCATGGACATTTTCCTGAAGGGTACTGGAAAGAAATTACTTCAGATTATTGCGATCTTGATTATGATTTTCAGTTCAATTGCCTTTCTGGCGACAATAGGGGCACTGGCTGCATCTATGGGGTTTTGGAACACTGGATTGAATAGCTTCTTTCCTTTTACTTTAGTTGATGCCGCTGAAATTAATAATTTACTGCTGGCTGTATTTGTGGTAATTGCCATTCCATTACTGGCGCTGATTCTATTTGCGGTACGGGTAGCTTTTAATACCGTTTCAATTCCTAAAGCACTCTCCTTCGGAATGCTGATTATCTGGCTTGCCGGGTTGTCTTTCACCATATTTTATGTAGCCAGAACCACGACAGAATTTAAGGACACTGCGGCTTTTACCCGAAATTATGAGTTGAAGAGCTATCCTGAATTTACCTTGAAAATGGACACCCGCATGTTTTTTAGCAAAGAAGACAGTTTACGTTACCATCTGGATACGACCGAAAAAGCAGGAGCTGTGGTTAGAAGTCTGGAAGAGAGTCCTTTTACTTTACCAAAGAATGTATCCTTAACGATTGAAAGAAGTGAAAGCGGTAAGCCGGAGCTGATTCGGAATTACAGCTCCAAGGGAAGGAGCTTCGAGCAGGCATTAAACCTGGCTAAGCAGATCCGTTATGATTTTACACAGCAGGACTCTCTGCTGCAATTTAGTCCTGAACTGCAGTTAATGCAAAAAGCAAATTGGAGAGATCAACAGGTAGAATTGATCTTGCGTCTGCCGGAAGGTATAAGAGTAAAAATAGATCCTGAAATGGATCGCTATCTCCGTAATTATTCTTTATGGGAATGCCGTGACGATGAAGATCATTCCGGTACTGAATATTATTACAAAGGTATAATCACCGCTGAGGGATTGAGGTGCCAGAACTAAGTCATGTTGTTCTATCCATAAAAAAAATTACCCCCAATAAGTGTTTAGCTTTTTGGGGGTAATCAGAAACTGCCTTTTATTATTACCGGCTTACTTATTTAACCGTATACCTGTAGATAAATCTACCAGGGTTTCCATTTTTATCCAGGCCTTCAATTACTGCACGGTAAGTACCTTTACCATCGGCATTATAGAATTCAACTACTGTGTCTCCAGCTTCGGTGGTCTGAATTTTAGGATTCCAGTAAATAGTTGTTCTCAGATCATTACCCGTGTAGGAACTCGTTTGTGTCGTATACTTCGGTGCGTAAAACTCTCTCACTTTGGTGTAACCTCTTGGAATAAACTTAAGGGTATTGTTTTCCGGTAGCATTTTTTTTAAGTCTGATAATGACATATTAGATTTCGGGGCTTTCTTGGTATTAATTACCAGGATACCATTGGCATTATAATTCTTAAACGTAATTCCCAACTGGTCTCTCAAAAAGATCTCGACAGATTCTACCTCACCAGGCATTACAGAGCTTAAGTTAATGGCATCTACAGGAGCACCGTTAATAAATATTTGAACCGGTGTTCTGTTTCCTTGCTGATAGTCGCGGTTAACATAGAATTTGTCTATGTCAAAAGTCAGGCCCAGTGCCATTGTTTTTAAACAGGTGAGCAGGTCATTACAGTCTTTAAATCTTTCCCCGTCAATCTGGTGGTCGGGCACGGAGCTTAAACCACTTAACGCAGGGTGATCTGAATGACTTGGTTTTTTAACTGTGGCACCTGTAATCTGAACTTCTTTCAGTGTACGCAGGTTACTATATTGTTTTTTACTATTATCCAGATAGGTTGATAATGTACTGTCAATATTCATTACTTCAGTAGCCACGTCAGGATTGCCGGACACTTCCGGGAAAGCCTGTTCATCCAGCATGATCATCAGATTACTGCCATTGGCGCTGTATTTGGCATTTAAGAGTAACTCCAGACCATCCTCGAAAACGAGGTTTTTGAAATTAAATATACCTGAATTAGTAGTTAACGTTTCTGCAGAGACACTTCTTCCCGGCCCCGTTAATCTCAATGCACCCTTTTTCACAGGCATACCAGTTCTATCTCTTAAAATACCACTTACGTTTATACCTTGCTCAGGAAGATAAGTTGTCTGTGGAAAACGATTGGCGAGGATATCCTTATAAGAGAAACGGCGATACCCTTGTGTTAGCATTAGTATATCTAACTCTGCCCGTTTTTTTGCATCCGTTTTTATAAAATAATAATTTGGGCGCTCAACAAACCCCTGGAGATCTGAGGTAAGTAATAACGAACTCACAATAGTGGTTTCTGTATTTTCATCAACAGGAACTTTTTGCTGATCGACTACACTCAGCGAGAAATCACCGGCAAGGTTCTGCGTTGAATCTTTGGCTGAGATGGTCATTTTTACCTTTTGTCTGACTTTATAAGAAGGCAGATCAGATTTCATTGAAAGCTTCATCGCATTCTGATGCAGAATGAAAATCATTCGCTCGCTTATGGGGTCGCCTGTTGAGGAGAATAAGGTTAGCTGTATAATACCTGAAGGGAATTTTTCAGCAGGAATTTTAGCTGCGGTTACCTGTGTTTGCAGTTTAGATTGTGCAGCATAGTAAACACGGCCTCCGTTCTGAGCCACTATATATAACCCTTTTCCCTGGTTTGCCTGGAAATAGGCATCGTTGGCGACAATTTTAAAATTGACTACATCCGGACTCGTATTCACAGCCTGCAGGGTAATTCCTGAGGTACTTGATTTTGGAAGTTCTACTACTTTTTTAGTGCCGTCTTTAAAGGTAATAGCGGCTTTATAGGTTCTTCCCTTTTCTGTATTGAGATAAAAAGACCCCATGCCCAGATGAGTTGAGTTAAAAGTTGCGAGTTGATTTCCACTTTCATCAGTTACTATCCCTGTGGCGTCTATACCCAGACCATTTGGATTAACGGCTTTAAAAGCCATTTGTGTGGGAACACCTTCTATAAGTTCTCCGCCTTCAGGGAAAAACTGAATATCATTGGCCCCGGTTTTGGGTTTCATGACAAATGTGTTAGAAGCATTGTCTGTATCGTTAATTTTCAGATCGGTAACCAGATTAGCTTTCGTAATAACCTGGTTCTTTTTAGCCGGTACTGAGATCTTAAGTACACCGTTTTGGTCTGTAACTCCCCGCCCTCTGCCGATAACTTCATAATTGGAGGTTACTGACCAGCTGACAGGTTTACCGGCCATGGCAATTTTATCTAAATTTTTGTACTGAATCTGCGCATCTATAGTCTGCCCCTTGTCACTCTGGCTTGACTTATAATTAAAGTGTGTAATCACCTTTTTGTCAATAGCTTCTCCTATAGGAATTGTCTTATGAAAATAATAGTCAGAACTAGAGTTATACATCCATTGTGTATAAGCTCTGACGTAGTAATTTCCCTGCTTAAAGTTCGTCATGTCCAACTCCAGGCTACCGAATGCAACGCTGTTGTTCACCGGAAGCTTTAAAGATTTAACCAGTGAATCCTGACTATTCAATACATCGACATAAACGATTTTACTTAGTGCTGATGGCAGGTTCTGGTCGAAAGTAAGGTAGGCTTTAAAGAACAAGGTATCTGCAACGCTGTAATAAGGTTTATCAAAATGCAGGTATACCTTTTCTGCCGGATATTGCTCTGCAATCATTTTAGACTTGTCCAGTATGTTTTTTAGAATCGTCGTATCCTGCTGTGCAGATGCCTGATAACCGAGAGAAAGGAAAAGTATAAATAAGGCAAAGGAGGTTTTAAAGTATTTCATGAATGGCTTAATAATACAGATTTAACCGGACTAAGATATTGATTAATGTAAGAGCATCCTTATCAGTCCGGTATGTTTAACATATTTTTACAATATACAAATTCCTTAAATAAGAAAAAGGAGCCCTTTAAAGGCTCCTCTTTTCCAATTAACGTCTGAATTATGCCATTGTATTTCCAGGCTGGGATTCTTTTAGCTTAAGAAAAATGAATTACAAAATCTTCCATCGGCGTACGTACTTTTTTCAGTTTTACTAACCAATCACCTTCAGGATCGCGGTAACCTAATGGCAATAATGTAACACTGCGTAGTCCTTTGGACTCCAGACCCAATAATTTGTCCAGTTCCGGACCATTAAATCCTTCCATTGGTGTTGCATCTACTTCCAGTAAAGCTGCCTGCGCAATGGCCATCCCGAATCCGATATAGGCCTGTCTCGCTGCATGCTGGAAATTTTCTTCCGGGGTTCTGACGGTGTAGGTCGAAGTTAGCATTACCTCATAATCACCAGGAGTTTCATCGGGTAAACCACGTTCCTGGTTGGCATGGGAGAATACGCCACGGATCCGTTCTTCTGTATAATTATCCCATGCTGCGAAAATTAGCAGGTGGGAAGAATCTACAATTTGCGCCTGACCAAATGCAATTGGCTGGATCTGAGCTTTCAGAGCAGGGTTGGTTACAACAATTACGCGGAACGGCTGTAGACCTGAAGACGTTGGAGCCAGGTGAGCTGCTTCTAAAATCTGGTCTACCTTATCCTGGCTAACTTTTTCGCCATTCATTTTTTTTGTTGCATAACGCCAGTTAAGGGCGTTTGAGAATGTAGTCATATTAATAATTTTTTGAGTTCTAATGTAGCAGTTTGGCTTGTTAAGCTAACGGTGTTAACAAATGTATGCATGTTATATTAATCGATAGAATTCATTTTCTGATTTTACTTTCTAATGATAGTTCCAAAAATAAATGTGATGGAACATTTGGATCATGGAGGATTTTTTATTAAACTCGTAATACTATGCATGCATAACGTATACGATGGCTTTGCAAAATCATTTTTAAGTTTCTGATGAAACAAAACAGCTGAATTTTAGCTTTATACATCATCAGCAATTCATTTTAACTCTAACCAAATATGAAAAAGATTCTACTAAGTGTGCTGCTTGTTCTACCTGTTCTGGGTTTCGCACAATCCTTTCAGGTCAACTTGCAGGGACAGAAACAAACTGCAATGGGCGGGGCAGGAACGGGCGTCGCCATGGACGAAGCAGCTGTATTCTTTAATCCGGGGGCTGTCTCCTTTCTGGAGAAAAATGGAGTTCAGGCGGGTATAAGTCCGTTGTATCTCAAAACGGCCTTTCGTGAAAACGGTTCTAATATAACAGAGTATAATAAGGATAAGATCGCTACACCGATCATGGGGTATGCTGTGTTTGGTAACCCTCAGGGCCGGATAAGGTTTGGATTGGGTATTTACACACCATTTGGTGGTGCGATGCACTGGAAGGAAGACTGGACGGGTAAATACGCAATTACCTCTTTGGATTTACAGGCTATTTATGTGCAGCCTACAATTAGTATAAAAATTACAGATCAGATCGGTATTGGTGGTGGTCTGGTTTATTCGATGGGAAAGGTCGATTTGCGTAGGGCAGTTCCGCTGACATTGAATGACGGTAGACAGGGAGATGTTAAATTAAAGGGTGATTCCCATGATTTTGGCTGGAACGCTGGTATTTATATTAAAACGATTTCTGGAGTTTCTATTGGTATAACCCACCGTTCGCAGGTTACTGCGAATGTGAAAGACGGTGATGCAACTTTTAACGTACCCGATGCACTACGGTCATCTTTCCCGACAAAGTTCAGTGCAGCCTTACCTTTACCAGCTACAACTTCAATCGGTTTAGGATTTTACCCGTCTGCGAAAACAACGATTGCTGTCGATGCAAACTGGGTGCACTGGAATAAATATAAAGAGCTGGCCTTTATCTATAATAATAATGACAGAATCGAGAACACGGTATCTCCGAGAAACTATCATGATGCTGCCGCACTTCGCGTGGGAATTGAAAATCAGGCGACATCGAAACTTGCATTACGGGCGGGTGTAGGTTATGCCTTTACACCGGTAGGTAAGGGTTATGTCACCCCGGAGGTTCCGGATGCAAACCGTATTCTGCTGAGTGCAGGTCTGGGTTATAAAGCGTCTGAAAGATTCCAGATTGATTTTTCTTTCCTGTATGAAAACGTGAAAGCAAGAAATGAAACCAACATTGAAACAGGCTTAAGCGGTGAATTTAAAACAGTCGCGTATATCCCTGGTATCTCTTTATCTTATAAATGGTAGTTAATCTCTTCAGCAATAAATAACATGAAATCGAATATTATATATCAAAGTATATTTGCAGTAGCGCTGCTTTCGCTGGCATCCTGCAAACCGGAATTGAAAACGGTTACTCCAACTCAGGGCAATGCGGACTTCAGCCGTTATATAGCCGTGGGAAATTCTCTGACTTCTGGATTTGCAGACGGCGGCTTATACCTGGATGGGCAGAAAAATTCGTTTCCTGGCATGATAGCCACACAGATGAAAACGGTTGGCGGGGGAGAATTTTATACACCATTCTTTAACGACGCACAGGCTGATGGTACAGGTTATAAAAAGTTGTCTTCCTTTACCGCAGCCGGAGATCCTGTAATAACAGATGTAGCCGCTCAGGCCGTTAGGGATGTGATTACTATTCCTGATTTTGGAAAGGTCACCCTGATGACCAAGTATTCCGGCGAAATTAACAATTATGGGGTTCCGGGTATAAAACTGGGCCAGATCACTTATAAGCCTTACGGTAACCTGAATGGATATTTCGAACGCCTCCTTCCGGGAAACTCTCCGACTAATAACACAGCATACATTGATTTCGTAACAGAAAAACCATTTACATTTTTTAGCCTTTGGCTTGGAAATAACGATATCCTGGGTTATGCGACTACGGGTGGTGCTTCACCTGCAGACCAGCCTACCGATAAAGCAACATTCACTGCGCTATATAATTTAGCTGCCAGCAGAATGACTGCAAACGGTGCAAAAGGTGTTGTCGCAACTATTCCAGACGTATTGAGCACACCTTATTTTACAACAGTAACACTGGCTGCTTTGCTAAAAGGTGTACAGGCGAGTGCTCCGACAGTAACATCTCTATATATTAAGACGGGAGCAGGAGATGTCAGGCCGGCAACTGCTAAAGATTATTTCATTCTTCCCTTCTCTTCAGCAGGCCTTCTGGGGAAACCAAACGGATCGGGTATTCCGTATGGTTTACATCCTTTAAATCCAATAGAAAGTCAATATGTACTGGACGAGGCGGAAGCTGCTAAAGTTGCCGATTATGTTACTTACTATAACCAAACCATTAAATCTGTTGCTGCGGCCAAGCAGCTGGCGGTTGTTGATACCTATGCGATCTTTAAAGAATACGCTGCCGGTAAAATGGTAAATGGCGCAGAGGTGAGTGCTGCTTATATTACAGGTAATATTTTCTCCCTGGATGGCATCCATCTAACCCCACTAGGTTATGCGATCGTAGCTAATGAATTTATAAGATCTATTAATAAGACTTATGCGTCTGGTATCCCGATTGTTGATGTAACGAAATACAGAGGAGTTAAGTTTCCTTAGTTTGTAAATCTTTGACAGATGACAATAAAAAAGAGGGCTTGCATGCAAGCCCTCTTTTTTATTGTCTGTATGATATGCTTATTGTTGTTCGAAGGCTTACTTTTTGAGTTTTGCTTTGAAGATTTTTTCCAGCTTTTCTATTTTCGGCTGAACAACCAGACGGCAGTAAGGTTGATTAGAGTTCTTAGCGAAATAATCCTGATGATAGCTTTCCGCAACATAAAACGGTTGTGCTTTTGCGATCTCAGTAACTACAGGTTTACCAAATGCCATCGTCTTGTTTAGCTCTGCTTTGTATTTTTCTGCAGTTGCTTTTTGCTCAGGACTGTTATAGAAGACTACAGAACGGTATTGTGTACCAACATCTGCTCCCTGACGGTTTAGCGTTGTAGGATCATGGCTTTTCCAGAATATTTCGAGCAGTTCATCATATTTGATTTTCGCCGGATTAAAAGTTACTTCGATTACCTCCGCATGTCCGGTGGTACCAGTGCACACATCTTCGTAGGATGGGTTTGGTATAGCACCCCCTTCATAACCGGAACGTACTGCAGTCACGCCGTCGAGGCGATCAAAAAGAGCTTCCGAACACCAAAAACAACCCATGCCGAAAGTGGCTTTCTGTGTTTTACTCTGCGCATCTGCGCCTTCGAAAGCTAAGAGAATAAGAATCATGGTGGCTAAATATTTCATGTGAATAGGAGTTATACGATAATAAACGATTTTTACTGATTTATACGTACATATTCGTCATCTGGTTTCCTAGAATGGCTTAATCGTCTTAAATTGACAATTACCTGATAAAATCAAAATTAGTGGTTGAAATGTTAATAACTTAAATTCCTGTTTTTAAATCAAATACGGGACTTTAACGTTGAAAACTGATATTTATCCACAATTCTTTTTTAATTTCGTTTCTATTCAAAAACATACCTATGAGTACACCATATATTCCAACCCTTGATCTGGGATCCTATATTAACGGAACATCGCAGGAGCGTAAAAAGTTTTCCGACGAACTTGGCCGGGCATTTAATGACTCTGGTTTTGTAACCATTACAAACCATGGGCTAAGCCAGGAACTGATTGATCAGTTATATGAGCAGATTAAGGCTGCATTTAGTTTGTCTCCTGCGCAAAAAGCACAATATGAAAAGCCGGAGCTTGCAGGACAACGGGGTTATACAAGCCCGGGTAAGGAGACTGCAAAAGGTGCGAAAACTGCAGACTTGAAAGAATTCTGGCAAATTGGCCAGACCGTTACTGACGGTGATCCGGTAAAAGCTCAATATCCGGATAACGAAGTATTGGCAGAGCTCCCGGAATTTAACTCAATTACCACGGAAATTTATAAAAAGCTGGAAGATAACGGTAAGCATCTGCTTTCTGCAATTGCAACCTATTTGGAACTGCCTGTAGATTATTTTGACCAGCATGTACATAATGGAAATTCAATTCTCCGCGGTATTCATTATTTTCCGATTGAGAATCCAGATGCAATTGCTCCTGACGCAGTTCGGGCAGGCGCACACGAAGATATCAATCTAATTACGTTGTTAATCGGTGCCAGTGCAGATGGATTGGAAGTTTTAACAAGAAGTAATGAATGGTTGCCGATTAAAGCGCATCATTCCGATATCGTGGTTAACGTAGGTGATATGCTGCAGCGCCTAACTAATAACAAGTTGCGTTCTACGACGCACCGTGTGGTTAATCCTCCGCGTGAGCTTATGAAAACTTCTCGTTTTTCTGTGCCATTCTTTTTGCATCCCCGTTCAGATATGGATCTGACCAGCTTGGATTCATGTATTGACGAAGCACATCCTAAGGTTTATACTGATATGACTGCAGGTGAATATCTTGATGAAAGACTCAGAGAGATAGGACTTAAAAAATAAAAAATTGCTTAAACTATATTAGAGCCGGGCTTTTAAAAGAGTCCGGCTTTTTGCTTTAATAGACTTATGGTTTATAATTACACGCTATTTAACATGCATTAACCACGAGACCCTACTGATATTTGCAATGGTGTGGGTACTTAGTGAACAAACCCGAGCAAGACCCGAATGAAACCAAAAGATGATATAACTATAGAGTGCCTGGCTTGCCCGTTTGGGCAGAAATAAAAAAAAGGCTGATCGTTGTGATCAGCCTTTTTTAAGGAGCCTTCTATCGGGATCGAACCAATGACCTACTGATTACAAGTCAGTTGCTCTACCAGCTGAGCTAAGAAGGCCTGATTAGCTTTCGCTAAGCGTTTGCAATTATAGAGGAAAACTGGCTGAATCCAAAATAATTCGGTCCTTAAAATGGTTTGCTACTTATATCTCCCTGTTTCTGAGGAAGAAAAAATACAATTTATTTATGCAGTTGTTTGTCAACTGCTGTATTAATAACGTCCTGAATCCGGGAGCGGATGCCCATTTTAACCAATTTGTCAGTCACCGCAGGGTTAACCCTGTTTGAAAGGAAGATATAGACCAGGCCACGTGCAGGGTCTACCCAGACGGCTGTTCCGGTGTAGCCGGTATGTCCATAGGTTTGGGGCGAAGCCGTAGCGGACGGATATTTTTTCGTAAGATCGGGATCCCAGCGGTCGAATCCCAGGCCGCGCCTGCTAACATTGGATTGCCGGCTTGTGAAGGTTTCAACAGTCTGTGGCTGGAAATACCTCAGACCGCCATAAGTTCCTTTGTTAAGCATCATCTGATAAAGAATAGCAAGATCATTGGTACTGGCAAATAAGCCTGCATGTCCTGACACGCCACCGACCAGCGCAGCACCCTGATCATGTACATAACCTACGAGTAATGTATTCCTGAAATAAGTATCGTTTTCAGTTGGAATGATCCGGTTCCTGTCAAAGCGGTTCCTCGGTAGAAAGCCGGCTGTCTGCATGCCGAGCGGGAGATAGAAGTTTTCCTGTGCATAGACATTTAACTGTTCGCCGCTCAGATGTTCGGCGATGTCTTTCATCACATACATGCTGATGTCACTGTATACATATTTTCCAGGAGTGCGTATCGGCGCATTCAACATTCTGGGCCACATGACATCTCTGAAGTAATCTTTCCGGATATAATAACCATCGGCAACTTTAGTTGGGAATGCAGCGGAAGAGTCACTGCTGTGATCAGCTGGCTTCACCGCATCCTGGAAAGCAATATATGGGATGAACCCGGCCTGGTGAAGCATCACGTCCCGGACTCTGATATTATTCATAGGTGTTTTCCGGGCCAGTGCGATATATGCGCCGATATTGGTATCCAGATTTAGCTTTTTTTCTTCCACCAGACGCATAACCATAGGTGTTGTCGCACTGATTTTGGTAATTGAAGCCACGTCAAAGATATCACCCACCTGTTCAGGGGGGCCATCGTAGGTATGCTGACCATAAGCTTTATTAAAAATAACCTTTCCATCTTTAGCGACTAGTACAACCATGCCCGGAGCAGCCCTTGCCCGGATAGCCTCAGCAGTGATCTGGTCAATTTCCAGCAAATCCTCTGCATTAACGCCGGCGTCTTCCGGTAATGTATATTTAAGCCTTGTGGCCGTGGTGCTAAAACCGGAGCCTGCAGTATAGCGGGCAGAATAAGTCTGACTAAGTTTGCCGGTGGCGGGAATACCTCCAAAGATCAGCTGAGGAACCAGTGCCGCCGACGCAGCGGTATAGTCCGGACAATAGATCAGCGGAGCATTCAGCTGGTCATAACTATTGAGTACTGCAGCGTCTCCATAAAGGTTAAGAACTACCAGTTTTGTTTTTGCCATGGCAAAGATGAAATTGCGATAGATCAGTTGACTGCCGAGCCTGGAGTCTACTGAAATAATAACCGTATTGTAATATTTCAGGTCGTCTTCCAGTTGGAGTAACGCTTGTTCAGTTGCTGCTGGTGAAAGATGGAAAGGAGTTACTTTTGCATATTTATTCAGCAGACTATCTGCAACGAGCTCGAAATTATACCCCAGACTTACCGCGGCAATGTTTTTCTGATCAAGGCACTGAATTGGGATTTGTCCGGTTTGATTGTTCAGCAGGACAGTCTGATGGAGAATGTTGTAATCATTCTTCAGTAGATCGTCGTTTCTTTGATGCTGCTGCTGTGCACAGGCACTTAAAGAAATAATAGCGCCAAGGCATATTGCAAGGCTTCGGATCATATTGGTTTTGAACATAAAGGGCTAACGTAAATCTGAACTCTAAATATATAAAATGCTTAAATGCGTTTTCATTAAATGGTATTTAATCGGAAAAGATTTATGTGTAAGGCTTATTTTAGTTAAATTAGCAACCTTTAGGATAGAAATAAATGTCAGATATAATACAACTTTTACCCGAGAGTGTTGCGAACCAGATTGCTGCCGGAGAGGTGGTCCAAAGGCCCGCATCGGCAGTAAAAGAGTTGATGGAAAATGCAATTGATGCGGGGGCAAATAAGATTCAGCTGATCCTCAAGGATGCGGGTAAAGGCCTGATCCAGGTTATCGACAATGGATGTGGTATGAGCGTTAAAGATGCGAGAAAATGCTTTGAACGTCATGCTACCTCTAAAGTGCGTAAAGCCGAAGATCTTTTTGCTATCCGGACAATGGGTTTCAGAGGAGAAGCTATGGCTTCCATTGCTGCAATTTCACAGGTGGAACTTAAAACCAGGCGTCATGAAGATGAACTGGGTACACTGGTTTGTGTAGAAGGTTCAACCTTCATTAGTCAGGAACCCGTAGCTGCAGTAGCTGGTACCAGTATTTGCGTTAAAAATCTTTTTTTCAATACGCCGGCCAGAAGAAATTTTCTGAAAAGTAATCCGGCAGAGATGCGTCATATTGTTGATGAATTTCAGCGCATCACGCTGGCAAATCCGGCAATTTCCTTCAGTCTTAATCATGACGGTCTGGAAGTATATCGTTTACCTGCTTCTTCGCTTAAACAAAGGATTGTTCATTTGTTCGGTAATAATTACAATGAAAGACTAATTCCTGTTGAGGAAGAAACGACTATAATTAACCTGAAAGGGTTTATTGGTAAGCCTCAGTTTGCCAAGAAGACCAGGGGTGAGCAGTTTTTCTTTGTGAATAACCGTTACATTAAGGATTCCTACCTTAACCATGCACTTAATAAAGCTTATGAAGATTTGCTGGCAGAAGATAATTTTCCGCTTTACGTGCTTTTTATAGATATAGATCCTGCCAAGATAGACGTAAATGTACATCCGACGAAAACAGAAATTAAGTATCTCGACGAAAAATCTATCTATGCAATTATACATTCGGCAGTAAAACGTTCATTGGGCAGGTTCAATATCAGTCCTACCATAGACTTTGATCAGGAATCTGCTTTCAGTGGGATGATCAGTCCAAAATCTCTGGATGAAATTGTTCCGCCAAGTATTAGCTTTAATCCTGATTTTAATCCTTTTGCGAATGACAGTGCTCCTGTAGAAAAAAGCAGCGTCGGATCTTATCAGGGTGGGGGCAGACAGCAACAGCAAACCAAGAACTGGGGTTCGCTGTATGAGATTTCGGAAAGTCAGCCGGCTGAACAGGTTAAAATGGAGTTGCCGGGTAATGGTCCGGAAGCACAATATGCACCAGTACAGAAACAGCTGATGCAGCTTCATAACAAATATATTATTTCCCAGATCAAATCTGGTTTGATGCTGATTGACCAGCAGGCTGCACACGAAAGAATCTTGTACGAACGTTTTAGTATTAATCTCGAAGACAGAAAAGGAGCTTCTCAACAAAGTCTTTTTCCACAAACAGTTACACTGAGTCCGAATGACTACGAATTGGCAAAGAGCTTGCTTGACGATATTAAGAGTCTTGGGTTTGAAGTCCGCGAATTTGGAAAAAACACATTGGTTATTGAAGGGATTCCTGTAGATCTGGGTAGTAATCAAGTAAACGAGACTCAGTTATTTGAACACCTTATAGAAGGGTTCAAGAATTCTCAGCAGGATCTTAAGCTCGGTAAAAGAGATGCCCTGGCCAGAAGTATGGCTAGAAACAGTGCTATTAAGAGCGGTACTGTTTTGGGACAGGAAGAAATGAATATGTTGATTGAGCAACTTTTCGCTTGTAAAGCTCCTAATTTCAGTATTAGTGGAAAGCCTGTAATTCAGACTATGACCATGAATGAAGTAGATAAGAAATTTGATAAATAATTTGCATGAACAATATTCATATACCACCGGTTGTCAAAAACCTGCTCATTATAAACGCGCTGTTTTTTGCAGCCACCTATGTTTTCCAGTCCAAAGGTATCGACCTCGCGTTTTATCTGGGTGCGTTTTATTTCGATTCACCACTATTTAAAATATGGCAGCCAATCTCTTACATGTTTATGCATGGCGGTTTTACACATATCCTTTTTAATATGTTCGCCTTGTTTTCGTTCGGATCCGTTCTGGAAAGCAGGTGGGGTGCAAAAAGGTTCATTAATTTTTATCTGATTACCGGTTTAGGTGCTCTCGCGTTGCAGTGGGGTGTACAAGCGTTTGAAGTTTATCAGATGACTGGTTCGGCAATCAATCCGGGGGCTGTCACTATTGATATTGCGAGGGGCATGGCGTCTCTTAACATTAGCGGACTGAGTCAGGAAAGCGGACAAACATTGCTAGGTATCTATTCAGGTCCGATGGTTGGTGCGTCAGGTGCCATATTTGGTCTTCTGGTTGCCTTCGGTATGTTGTATCCAAATGCGGAAATGTATATTATGTTTATTCCAGTTCCAGTTAAAGCAAAATATATTATTCCGGTTTATATACTTATTGAACTCAGTCTAGGCGTTGCAAGTTTCCAGGGAGACTCTGTGGCACACTATGCACACCTGGGTGGTGCAATTCTGGGCTTTATACTAGTTAAACTCTGGAAAGACAAAAATACATTCTACGATTATCATGAGTAAAAAGAAAGCACTAGAGGAAGTCACTTATAAAGTATTCCGTTCCGGAAACCCCGTATATTTATATATTGGATTAATTACAATCGTGTTTGTAGCCATGGCATTATTTGGCACAACCTTTTTTCTCGCAGGCAATACGGGCATCCGGTTTATTGATTATGTAAGGCCATATGTTGCTTTCCCGGCTGACTGGCAACAATTGCCAACACGTTTTTATACCCTGCTGACCTATCAGTTTTTTCATAAAGATATCTTTCAGGCACTTTTCAACTGTTTATGGTTGTTCTGGTTAGGTAAAATCTTCATGGATTTCCTTAAACCCCGACAGTTTCATTTTGTTTATCTGACAGGTGGAATAGTAGGGGCGCTCTTTTTCGCAATCGCTTATCATGTTTTTCCGGTATTTTCAGACAGTGTTTATACGGCAACACTGATCGGTGCATCTGCATCTGTAATGGCTATCGCTGTTGCGACGATCACATTGGTTCCTGATTATACGATAAGCCTGTTGTTTATCGGAAGGATCAAACTGATTTACCTGGTTCTTGCTTATATTGCAATTGACCTGATCGGAATGGCTTCGATGAATGCGGCGGATAGTTTTGCCCATCTTGGCGGCGCGCTGACAGGTTTTACTTATATTAAACTTCTAAGGAGCGGAAAAGACTGGAGTAACTGGTTCAAACCTAAACCAAAACTTAAAGTCGTAAAAAACGAAACAAGTACGAAGAAAAATAAACAGCAGAAAGACCAGGCGAACCAGGCTGCGGTAGATGCAATTCTGGATAAGGTCTCTAAATCTGGATATGATAAGCTGACTACAGCAGAAAAAGCGATTTTATTCAGGGCAAGTAAAGAATAATTATCCGGCAGGGGAATTAAAATGAGAAGAAATAAAGGATCATATCTGGGCTTTGTATATCTGGTTATTGCTGTAATAGCTGCTCTAGGTTTGCTATTTGGTATTTTGGCTGGTTATACTGATCCCCGCCAGGTAAAATGGTTCGCTTTCTTCGGATTGGCATATCCCTTCTTTTTGCTGCTCAATGTGATCATGATCTTTATATGGATCAGTAGAAAAAAACTAATCTACCCTGTATTAACTGTGCTGTTGATCCTTAGTGGCTGGCATACGCTGATTGCAACTGTGGGCTTTACCGGAAACACCGGCGACGGGCCGAAAAAAGAAGGTCTGGTTAGGATGATGACCTATAACGTGCATAGCTTTAAACCTTACGGGGAGAGCAATAACGAATTGATCAAAGAAAAAATGCTGAATGTCGTAAGGGAACAGGATCCGGATATTTTATGTTTTCAGGAATATTACACAAGGAACAAAGGCACTTTTGCAATTACCGACAGCCTGAAACAAATGCTTAAAACCCATTCTTATTATTTCGTTCCGACTTCATCTAATGATTACGAGGCTACCGGACTGGCAATATTTTCCAAATTCCCGATAAAAGATAAAGGAAGCATTTTGTTTAGTACCAATCACAACGGAAATGCCAGTATCTATGTCGATCTTAAAATAAACGAAAAGCTTTTCAGGGTCTATAATGTTCATTTGCAATCTATCGCATTTGATAAACAGGATTATACTTATCTCGACCAGGTTAAAACAAAAATGGAACCCGAGATCACTCCCGCGAAGCGGATCGCCTATATGCTTAAGACTGCATTTCTAAAAAGAAGTGCACAAGTTGATATCATGAAGGCTCACATGTCTACCTGCAAAACACCTTACCTGATCGCTGGTGATTTTAACGATACTCCGGCTTCTTATGCAGTGACCCAAATGACAAAATCATTAAAAAACACTTTTATAGAGCAGGGTACAGGGCTTGGAAGAACTTATAACGGAAAATTCCCTAACTTCCAAATAGATTATATAGCGGTTACGCCTGCAGTCAGTGTGATGAACTATCATATTATCAATGCGAAGCTCTCAGATCATTTCCCTGTAAGAAGTGACCTGAAAATTGATTAAGTCAATTTAAATCTACAAGATCATACCTATAAATTTTTAACTTTGCGGGGCGCTTCAGGGCTATCTGAATGCTGTTTTTTGCAGATTGTATCAAAGAATAGATTTTTGCAGGGCCCTTTTAATTAAATGCACATAAAAAATGGACAAAGGCTTACAATTATATAACACCCTAACCCGTAAAAAGGAGAATTTTGAACCTGTAAATGCACCTCATGTGGGGATGTATGTCTGCGGGCCTACAGTTTACAGTGATGTCCATCTGGGAAACTGCCGTACTTTTATTTCCTTCGATCTAATTTTCAGATACCTTAAATACCTGGGCTATAAAGTTCGCTACGTACGTAATATTACCGATGCAGGTCACCTTGAAGGTGATCGTGATGAGGGAGATGATAAATTTGCAAAGCGTGCTAAGCTGGAGCAGCTGGAACCAATGGAAATCGTGCAGAAATATACACTTGGATTTCACGATGTCCTGAGGATGTTCAATACACTTCCTCCAAGCATAGAGCCTACTGCAACCGGACACATCCTGGAGCAGATCGAAATGATCAAGGAAATTATTGCGAACGGTTATGCCTATGAAATTAATGGTACTGTTTATTTTGATGTAGAAAAATATAGTGAAACATACAATTACACAGTTTTAACCAATAGAAATCTCGAAGATATGCTGGCCAATACCAGAGAACTGGGTGGGCAGGACGAGAAGCGGGGACGTTTAGATTTTGCTTTATGGATTAAAGCAAAGCCCGAAACGCTAATGCGCTGGCCTTCTCCATGGGGAGTAGGTTTTCCAGGCTGGCATATTGAATGTTCTGCCATGAGTGCTAAGTATCTTGGCGAACAGTTCGACATTCATGGCGGGGGAATGGATCTTGCCGCAACTCATCATACAAATGAAATTGCGCAGTCAGAGGCATGCTACCATCAACAGCCGGCCAAATACTGGATGCATACGAATATGTTAACCGTTAACGGAACCAGAATGTCCAAGTCGGCAGGAAATGGATTTCTTCCCCTCGAATTATTTAAGGGAGCGCATCCATTATTACGTAAAGGATATAGTCCGATGACCGTAAAATTCTTTATGTTGCAGGCGCATTACAGAAGTACACTAGATTTTTCAAATGATGCACTGGAGGCATCGGAGAAAGGTTTTAGAAGATTAATGAACGCGTTGAACCTGTTGGATAAACTAGAGCCTTCAGCAGATGGCGAAATCGACGTGGCAGGATTAAAATCCCGCTGCATTCAGGCGATGAGTGACGATTTTAACAGTCCGGTGGTTATTGCTGAGTTATTTGAAGCAGCAAGACTCATTAATACTGTTTATGATGGAAAAGCTAAGATTTCTGCGGAACAATTGATAGCTTTAAAACAGTTGATGCAAGAGTTTGTCTACGATATCTTTGGTCTAAAAGACGAAGAAAGTTCTAATTTAGAGCTGAATGCCGTTTTAGATATGGTTATTGATATCCGTAAGAATGCAAAAGAGAATAAAGATTATGCTACCTCGGATAAAATAAGAATAGGATTGCAGGAGATGGGCATCCAGTTAAAAGACAGCAAAGAAGGTACGACCTGGAATAAACTATAAATATTAATTAAATATATCCCTATCAATATGATGAACAGAATGATCTGTACCCTGATGGCTGCCGGCCTGTCTCTGTCTGCTTTTGCACAGAAATCTGATGGCACGACAAAATCACTGGCTAAAGCTGGAGAAGACTTTGCTGCAGATGCAGCGAAAGATGGCGTTAAATCTGCCTTTATTTCACATAGTGCCTCAAATGCACTGGTGTTCAGGCCAAATCCGGTGAATGCAAAAACATATTATTCGACACAATCAAATGAAAAAAATCTAAGCCGGAATGTGGATTATGCCAGGGTTTCCAGAAGCGGAGACTGGGGTTTTTCAAGCGGGGGGTACACAAAAGACGGAGCTGAGAAAACTTATGGTCAGTACCTGACTATTTGGAAGGCAGTGGCGAACCGTTGGGAAGTACTGATGGATATGGAGACCACGCATAATAAACCTCTTAAAGTAGCTAAAGCTGAGTTTGTAGAGCCTAAGGATTATTTTAAACCGAAATATGGCGATGAAAAACAAATTTCTGCTGGAAGAGAAATTATCAATACCACTGAAAAAACTTTAAATGCGACTTTGAAATCGTATGGTGTAGCTGCTTTTGGTGGTTTTCTGGCCAAAGAGGCTAGAGTTTCATTTCCTGGTTATGAGCCGGTAATTGGTAAAGACAAAATTGTTGCTTTTTATAACAGCTTTGTAGATAAGATGAACCTGAAGACTACGGTTGCTAATAAAGCACCGGGTGGTGATCTGGCTTATACCTATGGCCTGGCTACTATTGATTATCGTACAGACCTGAGAGAAAGCTTCAACTATATTTTTGTTTATGAGCGTCAGGCAGATCATAACTGGTACTTGGTAGAGCAAATCTTTACGCCTGCTGAACGTTAAGCTATTTAAGTTCTAAATGTAGAGAGGGTTTCTTTTGCTTCAAGGCAGGAGAAACCCTTTTTTTTGTTAGCTTACCCATCTCAAATTATAATTTACCCGAAACAGCTTTTTTGCTGAAGATATTAATTGATATGAAAAGACATCTAATCTGGATATTACTGTTTGTTGCAGGGCAGAACCTTCAAGCGCAGCAGTTTGAAAAACAAGGGCATCGTGGCGCCCGGGGGCTCATGCCGGAAAATACGATTGGTGCAATGCTCCGTGCACTGGATCTGGGAGCGAATACTTTGGGTATGAATGTCGTTATCTCTAAAGATAAGCAGGTACTACTTTCCCATGAACCTTATTTTAACTTCGAAATTAGTCTTACGCCTGCGGGTAAGGATATTACGCTGAAAGATCAGCAGAAGTTTAATATCTATAAAATGGATTATGAGGAAGTCAGGAAATTTGATGTGGGCAGTAAAGTGCACAAAAGGTTTCCCGGACAACAGAAGTATCACGCCTACAAACCGTTATTGGAAGAAGTGATAGATTCGGTTGAAGCCTATGTTAAAAAGAACCGGTTACCGAAACCGGATTATGCCATTGAGATAAAAACTATCCGTAACGGTGACCTCGTATTCCATCCTGAGCCTGCCGAGTTTGCAGCATTGGTTATGGACGTGGTAGAATCACGTAAAATGGCTAAACGAGTGATTATACAGGCGTTTGATGTACGTTCACTTCAATATGTACATGAGCATTATCCGAAGCAGAGAACAGCATTGATGATCGACGAGAAAGTTGATTTTGAAAAGAATATCAGTGATCTGGGTTTCAATCCAGATTATTATAGTCCGTATGCAGTGCTGGTAGGTAAGGGATTGGTAGACCGCTGCCATGAAAAGGGTATTAAAATAGTGCCCTGGACAGTAAATAGCCCGAAAGACATGAATTATATGATCGGACTCGGAGTTGATGGAATCATCACAGACTTTCCCAACATTTTTCAGAAAATGGAACTACCCGCTGAAAAGGAAAAGCCGGCCCGTCGGCGCAAAAAATAAAAAGATAATTCCGGGATCAACTATCCGTATAACAAAAAAGGTGCAATTTAGAAATTGCACCTTTTTTGTTATACGGATAGTTATTATTCAGCCGACTTCTTTTCCATTGGTTTGGTCCAGATTTTAAGTTCATCACATCCCAAATAATCTTCGTCAATTCTGATGTAAGTATTTTTTCTGCGCTGCTCGAACCATTCACTCATAACACGGTCCGATTTCTGTTGTTGTGCCTTCTCTTTGAACTTCGTGTAATCTTGTTCTAAATTCCCTTTGTGTGGTGGAATTTTGGATTTAAGGAACACAATTTTATAACCTTCTTTACCATCCTGACCAGTGAAAGTAACCGGTCTGGATATTTCACCAACTTTCATTGTATCTACAACAAGGAATGTTTTAGGATCGAGTTTGTCAGCAGGTATAAATGTCGTTCTGGCTGTTACGTTGTCAGCAAAGAGAATCATACCACCATTATATTTAGATTCTTTGTCTGTAGAGTACAATGATGCAGCAGCAGAGAATGATAGTTTTTTATCAATCAGGGTATTGTAAACACTGTCCGCGTGTAGTTTTACGCGCTTTAAACTTTCAGGAGTAGTCTGCGGGCGAATCAGGATGTGTCGGGCATGAACCTGCTCACCACGTCTTTCTATAACTTGCAGTACGTGATAGCCAAATTCGGTTTCAAATACCGGGGAAAGATCTCCTGGTTTTAATTTGAATGCATATGCAGTGAATTCTTTAGCCATCATCGTACGGTCAAAGAAACCAAGGTCTCCACCTTCGGCAGCAGAACCCGGATCTTCGGAGTAAGTTTTAGCCAGGAAGCCAAAATCTTCTCCACTCTTAACACGTAGCCTGATAGCATCCAACTTGTCATAATAACGTTGTTTCTCAATTTTCGTGAGTTCAGGATGTAATACAATTTCACCAACCTCATACTCAGCAGGGATATCTGGTAAACTGTCTTTTTTATAAGAATCGTAATATTTTTTTACTTCGATAGGAGTAATACTCACTTTTTCCGTGATAGTACCCTGCATTTTGTTGGCCTGCAACTGGTCACGGATGTCAGGTCTCAGCTCGTCTTTATATTGCAGAACGGAGCGGTTAAGAAACTCTTCCAGTTTATCCTGACCACCGGCGCGCTGAATCTGATAACGCATTCTTCTGTCCAGTTCGTCATCGACCTGCTTATCATCGACCATTACCGAATCGATTTCAGCCTGCTGTTTTAACAGGTGCTGTACCAGCATTTGCTGTAAAATATAACATTTAACTTTTTCATCCACCGGATTACCTGAGTTCAGGTACATCACATATTGCTGATTGAGTTCCGACAATAAGATTACATCACTTCCCAGTACGGCAACTACCTTATCAACGCTTTTGGATTGTGGTTTTATCTGAGCCTGTGCGTTAAAAAACAAGAAGAGTAATCCACTTGCTAACCATAAAACTTTCTTCATTATACTTTATTCAATTATATTTTATTTGCAAATCTACTATTATTCAATGATTTGTCAGCTGTTTATCTGACCAGCGAACCCAGTAGGTGCTGGTTAATACTAACCTGGTACCTGGTACGCAGGGAGTTGATCCACTCGCACTCCAGTTCATGCTGATAATCTTCCGTGACTTCATCTCTCACTTCTTCAAACGGTCTGTCTTGATAAGAACGCTGATGATCCGTATAAAAACTCAGGATACCGCTTTCAGCATGGTTTGCAGCTTCCCATATTTTTTGTTGCGTTATGCTATAAAAAAGCAGTGCATCTTTCAATTCATTCATCAGCATCTTTTCATTTTCCTGACCGGGCTTCATTTTTAATTGTTGTTGCAAAGCCGCTTGATAAGAGCCTGTTTCAGCCAGAAAAGAGCTGTCCTGATCCATCTTGGCTGCAATTGCATCCTGTACTTTCAGTTTGAAGTCTATATAAATATTTAGAAACGAGATAAGGTCATCCAGATTTGGCGTCGTTTTATCTGGTCTGTGTCGCTGATAAACCCAGTTAAATTCTTTCAGGCTCAGCTCTTTGCCATTAATCACAGCAACGCTTTGCGCCTGGGAGCCTAAATACAAAAAACAAAATAGGAACAAACTGCCGGCTTTCTTCACAAAGGTTAAATAGGTATTTTGAGGTATAAAAGTAACAAATTAAGGCGCTATAATAAGATATTTAACTAATTTTAACACAAAATTTAATTCTCAAAACAAACGTTCATGGGTCAGCAACTTATCCAAGATGATGCGGCACTCCGTATGTTCTTTACGGAAGAAATTTACCTGCAGCAGGAACAGGAGCCAGTTGTAATACAAGCCCCGGTTATATTGCCTGTCTCAGTTCCTGAAATCAGTTATAAATTTCTGGGGAAAAATCAGCGGCAGATTCTGATCCTGGTACAGGATGATAACGAAGAAGTCAGCTCTGTTGAAGGAAGGGAATTGCTCCGGAACATCGTGAAAGCAATTCAGCTTACAGCAAATGATTTTGCGCTGTTGAATTATTCCCTCTGCGCGACAAGCAGACATGAAGAGCTTTTCACTTATTTCAAACCCAGGATTGTACTAAGCTTTGGGGTAAGTACCTCAATGCTGGGACTGCCGGAGAAAAATAGTAATGAACTGGTTTTTCATGAACAGATTCAAATGATCTTTTCCGCCAACCTGCATCTATTAGCGGCCGATCTTAATGGTAAAAAAGCACTTTGGGGAAGTCTGAAGAAATTAGAATTATGAGTAAAAAATTAGTCTTCGCTACACAGAATAAACATAAAACTCAAGAGGTAAGCGCAATTTTAAATGGTACTTATGAAGTACTTAATCTACTGGATATTGGCTGTGATACCGATATCCCTGAGACTGCTGATAGCTTTGCGGGTAATGCATCACTGAAAAGTAAATATGTTGCACAGAATTTTGGCCTGGATTGTTTTGCTGATGACAGCGGATTAGAGGTTAAAGCATTGAATGATGAGCCTGGGATTTACTCCGCACGCTATGCAGGCGGCGGCGGTGACCGGGCCAACCTTGAACTTGTACTGAAAAAGATGGAGGGAACTGCAGACAGACGTGCACGTTTTGTGACGGTTATTTCGCTGCTTATCAATGGAGAGGAACACTTTTTTGAAGGAAGGGTCAACGGTACACTAAGAGAAAAACCTTCCGGTGAGGCTGGGTTTGGCTATGACCCGATTTTCCAGCCAGACGGATATTCCGTTACTTTTGCTGAAATGAGCGGCGAAGAAAAAAACGCAATCAGTCACCGCGGTCTGGCTATGAAGCAACTGATTGCTTTTCTGAAGGCAGAAACTATTTAAGTTTTTTAAGCACACTGTCCGCGACCGGTTTAACCAGAGGAGCTGCAATGTCTGCTGCTTTTTTAATTTCGTCTGTTTTTTTAAGCAGGCTGTCTGTGACAGGTTTGACTACTGGAAGGAGTGTTACTGCAGCCTTCTTCACAGCATTCGCCGAAGGAACTTGTTTCGGTTGCAATTGTTTAAGTCCTGTTTCTTTGGCCTTTATTGCGCCTGGTAAACCTTTCGTTTTGCTCTTCGCTGCAGGTTTTGGTTTGGCTGGTGGCTTAAAGTTTACAATATCCTTTTTTGAACGTGGTCTAAGCTCCGGTTTCCAGATAAATCCGGTTAAGATGACATCTTCTTTCAGGTCTTCAACTGGTGTTGTCGCACCTTCTACATCTTTGATTGGAACGACATCCTGAATCTCACTGTCTCTGAAAATTACTTTAATCCTGCTGCTGATAGTCTGGTTCATCTTATCATATTTCTTTCCATCGTCTGTCTTGGTGAAATAAACACTTTCTGCATTTCCATCGACATACATGCTGTTCAGTTTACCGTCTTTGAAAAATCCGGTAATCAGCTTACCTTTTACCTGATTGAATTTTGCAGTATCAGGTTCTACGTTTACAGCAAAAGCATTCTGCAATATCTGTATGGAATTGATTTTTTTGTTTCGCAACTGAACATAAATTGTATCACCGGTCTGTTGTGAACTTTGCGACCAGATTATCGGATTTTTATACCAGCGTAAGGTAGAATCTGCTGCGGTATAGAAAAGGGAATCTGCTTTAGCCTGCATATTTGATTTATAGACCCGCACATTATGGAAGGCCTTAATTGCCCGAGTCCGCATTGTGTCCATTGGATTAACAGGCAAGCTGTCCTTTATGCCCGGTTTCTTTTTGGCCAGATTAATTGACGGAAGCAGTTGTTTAACCGGTTTAATTACAGTAGTATCTATATGCTGCGGCGTAATTTTCTTCAAGCTATCTGTCGGGACCTCTTTTACTTTAGGCTTAGTTTCCTCTTCAGGTTTTTTCAGCACAGCACTTTCTTTGCCTGTTCTTCCTGCATATTTTTCTGCATCTGAGTTCTCCTGCTGGCGAACCAGACTGGCTTTGCCCTCCCGGTTTTCTTCTCCCAGTTCGTTATCTTTTTTAATAACGGGGCCATCAAGTAACCGCAGAGATTTCTGCAGGACCATTTGTGTCTCCAGCGTATCTGCGCCAAGCCATAAACTATCAGGTTGTTTAATGTTATCTACGAGTACCGAGTCATTGGTGCCCATTCCCAGGTAGGCATTTTTAGTTACAACAGTACGCTGGTCATTCTTATAATAGTAGCCCAGCTGGCCGCGGAGCATCATATGATCGGTGGTGTCCTGAAAGACGATATTACGGACTGCTTTACCGTATCCTGCCTTGCCATCATAATATAAACTGTCTCCTTTTAGCGAGCGGCTTCCCGATGTATAGAGGTTCTTCTTTCCGAAATAGGCATAGGTTGTGTTGGTATTATATGCACCGTTTTCTGTATAGAGGTTTCCACCGTCTTTTTCTTTGATATTGGTTGGGCCATAGAAATAGGTCCAGTTGGTTAGTGTATTATACCGTAAGGTATCAGATTTAATGACACTCTGGTCGGTAACTACCACAGCATTATATCTAAAATAAGCATCTCTTGAGTTTGCAAAATAGAATCCGTTCTTACTGGTTATGGTCGCATCTTTGGTTACAATTTTACCACCATTAACATAGGTGCCCACTTTGGAAACCATATCATAATCCAGTACATTGGTGGTTAGCACAGAAGTCTTATCTACCATGCGTACCCTTTCGGTCAGATGGGCGATTTTAGCATTGCCATCGTAATTCAGCTTATCTGAATAAATGTTTATGGTATCGGCTTGATTAATATGCACATTGTCATAAGCCTCGAAATAGTTTTTTGAGGTGTAGAAAACAGCGCTATCGCAAGTGAGGATAGCGTTTTCATGCTTAAATACCGGCTTGCGCAGGTAAGTAATGTCAGTTTTAGTAATAATGCGGCTTCTTTCTGAGCTTTGCAGAATAATTTTCGTTCTTTGCTGTGCAGATTGCGCAGCAGTTGATGTCTGTGCGGAAAGTGCAACAGGTAATAGCAGGCATACTGATATGCAGAACAGAAGTCTGAACAGTATGCTTTGTCTGCTTTGAAAGGCGATATAGCCTGGTACAGAATTTAATTTACCGGGGGTGTGTAATTTTTGCACTTTACAAAGTTATGTTTTTGCCAGGCAATTTTAGGGGTTCGTATACATATTGTTAATTTTGAAAGATGTTACCACTACATAGTTTTACTGAATTTATCAGGCAGCAGGAGTTATTTGAAGCAGGCGAACGGATTTTGCTGGCGGTTAGTGGTGGGAAAGATTCAGTACTGATGACCCGGTTTTTTCGCGCAGCTGGTTTTCAGTTTGGCATTGCTCACTGTAATTTTGGCCTGCGTGGCACCGAGTCTGTCCGTGATGAAGAATTTGTGAGGGCACTGGCAAGTGAGCTGGAGGTTCCTTTTTATGTGACGCATTTCAAGACTAAAAGCTTCGCTTCTTCCAAAAGGATTTCGACTCAAATGGCTGCCAGAGAATTGCGCTATGCCTGGTTTGACCAAATCAGACGGGAGGAGAATTATGCCAAGATCGCTCTCGCACAGCACCAGGATGATGCAATTGAGACGGTTTTGCTTAATCTGGTCCGTGGAACGGGTATTGCAGGTCTGCACGGGATACAGGCAAAAAGAGGTTTTCTGATCCGTCCCCTGCTTTATTTAAACAGGGAGATGGTAGATTCATTGATCAGGTCCAACGAGATAGCCTTCGTAGAGGATAGTTCAAATTCCAGTACAGTCTATGCCAGAAACAAGATCCGGCTGGAAGTTATTCCCAGACTGAAAGAGATTAATCCCGGACTTGAATACACCTTTATGCAGAATATAGAAAGGTTTGCGGAAACCGAGATATTGGTGCAACAGGCTATCAGTAGCGCTGCTGCAGGATTGATCAGGGAAGAAAATGGTGTATTGAAACTGAGTATTGCAGCTGTAGGATCTCTGCATCCGGCGAGGTTATTGCTCGGCGGCGCTTTAAAAACATATAATTTCTCGGAAACAGTGGTGTCAGACCTGCTGAATTCATTATCCGGACAGAGCGGAAAGTCTTTTTACAGTGATACACACCGCATAACGATTGATCGTGATGATCTCCTTTTACTTCCGCTGGACCAGAATGTTATTCAGCCGGTCTCCGTGCATCCAGATGATAGTCTCATCAGTTTACCTGGTCAAAAAATCGGCATCAGGCAAAGTGAGGACATTCGCTTTGAAAGAAACCAGCAGATCGCCTATATAGATGCGGCTAAGCTTATTTACCCGCTGGTTATCCGGCAGTGGGAAGAAGGGGACCGTTTTATGCCTTTGGGGATGCGACAGTTTAAAAAAATAAGCGACTTTTTTATTGACCAGAAAGTGCCACTGCCATTGAAATCGCAAATTCCGGTATTGCTTAATGGCAATGGCGAAGTAATCTGGATAGCAGGAATGCGTCAGGACAATCGCTACAAAGTGACCTCATCCACAAAAAAAGTCGTTATATTCGAACAGAAAATAAAATAGATGAGCAATAAGTACGCATTTCTGGAGAAACAATATATAGGACGTGACTACATTAGAATTTGTATCCGGCTGTTAATGGCATCTTTCTGTTTTGGTGCTTATGTTTATGAAAGAGACCGGGATAATACGCAGGACCTGTTTCTGGTTGTCGGTTTCGGAATTATAGGTATTTCCATCATCTTATTATTTCTTATCCAGTACAAGACTATTATTCATAACAAGAGCCTGGTGATAGACGGTCTCTGGACGGCAAAAAAGGTGAAGATCGATTTAAATAGTATTGTCGCTGTAAGAAAAGATACTTACAGTAATTACCTGTTTAATAATCCGGTGTATAATCTGCATAGAAAAGGAAGTATTCGTTTCTATTCATCTGGTAAAGACGCAGTTGTACTCACAGATAGAGATGGGCTCGAATATTATATAGGCACACAGCGCCACAATGAAATGTATCTGGTGATTCAAGCTGAAATGAATTTGCCGAAGGGTAAATAAATTGCAATAGTTTAACATAAAGCTCAAATTTAGTACTGTACTTTGCAGCCATAGATTTTGACTCAAAATTCTTAATTTCTAAATTTGATGAAGATAGGTATTGTTTGTTATCCTACTTTTGGTGGGAGTGGGGTAGTCGCCACTGAATTGGGAAAGGCACTGGCAGGAGAGGGCCATCAGGTTCACTTTATTACCTACAGCCAACCCGCAAGACTTGATTTTTTCTCTTCCAATCTTTATTATCACGAAGTGTCCGTCAGGGATTATCCATTATTTGATTATGCACCTTATGAATCGGCCTTAGCCAGTAAACTGGTTGACGTGGTCCGCTTTGAACAACTCGATATCCTGCATGTACATTATGCCATCCCTCATGCTTCTGCGGCGTTTATGGCGAAGCAGATTCTGGAGACTTACGGCATAAATATTCCGGTAGTGACAACGCTTCACGGAACGGACATTACACTGGTTGGTAAAGATCCAACGTATAAACCGGTTGTTACGTTTTCGATTAACAAATCTGATGGTGTAACCACGGTATCGGAAAATCTTCGCGAAGACACGATGAAACATTTTGATATCCAGAACGAGATTCGCGTTATTCCGAACTTTATAGATTTTACACGTTTCAGTTCCCGCCCGAAGGAACATTTTAAGAAAGCTATTGCTCCAGGAAATGAACGAATCCTTATCCATACGTCTAATTTCAGGAAAGTAAAGCGTACAGCAGATGTAATTAAAATGTTCCGGTTGATTCTGGATAAGATTCCATCTAAACTGCTGATGGTAGGAGATGGGCCCGACCGTGCAAATAATGAGATGTTATGCAGGGACCTGGGAATATGTGACCATGTTAGGTTTTTAGGTAAGCAGGATGCCATTGAAGAAATCCTTTCTGTATCAGATTTATTTTTGATGCCTTCAGAAACAGAAAGTTTCGGGCTGGCTGCCCTGGAAGCGATGGCTTGCCGTGTACCTATTATCACGTCCAATGCGGGAGGTTTACCGGAACTGAACATCGATGGTTTCTGTGGATATATGAGTGATGTTGGTGATGTTGAAGACATGGCAGCAAAAGCAATTCAGATTCTTCAGGATGATGTGATTCTGGAACAATTTAAAACCAATGCTTTTACAAGGGCTCAGGATTTCGATCTGAAGAAGATTCTTCCAGTATATATAGATTATTATACGGAGGTAATAGCTAGCAAAAATGTAATTGCCTAAACTCAATAAGGCGGCTTTGGTAAAAAAAAGGAAGACCTTCTCTGGTTAAGAGAAGGTCTTCCTTTTTTTTATTCCTTTTATAAATATTATTTCTTTGGTACGAAGACTATTGAAACGGGAGCGCCAACTTCGATTCGTTTACCACTGTCCTTTAATGACCCGTTGAGCGAATTACGACTGAAGATCACAATTTCATCTGTATACTGATGACCAACCAGCAGCCATTTCCCACTCGGATCAATGACGAATGCACGCGGGCCTTTGCCAAGAGTAGGTGTAATTGTTTTATAGGTAAGCTTACCGTCTTTGCCTACTGCGAAGGTTGTAATTGCATTAGCAGTACCACGATTGCTTGTGTAAAGGAATTTTCCATCGGACGAGATCTGAATGTCAGCAGCACCAGTCTCACCTTTAAAGTCTGGCGCAAGCATTGAGATTTCCTGAATCTTTTTCAGTTGTCCGTCGTTATAATCAAATACAGTGACATCGCCGGACATTTCGTGTACCAGATATGCGTTTTTACCCGAGGGACTAAATACTATATGCCTTGGTCCGCTACCTGGCTTAACGGACAAACTATCTTTTAAAACAAGAATGTCCTGTTGGGATTCCTGGTTATATTGATATAAGAAAACCATATCCATACCCAGGTCATTGACAACTACGTACTTTCCGTCTGGTGTAAACCGGACCATGTGTACATGGGCGCTTTCCTGTCTTGCTTTATCGGGTCCTGACCCAGTATGTTGGATTATCTGTTTTGCGGGGCTAAGACTGCCATCTGCCTGCCTGCCGAACACTGAGATTGTGCCACCGGAATAATTAGCGGAAATCACATTATATTCATCCGCAATCAGATAGCAGGGATCTGCTCCTTTAGCGTCTTGTTTGTTCAGGAAATTTAGTTTACCTCCAGACTGATCAAAACTAAATGCGCTGATTGTACTTTTGTCAGCATCTTCATTTACTGCATAAACGAACTCCCTGTCTTTGCTTACCGCGAGATAACTTGGATTGATGATATTTTTAGCTACACTTACCAGATGGGTTCCGGCTGTTTTACTCTGGTAATTATAGATATAGATACCTTCGCTTTTGCCAGGAGCAGTATAAGTGCCTACAAGTAGCTGGTAGTCTCCCGAACTTTGGGCATGCACACTGAAAATAGACATCGTGGCTATAGCCATAGCATAAATTTTTTTCATATTATATTGATGTTAACGACGACAATATAATCGTTTTTTCCGGCCATTAAAAAAGGGATGCTCTTAATGAACATCCCTACTTTGTGTCGTCTATTGAATCAGATGTTTGATCTGAATCAATTCGTGCTCTTCCAGATATCTCCATCTTCCTCTTGGTAAATCTTTCTTGGTCAGATTGCCATAAACAACCCTGTCCAGTTTGACTACCTCGTAGCCCAGATGTTCGAAAATTCTTCTTACGATCCTGTTTTTACCACTGTGAATTTGAATACCTACTTCTTTTTTAGAACCACCTGCTACATAAGAAACTGTATCTGGTTTGATTATTCCATCTTCAAGCTCCAAACCAAACTGGATTTTATTCAGGTCTCCCTGGCTAAGGCTCTTGCTCAATTCTACATGATAGATCTTAGTGATGCCGTTTCTCGGATGAGATAGTTTATCAGCAAGGTCGCCATCATTGGTCATTAATAATAATCCGGTTGTATTACGGTCGAGGCGGCCTACAGGATAAATCCTTTCGCGGCTGGCTTTCTCTACCAGGGACATCACAGTTTTGCGTTCCTGAGGATCGTCTGTAGTTGTGATATAATCTTTAGGTTTGTTTAGTACAACGTAGATCTTTTTCTCTCTTTTCAGCAGCTCGCCATTGTAACGAACTTCATCTTTCCCAGGATCCACTTTATGTCCAAGCTCCGAAACAGGAACACCGTTTACCGAGACTACACCTGCTGCGATCAATTCATCTGCCTTACGGCGGGAACAGATTCCTGAATTTGCGATGTAACGGTTAAGACGAATTTTACCGTCGTCAACTCCTATACTTTCTTTCCTTGCACGCATAACGGGTGCAGCTTTAGAAAAGTCTTTCGAATATGGTTTCGCGCCATCTTCTCTTTTACGGAATGGGCGGCTGTCAGTGCTTCTGGAAGCACCTTGTTTTTTATCATCGTAGTTTCTGAATGGTCTTTCTCCATCAGTCGCATAATTGTCTTTCTTAATATAGCTGCGGTTTTCATTCCGTGGCATTTCTTTAGAAGACCCTTCTTTTACTGCACGGGGTCTGAAAGATTTGCTGTCACCGTCTCTTGACGGTCTGCCTTTGAAGTCGCCTTCTGGTCTTGGTCTGAAAGATTTGCTGTCACCATCTCTTGACGGTCTGCCTTTGAAGTCACCTTCTGGTCTTGGTCTGAAAGA